>USLU01000001.1 GCA_900555635.1 uncultured Bacteroides sp.
AATTCAAAGGTGATATTACAACGGTTGATATTATATGATATCTCTGGTTGCAGAAAATGACGTTCAACATTTAACCGCATAAAGACAGAACCAAAATAACCTATCTTATAATTATTCTGTACTTCGTTGATGACAACACCATTTACACTGAAGTTGGAAACAAGGAACAGAGAAGAAGTAAATCCACCTTTGACACCAAAGTTAACAGAGTGTTCCTTTTGGGTTTTAGGATGATCGTCATCGTAAGTACCTGGCACTGAAGGATGCTGACCCCACATTGTTGTAGAGAATGTCAGCAACCACATACTTATAATAATTAATCTACTTCCCATTTTTTACTACCTGATCACTTCTTTTTTTCCACCGACCAGCCGAACTTGCCGATTTTCTCACCTAATTCATAATATCCACCATGCACATACACCAAAGGATTGGTTTCTGCCAACTCTAGTTTTCCGTTTTCCGGATTTAAGTTGCTTGTGTCGGCACGAACATTCACTACGTCGGCTATGAACATGTCATGCGAACCGAGTGATATAATCTCCTTCACCCGGCACTCAATGCAGAGTGGGGATTCCTCAATGAGAGGTGCATTGACAACGGTACATTTGCCCGGAGTGAGGTTCATTTCTTCAAATTTATTGTAGTTCTTACCGGAGCGGACGCCGCACCAGTCGGTAGCACGAGCCATATCTTTGGTAGTAAGATTGATGACGAACTCCATATTTTTTTTGATTATACCGTAGGAGTGGCGTTCAGGACGTACGGAAATATAGCACATGGGCGGGTTCGTACAAATCGTTCCCGTCCATGCTACAGTCAGTATGTTAAATTCCTCCAGAGTACTTCCGCAACTTACCAAGACGGCAGGTAACGGATAGATCATTGTTCCGGGTTTCCAATCTTCTTTCACTTCTTTTTTACAAACTATTAACTAAATAATTTCAATATCCTCTCTGGTTTGTTCCTTTTCGCAATAGTGGCACCGGATAACACACCTATCCTTGTCGACTACGTGGAACAAGGTTGGCATTGGTTCATTGTTTGTAATACACTTGGGGTTGGCACATTTCACGATACCACGTAATTCCTCCGGCAGACTGACTTCACGTTTCTCCACTACTTCGTAATCACGGATAATATTCAGTTTCACATTAGGAGCTACTACAGCAATACGATTGATTTCTTCATCGCAGAAAAACTTATCGGCAATTTTGATAATGCCTTTCGTACCCAGTTTTTTGCTCTTGAGATTGAAGCCGATAGTAATATTATTCTGCATATGTTCCAGTCCTAGCAGCGAGACTACCGTAAATAAATTCTCAGAGGGGATATGGTCGATAACAGTACCGTTTTCGAGTGCGGCAACCTGTAATTCTTGCTTTTTATCGTTCATTTTTGATTTTTTTTAATCACTAATCGTTAATCACTGATTTTCACTTCGTCCAGTGTAATGCCTAGAACATCGCAGAGTATAGCTTCACGGGCATACAAGCCATTTTGAGCTTGCTGGAAATAATAAGCTTTGGGGCTTTCGTCTACATCGTAAGCTATTTCGTTTACGCGGGGCAGCGGATGCAGAATGCGTAGATTGGGACGAGTATGTTCCAGCATTTTATGGCGCAAGATGTACACGTTCTTCACTCGTTCGTACTCCATGAGATCAGTGAAGCGTTCGCGCTGTACACGGGTCATGTAGAGGATGTCGGCATCAACAATCACTTCTTCGGTGAAGTCGGTGTGTTCCACATACTTGATGTTATGCTCGCGGCAATAAATTTTGTATTCTTCCGGCATTTTCAGTTCGTCCGGAGCAATGAAATGGAAGGTGGGGTTGAAGTGACGCATAGCCATCAGCAGAGAGTGTACGGTACGTCCGTATTTCAAGTCACCGACCAGGAAGATATTCAGGTTCTCCAAGGTACCTTGGGTTTTGTAAATGGAGTAGAGGTCGAGCATCGTTTGCGACGGATGCTGGTTGGCTCCGTCTCCGGCATTGACGATAGGTATGTTGGTTACTTCGCTGGCATAGCGTGCAGCCCCTTCGAGATGGTGGCGCATCACGATGATATCGGCGTAATTGCTCACCATTTTGATGGTGTCTTTCAGGGTTTCACCTTTCGACGAGCTGGTAGCTTTCGGGTCGCTGAAACCTATGACACGGGCACCTAAACGATTGGCTGCCGTTTCAAAACTAAGCCGGGTACGGGTAGATGGCTCGAAAAATAGGGTGGCAACTACTCTCCCGTCCAGTAAATGCCGGTTAGGATGTGCTTCAAACTCTTTGGCCATTTCGAGCATATAAAGGATTTTTTCCTTTGAGTGTTCGGCAATGGTGACTAAACTTCTGTTTTCCATATCGTTGAATTCTTTTTTATACTTTTCGAGAGTGTAAAGTTACGGAAAATTCATGGGTTCAGGAAATCTATGAGACTTTTTTTATCGGAAATTTATTGTTTTCCCGAACCACGCACTTCGTCAAAGCAAACTACACAGCTAGCCGTTCCCAATGACGCAGCTTGTGTAACTTGAGCTGCGTGGTTTGCCTCGGTGAGCTGCGTCATTTGCTTCGGTGAAGTGTGTCATTCGGGACGACACGATGCGTCGTTTTTGTCTGTCGGAATGAAAAAATAATAGCAGCAACATCAGCAGTCTTTCTTTTTTTCTTTTGTTGCTGTTGTTATTATATAATATATATACTGTAAATAATGAGACTTTCTTTGATTTTCAGCAACTTGCAAATGTTAAAATCGCGTTAAATGCTATAGGATTTTGCCAAATCCTATGCAAAAAACGACAAAAAACGGCAAAAAACATAGAGGATTTCGCAAAATTTCCCACTAAAATACGAGCTGATTTTAGCGACAAAACATTTGTTAACATTCGAAAAAGATAAAGAAAAACAGGGGGACATCCAATATATTTGCGTACCTTTGTACTGTTATTAAAAATTGATTTTTTAAGAATTGAGCATGATAAAGAAAATCGTAAAAATCCTCTGGATTTTCATCACACTCATTGCGCTGGTGTGTGTCATTATATTCTTCTCTATTTCAAAAGGTTGGGTTGGCTATATGCCGCCGGTGGAAGATCTGGAAAACCCTAACTATAAGTTTGCTACGGAAGTGCTTTCTGAAGACGGAAAGGTACTGGGAACCTATTCTTATAGCAAGGAGAATCGTGTATACATAGGATATGAGGATCTCTCTCCCAATATTATCAATGCGTTGATTGCTACAGAAGATGTACGTTTTACCGAACATTCGGGCATTGATGCCAAGGCTTTGTTTCGTGCTATTGTGAAACGCGGCGTTTTGATGCAGAAAAATGCAGGTGGAGGTAGTACTATTACTCAGCAGCTCTCCAAGCAGCTTTATTCGCCCAGTGCCGATAATATAATAGAACGTCTTTTCCAGAAGCCTATCGAGTGGGTAATTGCTGTGAAGTTGGAGCGTTATTATACGAAAGAAGAGATACTTACTATGTACCTTAATAAATTCGACTTCCTGAACAATGCAGTAGGTATAAAGACTGCTGCTTTCACTTATTTCGGTAGTGAACCGAAGGATTTGAAAATAGAGGAAGCCGCTACCTTGATCGGTATGTGTAAGAATCCGTCACTCTATAATCCGGTTCGCTTTAACGAACGTTCGCGCGGGCGCCGCAATGTGGTACTCGACCAGATGCGTAAAGCAGGCTATATTACTGCTGAAGAGTGCGATTCATTGCAGGCATTGCCGCTGAAACTGGTCTATAACCGTGTAGATCATAAAGAAGGTATAGCTACTTATTTCCGTGAATATCTGCGTGGCGTATTAACTGCCAAAGAACCCAATAAATCTGATTATCGTGGTTGGCAGATGCAGAAATATTACGAAGACTCTCTCGATTGGGTAAATAATCCGTTGTATGGTTGGTGTGAAAAGAATACCAAGAAAGACGGTAGTAAATACAACCTTTATACAGATGGTTTGAAGATTTACACTACGATTGACTCTCGTATGCAAAAGTATGCCGAAGATGCCGTAACCGAGCACCTGAAAGAACTTCAAGGCTATTTCTTCAAAGAGAAGAAAGGGGCTAAGAAAGCACCATATACTTTCAGGTTGACCCAGGAACAAGTAGATGAAATCCTAGGACGTGCCGTGAAGCAATCCGACCGTTACCGCACCATGAAAAATGCCGGTGCTTCGGATGCTCAAATAAAGAAAGCGTTCGATACTCCGGAGCAAATGTCAGTGTTTAGCTGGGAAGGAGAAAAAGATACCATTATGACTCCAATGGATTCTATCCGTTATTATAAATTCTTCCTCCGTGCCGGATTTATGTCTATGGACCCGCGCAGCGGACATGTAAAAGCTTATGTAGGGGGACCGAACTATCACTATTTCCAATATGACATGGCAATGGTAGGACGTCGCCAGGTAGGTTCTACTATCAAACCTTATCTTTATACATTGGCAATGGAGAATGGTTTTTCTCCTTGCGATGAAGTCCGCCATGTAGAATATACTTTGATTGATGAGAACGGAAAACCTTGGACTCCACGTAATGCCAATAAAAAACGATATGGCGAAATGGTAACCGTGAAGTGGGGGTTGGCAAATTCGGACAACTGGGTTACCGCCTACTTGATGAGCAAGCTGAATCCGTATAACCTGAAACGTCTGATAAATACTTTTGGTGTACGTAATCGTGAGATAGTGCCTTCTGTTTCACTCAGTTTGGGCCCTTGCGAAATTTCAGTAGGAGAAATGGTAAGTGCTTATACTGCTTTCCCGAACAAGGGTATTAGAGTAGCACCTTTGTTTGTGACTCGTATTGAAGATAGCGATGGTAATGTACTGGCAACTTTCTCACCTGAGATGCAAGAGGTTATCAGTGCTTCCAGTGCTTATAAAATGCTGGTAATGCTGCGTGCTGTAGTTAATGAAGGTACCGGAGACCGCGTTCGTCGTCTGGGTGTGAAAGCAGATATGGGAGGTAAAACTGGTACTACCAATTTTAATGCAGATGGTTGGTTCATGGGATTTACTCCATCCCTTGTTTCAGGATGCTGGGTAGGTGGTGAAGACCGCGACATTCACTTTGACACAATGTTGCATGGTCAGGGGGCTTCTATGGCATTGCCTATCTGGGCTAAATATATGGTGAAGGTTCTCGGTGACAAATCATTGGGTTATGACGAAAACGAAAGATTCCAATTGCCCGAAGGATTTGACCCCTGTAAAGATACTCTGGAAGAAAATACAAGTGTCGAGGAGCCGATAGGCGGACTTGATGAACTGTTTAACTAATGTTTTATACAATCAGCATCGGCAGCAACGAACAGCGGAAAGATAATTTGGCATTGGCTCGTAAAAGATTATCTGAACTTTTCCCCGGAATCCTTTTCTCAAAAGAAGAGGAAACAAAGCCATTGTTTTTTCGCCGTCCGAACTTGTTTTCCAATCAAGTGGCGCAATTTACCTCATCATGCAACACAGAAGAGGTTATTGCGCAATTAAAGTCCATAGAGCGCGAAGCAGGAAGAACTCCGGACGAAAAAAAACAAGAAATTGTTCGTCTGGATATCGACTTGTTATCCTGTGACACTCAAGTTTATAAGTCCGAAGACTTGAAACGCGATTATATACTTCGGGGATTGGAAGAACTGAGGCTCATTCAATCGTCGTTTGTAAAAAGTAAAGAGTAATTCATAATTAGTAATTTGTAATTCATAGTAATAATGAAGTTTTTAGGAATTATCCCCGCCCGTTATGCATCGACGCGTTTTCCTGCTAAACCATTGGCAATGCTAGGTGGAAAAACAGTAATACAGCGGGTGTACGAACAAGTAGCAGGCATCCTTGATGATGCTTACGTGGCTACTGATGACGAACGTATTGAAGCAGCTGTGAAAGCATTCGGCGGGAAAGTGGTAATGACTTCCGTTCATCACAAAAGCGGTACGGATCGTTGCTATGAGGCTTGTACCAAGATAGGCGGACAATTTGACGTGGTTGTAAACATTCAGGGAGATGAACCATTTATCCAACCTTCGCAGTTGCAAGCTATCAAAGCGTGTTTTGATGACGCTACCACTGAGATTGCTACATTGGTAAAACCTTTTACTTCAGACAACGGTTTTGCAGCCTTGGAAAACGTGAACTCTCCGAAAGTCGTTTTGAATAAGAATATGAATGCCCTGTACTTCAGCCGCTCCATCATTCCTTACCAACGTAATGCCGAAAAAACAGATTGGTTGAAAAATCATACTTATTATAAGCATATCGGATTGTATGCCTATCGTGTAGAAGTATTGAAGGAGATCACATCTTTACCTCAATCATCCTTGGAATTGGCAGAGTCACTGGAGCAATTACGCTGGTTAGAGAATGGTTACACAATTAAAGCCGGAATAACAGAAGTTGAAACTATTGGCATCGATACTCCGCAAGACTTAGAACAAGCGGAGATATTTCTTAAAACTTGTGAGTTATAAATTATGAGTCATTTGTCTGTGAACAGAACTATACAGCCTGAAATCTTAGAGCCGGAACAACTGGCTATTCAAATACCGGAACGCCGGATATTGCCCAATGGTGTATCTTTGAATGTAATTAATGCCGGCGAGAACGAAGTTATACGTATTGATCTTTTGATGAAAGGAGGGAGGTGGCAACAATCGCAACCTCTACAGGCATTGTTCGCAAACCGGATGTTGCGTGAAGGGACCGAGCGTTATTCTGCTGCCGAAATAGCCGAAAAACTGGATTATTATGGGGCTTGGTTAGAACTGTCCAGTGCATCCGAATATGATTTTATCACTCTTTATTCTTTAAATAAATACTTGCCTCAGACACTGGATGTGCTGGAATCCATTGTAAAGGAACCTTTGTTTCCTGAGAAGGAATTAGGTATAATCGTTAATAATAATATCCAGCAATTTCTTATAAATACCTCCAAAGTCGATTTCTTGGCACATCGTGGACTGGTAAAAGCTATTTATGGTGAACAGCATCCTAGTGGGCGTTTGGTGCAAGAGGAAGACTATCACCGTATTAATCCCACCTTATTGCGTGAATTTTATACTCATAATTACCATTCTAACAATTGCAGTATTTATTTATCGGGTAAAGTGGATGACGATTCTATTCGCAGAATAGAATCCATTTTCGGTACAGAACCTTGGGGAACGGATTTTCGTAGCCCTGAAAACAAGACTTTTATAGCTGTAACTTCTGCTGAAAAACGGATTTTTATAGAGCATTCCGATGCCTTGCAAAGTGCGGTACGTATGGGAATGCTCTCACTTGACCGCAAGCATCCCGATTATTTAAATGCACGCGTACTAGTCACTTTGTTTGGAGGGTATTTTGGAAGTCGCCTTATGTCCAATATTCGTGAGGAGAAAGGATATACCTATGGAATCTCTGCCGGTATTATGCCCTATCCGGGGCAAGGAGTATTGGCTATAAATGCCGAAACTGCAAATGAATTTGTAGAACCATTAATCAGCGAGGTCTATAACGAAATAGATCGTCTCCAGAATGAGTTGGTTTCCGATGAAGAGTTTTCTACAGTGAAGAATTATATGTTGGGAGATATGTGCCGTAGTTATGAGTCACCTTTTTCACTGGCAGATGCATGGATCTTTGTTCAGACTTCGGGTCTGCAAGATTCGTATTTCGCCGATGCCCTGAATGCTGTAAAAGCAGTTACCCCACAAGAAATTCGTGAACTTGCCCAGCGATATTTATGCAAAGAGAATTTAAAAGAAGTCGTATCCGGCAAAAAAATGTCATAAAAAGCGTATAGTACTACATTGTATTAGCAGATAAATTGTATCTTTGTGCATAAGACTTTAGGCAGGTGTAACATTTTGTACCCTTTTTACGTCTTTTAATCACAGATTGTTCTTTTGTGAACCTTATGAAAACGGTGCATTCATCAGCATCGCTTTATTTTTTAATTTTAAATTTTAAATAGTCAATGAAATATCTATATACTGCACTGATTCTGGCATTTTTGTGTCAAGGGGGAGTTACTGCCCAAGAAAAAAAAGAAAGTTTCTTCGACAAAGTAAAAAATACATTCTCTTCCGAAATTAAAATAGGTACTTATACATTTAAAGATGGTTCCGTATATACCGGTGAGATAAAAGGACGTAAACCAAGCGGAAAAGGAAAAACTGTCTTCAAAAATGGCGACGTATACGAGGGAGAATATATAAAAGGCAAACGCGAAGGTTACGGCTCTTTTATGTTTACGGATGGCGAGAAGTATGAGGGAGAATGGTTTCAGGACCAACAGCACGGAAAAGGTATTTATTACTTCATGAATAATAACCGCTACGATGGTATGTGGTTTCAGGACTACCAGCACGGAAAAGGTACTATGTATTATTATAACGGTGATACTTATGATGGTGACTGGGTAAACGACAAACGTGAAGGTAAAGGCACATATACCTGGAAAAACGGTTCCCAATATGTAGGGTCATGGAAAAAAGACAAGAAGGAAGGCGAAGGTGCATTAACCTGGAATGATGGCAGCAAATATGAAGGTCAATGGAAGAATGATGTTCGCGATGGCAAAGGTACTTTTGAATATGCCAATGGTGATAAATATGTAGGCGATTGGAAAGATGATATGCAGCATGGTAAAGGTATCTACTTTTTTCACACAGGCGACCGATATGAGGGTTCATATGTGCAAGGCGAGCGTACCGGAGAAGGTATCTACTATCATGCCAGTGGCAACAAGTATGTTGGAGGTTTCAAAGATGGCAAGCAAGAAGGACATGGTATATTTACCTGGGCAAGTGGTGCTGTTTATGAAGGTGACTGGAAAGATAATGAACGTGACGGACGTGGTATATACAAATGGAATGTAGGTGATTCATATGAAGGTGAATGGAAAAATAATAAATTTAATGGTCAGGGAACTTTAATTTTGACTGATGGAACAAAATATAAAGGTGGCTTTGTGAATGGTTTGGAAGAGGGTAGTGGCGTACAGGAAGATAAAAATGGCAATCGCTACGAGGGATTCTTCAAACAAGGAAAGAAACACGGTCCTTTTGTTGAAACTGATAAGAATGGAAAAGTAGTGCGTAAAGGCACTTATAAAATGGGAAAGCTTGATTAAATTAGTTAAAAGTTAAAAGGTGAGAGTTGATAGTTAGCTGCGCTGTTATGCTGCATAGTAACTATCAACTCTCACCTTTTAATTTTTAACTATCTAAGCGCAGAGCGCTTAGATAATGTATTGTGAACTGATTGACTCGTTATTCATAACTCGTTTAATGGTTTCAGCGAACATCTCAGCAATGCTCAACTGTTTCACCTTAGCACATTTTTTAGAGTAGGGAATACTGTCTGTAAATACCATTTCTGTTAAACCGGACTCTTGTACACGGAAAGAGGCTGGATCGGACATCACACAGTGGCTGGCAATAGCACGAACGGATTTTGCTCCGGCTTCTTTCATGATGTTAGCAGCCTTGGTAATGGTTCCGGCAGTATCTACAATGTCATCGATTAATACTACATTCTTATCTTTTACATCACCGATGATTTGCATAGTAGCAACCACATTCGCTTTCTCACGTGTCTTATTACACAAAACCAAAGGTACACCAAGATACTTAGAGAATGTGCTGGCACGTTTCGAACCACCTACATCAGGAGTTGCAATAACCAGATCTTCCAGTTTTAGGGATTCGATATAGGGGAGGAATACGGCTGATGCATACAAGTGATCTACTGGAATATTGAAGAAACCTTGAATCTGGTCAGCATGAAGATCCATAGTAATTAAACGATCGATGCCTGCTACTGAAAGCAAATCGGCAACCAATTTTGCGCCGATGGATACACGAGGTTTGTCTTTTCTATCCTGACGTGCCCAACCAAAATAAGGGATAACGGCTATAATACTCTTAGCTGATGCTCTTTTAGCAGCATCAATCATCAGTAAGAGTTCCATCAAATTGTCAGAATTAGGAAAGGTTGATTGAACCAAGAATACGTGTGCGCCACGAATAGACTCTTCATATGAAACAGCAAACTCACCATCAGCAAAATGGGTGATGTTCATATTTCCAAGAGGACAATCAAGGCTCGCGCAGATTTTTTCTGCAAGGTATCTCGAGTTTGTTCCGGAGAATACCATAAAGGGTGCTTTTTCGCTCATTTCTGTAATAGATATTACCTATTTATTAATTTGCTTGCAAAGTTATGAATTTCCAGTTACATAATACAAGACTTATTGTAGAAAAATCTTTTTTCTTTCCCGGATTTATTTGTAGATTTGCTTTATGAAACGGCTTTCTTCAATCTGGTTGGCAAGTTTGCTGTGGCTTTGTACAGCAATGGTTTCCTGTGTGGGCACTGCTCCTACTAAGGAAATGCGCCTGATCGATTCATTGAATCAAGTGGCTTATACTTATCGTTATAAAGATCTGGATTCATCCTGTCATGCAGCATCGCAAGCTTATCGCGAGGTAAGGCTCTATAAACAAGGTAAGGCTGAAGCTTGCAACAATCTTGGATTTTGTGCTTTTATGAGGATGGATTTTGAACAAGCCGTAAAGTATCATCAGGAAGTTTATGGATTGACTAAAAATGAATTGGAGCTGCTTATTGCCGATATCGGTTTAATGAAGATATATCAACGCACCGCTTTAAATAAGGAATTTTACGACTATCGCAATAGTGCGTTGCGTCGTATGAAACGAATAGCCGAAGATAATAATCTGTTTGTAGATAAACATGAGCGGATGCGTTTGAATTATGCGCGTTCCGAGTTCAATATTGTGTCTGCCGTTTACTATTATTATTTGCAGCAGCGTCCTGAAGCCATGGCTTGCATTAATGAGGTGCCCGAAAATGATGAATTGGCGGCAGATACCAATCAATTGCTATACTATCATTACATAAAAGGGTCTGCCACTTTGTGTGAAGCTGAAACCTTGGATGAACAACGTTTGTGTGAATTCGATGAACTTTATACGACATGGCTTTTGGCCTCACGGAAAGGTTATCCCTATTTTGAAGGAAATGGCGTACAGGGGCTTGCCAATCTGATGGCAGCACCGGATAATTATGAGTTTTTTCAAAATCGCCGTTCTCATGCACTGAAGCAATTTGGGGTGCCGGTAGATTCTTTACTTCCTATGCGATTGGGGCAGTTAGCTTTAAAGAAATTCCGGCAGTACAATGACTTATATCAAATTGCAGGAGCATATGTTTCTATCGGAAAATATCTGAATTCTCATGGCAGGTACGAAGAAGCACTGGATACGCTGAAAACTGCTTTGGAATGTGTGAACGACCATCATCGCTTGTATTATAATTGCCATGATAGTTTGGATTGGTTGAAAGCGTATGATAATCGGGATACGATCTATGCTGAAAAAGCATGGATAGAACATAAATTGAAGACGGTACCCGAATGGATATCGCGTATTCGAGAACAATTGAGTGTATCGTATGCGGGACTGGAGATGAAAGAAAAGTCTGATTACAATCGCAATATATATCTGGATATTCTGGAAGATACTCGTCAGGACAAAGAACTGGAGAGCCGGTATATCGCATTAGAAAATGAAGCAAGGCAATTGAATGTATTGCTATTCTTTATTATTGTAGGCTTTTTGTGGGTGCTTCTCTTCTTTTGGTTCTTCAATAAGCGTTCAAAAGTGAAAAACAAACTGCATTTGCTACGCTTGCAACAAATGCTGGATATTTGTCAAAAAATCACAGCTTCCATTCCGGCTGATGCTCAGGCGGAAGAAGAGGTGATCGAAGCTATTCAATCGGCTGTAGCTCCGGAGATGGAGGAACTGTTTGGAGTGAGTGATATCCATATAGAAAATGGGAAGCTTGTATTTCCGAAGCGCATTAGTAAGGATGAACAGGCCATGGTGATGGTAATCACTCCCTATATACAATGGGCCTTGGAAAACGGTATGACTTCAATATCCTTGGGAGATGAACGCAAGAGATTGGAAAAGCAACGTTATATCTATGAGCAACATATAGCCGGAAATAAAAGGCAGAATTTGATTAAGAAGGCATGTATGTCTATTGTCAATGGTATTCATCCATATATTGACCGCATCATCAACGAGGTACAAAAGCTAACACAGAAAGGTTTTATTAAAGATGAGTATATTAAAAATGAAAAGTATCAATATATTGACGAATTAGTAACCACGATTAATGAGTATAACGATATTCTTGCCTTATGGATTAAAATGAAACAAGGTTCATTGAGCTTGAATATCGAGAATTTTAAATTGAATGAACTCTTTGAGCTGATACGGAAAGGTAATCGGGCTTTTCAAATGAAGCAGCAACAACTGGATGTGATCCCAACCGATGCTTATGTGAAAGCAGACAAAGCTTTGACACTTTTCATGATTAATACATTAGCCGAGAATGCACGCAAATATACTCCTCAGGGAGGTATAGTGAAAGTCTATGCCCGTCAAGAAGCTGACTATGTGGAAATCTCTGTAGAAGATAATGGTTGCGGATTATCCGCTGAAGATGTAGCATGCATCGTCGGTGAAAAAGTATATGATTCCAAAGCTATCGGCATGAGTGATGCGCCGGACCGGGATGAGTTATGGAAAAATAAAGGCAGCGGTTTCGGATTAATGAACTGCAAAGGTATCATTGAGAAATACCGAAAGACAAATGATCTTTTTAGGGTTTGTCTTTTCAATGTAGAGAGTTCTTTAGGAAAAGGTAGTCGTTTCTATTTCCGCTTACCGATGGGGATACGCAAAACGCTTACTGTATTAATACTGTTTTTATTTTTAGGATTATCGTCCTGCGGTAGAGTAGTGGATCATGTTTCGGATAAGACCGTACCCGACTCCGTAAAACTGGCTGCACAAAATCAATATGAGGCTTTATTAGATGTGGCTTCAGATTTTGCCAACAATGCTTATTATTCCAATATAGATGGAAGTTATGAGCAAGCACTACAATATGCAGATTCTGCCATCTATTATTTGAATGCCCATTACAGAAAATATGCCCGGTCTCCGCATCATTTTATGACATTGACCGGTGATGGACAATCTGCAGAATTAGTTTGGTGGAATGAGATGTTTAACTCTGATTTTCATGTGATTCTGGATATCCGTAACGAAGCTGCCGTAGCATTTCTTGCTTTGAAACAGTGGGATAATTATAGTTATAACAATACTGCTTATGCTTCTTTATATAAATTGTTAGGTGAAGATCAGTCATTGGAAAATTATTGCCGCCAGTTGGAACGTTCTACCAACAACAAAATGGTAGGAATTATATTAGGAGGCATTCTGCTATTTGCATTGTTGTTGGGATATTATATTCTCTATTTCCGCAAGCGGATGGTGAATCGCTGGAATTTGGAACAGGTACTAGAAATTAATAAGCAAGTTTTTGCTACTTCTTTACTTGCAACTTCCGAAACGGATGAAATGCTGCAGCGTGAAGAAAGTACCTTAAAAGAAATTCCGAGGCAAATAGTGAAAGCTGCCTTTGATGCGGTCAATGAACTATTGAGTATTGACCGACTGGGAATAGCCGTATACAACGAAACGGCTCATCGACTGGAATTTACATCCAATCCTCCGGAAGCACAAGAAGATGCACATTGGAAAGACAAGATGCTTCGATGTTTTGAAGAACAAACTTATCTGGCAGAAAAGAACGTGCAGGCGCTGCCACTTATTATAGAAGCCGGTGGAGTTTCTCGTTGTATCGGTGTGTTGTGCCTGGAGCGTCGGGAGGGGACTGAACGGGAGAGCGACCACTTGCTTTTGGAACTGATTGCCCGTTATGTGGCTATCGTTATATTTAATGCCGTAGTAAAATTGGCTACCAAATACAGGGATATAGAAACTGCACAGGATGAAACCCGCCGCGCTTCTTGGGAAGATAGTTTGTTGCATGTGCAGAATATGGTATTGGATAATTGTCTTTCAACCATAAAACATGAAACCATCTATTACCCCAACAAGATAAAGCAATTGATAGGTAAATTACGCTCAGGTCAGTTAACAGAGGCGGAGGAATATGAAAATATTGCAGCGATAGGAGAACTCATTGAATATTATAAAGGTATCTTTACCATTCTTAGCTCGTGTGCTTCCCGTCAATTGGAAGAAGTTACATTCAGGCGTTCCGTTATACCGGTTTCGGATCTTATGAATGCTGCTGAAAAATATTTCCGCAAAGTAAATAAAGGCAATATAAATTCTATTACTTTTGAAACTGGAATATTGAAAGAGAATGTTATCGGTGACAAGAATCAGTTGCATTTTCTTTTGGAGAACTTGATTGACGAAGCTCTTTCAGTACCTCTTGATGGAGAAATCTCACTGCATGGTGCAGTAGATGGGGAATACGTACGTTTCTTATTTACGGATATGCGCCGGGAGAAATCGCGTGAAGAATTGAATCAACTTTTTTATCCGAATCTGGCACGTATGACCGCCGGTGAGAAGGGGCAGTTGCATGGAACGGAATATTTAGTTTGCAAACAAATCATCCGCGACCATGATGAGTTTGCCGGTCGTCGTGGTTGCCGTATCAATGCAGAACCGGCTGAAAATGGTGGCTACACGGTTTATTTCACCATACCCCGGCGTGGCTAGTTAGTGGATAGGTTGTTTAAAATAGGATTATATACATAGATATGGAAGGAAATAAATTTAAAGTTATCATCGTTGAAGATGTTAAGTTGGAATTGAAAGGTACAGAAGAAATCTTTCGTCACGAAATACAGGATGCAGAAGTGATTGGCACTGCCATGACGGAAAAGGAATTCTGGCCCTTGATCGAAGCGAATACACCCGACTTAGTCTTGCTTGATTTAGGATTGGGAGGTTCTACAACAATTGGAGTGGATATTTGCCGTAATATATTCAAACGCTATCCCGGTGTCCATGTGCTTATTTTCACCGGAGAAATTCTGAATGAGAAGTTATGGGTCGACGTCCTTGATGCCGGTGCCGATGGCATCATCTTGAAAACAGGCGAACTGTTGACGAGAACAGATGTGCAAGCTGTTATGGATGGAAAGAAACTTGTGTTCAATTATCCGATTTTGGAAAAAATAGTGGAACGTTTCCGTAAATCAGTGTTGAATGATGCCAAGCGTCAGGAGGCTGTTATCAGTTACGATATTGATGAATACGACGAACGCTTCCTTCGTCATTTAGCTCTAGGCTATACCAAAGAAATGATAGCCAATTTAAAAGGAATGCCCTTTGGAGTTAAATCTTTGGAGAAACGCCAAAATGATTTGGTCGGACGTCTTTTTCCTGTTAGCGAACGGGTGGGAGTGAATGCTACGCGTTTGGCCGTTCGGGCATTGGAACTTCGTATATTAGATATTGATAATCTGGAAGCTGACGAAGAATAAACTTTTCGTCAAGTAAGGAGCTATGAAGAATAAATGGCACATGCCGCATCCTGCAACGATGTTCTTCCTGTTAACACTGGCAGTCATCTTTTTATCATGGATATTTGATATCTATGGAATCAGTGTAATTCAACCTGACACAGGAGAGGCAATACACGTACAAAGTTTGCTGAGTCCTGAGGGCATTCGCTGGCTACTGCGTCATGTAATAACAAACTTTACGGGGTTCGCACCGTTGGGATTGGTTATTGTGGCTATGTTTGGCATAGGAGTAGCCCAACATTCAGGCTTTATCGACGCTTGTATTCGTAGGGGAGTGAGAAAGCATCGTGATCAGTGGCGCATTATTCTTTGGGTAATAGTATCAGGATTATTGTCTAACGTGATAGGGGATGTGGGCTATGTTATTATGATACCTATTGCCGCAACCTTGTTCCAATCTGTGGGATTACATCCTATTGGAGGAATCATCACTTCATATGTTTCTACTGCCTGCGGATATAGTGCTAATATATTTCTAAGCACTTTGGACCCCATGCTTTCTGCTATGACTCAGGAAGCTGCTGATATGGCCAATATCACTCCTGTACAAACAGGGCCTTTGTGTAACTATTATTTTTTCGGGGCTTCTACTTTTATACTAGCAGTTATCGTTTATTATATCACCCGTAAGAGTCTTTTACCTATGTTAGGAGAGTATGCGGGAAGTGTTAGCTTCGATGGTTATAAGCAATTGTCACGCAAGGAGCGTAGAGCAATGCTGAGTGCAGTAATAGTGGGGGCAATTTATATGGCTGTTATTTTATGGGCTACTTTTTCGTCGTGGGGTATATTGCGAGGGGTCAATGGAAGTTTGATCCGTTCTCCATTTATTATCGGAATTTTATTTATACTATCATTCGGCATCGGATTAATGGGAATGGTATATGGTTTCGCTTCCGGGCGTTATCGCAAAGACGGAGATGTGATTGAAGGGTTTACACAACCGATGAATTTGTTGGGAGTTTATTTTGTAATAGCTTTTTTTGCGTCACAATTGTTTGCGTGTTTTGAGTATTCCCGTTTGAACAAATGTTTGGCAATAATGGGAGCGGATATGCTTTCTTCTGTCCATTTAGGTAGTTTGTGGACACTGATTTTATTTATCATATTTTCGGCACTTGTCAATTTAATTATGGTTTCGGCCACTGCCAAGTGGGCTTTTATGTCTTTTATCTTTGTTCCGGTACTGGCAAGTAAGGGCATTTCGCCGGATATCACGCAATGTGCTTTCCGCGTAGGTGATAGTGTGACAAATGCCATTACTCCTTTTATGTTCTATATGCCACTGGTACTGACGTATATGCAGCAATACGATAAACAAACCACTTATGGCTCACTACTTAAATATACCTGGAAATATACTTTGATTATTCTCGTTGCTTGGATAGCATTATTTATACTTTGGTATGTTAGTGGCTTGCCATTAGGGCTCTAGGTCATTACTGATTTGGATATATCGGACTACCTGTTTCATCTACATCTGTCCAATCTTTAATACTGGCGTCTGAAAATGATATTGTATTTCCATCTATCACAGCACTGAAAAGATAGGAAAAACCACCAGCTAGTTTGCCGGGTATCGGAATGTTTGCAGTATAAGTTCGGGGTACAGTTTCTCCATTTGCCAGAATCTTCAAAGTCAACGGCATTGGATCATCGCTTGTAATCGGTAATATGATAGCTTGAGCCAGGAATTTATTAATTCCCATATTGAGAGGTGTTTTATCGTAGGTACGTGCAGGATCAATAATGCCAAATTCTAATTGAAGGCTGCCACCAGGGGTTGGAGGCATAATGGTAACTGAAATCAAACTATCTAATTTTAAATTTTCTCCACCTGATACTTCAATAACTACTTGAGTGGATACATGTTGAAAAACAATGGGAACATGTACTTGCGAAGTAGTGACATCTTGATTAAGGTTCTCCCACCATAAATAATCTATACCATTCTTTAATGGTTCTGTTTCCCCATTATTAATTTCAGGAGGGGCGGCCAGTGAATTATTTGATAGTGCATACATATTATAGGTACCATTGTTCAAATACATTTTGTAGCCTTTCACCCCGGTAAGCATCCCTGCAGAAGATGTTATGTAATAGCCATCAGCAAAAGGATCATTTAGCCTGCTATCAGTAGTTTTAAAAGAATAGATTTGGCTTATTACCCCTTTAGGCATAGGGGACATAGCACGTGTCATATGACGGCTCTCCAATGATGCTGAAAAAGAAATAAGTACATTTCCTTCTTGAGGAATCTCATTATCCGGTTCATTATCTGGTAACAAGCCATAAATATAAGTCTCATTCTTTGCACATCCTGCCAATAGTAACAAGGCGCAAATAAAAATAGAAAATTTCTTCATTGTTAATTCTGAATTAGGTTATAAATCCTAATAACAGTAAAACTGTGAGTTGGTTTAAAATAATTAGTTGATTTTGGATGAAGAAATTCTTATTATACTTGTTTGTGTTACCAGGTAACTCATTCTATTTATTATGCCCCGGTGCATAATACTTTGCAGATTTGCTACCGGTTATCTTCTTCATTTGTCCTGGAGGAATTCTCTTTTCTTTGTGAGGTGGTTTCACCTTTGTATAAGTGACACATGACGAAGTACCTACTACAATAAATACAATGAATAATATTAAAAGGAATTTAGCTTTCATCTTAGTATTTTCTCTTTAGAACAAAGATGATGAAAACTAAGTTCATAGAAACTGGAAATTTTGAAGATAAACACGAACTTAATTTTCAGGTAAAGGAAATGAGAAGGGCACAAAAAAAGGCTATCTATCCCAGACAGCCAATCTTTTTGTTAACCTTAATCTAATACTATGAAAAACACAATACAAAGGTACGGATTTATGGGATATCTCCAAATTTTGGAGGGGTATATGCCAATCTTATAACATGGTTTAAATGATACAATAATATTGTTAACCATTAAAGAATGAAAAGTTAAAATTTAACTATGATAATTATGGCATGACTTATTAAATTTCAATGTAAGTGATGTCATTTCTTTAACTCACTCGTATAGGTTAGGTTTCGTCAACGTTATCTACTCAATACAAAAAAAGGGATAATGTAAACCAGAGAAAAAAATGAATGCAGATTATACGGCTTTCAAATCCGTAAAATCTGCATCCTTTATAAATGAACCTTTTAATTTTAATATCCAATAGTATAACGAGTTTGATGGTGGGCGGGATGTTCTAGTTCATCAATCATAGCAGCTGCATAATCTTCAACGGATATATGTGAATTGCCGTCAATATCTACAATTAAATCATCTTTTCCTAAACGGTAACGTCCAGTACGCACCCCAGGATGTAAGTTTGCAGCCGGAGAGAAAAATACCCAATCCACTTCTTTTTCTTTCTTCAAAAACTTTAAGTAGAATTCAGCCAATGCTTTCACTCCCGGCAAAATGTTTTCAGGAATATATCCTGAATCCATTAATCTTACTCCTGGTGCAACAAATAGCGAACCAGCTCCTCCTACCATTAGGAAGCGATTAATTCCGGCTTTCTTTACTCCATCAATGATGGTTAGATAAACTTCCAGGGTTTCTCTATATATGTCAGGGTTATTCCACCCCGGATTATATGCACTAATTACAGCATCTACTCCTTTACAAACTTCATACATTTGATCGAGTGAAGAAACATCAGCTTTCATCACTTTTAGGTTTTCATTTTCTATTTTTATTTTCTCAGGATGACGAACAACAGCCGTTACCTTGAATCCTCGGTTCAGTGCTTCCTTCAGAATAGCTGATCCAACAAAACCGCTTGCTCCAATAAGAGCCACGCTCTTTATTTTTTCCATATTTCACATTATTGATTATCTTCTTTGTTCTCTGTATAACAAAGTAGGTTTTATAAAGTTGTAATACTTAAAAATAAGTTGGTGCATAAATTAGTTTTCCTCTTCAATTTTACATCCGAATGGAAAAAAGGAGATTTCTATCGAACATAAATCTCATCATACTTTTTAATTTTTAAATTGGTGTTAATGCAACCAAACATCGGTATCACGTTTTTGGTATCATTTGATACTCTTGGTATATTTTTGGTATCAAAAGTAGTGCATCATCGTGCATAATTTGGTACTAATAAATGTTAATTGTCGTACGGCATAAATGGCTATATTTCAATATTTTATCACGCAATACACTGATATATAACAAAAAAGGCAGCTACCGAAGTAACCACCTTTCGTGATTCCGTTGCGATTCGAACGCAAGACCCACGCCTTAGAAGGGCGTTGCTCTATCCAGCTGAGCTACGGAACCATCCTTAATTGCGGTGCAAAGGTACGTTTTTTTGTGAAAACTGCAAATATTTGTAACTAAAATATTATTGTAAAGCAGTTCTGTAATCAAAAAAGAGCAACCTGTATCATTCTTTCTTTGGTACACCCTCAGGGACTCGAACCCTGGACCCATTGATTAAGAGTCAATTGCTCTACCAGCTGAGCTAAGAGTGCATACCGTTTTCTTGTTTGCGGGTGCAAAAGTAGTCCTTTTTATTTATTTAGCCAAACAAAAGACTGTATTTTTTCGATGGAATCGGCTTTTTTTATTCAAATTCATATAGATCAGAAGGAGTGGTACGCTTTAATGCGCACAACTGTAGATCTTTACCTACAATGATACCTTTTTCTCTCAATTTCCATTCAACAGTTTTATACGCCAGTTCAGGATGGTTATTGTCCTTACTTAAATGGCAAAGCCAAATATATTGCAAATGCTCAGTAATATTATCAGCCAAAAACTCTGCGGTAGCAATATTACTCATGTGGCCAGTGCGGCTGATGATCCGTTCTTTTAGATATTGAGGATATGTGCCCATACGTAACATCTCTTCATCATAATTCGCTTCGAGAATTAAATAATTTGCTTTACAGATATATTCGGCAGCAGTTGGAGTAATTTCGCCAAGGTCAGTGAGGAAAGAAAACACCTTTCCATCTATTTCAATACAATAACCGACATTATCAGTGCCATCATGAGGTACCTCAAAAGACTCGATTCGGAAATCTTCCAGCTGCATGGCTTGCTGTTTCTCCAAGTAACGAACAGAAGTGTGTAACTTTTCTGTCATGCAATAGCTTTTGTTGATTCCTTCATGAATTCGGGCAGTAGTATAAATAGGTATATTAAGTTTCTCACCCAATCCACCTACCGCCTTTATATGGTCTGCATGATCATGGGTAACAAACACTGCGCGTATCATTTCCATATTGACGCCAGCATCTTTCAGTCCTTTCTTTATAGTGCGCACCGCAATACCGGCATCGATTAGTATTCCGTATTTCTCTGTACCTATATAATAGCAGTTGCCGCTACTTCCGCTTGCAAGGCTAATAAATTTTACTTTCATCTTGATTTCCTTAATTACAAAAAGCCGCCACTTTGTCTAAAAGTGGCGGCAAAGATAGTGCAACCTATCTTCGCATTGGGTCGCAAATATACATAAAATATGCAATATACGGTCTTATGCTTTCTTCTTTTTGTCGATGAATTCGGTTGTTTTAGCAAAAATCAGTAAAGCGATAGCAGCTATTAACCCGATACCTGCGAAGTAATACCAGATGTAATGCGCATTAACACTAGCTGCTTCCCATGCTTCACGGGTATCGAATAAGGCTGGATCAGGGCAATACTTTGTAAGTAACACACCAGCAATACCAAACCCGAAAATAGAGGACAAAAAGGAGTGGAGATGGCTGAAGCCAAGATACATACCTTCTTCTCCTTTGGGAGCCTGAAAGGAGAAATACTCCAGATAACGAGGAGAAATGAAACATTCTGCCAGCGCCTGCACTACGATACCCATCACCATCATTAAAGTAATGTTGCTCATACCTGCTATCAGATCATTACCCAATAAATTCCCACAGGCCATCAGCAATGCAGAAATCGGAATCAGGAACATTCCTATATTCATGGAAGTGATGGCTGTACGTTTAGCCATCCATTTAGTAATAATACTTACCAGGCAGACCACTACGAATGGATTTACGTTTGCTATCCAGCCTGGTTTTGCGGTTTCACCTGCCATACGTATAACATATTTAGGCATAGTGGCATACAACTGTTGCTGAACCATCCAAAAACCTGTTACGATCAGAATAAGAATCAACAAGCGCCAGTTAGTAATGATACGGAGAAATCCTTGTCCAATTTCCCGCATACTTTTTCCTTCACCTGCTGTATGGGTTGATTTGTATAGAAAGATAACAGCAAGCAGGGCTAATACCGTCATTGTTCCCGAGAAGAAGTTGATGTAAATATAAGCCTGTTCACCAATAGCGTTACGCAAAGGATCAATGATGGTTTTTCCGGTGAAAGCACCTACGTTTACCATCATGTAGAAGATGGAATACCCACGTGCCCGTGTAGCTTCTGTTGTTTCTTTGGCAACTGATGCGGAAATAATAGATTTTATAAACGAACCGCCTACCATGAGAACAAACAAAACAGGTACAATCATCCAACGGTCATTGCTGTCCGGAAGCCCGGTGAAACGGGTTGTCTCTCCGTATTGTACCAATCCCGCTGCTTCCAGCAGTGTGGGGAGTACTCCTAATCCCAGATATCCCATGGAAAGCAAAGAAAATGCAATAATCATTGATTTGCGGAATCCTATTTTATCTGCATAAGCTCCGGTAAAAATAGGCAATAAATAAAGTCCTCCTGAGAATAAACCGGAGATCATACTCGCTTCAAAATCGTTGAAACCTAAAATGCTGGAAAGATAGATGGTGAGAACAATAAATACGGCATAATACGCCATGCGCTCGAACAGTTCTACTGTGTTACTTACCCAAAAGGCTTTACTAAAACCTGAGGAAGTAGTTTGGGGTGATTGTGTCATCCTTTACTAATTATTTATTATGTGTTAAATGAAAATGATTGCAAAAATACGGTTTTAGAACATACGATGCAAATGGTCCAGGTTTTTCAAAGCTCTGTTCAAGCTTCTTATTTCTATTCCTAAATAAGAAGCCATATCGGCTTTGGATAATTTGATTCCTTGTTTCTCTTGTAGATCAAGCAATTTAGAAAGGCCGTGTTTTATTGTATATAGCTGTTGATGGGCAGCTCTGCTACTAGTATTAATAATGCGTTCGGCCAATTCTTCAAGTAGAATACGGCCGAAATGGTGATTGTCGTCCAATAGCGATTTAAAGTAGGAAGTGGAGAATACATATGCTTGTACATCGGTAACTGCTGCTACATTGCATAAATATTTTATGTTGCGTAGCGCTTCTATTTCACCTATAATTTCTCCTTTACCCAGAAATTCCAATATAAAGTCTTTGCCATTCTCTTCACTATAGAAGCATTTAGCAAATCCGCTTCTGATAATTGCTATTTTATATGGCTGTTCATCCTGTTTACATAAAAAAGTCCCATTAGGATAATCCTTCAAAGTGATTCCTTTATTAGTATCTTCATTGTATGCCTTTTCGATAAATGATAAAAGTAGAAGATTTGTTCGTAACATTTTGCTGTTTTGGGACATTTGTCCTTTTAAGTAATTAAATACTGACGTAACTTTGCACCAAAGATAGCAAATAACAGTAAAATGAACAATGTATGAAAGATAAAATAGAATTTATTGCTTTTGATGCGGACGATACACTTTGGGAGAATGAACTTTATTTTCAGGAGTTTGAGCAAGAGTTTTGCAAACTTCTGGGCAAGTACCTACCTGCTGCTTCCATATCGGATGAGTTATTCAAAACAGAAATGAAAAATCTGCATATGTATGGTTACGGACTGAAAAGTATGATGCTCAGTATGATTGAGACCGCTTGTCGGGTTTCGGCTTCTAACTGTGAAATTCAATGTATTGAAGAGATTATAAGATATGGTCAGGAGCTTCTACAAAGACCGGTTACATTATTAGAAGGAGTGCAAGAAGTTCTCTTACAGCTTCAAGGAAGATATAAATTGGTACTGGCAACCAAAGGTGATTTGTTTGATCAGAAGAGAAAAGTAGTAAACTCAGGATTACAGGATTATTTTTGCCACATAGAGATAATGTCCGACAAGAAGTGTGCCGATTATCAGAAACTATTAGCTCATTTAGGTTGTAAGCCGGAGAACTTTCTGATGGTAGGTAACTCTGCTAAATCTGATATTCTACCTGTATTGGAACTTGGTGGGTGTGCTGCTCATATTCCTCATCACATAACATGGGTGCACGAGCAGTTTGAAGGAAACATAAATCATCCGGATTGTATTTTGTTGGGTAATATCCGTGAGATTCTGACTATCATTTGATAGAGTGGTAAGACTATCATTACCACTCTATCAACTTTATTTTAGAACTGGAAGAAATTCTTAGCATTATTATAGCTAATATCTTCAATCATCTGATTTACGCGTTCCATTTCGCTATACGGAATTTCACCATTTTCTACATCACGACCTACCAGATTACATAAGTTACGGCGGAAGTATTCGTGACGTGGATAGGAGAGGAAAGAACGAGAGTCAGTCAGCATGCCTACAAAGCGACTCAGCAGACCAAGAACTGAAAGTGTATTCATCTGCTTTTCCATACCGTCTTTCTGGTCGAGGAACCACCAACCTGAACCGAACTGAATTTTTCCGGCAACCGTGCCATCTTGGAAGTTACCCAGCATAGTGGCAATCACTTCGTTGGCACACGGGTTCAAATTGTAAAGAATGGTTTTTGTCAGTTTGCCTTCAGAATTCAGATGATCGAGGAATTTGGACAAAGCTTTGGCAGTAGAAAACTCACCGATGGAATCAAATCCGGTATCAGCACCAATCAGTTTGAACATCTTACTGTTATTGTTACGGATTGCACCGTAATGGAACTGTTGCGTCCAGCCTTTTTCCCAATCCATTTCACCAAATACTACCAACATAGCAGACTTGAATTTCAGGATTTCTTCTTTGCTCAGTTCACTGCCGCCATATACCTTATTAAAAATAGCTTTGATTTCTGCATCCGTATAATCTTCAGCATAAAACTCTTCGATACCATGATCGGACAACTTACAACCTTGTGCAGCAAAAAAGTCATGACGCATGCGCAAGGCAGCAATCATGTCATCAAAATTAGAGATAGAAATACCACTTACCTCGGCTAATTTTTCAACGTACGCACGATAATCCGCAGGAACTTCTACTGCCATAGCTTTATCGGGACGCCAAGTGGGAAGCATCTTTATTTCAAAACCACTCTCACGGGTTTTGATGTGGTATTCCAGTGAATCTATCGGATCGTCTGTAGTACAAACTACTTCTACATGATAACGACGCATCATGCCGCGAGCGGAATATTCGGGTTGTTTCAGTTTCTCGTTGCATTCATCGAATATCTCACGAGCAGTTTTAGGATTCAATATTTTATCGATACCAAAGGCGGTTTTTAACTCCAGGTGAGTCCAGTGATACAGGGGATTACGGAATGTATAGGGTACGGTTTCAGCCCACTTCTCAAACTTTTCCCAATCTGTAGTATCTTTGCCGGTGCAGAAACGTTCATCCACGCCATTAGTACGCATGGCACGCCATTTATAATGGTCACCACCCAGCCAAATTTCCGTTAATGATTTAAACTGATAGTCATCTGCTACCATTTGGGGAATCAAGTGACAGTGATAGTCGATAATCGGCATTTTGGCCGCATGCTCGTGGTACAACTTCTGTGCAGTTTCAGTTTGCAACAGAAAGTTCTCGTCCATAAAGTTTTTCATCTTCTAGTGTTTTAAGTATCTAAAAATATTACTTTCCTTTTAGTACACATATATAGTACTGATTGTAAGGATGATAACGCTGGTATGCCTTTTTGCTTTTATTAACCGTTATCGAACACAAAAGTAGATATTTTACTTGGAGAAGCAAAAGAATTCGTATCTTTGCCGCAAATATTTATAATATTTAAGTATTAAAACGCAGAACCTTTATCCCAAAGAAGATGGAAAACAACAACTATACTATCAAAGATATAGCACGTATGGCCGGTGTGTCTGCCGGAACTGTTGACCGCGTATTGCATAATCGTGGAGATGTTTCTGCTGCTAGTATGGAGAGGGTAAAGAAAGTTCTTGATGAAATAGAATATGAGCCTAATATGTTTGCCATAGGTTTGGCGGCTAAAAAACGTTACCACATAATTTGTATTATTCCTTATTATATAGAGCACGATTATTGGCATTCGGTGGTGCAAGGCATTGAACGTGCAGCTCAGGAACTACGTCCGTTTAATGTATGCGTAGATTATGTATACTATCATCATGCCGACAAGCCTTCTTATGTAACAGCCTGTGAAACAGTGAAGGATGGAATGGCAGATGCTGTGCTGATAGCTCCCAACTTTCATAATGAAACCATGCAACTAGCTTTTTGTCTGGAAGAAAAACATATTCCATATGTATTTATTGACTTCAATATAGAGCAAACACATCCGTTGTGCTATATCGGTCAGGATTCAAAGATTAGCGGTTCTATCGCTGCAAAGATTCTAATGCAATTCTATAAGAAAGGGCAGGAGGTTGTTCTATTCTTGAATAATCAGAAGAGTAGTCCGGCTGAAATCCAAATGCAACGTCGCATGGAAGGTTTCATGCAATACCTATCTGACGAACATAACGATTTGGTAATTCATGATATTGTTCTTCAAAAGGAAAATGATGAAGCTAACCAATTCGTGTTGGATCGTTTTTTCGCCGAACATCCACAAGCTCTGCTGGGTGCTGTTTTCAACTCACGGGTGTATGAAGTGGCAAACTATTTGAATAAAAAAGGCAAACGAATGGAAGGTTTAGTGGGATATGATCTCTTGCGAAAGAATGTAGAACATTTACAAAATGGCGTTGTAAACTATCTCATCGGGCAACGTCCGGGATTGCAAGGATATTGTGGCGTAAAGGCTTTATGTAATCATACGGTATTCAAAAAAGCAGTGACTTCCGTTAAGTACATGCCCATTGATATTCTGATGAAAGAGAATATCGACTTCTATTTTGAATTTGAATAAACCAGAATCACATCAATCATTTTAAATCATTTAGAAATGAAAGCATTAAACAAAGAAACGGCTCCTAAAGTACAACGTCCGGAGCGAATTATCCAGTTCGGTGAAGGGAATTTCCTTCGTGCATTTGTTGACTGGATTATCTACAACATGAACCAAAAAACTGACTTCAACAGTAGTGTTGTCGTCGTGCAACCCATTGATAAAGGTATGGTAGACATGCTGAACGCTCAAGATAACCTCTATCATGTAAACCTGCAAGGCTTGGAGAAAGGTGAAACGATAAATAGTTTGACCCTGATCGATGTTATCAGCCGTTCGCTGAATCCTTATTCCCAAAACGCAGAATTCATGAAACTTGCCGAACAGCCTGACATGCGTTTTGTGATTTCCAATACAACAGAAGCCGGAATAGCATTCGATCCTTCGTGTAAGCTGACAGATGCTCCCGCTTCCTCATATCCGGGGAAACTCACCCAGTTGCTTTATCACCGTTTCAAAACCTTTCATGGTGACAAAACTAAAGGTCTGATTATTTTCCCTTGCGAACTGATCTTCTTGAACGGGCATAAATTGAAAGAAACCATCTATCAATATATTGAATTATGGCAATTGGGTGATGAATTCAAAACTTGGTTTGAAGAGGCTTGCGGAGTCTACGCAACTTTGGTCGACCGTATTGTACCGGGATTTCCACGAAAAGATATTGCTGCCATTAAAGAGAAATTGCAATATGATGACAACTTGGTAGTGCAGGCAGAGATATTCCACTTGTGGGTTATTGAAGCTCCGCAGGAAGTCGCCAAAGAATTCCCCGCCGATAAAGCCGGTTTGAACGTATTGTTTGTTCCTTCCGAAGAACCGTATCACGAAAGAAAAGTAACACTCTTGAATGGTCCGCACACCGTATTGTCTCCCGTAGCCTATTTGTCAGGTGTGAATATCGTTCGCGATGCCTGTGAGCATCCTGTGATTGGCAAATACATTCACAAAGTGATGTTCGAAGAGTTAATGGAAACACTAAACTTGCCGAAAGACGAACTGAAAAAGTTTGCAGAAGATGTATTGGAACGTTTTAATAACCCGTTTGTCGACCATGCCGTTACCAGTATTATGCTGAACTCTTTCCCGAAATACCAGACTCGCGATCTACCCGGTCTGAAGACCTATTTGCAACGTAAAGGAGAACTGCCTAAAGGATTGGTTCTTGGTTTGGCAGCTATCATCATGTACTACAAAGGTGGGCTTCGTGAAGACGGTGCGGAAATCATGCCGAATGATGCTCCGGAAATTATGCAATTACTGAAAGATTTATGGGCAACAGGTGATACCCGGAAGGTAACAGAAGGTGTTCTTGGCGCGACCGCTATTTGGGGAGAAGACTTGAATGCCATTCAGGGGCTTACGGTTGCTATAAAAGCAGATTTAGATTCTATCCAAGCTAAAGGTATGTTAGAAACCGTAAAAGGAATTCTCTAATCATAAGATCAGAAATGTGAGCGATTATCGATCTCAAGCTTCGGGTAAAAGGCACAAAATGCTGCTTCCTTTTATCCTTTTCAGTCATTGATAATGTCACTTTGCTTGATCTGCAACCTCGTTTTTCATATGCGGGCTCTACGGGGGACAATTGGCAACCGTTCGGCCCGCATATGGCAACCGTAGAGCCCCCAATTGTAAAACGAAGTTTTGCAATGTTCATTGAAAGCAAATAGACCATACAAAACAAGTTCTTGTATGGTCTATTGGGATATTTTCCTTGTAGCTTCCGGAAGCTAATGCCTGGGCTTTATTTTTTGATTGCAAGTTATTTCATTCTGCACCACGCAAGATGAAAGTAGTTGCTCCAATGGTGACGATGGCGCCATCTTCAATGCGTATACGGTCTTTATCCCCTAAAATTTCATTGTTCAAGAAAGTACCCGTCAAACTGGGAGCATCGCGAAGGGTGTATACCAAATTGCCTTGCTTATTACGTTTTACATTGATTATGCAATGGCGGCGGTCCATACTCATGTCAGAGCTTTCAATCGGAACATTGATAACTGTTCCTACGCAACGACGTCCAATAATGTTATCACCTTCTTGTAGCGGCAATACCTGTTTGAAACCAAATACATTCTCTATCACCGTAATGCTGCCAAAAGCTTCTTTGAATTCTGTCTCATCCAATTGCTCTTCTTTTTGGGGAACTTTCATTTTTGTCTTGCCCAAACGAATGCTGAACTGTTTCTTGCACTGTTCGCAAACAAAAACCAACGACTGCCCTTCGGTGTATTTGGTTTCATCGAACGTTAAGTAATTCTCACATTTAGGACAACGGATTCTTTTCATTAGGTCTAAGAAGATTTATAATTATTTTTTCAGCACCCATGCATTCTCATAGGTTCCATTTTGGCGAATTTTGTTCAAAGCCTGATACGCTTCTATTTCCGTATCGCAAGATTCGATGCTTACGCGCATCTTACCATCACCCACGATTGCCTTAGCACCGGAAAAACCTTTTTCAATCAATTGTTTAGCCATGGCTTCAGCATCTTTTTCTGTACCGACACTGGCAATAATGATATGATATTGTTGAGATGATACTGTTTTGGTTTCTACTTTCGAGGTTGTTGTATTGGTTTGTCTTACTTTTACCTCTTTTACGGCAACTGGGGTTATTGTTTTCTTTTTAGATTGCGCAGGCTTGGATTGGGCCGAACCTTGTGGAGCCCCGGTTGCTTGGCGAACAATAATAGGTGTAATAGCAAGCGATTTACTTTCAATTTTCTCAAAAAGTTCACTAGGAAGCAGCTGCGCATAGTTACCTTCAATCACTTCCGTATTTTCTATCGGAGCGGAAAGGAAGAAAAAGAGAGCGACTACCGCTATCATAGCTACTGCATTAGACAGGTAAGAGTAATTGATATTGATTTCAAACTTCCGTTTTTCCTCTTTGATAGCGGGCAAGGTGGTAGCGATCTTTTCAGGTGTAGTTTTTTCTAATGCAGTCAATTCTTGCATCTCGAAGCTATCCAAACCATATAAATGAGGAGTTGTAATCTTATTATCGTAAGGTACGAAGTCATAGGTGCCATGGATGGAGTATCGCAATTCGCCGACATTAACCAAGTCTACTTTGCCTTCTTCGTGAAGTGCAGCGGATAGCTTGCTAACTTCCTTATCAACGATTTTCGTTGCATCTGAAAAGTTGGTGCCATATACTGCCATATAAGACTGTACCAGTAAACCGTCGTTCATCTTCAACTGAGAATTAAAACCTATTATTCGGGTGGGAGGCAAGAATATATTTTCTTCCGCCACTCTCATTGCCGGTGTATAGTGTGCTACAAATCCACCCAAACCCGGAACAATGACACAATCATTCTCTAGTAATAAGACTTCTATATGTTTTGCTAATTCAATCATGCTGCAAAAGTAGCTGAAATATCGGATATACGCTAGTTTCAGAGGTTTTTCTTATTAACAAATTATCAACAAGCATTATTGCCTGGTTCGATATCCATGGGATATTGTACTCCCCACTCACTACGTAACTCATCTAGTATCTGCATAATACGTAACGTTTCTTCATGGGGCATATCCCTAGTCTCGAGCGCACCTTCCTGTAAAGCTTTGATGGAAGCTTCCACTTCATATTCGTAGCCACTAATTTGAGGTGGGCAATGAAACTGTTTTATAATCTCATGTCCTTTTGAATAAACGGTGGCTTGCTGCGGATTGTTTATGTTATCCACGATAATATACCCTTTATCTCCCGATATCACTCCATGTCTGTCTCCGGCACAAAGCATGCTGCTTTGCATAACAGCCATCTTTCCATCTTTAAAACGGAAGGTAATGCTGTTCTGCGCATCAACGCCATATTCATTTTTCACGCAAGCGGATGTTATATTTTCTACATCATTACCGAATGCCATTAATGCAAAATTGATAGGGTAAACTCCTAAATCGAGCAAAGCACCTCCGGCTAATTCCGGCTTGAATAAACGTTCTTTATGTGCAACAGCATAGCTTAATCCGGCTGTTAACATTGAGGGGGTACCTATTATCCCGTCATCGAGCAACTGTCGAATTGTTTTAGAAAGTGGCATGAAGCGGGTCCAAATAGCTTCTGTGATAAATACTTTTTTCTCTTTAGCCAGCTTCAGCAGGGCTTTTGCCTGACGGGCATTAGCTGTAAATGCCTTCTCACACAATACGGGTTTGCCGTGCTCAATGCAGAGCCGGGCATGCTCATAATGCAGGGAGTGGGGAGTAGCGATGTAAACTAAATCAACTTCGCTATCAGCAACCAACTCTTCGTATGATCCATAGGCATGAGGGACATTAAATTTGTCGGCAAATGAACGTGCTTTCTCCAATTGACGCGATGCGATGCCGTAAACTATGGCATTCTCCATTCTATTTAAAGTATCAGCCATTTTCTGTGCAATGCTTCCTGCACCAATAATTCCTACTTTACATATATTCATACTATATGATTTATTGCGGTGGGTAACATTTGCAAAGATAAGAAACTCCTCAGTATACAATACCCAATATATTAGAATTTTTTCCTACTTTTGCACAGTTTTACCGGCTTACTGCTAATTGAAGGGAAGCGATTTATAAAACATTTTGAAAATGAAATACATACAAACTGAAATTGACGGCGTTTGGCTGATTGAGCCCAAAGTATTTAATGATGCACGCGGATACTTTATGGAAGCATTTAAAGAGGAAGAGTTTCGTGCACATATCGGAGACGTACATTTTATACAAGATAATGAATCGAAATCTTCTTTCGGAGTACTTCGCGGATTGCATTATCAGAAAGGTGAGTGCAGTCAGGCCAAATTGGTACGTGTGCTTAAAGGTAAAGTATTGGATGTTGCCATTGATTTGCGCCAGTCTTCTCCTACCTTCGGTAAATACGTCAGTGTGGAACTGAGTGAAGAGAATAAACGTCAATTCTTTATTCCGCGTGGATTTGCTCATGGATTTTTGGTATTGAGTGATGAAGCGGTCTTTACTTATAAAGTGGACAATGCATATGCGCCTCATGCCGAAGCTTCGATTCGGTTTAACGACGAAACGATAGGCATTGAATGGCCCATTCCGGAAGAACAGCTTTTATTATCAGAAAAAGATGGAGATGCCGTATCTTTCAAAGATGCGGAATATTATAAGTAAACTATGAAAATAGCCATCGTCGGTACAGGATATGTCGGTTTGGTAACCGGCACCTGTTTTGCAGAAATTGGAGTCAACGTTATTTGCGTAGACACTAACAGTGAGAAAATAGAATCTCTAAGGAAAGGTATTATTCCAATCTATGAAACCGGATTGGAGGAGATGGTCAATCGCAATGCCAAAGCCGGACGATTGAAATTTACTACTTCTTTGGAAGGTTGTCTCAATGAAGTGGACGTTATATTTAGTGCCGTGGGTACCCCACCTGACGAAGATGGAAGTGCTGATCTCAGCTATGTGCTTGAAGTTGCCCGTACTATCGGACGCAACATGCAAAAATATGTATTAGTAGTTACCAAGAGTACCGTACCTGTAGGTACTGCCAAGAAGGTGCGCGCCGCCATTCAAGAGGAATTAGATAAGAGAGGAGCCAAAATAGAATTTGATGTTGCTTCTAATCCGGAGTTCTTGAAAGAAGGTAATGCAGTCAGCGATTTTATGAGTCCCGACCGAGTTGTGGTAGGAGTGGAATCGGAACGTGCGCAAAAGATAATGAGTAAACTCTATAAACCATTTCTGCTGAATAACTTCCGGGTTATTTTTATGGATATTCCTTCTGCTGAAATGACTAAATATGCCGCCAACTCAATGCTTGCCACCCGTATTAGTTTTATGAATGACATTGCCAATCTATGTGAAATGGTTGGTGCAGACGTAAATATGGTGCGAAGTGGAATTGGATCTGATACTCGCATCGGGCGCAAATTTCTATATCCCGGCATAGGTTATGGTGGCTCTTGTTTTCCCAAAGATGTGAAGGCTTTGATTAAGACTGCCGAACAGAATGGTTATCAGATGCGTGTGCTGCAAGCTGTGGAGGAAGTAAATGAAATCCAAAAAAGTATATTGTTCGAGAAATTATTGAAACTTTTCGACAACAACTTACAAGGTAAAACTGTTGCTTTGTGGGGATTAGCTTTCAAACCTGAAACCGACGACATGCGCGAAGCTCCGGCTTTGGTACTTATTGGCAAATTATTAGAGGCTGGATGTAAAATACGTGCATACGACCCTGCTGCTATGACTGAATGTCGCCGTAGAATAGGGGAGAGCATTTATTATGCCAGTGATATGTATGATGCCGCCTTGGATGCGGATGTGTTAATGCTGGTAACAGAATGGAAAGAGTTCCGTCTTCCTTCATGGGCGGTCATTAAGAAAACAATGAACCAGCCTATTGTTTTGGATGGTCGTAATATCTACGACAAGAAAGAAATGGAAGAACAAGGGTTTGTTTATCGTTGTATAGGTAAATAAGAGAGGAGAATTTGTGCATGAGAGGGTTTGTCTTTGGATTATTTTTTATCGTTCTGCTTGCTGCATGTGGTGGTAAGCAGGGTGCGGAGCCGACAGAGAATCTTACTGCCAAAGAATTATTGCAAGGTATCTGGGTGGATGATGATACCGAAATGGCTTTAATGCGAATTGAAGGAGATACAATCTATTATGCTGATCCGCTAAGTGTACCCGTTGCTTTTAAAATAGTACAAGATACATTATATGTTTATGGTAACGAAACAGTTGCCTATAAAATTGACCGACAGGCAGAGTCTAGTTTTTGGTTTCATTCCTTGGCCGATGAAATTGTAAAACTACATAAGTCGGAAAATGCTGAAGACTCATTAACGTTTGCTAATCGTGAGGTAGAAGTAATTCCTACCACACCTGAGGTCCTTAAAAAGGATAGTATAGTAATGTATAAGGGTACTAGATACAGAGGATATGTATATATCAATCCGTCTAAGATGAAGGTATTCAAAACATCTTATTCTGAAAACGGATATAGTGTAGACAATGTATATTATGATAACGTAATACACATCTGTGTTTATGAAGGCAAGAAAATGTTGTATGGCCAGGATATTACGAAGCAGATGTTTAAGGATGTATTTACTGATGATTTCCTAAATCAAACAATTCTTGCCGATATGAATTTTGTAGGAGTAGACAACAAAGGATATCATTATCAAGCTACTCTCGGCATTCCCGAAAGTTCTGTATACAACCTGATAAATATGACGATTGACTTTAATAATAAGGTGAGCATAAAAAAAGCGGAATAAATCCGCCTTTTTATTTTGTTTCCCTTTTCTGTGAATTCTGCTGCGACTTAGCTTTATTATTGCTATTCCGGTTATTCCTATTAACTTTCTTACGCCCGTTATTATAATTATTCCGCTTTTGACCATTAAATGAGCGCGGAGCATATTCTGGCGCTTCACCTAATTCTTCAGGAACAGGGATTTTGTATATGTCTTTTTCTAAGAAGTTTTCAATGTTTTTAAAGTTAGTCTGCTCTTTTTCACTAACAAAAGTTAGGGCGACTCCGTCGTTATTGGCACGGGCTGTACGTCCAATGCGGTGTACATAGTCTTCGCTATCGTGTGGAACATCATAGTTTATCACTAATCGGATGTCGTCAATGTCAATGCCTCTTGCTACGATATCTGTAGCCACCAAGATGTTGATCCGTCCGGCTTTGAACTCATACATAACGGCTTCGCGCTGTGCTTGCTCCAAGTCAGAATGCATTTCACCAACATTCAATTTCATGTGTTTCAAAGCTTTTGCTACTTCTTTTACTTTCAGTTTGGAAGAGGCGAATACAATAACACGTTCGGGTTGTTGCTCGGTAAAGAGACTACGGATGATACCCAATTTTTGATTCTCATAGCAGACGTATGCAGCTTGGATAATCTTTTCTGCGGGTTTGGATACAGCTAATTTAACTTCAGCCGGATTATTGAGGATATTCTTAGCTAATTGCTGAATCTTGGCGGGCATAGTTGCCGAAAACATAATCGTTTGTCGCTCTTTAGGCAGGAATTTGACTATTTGCATGATATCATCATAGAATCCCATATCCAGCATTCGGTCTGCTTCATCCAAAATAAAATAAGAAACACGAGACAGATCTACGTAGCCAAGACTAAGGTGAGCAATCAAACGTCCCGGGGTGGCAATTACAACATCAGCTCCCAAGGTCAGCCCCTTTTTCTGTTGTTCAAATAGTATTCCATCGTTTCCACCATACACGGCAACACTACTGACAGGCATGAAGTAGGAAAAGCCTTCCATTTGTTGGTCTATCTGTTGAGCCAGTTCTCGAGTGGGAGCCATTATGATACAATTAATAGCATCTTCCGGATGTCTGCCTTCTGAAAGTTCGTTAAGGACTGGCAATAAATAGGCGGCGGTTTTTCCAGTTCCAGTTTGTGCTACAGCTATCAAATCCCGGCCTTCAAGAATAATGGGAATTGACTCTCCTTGTATGGGGGTGCACTCATCAAAGCGCATGGCGTCGAGCGCATCCAGCACTTGACCGTTTAGTTCTAATTCGGAAAACTTCATGTTTCTTTTTATTTATCGGCAAAGATAATGCAATTTGAGTACAGAACTTTCATGCAGGCATGAAAAAGTTATATCGAAATGCAGCTTATCTTCTCTAAAGATAATGCAAATTAGGTGTAATACAACAATAAAGAATCTTATTTCGGTATATCGATATATGAGTCTTTGAATCCTAGGAAATAGAGTACTCCATCCAATCCAATCGTATTGATAGATTGTTTGGCATTAGCTACTACTTTAGGCTTTGCATGAAAAGCGATTCCCAATCCGGCAATGCCAAGCATAGGTAAATCATTAGCACCGTCTCCAACGGCAATAGTCTGTGCAATGTCTACTTTCTCTACTTGGGCAATCAACCGCAGGAGTTCGGCTTTGCGCTTACCATCTACCACATCACCAAGATAGCGACCGGTTAATTTGCCGTTTTCAATTTCAAGTTCGTTAGCGTATACATAGTCGATGCCATATTTCTTTTGTAGGTATTCTCCAAAATAGGTGAAACCTCCCGAAAGTATCGCTATTTTGTAACCGTACTTTTTCAATACATACATTAATCGATCTACACCTTCTGTAATAGGTAGCTTCTCCGCTATTTCCTGCATTACTGATTCATCCAGACCTTTCAGTAAGGCTACTCTTTCACGAAAGCTCTCAATAAAATCTATTTCACCACGCATGGCGCGTTCAGTAATGGCTTTCACCTGATCACCCACACCTGCACGTATGGCAAGTTCGTCAATAACTTCTGTTTCAATCAGGGTAGAATCCATATCGAAGCAAATCAAACGTCGCATCCGTCGGTACATATTGTCTAATTGGAAAGAGAAATCCATTTCCAATTCTGTAGCCAACTTCATCAGTTGTTCCTGCATGCCAATACGATCTTTGGGAGTTCCGCGAACAGAAAACTCAATGCAAGCTCGTGTACGTGCTTCGCACTCATTCAAAGGAATACGTCCAGTCAGACGTTTGATAGCATCGATATTCATTCCTTGTTCTGATAGAATACGAGTCACCGCAGCAATCTGACGGGCAGATAATTGACGTCCCAATAGAGTAAGAATATATCGGTTTTTACCTTGCATTCCTACCCAATCTTCGTATTCTTTGGTAGTGATAGGATAAAAACGAACAGTTACACCCAAAGAAGATGCTTTAAACAGCAATTCCTTCATAATGAACCCTGAGTGCTGTTCCTCCGTCATACATAAAATACCCAATGAAAGTGTATTATGAATATCGGCCTGACCAATATCTAGTATGGTAGCATCATATTTAGCCAATATTTCTGTAACGGAAGCAGTCAGTCCCGGTCTATCTTCACCCGTAATACGGATAAGAATGAGTTCAGTGTTTAATGGTTGCATAAATTATTGTTATTATTGCTACAAAAGTAGGGAAAATTCTTTCTATTTATGCTAAATAACATAAAAAACTGCACTATAAAAGTGAGAATTTTACTTGTTTATTTGGAAGTTAAATTAAGAATTACTTACCTTTGCACCCGGTTTCTGAATTAAAGGCTTTGAATATCAATGGATTCCCGTTTTTTTCAACCCTGAAAAGAAATGTTCCGGGAAGAAACCACTGTTGAAGGACAGTCCCGGATAGTACTAACCAAAATCATATTGCATGAAATATGTAAAATGGATTTTTGTTGTATTACTCATAAGTTCCTTGACTTCTTTTGTAGAAAAAGACAAACCCACTAGCGGTTTGAGCGTGGGAGACATAGCCCCGGATTTTTTAATCGAATCTATGTCAGCCGAGCAACCGGCAACTGATCTTTCCAATTTGAAAGGCAAATATGTGTTGCTTAGCTTTTGGGCAAGTTATGATGCGCAATCACGGATGCAAAACGCAAGTTTGAGCAATGCGCTTCAATCTTCTTCCCCTAATAATGTGGAAATGGTTTCTGTCTCATTTGACGAATACAAGTCTATTTTTGATGAAACCATTCGTAAGGACCAAATAGTTACGCCCACTTGTTTCGTGGAAACTAAAGGCGAATCTTCCGGCTTATTTAAAAAGTATCGCTTAGGCCGCGGATTTACTAACTATTTACTGGATGATAATGGTGTTATTATTGCCAAAAACATCTCTGCTTCAGAACTTTCAGCTTATTTGAACTAAACTGAGAAAGGACAGAACAAAAGAGGAAAATGAATACAACAAAAAGCCCCTCCGGCACTTGTGGAAACACGAGAGCAGGAGGGGCTTCTTATTTTTATACTATTTCGATTTTATTTGGGTGCTTTCCTATACAGATAGAATGCGATAAATGCATAAAGCACATTAGGAATCCACATGGCTATCATTGGAGGCATATTACCGGTTACAGCAAAAGTAGATGCAATCGTTTGGAAAAGTATATACGAAAAACTAAGTGCCAAACCGATACCAAGATGAAGTCCCATTCCTCCCTTTGTTTTCTTGGATGATAAAGAAACACCAATTATTGTCAGGATAAAGGAGGCGAATGACATAGCTATTCGTTTGTGATATTCAATTTCAAATTCCTTGATATTAGCGAACCCTCGTTGTCTTTGCCGGTCTATATATTCACTCAATTGAGGACTGGTCAACATTTCTTGCTGGTTTTTCATTATCAGAAAGTCTGCTGGCTCCATAAAAAGAGTTGTATCTATCCGTTCACCTTTCGTGATGCTTTCTTTCATTCCATCCATCTCACGTATCATATAATCTTTGATAGTCCATTTGTGAACTGCCGTAGTGTCATAAGTAATAGTACGTGCTGTAAGATGGGATATTAATTGCTTGTCCTTGAACTTATCCAAAGAAAACCGATATCCGGTTTTACTGTAATCTTCAAATCGCTCGATGTAAGCAATCACACCCGAGTCCACTTCCAACTGGATATTACGTGCCGTATTTTGCTTACGTTGTTTGTAATATTTGTCTTCGAAATTAATACGCGTAACACTGCCTTTAGGTATGATATAAGAGCCCAAACAAAATGTGACTACGGCAATTACAGCTGCCGATACCATATATGGGCGTAGCATACGTTTGAAACTCATACCCGTAGAGAACATGGCAATGATTTCAGAATTCTCCGCTAGTTTGGAAGTAAAGAAAATAACTGCAATAAATACGAATAGTGGGCTGAATAAATTGGCGAAATAGGGAATGAAGTTCAGGTAATAATCAAAAACAATGGCTTTCCATGGCGCATCGTGCGACATAAAACGGTCCATCTTTTCATTAAAGTCGAATACAACTGCAATAGAAATAATTAGAGCAATTGCAAAAACATATGTTCCCAGGAACTTTTTAATAATGTACCAGTCCAGCAACTTCAGGAATTTACCTTTCGGTAGCTTCATGTCTTTCAGTATCTTCCAGTCAATTTTTCTCATAATCTTGTTGATACACGTTTCACCATCATTGGTTTCCATGTTGAGAAGTCTCCGGCGATGATATGTTTGCGCGCTTCACCCACTAACCATAAATAGAATGCTAAGTTATGGATCGATGCTATTTGCATGGCAAGCAATTCCTGTGCATGAAATAGATGACGCAAATAAGCTTTACTATACATTATATCTACGTATGATGCTCCATCTGCCTCAATAGGAGAGAAGTCCATTTCCCACTTTTTGTTACGCATGTTGATAATGCCATCTTTAGTAAACAACATGCCATTACGTCCGTTACGGGTAGGCATTACGCAGTCAAACATATCCACGCCCCGTTCGATGCCTTCCAGAATATTTACAGGTGTACCAACACCCATCAAATAACGTGGTTTATCTTTAGGGAGTATCTCATTTACCAACTCAATCATTTCGTACATTTTCTCTGCCGGTTCACCAACTGCCAAACCTCCAATTGCATTTCCGTCTGCTCCCTTTGAAGCAATAAACTCAGCGGATTGAGTACGAAGGTCTCTATAAACGCAGCCTTGTACGATAGGAAATAACGATTGCTGGTATCCATATTTAGGTTCCGTTTCATTGAAACGTTTGATACAGCGATCCAGCCAGCGATGTGTCAATCCCATAGATTTCTTAGCATATTCATAGTTTGAATCTCCGGGAGGACACTCATCGAAAGCCATCATAATATCCGCACCAATTGTTCGCTCAATATCCATCACTTTTTCAGGGGTAAAGATGTGTTTGCTTCCATCAATATGCGAACGGAATTCAGCACCTTCTTCCCGCAGTTTACGGATGCCGGATAAAGAAAACACTTGGAAACCACCGCTATCTGTCAGCATAGGACGATCAAAGCCGTTGAACTTATGCAGTCCACCAGCTTTTTCTATTACCTCCAATCCCGGCCGCAAATAAAGATGATAGGTGTTACCAAGAATAATCTGTGCTTTAATATCTTCTTTCAGTTCCGGCAAATGTACACCTTTTACTGTTCCCAGTGTACCAACCGGCATAAAGATAGGTGTTTCAATCTGTCCGTGGTCGGTAGTTATCAGTCCGGCACGTGCATTAGTCTTGCTGTCTGTATATTGTAACTCAAATGTCATTCTTCTTTCTTTTCAGTCTTTTCTTTTTTTGCAGTCAAATCAATGGCATCAGCTACCTTCTCGTCGGTCAGTGCAATAGCAAAAACCTCTCTTACATCTTTGACGTAATGGAAGGTAAGCCCTTGCAGATAGATTTCTTGAATCTCATCTATATTTTTGCGGTTTTCGTCACTTAAAATAATTTCTTTGATACCAGCACGTTTAGCTGCTAATATTTTTTCCTTGATTCCACCTACAGGAAGTACTTTGCCACGAAGGGTAATTTCACCTGTCATAGCTAAATTAGCTTTAACCTTTCGTTGGGTAAGGGCAGAGGCAAGGGAAGTAGCCATTGTGATACCCGCAGACGGTCCATCCTTTGGTATAGCGCCTTCCGGTACATGTACATGGATATTCCAGTTCTCGAAAATATCTTCATCAAGATTCAGTAAAGAAGCATGTGCCTTGATGTATTCCAGTGCCAACATTGCCGATTCCTTCATTACATCTCCCAAGTTTCCGGTCAACGTTAAACGTCCGCCTTTTCCACGGCTCAAACTAGTTTCTACAAACAATATCTCACCACCTACAGCAGTCCATGCCAAGCCTGTTACTACACCGGCATAATCATTACCTTGGTACTTATCGCGAGTATATTCAGGAGCACCAAGAAAATCGTATAAATCCGCAGGTTTGATTTCTGCTTTTGCAAAATAGCCATCGGTAGCATATTGACGAGCTGATTTACGAAGTATCTTTCCGATTTTCTTTTCCAACTCACGCACACCACTTTCACGAGTATAGTTTTCGATAATAGCTTCTAGTGTATTCTTAGGTATCTTAATATCATTTTTCTTCATACCGTTGGCTTCCAGTTCTTTCGGAACCAAATGCCGGCGAGCTATTTCTATCTTTTCTTCTGTTATATATCCGCTTACTTCTATTAGCTCCATACGGTCTAACAATGGTCCGGGAATAGAATTCAGATTATTAGCCGTAGCTATAAACATAACCTTAGATAAATCGAAATCCACATCAAGGAAGTTGTCATGGAAAGTTGTATTCTGCTCCGGATCGAGTACCTCAAGAAGGGCTGATGAGGGATCTCCTTGACGATCAGAACTTACTTTATCAATTTCATCCAGTATAAAAACAGGGTTTGAGGAACCTCCTTTTATCAAACTTTTAATAATGCGTCCCGGCATTGCACCGATATATGTTTTACGATGTCCACGAATTTCCGCTTCATCATGAACGCCACCTAAGGACATACGAATATATTTTCGTTTCAAAGCAGCGGCAATGGAACGTCCCAAGGAAGTTTTACCAACTCCTGGAGGGCCGTAAAGACAAATAATAGGCGACTTCATATCCCCTTTGAGCTTTAATACGGCAAGGTGTTCCAATATTCTCTCTTTAACCTTTTCCAGCCCATAATGGTCTTTATTCAAAGTTTTTTCAGCATTTGCCAAATTCAGGTTATCAGAAGTATATATACCCCAAGGCAAACTAAGCATTGTCTGCAAATAGTTCAACTGAATACTATAATCAGGAGACTGCGGATGAGTACGTTCCAACTTATCAAGTTCTTTCATGAAAGTTTCCCTAACTTCATTACTCCATTTTAAAGTATTAGCCTTTTTACGCATTTCTTCTATTTCCTGCTCCTGGCCACCGCCACCCAATTCATCCTGAATGGTCTTTATTTGTTGTTGCAAGAAATATTCGCGTTGCTGTTGATCTATATCTTCACGTGCACGCATTTGAATAGATTCCTTGATCTCAGCTAGTTGCACTTCACGGTTTAGCATTTCTAATAAACGGTAAGTACGTGCTCTCAAGGAGTCAATACGTAGTAATTCTATTTTTTCATCTTTTTTCAAAGGAAGATTCGTGCAGATAAAGTCTACCAAAAACATCGGATTAGTAATGTTCTTGATGGCAAATGCAGAATCTTGTGGAAACATATCTGAGGATTTTACATATCTTATAGTTAAATCCTTGCATGCCTCCACTAATGCTTGAAATTCCTTATCTTTTTTATCAGGGATATCTTCATTCAAAGTTATCACACGCCCTTTTAGATAAGGAGTCGTATTCACAATTTCACTGAGCTCCATACGCTTGGAACCTTGCAAAATCACAGTAGTAGTCTGATCTGGCATTTCTAATACACGGACTATTTTTGCAACTGTTCCAATTGTATGCAGATCTTCAAATTGAGGATCCTCAGTTTCCGCAACTTTCTGGCATACTACAGCTATGTACGTATTTTTCTTTTCTGCTTCACGTACCAATTTTAAGGAAGATTTTCTTCCTACAGATACAGGCATAAACACCCCCGGAAATAATACCATATTTCGAAGAGGTAGGATGGGAAGGATTTCAGCTACTTCAATATCCATTAATTGTTCTTCATTCCCCTCAAAATCAGCAATTACAGAAAAAGCGTTTCCATTTCTATCTTCAACGTCACTTAGGTAATTTCTTTTCTTCATTTCATTCTTTTTAGTTTATGTCATAATGACAGGCCGATAAAGCGCCCGCAAAGTTAAGCTATTTCTTCTTAATTAGAAGTTCTTCTGCCTTTAAAAACACAAAAACAATGCCAAATTTGCACTAGATCTATCTTCTTTGACTATTTTTGAGGCTTAATTAGAAAATTATCTATGTCAAATACTTCTTTTGCGTTTAAACAATTTACAGTGAATCACGACAAGTGCGCTATGAAAGTAGGTACGGATGGTGTATTATTAGGAGCATGGGCACCGGTAGCTAAAGCCAAACATATACTAGATGTTGGTACTGGAACAGGATTGATAGCCTTGCAGCTGGCTCAACGTAACCAGTATGCAAAGGTTATTGCTGTTGAAATAGATCCTTCAGCTGCATCACAAGCCAAAGAGAATGTAGATTGTTCTCCTTGGGCTGATAGAATAGACGTTGTCTGTAGCGATTTCCGATATTTCCAATCAGAAGCTAAATTTGATCTTATTGTTTCCAATCCTCCTTATTTTATGGATGCTTTAAAATGTCCGGACGAACGGCGTAACATGGCACGGCATACAGGAGGATTAAATTACGATTTGTTATTCCATCATGCAGCACATTTACTTGAAGAGGAAGGATGTATAAGTATTATTATTCCGGTTGAAGCTGAAAAAGCAGTCATAAATGCAGCTTGGGATAACAAACTTTTTCCTTCAAACTGTTTGCGGATAATCACTAAACCAGGTAAACCATGTCGACGAGTGCTGTTTACATTTAAGTTTCAAAATAAAAAATGTGTTGAAGAAAGTCTTTGTATCGAAGTGGAACATAACAATTATACCCCTGAATATATTGCTCTGACCAAAGATTTTTACCTAAAAATGTAAGAATCCTATAAAGTGTAAATTATAATAGTAATGTGTGTTTACGTAAAATAACACTTGTTACAGCTCTCGTAAAAACCTCAAAAAATGTAAAAAGGTTTTGTCCCTTAGGCTTAGGCTTGTAATTTTGGGATATCAACTAAAATTATAAAGCAATATGAAAAAATTAATCTTATCTCTCGCACTTTGTTGTGCAGCTACTAATTTCTTTGCGCAGAATGCTGATCCTGCACAGTTAGTGAACGACGGAAAAGCAGCACTCGAAGCTAAAAACTACCAAGAAGCATTTACTAAATTCAGCACTTATTTGACTCAAACTAACAATCAGGATTCTGTTATAGCATTCAATTGTGGTGTTTGTGCCGATAAAATTAAAAAGCCAGCAGAAGCATTGAAGTATTTTGATATTGCCGTTCAAAAAAAATATAACTTAGCCAACGCTTATATCGGCAAGGCTGGTGCTTTGAAAGATCTGAAGAAAAATGATGAATATTTAGCTACTTTGAAAGAAGGGGTGGAAGCAAATCCTGACAATAAAACTTTAATCAAACTGTATGCTACCTATTATGTAAATCAAGGAATCATGGCACAAAAGGCCAAAAAGATTAACGCAGCAGAAGAGGCTTATAAACAAGCGATAGCCATTCAGCCTGATAATCTTAATGCACTCAATAGTCTAGGTTCATTATACTACAGCCAAGGTGCCAATACATTAAAGACTGATGCTGAAAAGGCTAAAGTTGAATTTAAGGAGGCTAAGGGTTATTTGGAAAAACTAATTCCATTACTTTCGGCAGATAAACCTGCACAAAAGAAAATAATGGATAATGCAAAAACAATGCTTAACTTTATAGATTCTCAGTTGAAATAAAAGTTTTAAGTTACAACTAAAAAGAGAGGGAGATGTGTTAAAATAGTCACATCTCCCTCTCTTTTTTATTCAATTACTTAGTCTTTTTCAAGACCATAGCAGTGCGTGCAGGAATATAGAGCTTCAGCCACTCTTTCTTTTCCTTTGCATATAATGGATCTGAGATAGTAAAGTGTTTAATCGTATCATCCGTTAGCCCATGACCGCCATATTCAGGATTATCTGTATTCAAGATTACTTCGTAAGACCCGGCCGGAACCAAGAAGCCATAATCGGTAAATGATTGCTTGGGGTTAAAGTTGAATACAAAGATTAAATCTTTACGCATGTACGCCAGTATTTGATCTCCGTCATTATGCCATATTTCAATAATCGGGGTATCTTGGAAGTTCTTGATGCTTTTCACCACTTCTAACATGGCAGTATCAAAATCTCCCATGTAATGGTATGTCAGATTCTTTTTGTCTACTAAATCCCATTGACGGCGGGCGTATTTACAAGACCATCCATTACCCTCACGCGGGAAGTCGATCCATTCAGGATGCCCGAATTCGTTACCCATAAAATTCAGATAGCCGCCATTGATGGTAGTAGCCGTTAATAGACGTATCATCTTATGAAGAGCGATACCACGGTTTACAGTGTAATTCTCATCCCCCTTTTGCATGTGCCAATACATATCGGCATCAATCAGACGGAAAATGATAGTTTTATCACCTACCAAAGCCTGATCATGGCTTTCAGTATAAGAGACTGTTTTTTCGTCTTTACGGCGATTGGTTACTTCCCAGAACATACTGGACGGCTTCCAATCCTCATCTATCTTTTCTTTAATAGTTTTGATCCAGTAATCAGGAATATTCATTGCCATGCGGTAGTCAAATCCATAGCCACCTTCTTCATATTTGGCAGCTAAGCCCGGCATACCTGAGACTTCTTCGGCAATCGTAATAGCCTTCGCATTCACTTGATGAATTAGACGGTTGGCAAGTGTCAGGTAGCAGATTGCGTTATCGTCCTGATGTCCGTTGAAATAATCTCCATAGTTACAGAATGCTTCTCCCAATCCATGGCTGAAATACAACATTGATGTTACTCCGTCGAAGCGGAATCCATCGAAATGATATTCATCTAACCAAAATTTGCAATTGGACAGCAAAAAGTGAATGACCTCATTTTTTCCATAGTCAAAACAGAGTGAATCCCAAGCCGGATGTTCACGACGTCCACCTGAATAGAAGTATTGATTGGGATCACCGGCAAAGTTACCCAATCCTTCTACCTCATTCTTCACTGCATGCGAATGAACAATATCCATAATAACAGCAATCCCCATTCCATGTGCAGTATCAATCAACTCTTTCAGTTCTTCCGGGGTGCCAAAACGTGAAGAAGCGGCGAAGAAACTAGAAACATGGTAACCGAAGCTTCCATAATACGGATGTTCCTGGATAGCCATAATTTGTATACAGTTATATCCATCTTTGGCAATACGTGGAAGAACTTTTTCTTGAAATTCTTTATAACTGCCTACCTTTTCTTCTTGCTGGGCCATACCAATGTGGCATTCATAGATCAATAAAGGATCAGTAGATGGCTTAAAGGCGCGCTTTTTCATTTTATACGGTTTATCCGGCGACCAGACTTGTGCGCTAAAAATCTTTGTTTGTTCATCTTGCACTACGCGCGTTGCCCATGCCGGAATGCGTTCACCTTGACCACCTTCCCAGTGTATCATCAGCTTATACAGATCTCCATGATTTATAGCATCAGCAGGCAGTTTTATTTCCCAATTACCGTTTTCCTTGCGTTTCAGACTGTATTTCTTTTCTTCTTTCCAGTCATTGAAAGTGCCAATTAAAAAAATCTGAGTTGCATTAGGTGCCCATTCACGAAAGACCCACCCATCATTAGTACGATGGAGTCCAAAGTATAAATAGCCGGATGCAAAATCCGAAAGCGTTTGTTTACCTTTATTGGTTAACTCGGCTTCTTTTTCTATGGCATGTTGATGACGCCCATTGATGGCATCTGAATATGGCTCCAGCCATGGGTCATTCTTAATTAGTTTCAATGTTTCCATAGGGTAAAATTTGAATTACGAGTTTATATTAGGCTTTAACTTTTACAATTATTTTCTTTACACCATCAGGAGTAATTCCGGGGGCATGTCCATCTTGAGGGAAGAAGATTACAAACATTCCAGGTTTTACGGCAATGTAGTTTTCTGCTAAGCCCTCATAGAAAGTAATATCTTTTTCCGCACTGTAGGGAGCATTGGCAGGGGTACAGTCTTTTGCAGCAGTATAACCCATGATTTCCGTACCGGAAAGGGGAACTTGAATATCAATGAAATCAATATGCGTTTCGAGTTTGGCTTCTTCTTTGTTTTTGGGTTTGGTCTGCGCTACATTTACGTACAGATCTTTACCATTCAGTTCTATTTTGCCAATTTCCAATGCATTTAAGTCATTTGACTTCAAAAAATCAATAGCTTGCGCGAATAGGGGATTTAATGAAGCATATTTGTCTAAGTTTTCAAGTCTGTCTATAACCATAATTCAAATGTTTTAAGTTGATATATAGGTAATTATTCAAATTCATCAATAGTATAATTAACGAAATCAGAGAAGCGCTTCATCTGCTTGAAGATTTCGTCAGTACGGTCCAAGAAGTCAGGAGCAAGGAAAAAGCTGTCAGGTTGGTTACAGCAGACAGTATATTCTTTACATTGTAAGTATTTTAAATACGGATAATCTTTAGGAAAACCTTTCGGAGCCGTTTTCAGGAAGTTTTCTCCTATGACAGGAAAATATTGATTAAACTTCTTATCTTCTACAATTTCCCGAAACTCGTCCATATTGTCGTATACGGCTTGACGCAATGCTTTCAGCAATGGGGGGGGAGGACAATAGCTTCCCCCCGCCAGCAGGCAGTTGTCAGGCTGTATGTGGACATAGTAACCACAATGATCTGATTTTTTCCCTTTAGCATTGATATAGCCTCCAAAATGATTTTTATAGGGCGTTTTATCTTCGCTAAAACGTGTGTCACGATAGATGCGATAAGTACAATCTTTGGCTTGTATGCCTCGAATACTTTCGTCAAATAGGGAAATACGGGAGATGATGACTGTAAGTAAGTTTTCGAACTCATTACGGGCTGTTTCATATTGTTCCCGATGGGTGTTGAACCATTCACGATTGTTATTTGCGGATAGTTCTTTTAAGAATTGAAAAATAACAGGGATATTCATATTGTATTCTTTCCTTATTATCTGCCAAATTTACGGATTATTTTCTAACATACGACAAAGATAGGTAAAAAAAAGCATCGGCTCTGGTAAACCGATGCTCCTTACACATTTATCAATCAAACAGACGCTTCTGTTTTTTGATGTACTTACTTATCACAAGCGGGTACGTCTCCTTTAATTAATCTTATATCTAATACTATGAAAAACACATATAGTTAACACGCCGAATCTATATTTTGTTCGCTAGAGTGTGTGTAGATTTTGCAAATATTATATCTTTGCATGAAAATATATAACTTATGGCTGAATATAATTATGATGAAGAAAGCGTTAACGCGCTGATAGAGTGGGCAAAAACGACTACTTTTCCCCAAGGAATAAAATTAGGTGAGGCAGATAATATTTTTGATATTAAGAGATATGTGCAAGCGAATTTGAGTGATATTGCTGCGCATTATCCGGATGCATTTTATAATCCGTCTATCACCCGGTTATATCAATTAAAGGAAAAACTGGAAGAGCAATCATAGCTGCTCTTCCAGTTAACTTTGCATTTATAGCATTACGGGATAGATCAAAGTTTTATTTTTAATATTTTTCCGCTGTATCCCTCAACTGACACATCCGTTGCTTTATAAGGTAGCAAACTGATCTTCTCTTCTTTCTTACTCAGTAGGTCTACAGCTTTATATTGGTCCATCTGTGGAATTTGTAGAAAATCAAAAGCATGTGAAGGTATGTTGATAGCCAAATCTACCGAAACATGATCGAAGTTAACTACAAATAACAGCAAATCTTTTTCGAACTTGCGTAAGAAAGTGTATTGTTTATGCTCATTGAAACGCCACCCATTGAGGTTAGCATACATTAAATCAAAAAATGCACCTTGAGAGATGGCTTTTTCTTCATTACATAACGTTAATATCCGCTGATAAATGCTATGCAGATGTTTTTGGTCTTCGGTAAGCATCTTACCATCGAATTTACCACCATTGCGCCAACGACGAATAGTATCTACGCTCCAATAATCAAATATTGTTGTACGACCGTCTCTTCCACTAAATCCTTCACTATCCATACCCAATTCGCCAAATTCTTGTCCGAAGTATATCATCATTGGATTCGTATTCATGCAAGCCGATATGATAAGTGCCGGAATTGCTTTGCGTGGATTAGTGGCAAAAAAGTCAGAAGCTATACGTTGTTCATCATGATTTTCAAGGAAGTTCAGCATTCTTTTTTCCATTCCGCCCAAGCTTTGCCAAGAATGTGTAATGGCAGTTGCCGATTCTCCGCCACAAACGATGTTGCGAAGTGTATCATACAATCCTACTTTATCATATAAATAGTCGAATTTTCCACGTAGCAAGTAGCTATTATATTCCCTTGGATTATAAACTTCAGCAATAAAGAGGAGAGAGGGGTATTGGGCTTTGACTTGGGGAATGGCCCATTCCCAGAACTCTACAGGCACCATTTCTGCCATATCGCAACGGAAACCGTCAATATCCTTTCCTGCCCAAAACATTAATATGTCTAACATCTTTGTCCAAGTATCAGGAATCGGACAAAAGTGACGGGTACCACCATTTTGGTAATCGATACCATAATTTAACTTTACGGTTTCATACCAATCATTGATATTAGGATAAGCGTCAAAACGATTGTTTCCGGTTGCTTTAGCAGGATATTCCTTATAAGGTTCTGTAGCTGCCCCCTTCATATCGAATTGTCCGTGTAACTCAGCTTGGGGGATGTAATAGAAGTTATTGTAAGGGCTGAAAGCATAATTCGTATCGTCATTTGCCCCTAATTGAGATGTTCCATCAGGCTGTACATCTGAGTGATACTGACGTGCTACATGATTAGGAACAAAATCAATGATGACTTTCAAGTTACTACGGTGGGTACGTTGCACTAGCTGTTCGAATTCTTTCATTCGTTCCGGGACATCATTGGCTAAATCAGTATCTACATCATAATAATCCTTGATAGCATACGGTGATCCGGCTTTTCCCTTCACGATAGCCGGATGATCGGGACGAATATTGTAACGACGATAATCGGTTTGTGTGGCATGTTCAATAATACCTGTATACCAGATATGGGTAGCGCCAAGTTTCTTTATCTCATTCAAAGCCTTGGTTGTGAAGTCTGCCATTTTACCGCATCCATTTTCTGTAATGCTACCATTATTGATACAATGATTATTGTTGTTTCCGAATAAACGTGTGAATACTTGGTAAATAATTATTTTGTTTTCTTCATTCATATCATTAATATTTAGAGAATGGTTATTTAAATTCTTCTTTCCAGATATTTCCTTTATTAACTAGCAATTTTTCTAATATATCGTTAGTTGTATTGTATCCTTGCATGAATATCTCTTCCGCTTTTTCTAGTTCCGTATTGCTATAGCCATCCAGGTTATAGGGTTCTATAAGTAAATCCGCCTTTTCACGTTCAGGAAATGAATTGGAGCGGAACATAAAGTTATAAGAGCGCAAGGCAATGCTGACAATATTCATTTTATATTCTGGAGCCATAAGGGGGCTGACGTTGACCGCTACTACTTTTCCACAAATACGCCGGATGGTAGAAACTGGTAAGTTCATCAGGAGACCACCGTCAACATAATGCGTACCTTCTATCTTTACAGGTGCAAATAATACAGGCATACAACATGAGGCAGCCACGCGTTCAGCAATGTTTCCCTTATGAAAATGTGCCAGACGACCGTGGTCTAAATCTGTTGCAGTAATGATAAGAGGTATTTGTAATTCTTCCAGTTTTTGGGCTTTCAAGTTACTTCTCAAGAAGTCAACAAACTCACCTAATTCAAACAGGCCTACCTTGGGAATCACCAGTTTAGTTAAATCCTGAAATTTATGTCCCCGAAAGAAATCCAGTACTTTATGTGGCTCGTTACCATCTGCATAAAACACTCCTGCTAGTGCCCCCGCACTGACACCGGAAAGTATGTCTGGTTTAATATCATGTTCCAGTAAAGCTTGCATGGCACCTAAGTGGGCAAAGCCCTTGATAAAACCACCGCTTAAAGCAAAACCTACAGGATATTTTTTAGTAAACGCATTGTTTGTAGTTACCTCCATGTTAAAACTCTATTGTTCGGCACGAATTTAGTTATTTTATTGAAGGAAGAAAGGAAATATAAGAAAAATGTTCAAAGACAGATAGAAAAAAATGGGCATGTAGTTCGTTTACATGCCCATTCTATGTTATATAATGATAAAGTAATGTCTATATTTAGAAACCAAAATCATCTACCTTTATCTTTTCCTCTTCCTTTTCGACAAAAGGATGTGCTTCTTGTTGAACCTTATGCCCCTCTATATGTACTGCACGGTAGGGACGGGAAGGGCAAATATATTCACATCCACCGCAGCCGACACATATATCTGTATTTACATGAGGAATTGTAAGCCCATCTTTATAAGGAACCATAGATAATGCTTGCGTAGGGCAATGCTCCGAACATGCACCACAACTAGTACCATCGGTATATACAATACAATTCTCTTTAATGAATACTACTTGTCCCATTTGTGTCAGATGCTTCTGCTCAACAGTTAAAGGCCGGATGGCTCCATTCGGGCAAACCTCACCACAAACAGTACAACTGAAGTTACAGAAACCTTTTTCAAAAGATACGGTAGGTTGCATGATTCCTTCCAGCCCATATTCCATAAATGATGGCTTTAGTACATGTGAAGGGCATTTGCTTACACATAAATGGCAGGATGTACAGTTTGCCTGAAAATGTGCCAAACTAATAGACCCCGGAGGAGTTATTGGAGTTTGGCGTTTGTCACTCTTTTGTCCGGCGGCTGCGCCCATTGCAGCTTTTGCTTGTGCCATAACTTCGGGAACAGCGCTTGCAGTGGTCAGACCGGCAATTAAAAAACGACGCTTTGAGGTATCCGAAGCTGAAGTCTGCTGATCCGTATGTTTCTTTAGTGCAGCAGATGGTAATGAGTATACCAAAGCTTTCTCCTTACAACTGTCCAAACAATCAAAACAATCCACGCAACGAGTATAGTCTATACGCTGATTTTTACTATCGATGCAAGAAGCCTTACATTTAGTGCCGCAAATCATACAATGCGTACATCTATTCTCGTCAATGCGTATTTTGAAGAAGGAATACCGACTTAAAAAGCCAAGTAAAGTACCAACCGGACATATTGTATTACACCATGTACGTCCATACTTCCAAGCAAGAAAACCAATAAGCAGAAAAGTTACTAATCCGATTATAAAAGAAGAAATGCTAAGCAGGGAAGCATCTACTTGATAGAATGTATAATTGTCAAAACGAGAGACAATGGATTCCAGCAAGTTGTTTCCTGACATATATACCGGTTTAAACACATTGGTGACCATACGCCCAAAAGCGCTATATGGATCTAAAAATCCAAGCAGTGCTGTAAATCCGCATAAAAAAGCAATGATCGTAATTGCTAGAACCGTCCATCTTAAAATATTCTTGGCAGGAGAGTACCGGAAACGCTTTTTCTTCTTTGCTGTTCTCTTTGAAATCCAGTTCACTAAATCCTGGAAAACTCCCATAGGGCAGATCACAGAGCAGTAAATTCTCCCAAATATCAATGTAATGGCAATCAATGCAATCAATGTAAAAATGCTGAGTGACATTAATGCAGGCACAAATTGGATATGTGCCAATACATGGAATTTATTAGGCAGTATCTCTGAAAAATCCAGAAAGTAAAAGGTTATCAATCCGAATAATAAGACAGATAATGCTATTCTTGTTTTTTTCAACATGAGTCTGTTTTATTTTGAATGTATGTTATTCTAGATTTTAATGCGTTTGATATTCAACTTATCCAAATTCATTGTTCCTATTTTCAGCGCTTCCCCGTTTGTAAGATGTCCTACGGTGTCGAGAGGCATTTCTCGTACTTGGTTAAAGAATTTGGCGGCTGCCGTATCTACAGCAACAATGTCTTGTGAGATGAAAAGCCCTTTTGTAAGGACAACATCTGATGCCGAACGTCCTTGCGGTCCATTCGTCTTCACAATGCGATAAGCATCGACAACGTTGAGTACAGCCTTCTTCTGAAGGGTGCAGATATCAGCGATGCACTGCTGCAAATCATTCTGATGGAAGAATCCCCGGTCCCAAACAATCCCCATGTGATTTTTCATGGAAATGGTCAGTTGTGCGCCTCCATGATGTTTAAGAACAGGAACATTGATCCATACGTCACAATTCAAGATGGCTTCATGAATCTTTGCATTTTTCAATTTCTTGCCTTGAGGCAAAGAAACATTCCGATAATAACTTTCCAGATGGGCAGGCATTACTTTAGCTCCGGCAGCTTTGGCAGCAGCTTCAATGCCACTATTTTTGTAGCACTTCTGCCAATCGTCACAAGTATGATCGAAAACTGTAACTTCTTTAGCACCGGCGGCAAAACATTGTTTCACAATCTCGGTAATGAGTTTGGGATTAGTATTACCTGCCAGTTCAGGGGATTTATCCCAGCCGATATTAGGCTTTACCACAACCTTTTGTCCCGGTTTGATAAAGCTTTTCATTCCGCCCATTTCTGCAATGGCACGTCGGAACATTGCTTCCGGTTCTCCACCCATTACGGCTACAAGGTCTACTTTATTTCCCCCGGCATTGGTAAAAGTCTGTGCCAATACATCCATGGCTTCCGAACTTTGCACAGTCATAACGGCTCCGGTTACTGCCAGTGTTTTTAGAAAATCTCTTCTGTCCATAAGGCTAACTCTGTGTTTTAATTTGTATTTTAGATCTTAGCAATTGCTTTCAATAAAGCATATCCGCCGAACCATTGAATCAGCATCCCGAGGATACCCATGCGGAAATCTTGTACAGCAAGTAAGAAGTTACCAGTTAACGCCCATTCAAAGGCAGTACCTACAACCTGATAAGCAAGAACAACACCCAGTAATGCTAATAAAGATACACTTTTGGCATAACGGGCAGCAAGTGCGGCAGCTCCTGCCAATAAGCCTGATTTAATCAAGATAGCCGGTAATACGGCAACAGCAGGCATAGCAAATAGCAGGTGATTGATAACAGGAGATAATATAGCGGTCAGCAGACCCACCCGGAAACCATATTTATAGGCAGCTATCAAAGTGAAAAAGTAAATAGGAAGCAATGTAGGACCACCGGCAGGAAGCAAATGGCAAATTTGCGGTAAAGCAATGTTTCCTACAACAAATAAAAGAGCGAATAAATAGGTCTTTACATTTCCGAAAGACAAGGAGTAAAGTTTAGCAGATGTTTCCATTTGTATAATATTAAAAGTAAATTGATAAATCTATTTAAAGTATGACTATTAAAATGAGAAAAGGTTTAAATCTTCACCAAATCATATTCTATAGTACCTATTCCCAGCTTCTCTGCATGGCGTAATCCGGCCAGCCAGTCTGTATCGGGGTGCATGATATGGAATTTATCGCAACCGCATAAGTCATCATGTTCATGTTCCTTGGAAAGTACATTATTGCCGTGAAGTATCGGCGCTTGGGTGACCATGTCCGCGCATGCCTTATCCAAGGCTACAGGGTCTGCCGAAGCTAATATACCTAAATCAGGAATAATAGCAGCATCATTATGATTCCAACAATCGCATTCAGGTGAAACATTCATGATAAAGCTGATATGGAAGTGAGGTTTATCTTTCAGGACAGCGAGCGTATATTCTGCTATTTTATAATTCAGACGTTCTGATGTATCCCAATCTGCTATTACGGCGGCATCGTGCTGGCAAAGGGCTACACACTGACCACAACCCACACATTTCACGTAATCTATTTCAGCTTTACGTTGAACATTGAGATGAATGGCATCGTGTGCACAATTTTTCACACAAATATTACAGCCTATACAATTTTCTTCGGCTACCTTGGGTTGCGAGGACGCATGAAGTTCCAGTTTGCCCCCTACACTAGCGCATCCCATTCCGAGGTTTTTCAGTGCTCCGCCAAAGCCAGCTTGTTCATGCCCTTTAAAGTGGTTCATGCTGATGATGATGTCTGCATCTGCAATGGCTGTACCTATTTTAGGAGACGGACAATATTCACCGTCAATAGGAATCTCCCTATAATCCGTACCTTTCAATCCATCGCCTATGATAACCTGACATTGGGCGGATATGGGATTGAATCCGTTCTCCATAGCACTTTGTAGATGATCTACCGCATTAGAACGACGACCGGAATATAGGGTATTGCAATCGGTCAAGAAAGGCTTTGCACCTAGTCCACGAAGCAGATTTGCCATACGTGCCGCATAGTTGGGACGTATATAAGCCAGATTGCCCGGTTCTCCAAAATGTATTTTTATAGCTACGAAGTTATCTTTCAAAGGGAGTTGTTCGATACCTGCCCGTTTTAACAGACGTTCCATTTTATCTAAAAGATTAGAGGTAGGAGAGGTACGCAAATCAGAGTAGTATACTTTTGCTTTTTCCATGTTTAGACCTATTATTAGTGATTGTTCCTGCAAAAATAGTAGATAAAATTAAATAATTATAGGCATATAGATAAAAAAAGTAGGGATATCCCTTCTGAAGAATAGGGTAAAAGAAAAGAATTGCTTTACTTCTTCGTTTATCTTTGCAGTAAACTATAAAACTAAATTGAGATGGACATTATTAGACGAACGATTATCTGGTTGGCATTTGCTATGGGATTAACAAGTTGTTCCAGCCTGCTTTATGATCTGAGATCAGATGTGTTGCAAGACATCCAGAAAGGGATGAGCAAGCAAGAAGTGAGTAAATTATTAGGTGAGCCGAAGTTCCGACGCTTCGACAGTGATTTTGATGAATGGGAGTATTCTAAGTATATATCCAAAAATGGGTATACTACGATTATTGTCAGTTTTGAGGATGGCAAGGTGGTTGGTATGGATTCTTTTGCAACTTATGATAACCGTCCGGTTCAATCTGTAACAGTTGCACCTAATGAAGTAGTAGTTTCTCCGCCGCATACTATCTACACGAAAGGAATGCCCGAAATAGAGTTTCAGCGCTTTTATGACAAGGTGAAATCACGTCCGTTCAAAGACGATCAATTTGAGTTGATGGAAATAGGGGCAAGTAACCGATTAAATTGCAATCAATGTGCGCGTTTGATGTCAATCTTTCCTTTTGATGATGACAAAATGCAGGTACTAAAGATATTTGCTCCCCGTATTACTGATCGGGAAAATTATGAAGAGATTCTGAAGGTTCTTGACTCTTTATTCAAGAGAGAGGATGCCAAGAAGTTATTAAGAATGAGGAATTAAAATATTAAATGTTGTGGCAATAACCAACTTGTGGTGAAAGCAAAGAAACTCAACCTATTCATTATCAGTTTATAATCACTGTACAACCACTTTACTGAATGTACAGTATCACTTTATTAGGAGTAAAGCAACACTTTATCGGTGATACAGTAGCACTTTATTGGTAATACAGTACTACTTTATCAGGAATAAAGTGATACTGTACTTTAAATAAAAAAGAGTACAGTATAAATCAGCTGATTACCAGAGTACTATAATTAGTACATTATAGCCAATAACAAGTAATCAATAACCCTTCATTTGATTCATTTCTTTCCCGAAAGTAGCAAATTCAGAATTCAGGGAAGATTTTTGTTCAATTAGTACGTATATTCCATAAGAATAATTATTTTTGCTATTACAACTAATAAGATGAACAGGCATATGGATAATAAATTCGTAGTTAATATAGGTCGCCAATTAGGTAGTGGTGGACGGGAGATAGGCGAGAAACTAGCTGCCCGATTGGGAATTGCCTTTTATGATAAAGAACTGATAGGGCTGGCTTCCGAAGAGAGCGGTCTTTGCCGTGAATTCTTTGAAAAGGCTGATGAGAAAGCTTCTCAGGGAATTATAGGCGGTTTGTTCGGTATGCGTTTTCCTTTTATAAGCGAAGGTGCTATACCGGCAAATAACTGTTTGAGTAATGATGCATTATTTAAAGTGCAAAGCGATGTCATTCGTAGGTTAGCCGAAGAGAAGTCCTGTTTGTTCGTAGGCCGTTGTGCTGATTACATCCTCCGGGAGAATCCCCGTTGTGTCAATGTTTTTGTTTCTGCTTCGCCCGAAGCCCGCATCGAACGGCTTTGCAAGACGCATGGCATTTCGGCTGAAGAGGCTGAAAATATGATGAACAAAGCCGACAAGAGACGCTCCGAATATTATAACTATTATAGTTTCAAAACATGGGGGGCTGCCGCTACCTATCATCTTTGTATAGACTCCTCTGTGTTGGGCATTGAAAAGACAATAGACTTCATAGAAGAATTTGTAAATAAAGCAATTTTTGCCAACACCTAACACTTTGTTGCTTCATTCCATAAAACTATAAAAGTAGCAGTGGTGAAGACCGGCGACGATATGGTGTAGATTTTATATGAATAAAAAACTCCAGTCACCTCTTTTCTCAGTGACCGGAGTTTCTTACTATTTTAGATAATTACTTTATATATTACATCATCGTCAGTAATATCATCTGTCCTGCCAAAATACGCAAGAACATAGTTAACGGATAAACCGTAGAATAACCTACCGACGGTGCGTCATTACCTGATACCTGGTTAGCATAAGCCAATGCGGGGGGATCTGTGTTACTACCGGCAATCAAACCCATAAGAGTGAAATAGTTCACCTTATAATATAAGCGTCCGATACTACCGATAATCAATAGAGGGATAACTGTGATAAGGAAACCATAACCAACATATAATAGCCCGTCTCCCTCTACTACTGTTTGTACGAAATGCTGCCCGGCCTCAATACCAACACTGGCAAGGAAGAGAACAATACCTATTTCGCGCAGCATCAGGTTAGCACTCATTGTAGTATAAGTTACCAGTCCCAATTTATGACCGAAACGACCGATCAGAATAGCTACTACTAGTGGTCCACCTGCTAAACCCAATTTCACGGGAGTAGGCATGCCGGGGAATGCAAACGGAAGGCTACCAATCAAGATCCCCAGGAATATACCGATAAAGATAGTTGCAATATTGGGATGATCCAAACGTTTCAACTGATTACCCAATACATGTGCTACCCGTTCGATAGCATCCTGTTGGCCTACTACCATTACACGGTCGCCTACTTGCAATACCAAATTAGGGTCGGCAAACAAGTCCATACCGGAACGGTTGATACGCGTAACATTCACCCCGAATAGACTACGGAAATGCATGTCACCAAGCTTCTTTCCATTGATTTCCGGTTTGGTAACCAGAATGCGGCGTGATACCATTGGCATGTCTTGCTTTTCCCAGTCTACTTGAACTTCTTTTCCGATGAAAGCGATAACCGCTTCTGCATCTTCTTCGGAGCAAACAATGAATACCTGGTCGCCAATGTGGAATTCTGTTTCGTGGTTCGGAATACTTACATGCCCTTCATGGCAGATGCGTGAGCAAACAAATGACCGGCCTAAGAACTCTTTTATTTGAAGAAGTCTTTTTCCATCAATCGACTCATTGCGCACTTCCAGAGTGAGCATGTGCGGTTGGTGCTTTATGTCACCACCTTGGCTTTTGAGCTCATCTTCTTCTTTTGCAAAGTTAACTCGGAAAATATAACGGATAGCAATGATGGAGCCAATAATTCCGACAACTCCCAGCGGATAAGCACAAGCATATCCCAATGCTATAGGTTGTCCCGAATAGCTGAGCTGATTCAACGCTTCTTGTGCAGCTCCAAGACCCGGAGTATTGGTAACGGCACCATAAAGAATACCTACCATCATCGGCAATTCAATTCGTCCGTTAGCAATAAAATAAATGCCTAGCGCTACGGCAATGTTCAATACTACAATGCCAACTGCCAACAAGTTCAACCTCATTCCTCCTTTCTTGAAAGAAGAGAAGAACGACGGTCCAACCTGGAGACCGATACAGAAAACAAAAAGAATTAATCCGAATTCGCGGATGAAATGCAGAATGTGCGTTTCACCTGTAAAACCGAAATGTCCCATCAGAATACCAGTAAAGAGTACAAATGTAACTCCTAAAGATATTCCGAAAATTTTAATCTTACCCAACAATACGCCCACTGAAATGACGAATGCATATAAGCAAACGATATGGGCTACGGAAGCAGGGTCCCATAACAAACCTTCTAACCAATCCATAGTTACCTTTTGTGTGATTTTTTATTTATTTTTTAGAAATTTCGTGCAAAAGTAGTCAATCGTAGGCAGGTAGCAAAGGAAAACGAAGAGAAAAAGTAGTATGTTTATCACGAAGTCACTTATGCATGCAATTTTTCCCTAAAAAATCTTTTAGTTTTAAGTTATTCTGTATATTTGCAAGTCTCTTAACGACAAAGTGAATACATTATTCATCATATTCTAATTTTATAATAAACTATGGCAGACAGTAAAGAAAAACTCTTCTCAGGCTTTGCACCCGCTACAACCGAACAGTGGATGGACAAAGTAACAGCTGACCTTAAAGGCGCTGACTATGAGAAGAAACTCGTTTGGAAGACAAACGAAGGATTCAAAGTGAAACCTTTCTATCGCATGGAAGACCTCGAAGGATTGGCCACTACCAATGCCCTTCCCGGTGAGTTCCCTTACCTGAGAGGTACTAAGAAGGATAACAACGAATGGTTGGTCCGTCAGGAAATCAAAGTAGAATGCCCTAAAGAAGCTAATGCAAAAGCATTGGATATTCTGAATAAAGGTGTTGACTCACTTTCTTTCCATGTAAAAGCCAAAGAACTCAATGCAGCTTACATTGAAACTCTGCTCGAAGGCATTTGTGCTGAATGTGTAGAACTGAATTTCTCTACTTGCCAAGGTCATGTAGTGGAATTGGCGGAAATTCTTGTTGCCTACTTCCAAAAGAAGGATTATGACTTGACAAAACTCCAGGGTTCTATCGGTTATGATTACTTTAACAAGATGCTGGCTAAGGGCAAAGAGAAAGGTGACATGGTAGCTACTGCCAAAGCTTTGATCGAAGCTACTGCCGCACTGCCTAAGTATCGTGTATTGAATGTTACCGCTCTTACTCTGAACAATGCCGGTGCTTACATTTCCCAGGAATTGGGTTATGCTTTGGCTTGGGGTAACGAATATATGAACCAACTGACCGAAGCCGGTCTTCCTGCTGCCCTCGTTGCCAAGAAGATTAAATTCAACTTCGGTATCAGTTCCAATTACTTCCTTGAAATTGCTAAGTTCCGCGCTGCCCGTATGTTATGGGCTAATATCGTGGCTTCTTACAGTCCCGAATGTTTGCGCGATTGCGATAACAAAGGTCCGAAAGGAGAATGCCGTTGTGCTGCCAAGATGAAAATCCATGCAGAGACTTCTACATTCAATCTTACTTTATTTGATGCACACGTAAACTTGCTCCGTACGCAGACTGAAGCAATGAGTGCTGCCCTTGCAGGCGTAGATTCAATGACGGTTACTCCGTTCGACAAGACTTACGCTACTCCCGATGATTTCTCTGAACGTCTGGCTCGTAACCAACAATTACTGTTGAAAGAAGAATCTCATTTTGATAAGGTAATTGACCCGGCTGCCGGTTCTTATTATATTGAAAATCTTACAGTATCTATCGCTAAGCAAGCTTGGGAATTATTCCTCGCTATTGAAGAAGAAGGCGGTTTCTATGCTGCTGTAAAAGCAGGCAAAGTGCAGGCTGCTGTGAACGAAAGCAATACGGCTCGTCATAAAGCTGTGGCTCAGCGTCGTGAAGTATTATTGGGTACCAACCAGTTCCCTAACTTCAATGAAATAGCCGGTGATAAGAAACCTGTTGAAGCTACTTGTTGCTGTGGTGGTCATGACACTTGCGAAAAAGACGTGGCTACATTGAACTTTGATCGTGCTGCCAGCCAGTTCGAGGCGTTGCGTCTTCAAACTGAAGCTGCTGCTCATCGCCCCAAGGCATTTATGCTGACTATTGGTAACTTGGCTATGCGCCAGGCACGTGCTCAGTATTCATGCAACTTCCTGGCTTGTGCCGGATATGAGGTGGTTGATAACCTCGGCTTCTCCACTGTAGAAGAAGGTGTAGAAGCTGCTATGGCTGCTAAGGCTGACATCGTGGTACTTTGTTCCAGTGATGATGAATATGCAGAATTTGCTGTTCCTGCTTTTAAAGCAGTAAATGGTCGCGCTATGTTTATCGTAGCTGGTGCTCCTGCTTGCATGGACGACTTGAAAGCTGCCGGTATTGAGAATTTCATTCACGTCCGTGTCAATGTACTCGATACATTGAAAGAGTTCAACGCTAAATTATTGAAGTAAGATGAGAAAAGATTTTAAAAACTTAGATATATATGCTGCTTTTCAGCCGGTTGATGGCGCTGAGTGGCAAAAGGCTAACGGCATCCACGCTGATTGGAAAACGCCGGAACACATTGAAGTGAAGCCTGTTTATACAAAAGAAGACCTTGAAGGTATGGAGCATCTTGGTTTTGCTGCCGGTCTTCCTCCCTATTTGCGTGGTCCGTATTCGGTAATGTACACTCTTCGTCCTTGGACTATCCGTCAGTATGCGGGTTTCTCTACTGCCGAAGAATCAAATGCTTTCTATCGTCGTAACCTGGCTGCCGGGCAAAAAGGATTGTCTGTAGCTTTTGACTTGGCTACTCACCGTGGTTATGACCCTGACCACGAACGTGTAGTGGGTGACGTTGGTAAAGCCGGTGTATCTATCTGTTCTTTGGAGAACATGAAGGTTTTGTTCGATGGCATTCCTTTGAGTAAGATGTCTGTTTCCATGACCATGAATGGTGCGGTACTTCCTATCCTTGCATTTTATATCAATGCAGGTTTGGAACAAGGTGCCAAATTGGAAGAAATGGCAGGTACTATCCAAAATGATATTTTGAAAGAATTCATGGTGCGTAATACCTATATTTACCCGCCTGCATTCTCAATGAAGATAATCTCTGACATCTTTGAATACACTTCTCAGAAGATGCCTAAGTTCAACTCAATTTCCATCTCCGGTTATCACATGCAGGAAGCAGGTGCTACGGCTGATATCGAGTTGGCATACACTCTGGCTGATGGCTTGGAATATCTTCGTGCCGGAACAGCCGCCGGTATTGACATCGACGCATTTGCACCTCGTTTGTCTTTCTTCTGGGCTATCGGTACCAATCACTTCATGGAAATTGCCAAGATGCGTGCTGCACGTATGTTGTGGGCAAAGATCGTGAAAGAGTTCAACCCGAAGAACCCGAAATCATTAGCATTGCGTACTCACTCTCAGACTTCAGGTTGGTCACTGACCGAGCAAGACCCCTTCAACAATGTAGGACGTACCTGTATTGAGGCTATGGCTGCTGCACTAGGTCACACCCAGTCATTGCACACTAATGCATTGGATGAGGCTATTGCATTGCCTACTGACTTCTCGGCACGTATTGCTCGTAACACTCAGATTTATATCCAGGAAGAAACCTACATCTGCAAGAATGTTGACCCATGGGGCGGTTCTTATTATGTAGAAACTTTGACCAACGAACTGGCTCACAAAGCTTGGGAATTGATTCAGGAAGTAGAGAAACTGGGTGGTATGGCTAAGGCTATTGAAACCGGTATTCCTAAGATGCGTATTGAAGAAGCTGCTGCTCGTACACAGGCTCGTATTGATAGCGGTTCTCAGACTATCGTTGGTGTGAACAGATACCGTCTGGAGAAAGAAGATCCGATTGATATTCTGGAAGTAGACAACACTGCTGTTCGTAATCAACAGATTGAGAACTTGAAGACTTTGAAAGAAGGTCGTGACGAAGCTGCTGTTAAGAAAGCTCTGGAAGCTATCACCAAGTGCGTAGAAACGAAGGAAGGTAACTTGCTGGAATTGGCAGTGGAAGCTGCTCGTGTTCGTGCTACTTTGGGAGAAATCTCTTATGCTTGCGAACAGGTTGTTGGACGTTATAAAGCTGTAATCAGAACTATATCAGGCGTGTATTCATCAGAAAGTAAAAATGATAGTGACTTCAAACGTGCTTGTGAATTGGCCGAGAAGTTTGCGAAGAAAGAAGGTCGTCAACCTCGTATCATGGTTGCCAAGATGGGACAAGACGGTCACGACCGTGGTGCTAAAGTAGTTGCAACAGGTTATGCCGATTGTGGTTTCGACGTAGATATGGGACCGTTGTTCCAAACTCCCGCAGAAGCTGCCCGTGAAGCTGTTGAAAACGATGTTCACGTAGTAGGTGTTTCTTCATTGGCTGCCGGACATAAGACATTGGTTCCGCAGATTATCGAAGAACTCAAGAAACTGGGTCGTGAAGATATCGTTGTCATTGCCGGTGGTGTAATCCCTGCACAGGATTATGACTTCCTGTACAAAGCTGGTGTAGCTGCTATCTTTGGTCCTGGTACTCCGGTTGCCAAAGCTGCCGGTCAGATTTTGGAAATTTTGATGGACGAAGAATAAGCCGCATAAGTTTTTTATATAGAAAAAGAGGTTTTGCTCATTTTAGCAAAGCCTCTTTTTTATTTTATATATGCAACAAGTATTAATTCTACACTTTTATCTATCTTTGTACGCTCTCTAGTCAGACAAACAATAAAGAGTTGATATGGTGCGCTGTTTCATGATTATTCTGTTTTTCACACTATTTCATTTAGAGGTTCTCTCAAATGCAAATAAAGTTTTGGTCGTTAGTTCTTATGGCACTGACTATCAATGGAGCAATACTATAATGAACACTATCGGCAAGCAATTGAAAGATAAGCATCCTTCCATTGAATTCAGCCGCGAATTCCTTTCATCAGAAATGTTGGAAGATTCGGACAGCTGGGGTAACAAGATGAGTGTTTTATTAAGTAATTATAAAAAGAATCCGCCTTTGGCAATTATTCTTGTTTCCGATGAAGCTTGGATGGGATATCAAGATGCAGATGTAAGTGCCTTTAAAAATGTTCCCTTGATCTTATGTGCTGTAAAGCCTCATTCTATTTCTATCTCTGACTTTATTACCAAAAGGGACAGCCTTCATTTATCCGATTTTACTCCTACAGTTGAACTAATGAAGAATTATAGGGCAACCGCTGTTTTACGGGAAATGAATGTACCGGGTTACTTGTCTCTAATGGAAAATCTGATTTCCGGGTTAAATAGATTTGTATTTATTACCGACAGTCGTTTTTATGGAGTTTATACTCATCTGTTGCTTCAACAAGAGGCGGAACGAAGTTATCCGAAAATACTTGTTGAGTCTATTGATGGTCGATTTGTTTCTACCGACTCGTTACTATCTCTGCTCCCTACTATTCCATCTACTGCCGGAGTATTGCTTACTTCCTGGTTGACCGGTGAATATGGCTTTGAATTTTCGAAAGACTATTTGTATAGTAGTATAGAAAATAAATTATCCACTCCTATTTTTATAACCAATGATATAGGACTGGAAAAAGAAAACTTTGTAGGGGGATATTATAATGACGCATCGTTTTGGGGGAATAAGACTTCCGATCAGTTATTGGCCATAATAAATGGAGTGATGCCGGAGAATTTGAAGCCCGAGACCTATTATGACAGTCAATGCCAAATTGCCTGGAAAGTCTTTCAACACTATGGCTTGGATTCTAGGAGGCTTCCGGCGAAGGTCGATTTCTTTAATGCTCCTGAGTCATTCTGGTCAGTCTATAAATACTATATCATAGCTGTAATCTCAGTCTTCTTAGTCATTCTTCTTTTCTATTATTATACGCTTCGAAGCAATTTCAAGTTGCAACAAGCCCAACGACTCTTATTAAACTCTGTAAACGAGGCTCAGGCGGCAAACGATAAATTGAAGAAGACGCAAGATGAATTGATTGTGGCACTTCATAAAGCGGAGGAGTCGGATAGACTAAAATCTGCCTTTTTGGCTAATATGAGTCATGAGATACGTACACCGTTGAATGCAATTGTAGGATTTTCAGGAGTACTCGATGAGGTGGATACAAAAGAAGAGCGCGAAGAATATGTGGATCTTATCCACCGGAATAGTGATTTATTGTTGCAACTGCTATCTGATATCTTGGATTTGTCGCGAATAGAAGCCGGAGTATTAGAGTTTACATTTAGCAAAACAGATGCCCACAAGGTATGTAATAATGTAGTTGTTTCTCTTAGTAATAAGTGCCGATCAGGAGTAAAACTATATTTGGCTCCATCTGCTAATTCAATGCCACTTTGTACGGATGTGAACCGACTTATGCAGGTACTCATTAATTTAGTGAATAATGCGATTAAGTTTACTTCGGAAGGCAGTATTGAAGTCGGATATTTCTCTTATAACGACGAATTGGCAGAGTTTTATGTGAAAGATACCGGTATTGGCATTGCTGCTGAAAAGCAGGCGGTTATCTTTGACCGTTTTACAAAATTGAATAACTATGTAGAGGGTACCGGATTGGGGCTTTCTATCTGCCAGACTATTGTTAGTCTACTGGGCGGAGAGATGGGACTTGAGTCCGAAGAAGGGACAGGATCCCGGTTTTGGTTTAGAATACTGAAGAATCAAAATGCAGTAGAACATAAATTTTGATGTATTTTTTGCAATAGATTCTAAACAAAACAGAATTGTCTGGCGTTAATCCCGTATCATTTTAAAACCTAAGCCAAGACAGTAATGAAAACAATTAAACTCTTTTTAGTGGCAGGTTTCCTGTTGGTCTTTGCCACATGTGTTTATTCACAGGAGCAACCAGGTACCAAAACTTACCTGCCTAAGTTTGCCCTAAAGACGAATGCTCTTTATTGGGCTACCACTACCCCAAACTTGGGATTTGAAGTAGCATTAGCTCCCAAAATGACACTCGATGTATCGGGTAATTATAATCCGTGGAAGTTTTCGGACAACCGCCAATTAAAGCATTGGCTAGTTCAGCCTGAGTTGCGTTATTGGCTCTGCGAACGCTTCAATGGTAGCTTCTTCGGAATACATGGTCATTATGGAGAAGTGAACGTGAGCAATCTCGACATTTTTGGAATGGGAGACTATCGTTATGACGGTAAAGTATATGGTGGTGGAATTTCATATGGTTATCAGTGGATATTGAATAAACGCTGGAGCATGGAAGCCACTATCGGCGTAGGATATGCCCGCCTCGATTACGATAAGTATCAATGTGGTAAGTGCGGTGAGAAACTTGGTCATAACACCAAGAATTATTTTGGACCTACCAAAGTGGGGCTGAGTTTTATATATGTTATCAAGTAAGTAGAACCTACCTAAACTCAAAACAAGAATGAAAAAGTATCTATTTCCTATATTATTGGCTTTGCTCACTATACTCCCTGTAAAAGCGCAGAGCCTTTTGAACAATACCTTGAATTTGTCCGACGTGTCTTTGTGGCAACAAGGTAATACATTATCTGTCACGATGAAGATTGACATGCAGAATCTTACAATCAGTCCGCAACGCTCGCTCACTTTGACCCCACTATTAACAGACGGTCAGCATAATGTGGCTCTTCAAGATATTATTATCAATGGTCGCCGTCGTCAAAAAGCATACTTGCGCGGACTTGCCATTGAGAGAAAAGCTCCTGATGCCATTGTGATTCCTTATGAAAAGAGGGAAGTACTGACTTACACACAAGTCATTCCTTATGAACCATGGATGGCGAACGCTGCTTTTAATTTGGTAGAAAATCTTTGTGGTTGCGGTAATGCTAATGAAATGATTGCCCAAGAACTAATAACGAATGATGTTTCTACAGAAGCCAAACGCTTGGCTGCCATGATGCCTATAGTAGCCTTTATCCAACCTGAAGTTGAAGTGGTGAAAATGCGTAGTGACCAGTACGAGGCTCATCTGGACTTCCCGGTGAATAAGTTTGTTATTCAACCCGAATTTATGAATAATAAGAAAGAGCTGACAAGTATTCATGGTATGTTCGATAAAATACAGAATGACCGTAATCTGACCGTAACTCAAATCGGCATCGAAGGTTTTGCTTCACCCGAAGGCCCGTTAAAGTTTAATGAACAACTTTCGCAGAAGCGTGCCGATGCTCTTAAGAATTACTTGGCAGCTAACGAAAAAGTTCCTGCTAATCTTTATAAAGTAACCTTTGGCGGTGAAAACTGGGATGGTCTTGTAAAGGCTCTTGAAGTTTCGTCTATGAAGGAGAAGGAAACCTTCCTGAACATCATAAAGAATACTACGGATGATGCACGTCGTAAGAAAGAGATTATGAGCGTAGGAGGTGGTGCACCTTATCGTATGATGCTGAAGGAAATTTATCCGGGACTTCGCAAAGTGAACTGTAAGATAGATTACAGTGTAGTGAACTTTGACGTAGAACAAGGACGTGCCATCATTTTGACAGATCCGAAATATTTGAGCTTGAATGAAATGTATCAGGTGGCTAACAGTTATCCGGCAGGTAGCAATGACTTTATCAATGTATTCGATATAGCCGTTCGTATGTATCCGGATGATGAAGTAGCCAATCTGAATGCAGGTGCTGTAGCATTGAGTCGAAAAGATCTACGTTCTGCAATGAAATTTATGGAGAAAGCCAATAAGCAATCTGCTGAATACATCAATAACCTGGGAGTTTATAATTTCCTGAACGGAAATGTCCAGCAAGCAATTGCCAATTTCAATCAGGCAGCCCAAATGGGAAATAAAGAAGCGAAGAGTAATATGAAGCGCTTGCAGGAAATATTGAATATGCAGCCTAAATAAATTCTCTATATATAGAAGGGAGATGTGTCAAAACCGTCACATCTCCCTTTGTGATTTTGTTAAACTGAATGATCTTCTACCTAATTTATATCTATTTATTATGAAGGTCAAACTTGAAATTTGAAAGCTTTTTACCTGGTACGTCATGCAATTTCGGACGAGTGGGGTTTACTTTATACCTGTTCATCCATTTTTCAAGTATATCCCGATGTTTCTGTAATTCCTTATCGTAAGTATTCTCCATAACCAGATTTCTCATTTCGCCTTTGTCGTTCTGCATATCAAATAGTTGCTCGCGATGTCTTCCTTTGTCATAAAGCACATATTTATAGCGTTCGCTACGCACCATCCAACCTCGTGTCTTGCTACCGTCAAATCGAGTTTCAGTAATCACGTACTCCTGATGCAGACTCTTCGGGTTGCCCTCTTCTACAATCTGGCGGAAAGACTTTCCGGCACTGCTTTTGGGGGCTTGAGCACCTGCCAAGTCGCATATGGTAGCAAAGAAATCGACACCGTTGCTGATGAGTTGCGGCATCACCCGGCCTGCATTCTTCTTGCCGGGCAAGGTTACAATGAAAGGTATATTGACAACTTCTTCATACAGGGCCGATTTCTGATTCCAGTGGTGGGCGCCGATACCGTCTCCATGGTCGCTGGAGAATATGACAACGGTATTCTTCCAAAGATTCTGTTTGTCGATGGCATCTACTATCTTGCCTATTTCCCGGTCTATCTTTTCTACCAGACGGTAATAGGTGTATCGGTACATACGCCAATTCTCCGGGGTATATTCAACAGTAGGATACACATTGAAGTTGGCTGCTTTTTCGTTTTCAATAACATCGGCATCGTAGGGATTCTTGGCGAAGTTGGCAGGAAGACCCGGGCAGTCACGTAAATCGGGAGTGGCTACTTCTCCATAAGGCAGGTTCTGGCTTCGTGCATATTCGCAGATGTTATGCGGATTATCGAAAGAAGCTACCAGAAAGAAGGGCTTTTTATGTGGGCGTGAGAGATATTCTACGCAAGCATCGGCCAATCCGTTATCATTATGCTCGTGTATCTTGTCGAAGCCGAATTTTTTGTCGGGGATGTCGGCTTCCGGCACATGCCATTTGCCACCGTAGGCGCAATCGTAACCGGCATTTTTTACGAGTGTACCCAATGTCTGCGTTTTCAGAGAATCGGGTAGGGGAGCACCGTTGACCGACAATCCTACAGTACTGGGATACTGTCCTGTGAACATGGCTCCACGTGAAGGACCGCTAAGCGGAGAAGTGCAATAAGCGTTATTGAATAGTACCCCGGCGGCAGCCAGTCTGTCCATGTTCGGAGTATGTAAGTCCGGGTTTCCGGCACAACTCATGGCGCTGGCAGTCTGCTGGTCGGTAAAGATGTAGATAATGTTGGGGCGTTCGGCAGCAGAAGCTACGGAAGAGCATAGCAAAGAAAAACATGCCAGATGCTTCATTGAAATTTGTTTCATCCTATTATTAGTTTTAAGTACACAAGTCTTCGTTCGGGAAGACTATTTTTCCGGTTGCTAAATTATGCCATTTTGCATTCACAGGCAGGTGTTTCTGTGCTTTTTTTTACAAAGAATGTTCATTATAGTAGCAATATTGTTCAAGTCTCTTGTGATTTTGTGTAAGAGTTGCAGTTTCCAACACTTGTGTTTCCCGACGTTTGTACTTTCCAACGTTCGTGCTTTCCAACGTTACTACTTTTTTGTACCTTTGCCCGACAATTTTATAGAAAGAGAACGAATGATAGTTTGTATTGCCGAAAAGCCCTCTGTGGCACGAGACATAGCCGATGTGTTAGGAGCGAAAGATAAGAGAGACGGATACATCGAAGGAAACGGATACCAGGTGACTTGGACGTTCGGCCATCTTTGCACACTCAAAGAACCCCACGAATACACTCCTAATTGGAAGTCGTGGAGTCTGGGCAGTCTGCCTATGATTCCTCCCCGCTTCGGTATCAAGCTTATTAGCAATCCTACTTACGAGCGTCAGTTTGGTGTGATTGAGAAACTCATGCAGCAAGCCGATATGATTATAAACTGCGGTGATGCCGGGCAAGAAGGAGAATTGATTCAACGCTGGGTGATGCAGAAAGCCGGAGCTCGCTGTCCGGTGAAACGCCTTTGGATTTCTTCATTGACTGAAGAAGCTATCCGCGAAGGGTTTGCCAAACTGCGTGATGCTTCCGACTTCCAACCTCTGTACGAAGCCGGACTTTCACGTGCCATCGGTGACTGGCTGTTGGGTATGAACGCTACCCGCCTCTACACTATGAAATATGGACAGAACAAGCAAGTACTCTCCATCGGTCGTGTACAGACGCCTACACTTGCCCTTATTGTAAACCGTCAACTCGAAATACAAAACTTCGTTCCCAAGCAGTCGTGGGAACTCAAAACCGTTTATCGCGACACGACCTTCTCTGCCATCCTTAAGAAGAGCGAAGAAGAGTTGGTACTCGAAGCCGAAAAGCTAAAAGATAATACTGCAACAGCCACTGCTACCGAGAAGAAGGAGGAAGATAACCGAGGCATCGAACCTATTACGGATTACGAACGGGGACTCGAAATATTGGAGCAGATAAAGAACTCTCCCTTCACCATCACCGACGTTAGCAAGAAGAACGGAAAAGAAGCTCCGCTACGCCTCTTCGACTTGACTTCCTTGCAGGTGGAGTGTAATAAGAAATTCGGTTACTCTGCCGACGAAACGTTGAAACTAATTCAATCGCTGTATGAAAAGAAAGTGGCTACCTATCCGCGTGTAGATACTACTTTCCTGAGCGATGATATCTATCCGAAATGTCCCGGTATATTGAAAGGGCTGCGCGATTATGCCGTATTTACTACTCCGCTGGAGGGAACTACTTTGCTGAAGTCAAAGAAGGTATTCGATAACTCGAAAGTAACCGATCACCATGCTATCATTCCTACCGGACAATATCCGCAAGGGTTGACTAATATGGAAAGCAGTGTCTTCGATTTGATTGCCCGACGCTTTATCGCAGTCTTCTATCCCGATTGTAAATTTGCTACCACTACAGTCTTTGGCGAGGTAGAAAATATAGAATTTAAGACTACGGGTAGACAGATACTCGATCCGGGCTGGCGTGTTATCTTCTCTACGCCTACCACGCAACCGCAGGAGGAGAAGGAAGAAAAGGAAGACGAGAATGTACTTCCGGCATTTGTGAAAGGCGAAAACGGTCCGCACCTGCCTAGCCTGAACGAGAAGTGGACTCAACCTCCTCGCCCATACACGGAAGCAACGTTGCTGCGTGCCATGGAAACTGCCGGTAAACTGGTAGATAATGACGAACTGCGTGATGCATTGAAGGAAAACGGCATTGGACGCCCTTCTACTCGTGCCGCCATCATTGAGACTTTGTTCAAACGAAATTATATCCGTAAAGAGAAGAAGAATCTTATAGCTACTCCTACCGGCGTTGAACTGATACAGATTATCCACGAAGAATTGTTGAAGTCGGCCGAACTTACCGGACTTTGGGAAAAGAAGTTGCGCGAGATAGAGAAGAAATCGTTCAATGCCGCCCAATTTCTGGAAGAACTGAAACAGATGGTGACGGAAGTAGTGATGAGTGTACTTTCGGACAATAGTAACCGCCATATTACGATACAGGCTGCTGTACAGGAGAAAGCAGGTAAAGGAACCTCGAATAAAGAAGTTGGGGGAGATAAACCGAAGAAAGAACCCAAGAAGAGGGCACCGAGGAAACCGAAGGAGGAAAAGAAAGAGGCTTCGTCTGCCGTATCAGTGCCTGCATCCGATGCACTAGTCGGTCAGCCTTGTCCACTCTGCGGAAAAGGTACGATTATTAAAGGAAAAACAGCTTACGGTTGTTCCGAATGGAAAAGTGGTTGTACCTTCCGCAAAGCGATTGAGTAAGACTTAGAACCCTTTTTCAGCCATATACTTCCAAAGAGGAGCCGCCATCAGAGCTTGGCGGATACTCCCTTGCTGCAATAATTCCTTCACTTCTTGAAGCGAAAGAAGATGCACAGTTAGACTCTCCGTATCTTCCAGATGTTGTTCGGAAACCTTTTCCACATCTGTAGCCAGAAAACAGTAGGTGATATTGGTATGTGTGCTTGGGTTAGGGGAGATTTGCATATACTCTTTCCAAGTTCCATTTCCATAACCGGTTTCTTCCAACAATTCACGTTGTGCTGATATTAAAGGAGAAGCATCCTCCGAGTCACAAACTCCGGCGCAAAGTTCATAGCACGTTTCCTGTATTCCATGTCGGTATTGACGTATAAATACAAACTGGCCGTCGCGGGTGATGGCGATGGTATTTACCCAATCGGGGTATTCCAAGATATAATAAGAAGGGATGTGGTTTCCGTTTGGAAGTACCACATGATCCTTACGTACAGTCAGCCACGAATCTTTGTATAGGTATTCGCTGGAAAGTATATCCCAGGCTTCCTTTGATTTTTCCATAATTGCAGAAATGATTTATTAAAATTGTTTCAATACTTGAAATAACAAAGTTATAGAAATAAATTATAATAACGTGAGTTCAATGAATTTACACAGAATACTCGGAGTGGCTTAATTCCCCTCCTCTCGGGAGGAGGGGTGCCCTTTAGGGCGGGGTGGTAGGTGAATGCATAGGCTGAATTATCTTCTCAAAGGTACGAATTTACCTACCACCTCCCCCCGTTGGGGTACTCCTCCTTCAGGAAAGAGGAGAATCGAGATACTACTACAAATTCATCGAATTCACGTTATAATAGATAGAAGATGCAATACATCATTAAGAAATTAAAACCTGAATGGGCAGCAACTGCTCCCCAAATAGAATTGCAGTATAACTTACATCTGAAAAATACCTGACTTGTTATGAACATAGACAGAACCCAAAGTGCAGTAGGGCCAGGGAGGAAATGCCATACTCCACTCATATAGATTATTCCAAAATGAGCAATGTGAGTAAGTGCAAAGGCTAGTGAATCGAATATAGAAGCTTTTGCTTCTCCAAATTTAGGAACAAAACTACCGTGGATGATGCCACGATATAAAAACTCTTCACCTATGGGACTGAATATCATGCTTGGGATGACTGCTATCCAAAAGTAAATGGATCTATTGGGACCTGCTATACCGCTACTGGGATTATTCCCTCCGATATATACAAATGCATTTTCTACGGATGTCTGAAATAGAACAGAAAATATACTGAATATAATGTAGCATATCAGTCCTCCTGCAATGAAAGACAAAATAATACGCCACCAATGCGAAGGACGTCTTATCCCTATATTTCTTCGTCCATCTTTCGTGAGTAAAATAAACGGGACAATCCACATGGATAAAAATACGAACATTACGATGCCATAACTTCTGTCTACATAAGACTGAAGCACTATAATGAAACGGGGTATCCCAAACAAAAGAATAAGGAATACTCCTAATTTCCAATTAAACTGGAAGCGGGACCTCCAATACTTCCTTAAATAATGTTCCATAGTGATAGGCTGCTTTTAATTTTCCATTCAACTATTCATCTTAAATAACATTCCCCCTATATTATCCATCTGTGCTCCCGTTACAGAGGCTAGGCAGCTAGGGATATCCGCCATATAGAGGGCGCCGAGGAAAGCAAAGATGAGTGCTTCTTTATATTCAATAATTTGTCTATCGGGAATGATTATCTCGCATGGACAAAGTGCGTCCATGCGTTCTATGAGGAATTTATTGAAAGCACCTCCTCCGGTTACCAATAGTTTGCCGCTGCCGTTAGAGTGGGGGTGGGCTTTGATAACACGCGAAATCTGATAAGCGGCATGTTCGTAGAAAGTACGTAGCTTGTCCTCCAAGCTTAATCCGTAACGTTCGAGCATCGGATATACTAAAGTTTCCACCCATTCACGTCCCAAAGACTTAGGGCCGGATTGGTGATAAAAATCCATACCATTCAGTTCTTTGAAAAGTTCTTCGCAGATGCGACCTCGCCGGGCAATTTCTCCATCACGGTCGAACTCTAAACCTATTTGGCGGCAATAATGATTGATGACATAGTTTACCGGACTGATATCGAAGGCAATGCGCTTTCCTCCTTGTGTTAAAGATATATTGGAAAAACCACCTATATTCAAGCAATAATCGTAATCGGCAAACAAGTACTTGTCGCCAATAGGAACGAGCGGAGCACCTTGACCGCCTAACATAATGTCTAATCTTCTGAAGTCAGATACCGTAGGGATGCGTGTCTCGGCAGCAATGGCAGCGCCATCTCCTATCTGGAACATAATCTTCTTTTGCGGTTCGTGGAAAATGGTGTGCCCGTGGGAAGCAATAATATCGGGACGAACTCCAAACTCCTGCATAAATTCGTTTACCCGTTCGCCGAGGAACTTACCGTAAGCGCTGTGGAAAGTAATGAACTCTAATGCATTCATCTTTTGTGCACCCGTGCCGAGGATTTGCTTCATATCATCGGGATAAGCATAACCTTTGGCGCAGTCGATGTGAAAAGTCCATTTGTCAGATTGCTGGTGAAAGGTACAGCAGCAAACGTCCAGCCCGTCAAGAGAGGTGCCGGACATCAGTCCGATTACTTGAATCTGAAAGTCTTTCATGCTATTAGATAGTTAGGTATCAAGTATGTCTTCAGAATTATTCTTTATGAAATAATCCTGAAGACATGATTTCTTGGAAGTTTATTTGTAGTTTAGATAGAATTCCACTACTGCTTCAATTCCTTTGCGGAAAATATCCAGCGGTATGTTTTCATTGGGTGAGTGGATAGCATTGGATTCTAATCCAAATCCCATCAATACTGTTTTAATTCCCAATACTTGTTCGAAAGTCGAAATAATAGGAATACTTCCTCCCCGGCGTACAGCCAATGGTTTCTTGCCAAACGCTTTCTCAAATCCTTTTTCCGCTGCTTGATAGGCGGGAAGCGTGATGGGGCATACATAGCCTTGTCCGCCGTGCATAGGCGTAACTTTCACTTTTACGGTATCGGGGGCAATACTTAGGATATAATCGGCAAACAGTTGTGAAATCTTATGATGATCTTGGTGGGGTACTAACCTGCAAGACACCTTTGCAGTAGCTTTAGAAGGAAGTACTGTTTTCGAACCTTCCCCTGTATATCCTCCCCAGATACCACATACATCAAAAGACGGACGGCAACTGTTGCGTTCCAACGTACTATAACCTTTCTCGCCGAACAGTGCTTTTACGTCAATGGCTTTCTTATATTTTTCCTCATCGAAAGGAATGTGGGCTATCATGTCCCGTTCTGCTTGTGGCACCTCTTCTACATCGTCGTAAAAACCGGGTACGGTAATACGCCCGTCAGCGTCCACTACCTGGCTAATCATCTGACAAAGCACATTGATGGGATTGGCTACAGCGCCACCAAAGTGTCCGGAATGCAGGTCACGGTTGGGGCCTGTTACTTCTATTTCCCAATAAGCCAGTCCGCGAAGTCCGGTGGTTAAGGAAGGAAGATCGGCACCGAGCATGCTGGTATCTGATACCAATATCACATCTGCTTTCAACAACTCCTTGTGTTCCTGGCAGAAACCTTCGAGGCTTGGAGAGCCGATTTCTTCTTCACCTTCAAAGATGAATTTGACATTCGTATTCAGCAGATTATTCTTTACCAAATATTCAAAAGCTTTCACTTGTATGAAAGATTGCCCTTTGTCATCGTCGGCACCACGTGCCCAGATGTGTCCGTCGCGTATTTCCGGTTCGAACGGTTGGCTTTTCCATAGCTCCAACGGTTCGGCAGGCATTACATCATAATGGGCATATACCAGTACGGTTTTTGCCTTTGGGTCAACGATCTTTTGTCCGAATACAATCGGGTTACCTGCCGAGGGCATCACGAGTGCTTCATCTGCTCCGGCTTCAAGTAACAATTGCGCCCAACGTTGGGCACAGGCGAGCATGTCGTCGTGATGTTCCGGCTTGGCACTGATACTGGGAATACGGATGAGGCTGAACAAGTCTTCCAGCATCTTAGGCTCATTCTCTGAAATATATTTCTTTATTTCCATAAATTATACTATTCTCTTCCCCTTTTCAGGGGAACGGGGTTAAAGCTGTGTTGTTCTATCTATCAGATAGTAATCCAATAATGTCATTGCAGTCATTGCTTCTACAATAGGTACGGCACGCGGCAGTACGCAAGGATCATGACGTCCGCGAGCTTTAAGGGTGGTATCTATGCCGTCGATATTTACGGTATGCTGTTCCATCAATACAGTGGCTACGGGTTTGAAGGCAACACGGAAATAAATATCTTGTCCGTTGCTGATGCCTCCTTGAATACCTCCTGAATGGTTGGTGCGGGTTTCGATACGTCCGTTGTTATTATAAAAAACGTCATTCTGTTCCGAGCCTTTTTGCTTTAATCCTTTGAAACCATCTCCGTATTCAAAGGCTTTGGCGGCATTGATACTGAGCATAGCAGCTCCGAGTGCGGAGTGTAGTTTACCATATATGGGTTGTCCCAGTCCGATGGGGCATCCTCGTATAACGCAGGTAACAACACCTCCTATTGTATCTCCTTCACCTTTTATTTTGAAGATCAGGTCTTCCATTTCCTTTGCCTTCTCGAGATCGGGACAGCGTACAGGATTGGTTTCAATTAGATCGAGATCATAAGCTGTGTAATTCTCTTCCAAGCGGATAGGACCTACTTGCGAGGTATATGCTGTGATTTGAATTCCTAGTTGATTGAGTGCTAGTTTAGCCAATGCACCTGCCACAACGCGCGAAATGGTTTCGCGGGCGGAAGAGCGTCCTCCTCCCCGATGGTCGCGTATGCCATATTTCACTTTATAAGTATAGTCGGCATGCGACGGGCGATAAATTTCTTTCAGATTGTTATAATCGTCCGAATGCTGGTTTTCGTTCCATACAATAAAACCGATGGGGCAGCCGGTGGACTTGCCCTCAAAAATACCGGAAAGGAATTCTACTTTATCACCTTCTTTTCGTGCTGTGGTGATTCGTGATTGTCCCGGACGGCGGCGGTCCAGCTCTTTTTGCACAAAATCCATATCGATGGTTATTCCTGCCGGAAATCCATCTATCACGCCTCCTATGCCTTTACCATGTGACTCTCCGAAACTGGTAAGGCGAAGAATATTTCCAAATGAGTTGAACATATCAATTGCTTTAAAGGTTTATATATGAAGCTAATGCGCCAATTATTTCTTCAAAATAGAAGCTTTTGGCACTATAAAGATAACAATTTCTTTTTAAAAACGTTTAATCCTTTATAATAAATATACTTTTGGAACCTCATACATCGCCGGATACTTATTCTAAAGAAAATATTTAATCTCGTAGTCAACCCAATCAATGTTTTTTGAGTTTTATCTGCCATCTGCCACCTTTTTACTTATACTTATTTGATATATAGCTGTTTATAGTGTTGCAGATACCTGTTGCAGATGGGTTGCAGATAATTTATCTGCAACACTCCATTTTATAAAAAGAGAAAAGGCGATAATTATACACGGGAATACATGGTTTTAGTTCTTATACTATATGAGATAAATTCTTAGTTCATAGATGTGAACAGTTTGTTTTATATAATATAAACAAACTGTTCAAGCCTATGAAAATAATATGTTTTGCTTGGTAAAACGAAATGTTCTACTTGTTTAAATAAATTATTTCCCTTGTTAAAACTGATTGTATAGCTTGTTTCAACTAATCGTTTTATTATATAAGGAAGATGACAGGTCGTAGTTGTCTCTTTCTGTTAGTTGGATACTTTTAGTATATAATCACTTATTTGGCATAAATCGACACGTTTTACTGATAATACATGAAAAAAGGAACATTCTTTTTTAAGAAAAGGACTTGTACAACAACCTTAAAAAGTGTTACTTTGCACCTTCGATATAAAAAGGGAAATTAATAGCTCTTTAGGGAGCTTTTTATTAACTAAACAAGTACTCTTAAAGTATGAAAAAGAATTTATTTTATTTATTTGCATTGATCTGTTCAATGAGTTTATTTACCGCTTGTAGCGATGATGACGAAGACACTGGCTGGACAGTATATCAAGAACCTACAGAATTTGCAGCAGATAATGCTACATTTACAGTTAATGGTACAGAAGTGGCTGTTCAAGAAAGATATCCGCTTAAGTTAACTGCGACTTCTGCTACTGCTGGTAAATTAGTTATCGGTTATACCGGTTCTGGTACAAATGTAAGTATTGGAACTAATTATGAGATGGATGTAACTTTAGTTAAAGACGGACAAGGTTATAAAGTCTTAGGAGAGAAGGAGTTTAAAGCTGGATATATGTTGAAAGTAGAAGGCCGTGTTGAAGGTGAGAAAATAGTAATGGCTTTGACTACTTCCGGTTATGCAAGTATTGTTGGCGATTATACACAAGCTTCTGGAAAGTTGGCTGCTACATATAACGGAGCAGAAGTGAAAGCGGGTATGCTAACTCAACCTGCAGTTTCATTTGCTGCAAGTTCTGCGACTGAAGGCACTCTGACTCTGAAATCTATAGTTCCAGGAGTAGGTGAGTTTAATGATGGAGGTTCTTTTGAGCCTAATATAAGTATTCCTATTGCGTTAACAGTGAATGATAATGTTTATTCTTTTACTGGTGAATTAAAAAATAGTACAGTTTATTCGGCATCGGCTGTTAAAGTAGAGGGTCAAGTGGTTGATGGTAAGATGACTTTAGCTATAACTCATAAGATGACTTCGGATGCTGTAGGTGATTGGAAAGTAAAGATGGCAACAGATAAAACTGCTGAGGTTGTATTTAATTTCCATACGGCAGCTAATAAAACTACATTTTCTGATGAATTGATGAAACTTGTTGCTGCTGATCCTGCTATTTCTCAGATTATAAAGAAAGAAATGACGGATCAAGAATTGTCTGCTGTAGTAGGAGGAATGTTGTCTACTTATGTTCCTAATCTGAATGGTATCAAATTAACTGAAACAGGTGGTGTAACTCTTAGCTTTACAGCATTAGGTTCTACAGAACCTACTGAAATTGCAGGTATATTAAATTATATTATAAAGGATGGCAAACTTTCTTTGGTTCCTGATATGGGTGCGTTAATGGGAATGATGCCTACAAATACGAAAACTTATAATCCGAATGGAATTTTATCAGGTGATGGTATTCCTTTCGATTTTAAGGTTCAAAATGGTAATTTGACTTTGTCTGTAGCTCAAGATGTTCCATTGGGACTGCTTCCCATTGTACAAATGTTGATTATTCCTTCATTAGAAGGGGTAATTGATGAAGCTACTATGGCAATGATCAATACAATACTTTCTGAGGTAATGACTATTTTAAGTACTGAAGGAACTACTTTGGAGGTAGGTATTGTTATGACTAAGTAATTCGTTTCTTGACAAAAAGATAGGATCGCCCCATCACATGGATTGTGATGGGGCGTTTTCTTTGCAATCTGTTAGTGGAAATAAAAACAATTTCTTACATTTGCGTCAATAAATACAAAACGTAATGACAATTTCAGAAAGACAACAGATTATAGCCTTGGTAAAATGTGAGGTAATTCCTGCCATTGGTTGTACAGAGCCTATTGCTGTAGCGTTGTGTGTTGCAAAGGCAGCAGAGATCTTGGGTAAGCGTCCGGAAAGAATAACGGTTCTTTTGAGCGCCAATATTCTGAAAAACGCTATGGGAGTGGGAATTCCGGGTACAGGTATGATTGGATTGCCTATTGCCGTAGCGCTGGGTGCTTTAATCGGTAAGTCGGAATATCAATTGGAAGTCCTGAAAGACAGTACACCTGAAGCTGTGGAAGAAAGCAAACGCTTCATTGATGAAAAGCGAATTCAAATATCATTGAAAGATGGTATTGAGGAAAAACTTTATATCGAGGTGTGTTGTGAGGCTGGCGAAGATAAGGCGACAGCCATTATTGCCGGTGGTCATACTTGTTTTGTATATATTGCAAATAATAATGAAGTGCTGCTCAACAAGCAAACGGTATCTTGCTCCGAAAAAGAGGAGTGTACATTGGAATTGACTTTGCGAAAAGTGTATGACTTTGCTTTGAATGCTCCATTAGATGAAATCAGCTTTATACTGGAAACTGCCCGCTTAAATAAAGCAGCAGCGGAACGTTCTTTTGAAGGTAATTATGGACATGGTTTGGGTAAGATTCTGAGAGGTACTTATGAACATAAAATATTGGGAGATAGTATATTCTCTCATATCCTTTCCTATACTTCAGGTGCTTGCGACGCCCGTATGGCAGGTGCGATGATTCCCGTAATGAGTAACTCGGGTAGTGGTAATCAGGGTATTTCCGCCACTTTGCCTGTACTGGTTTATGCCGAAGAAAACAACAAGTCGGAGGAAGAACTTATTCGTGCCTTGATGCTAAGCCATCTTACCGTTATCTATATCAAACAAAGTTTAGGACGTCTATCTGCTTTGTGCGGTTGCGTTGTAGCAGCTACAGGTTCCAGTTGTGGAATCACTTGGTTGATGGGAGGAACTTACGATCAAGTAGCTTATGCCGTTCAAAATATGATTGCCAATCTTACCGGTATGATTTGTGACGGTGCCAAACCCAGTTGCGCTTTGAAAGTAACTACCGGGGTATCCACAGCTGTGCTTTCTGCTATCATGGCTATGGAGAATCGTTGCGTCACATCTGTAGAAGGTATTATTGACGCAGATGTAGATCAAAGTATCCGCAACTTAACTAAGATAGGTTCGAAAGGAATGAACGAAACAGATAAACTCGTTTTGGAAATAATGACTTCTAAATGAAGAATGAGGAATGAAGAATTATCATGCGCTATATTGTGCAAACAAATTTTTCATTCCTCATTCTTCATTTATTTAGTGGCATCCGCCGCAACCACATCCATGTTCGTGATTGTCGCCGCATCCATCTCCGCAACCATCACCGCAGCTATCGCAACCGCAACCACAGCCACCGCTACCGCTCATCATGCGTGCAACTTCTGCTAATTCTTCATTTGTTGCCGGACGGCTTTCTACTATTTCACCTACAAAGTTCAGGGCGCAGCCTGCCAAGGGGTGGTTCATATCCATTACAACAACGTCGTCTTTCACTTCTACTACACTACCGTTGACACGTTGACCTTCGGCAGTCATTAAAGGAATTACAGCTCCTTCTACGATATGTTCACTGTCGAACTTTCCTTCAACGATGAAAATTTCTTTGGGAAGGTCAATGACATGATCGTCGTCATATTCACCGTATGCTTCGTCTGCATTGATAATAAAATCAAACTTATCACCCTTTTTCAGGTCTTTTACTTTAGCTTCGAAAGCTTCTAAAGTCATTCCCAAGCCGGAAATAAATTGGAACGGATGGTCTGCCGGGGCTTCTTCCGTAAAATCTTTTTCTCCGTCTTCGACTGTGTACAACTTGTATGCTAAGGTAATGTACTTGTTTTCTATTGTTTCCATTCAATCATAATTAAATTAGTAAATTCTATTTTTTTCACTTTGATTGCAAAGATACGAATAATTTCCGGGTAAGCGTTATAGCCTCTCTTAACTTTAGTATCTTTCAATATACTTAAAAACTTATATCATACACTTTGGTAGCTCCGGCATATATACCACTATCCTTGAAGCTGCAACGGATAGTTTTTGCCTCTTTTGATTGGTTGGGTAGCAGGATGCTGACCTGTATGTCCGATTCTGTCTGTCCGGGATCTGCAATGTGGAGGCGGGCGGTGCGGGTGCCGTCCTCTTTAATCATAAGCGTGCAGGCTTTGTCTACTGTTACGTGGATGTCCCGGTGACTGAACACTCCTGCATTATAGAATACCATTTCCCATATTCCTAGTTTCTTATTTCTAACAACCTGCAGGTCTGCTGTGTTCATTGCAATTTCTATCTCGTCTTGTTTTTTGTATTTTTCTATCTTTTCGGCTGTGTCTTTTCCGGGAACTACGATGTAGGCATAAGTTGCGTCCGATGGCTGTTGCCCATGATCGAAGCCGAGACTGAAGATTTCCATCTGTTGCTGTTCTTTAGAAGCAGTATTATTGATATCATACCAGTTTCCGCTTTGGTTTTGTCTGGATACAAATACATTTCCACCGTTAGGAAACAGATAGGCGATGTCATTGTGTAATATCCATTCGGGTGAATTATATACGAATTTACCATTCATTATTTCAGACCGCTTCTTATTAGAGCTGACTACTATCTTTTTATCCGGAACAGAAAGGCACTGGTTGATGGTAGTATTTATTTCATTTGCCGATGAAGAGTTAATCCCCGCACCAAGGCAGACGATCTCGTTATCGAAGAAGAACCATGCTTTTCGGGCACCGGTATTAACACCTGCAAAAGTATCCATATAGGCATAGGCCGAAACACCATAAAGACTGTCGGATACACCACCTGCAAAGGTCGATGTGCCCGGAGTTTGCCAGTCGCTGGCAGCTTTGGGAGTTTCCTGCACTTGGGGAGCGGTCACACCGGGGATGCGTGTCCAGTTCCATACAGGGAAGATATTGGCATATTCATTGCCTGTGGTTACAATATTGGTGCAACCGTCGGACATGAAGTAAGTCTTCAGGTTTTCTCCGTTTCCGTACTCACAACGCATCGTGCGGTTGGAAACCATGCGGACATCGAACGTGTAACCGGGACGTACATGTAGCGTATAATCTCCTCGGAAGTAGTGGGTGTGAGCTGATTTCAATGCGTATCCGGCAGGCTTCTTGCCTTCCAGTCGGGCAATGATTGCTTTGAATTCGTCGGCATGTTCTTTGTCCAGTTCAACCATACGCTTGGCGAATAGTGCCGTATGGGATTTGTCGGTGACATTAGGACGGCTTACGCCTCTTCCCAGAACATCGAACAACATATATTGTCCGCGTATAGTGGCATAATAGGTTTCGCGCATGAACTTGCTTACCAGAGTCAGTTTATCCTGAGGGATGGCAAAGCGTGTTCCTTTGGTGTATATAGCAGCCTGGGTGATGCCTTTCAGTATTTCGTCACCATATCCGCCGATATATAGTTGTTGCCCGTGTTGGAAATAACTGTTGTCGTATTGAAAGCCTTCTTTAGTGGTATAGACGATGGGGCTGTATATATTTTCGAGAGCTGTTTCCAAGTCTGCTTCATTTTCAGAGAGACAAGCGCGGTATATCCAATGGAGGGCAATATCCGTGCGATTGGCCCCGGTCCATTTGGCAGGGTCTCCACCGTCCTTCTTTATACGTTCCAAAAGTTTGTTTTCCAAACTTGCCGGAAGTTGTTTCTCTCCTATGCGCATTTGTATAAGTAAGATTCCCAGTTTTTGAGGTTCGGCTATCTGGTTGTACCACCAGTTATGACACCATGGGTTTCGTTCGTGCCAGTATTCAAGCCCTTTCTCTATTTTTTTGAACAAGCTTTCGTCTCCATAATATTTATTCTGAGGATTGGTATAAGCAAAAGCGAAGTCTGAGAGACGATCTACATGTATGATTGGAGGCCAGTTAGTGCGTTGTATGCTGGCATAGTCCACATCGGTAAAAGAACCGTCGGTATCATTGTAGCTTTTCAGCTCTTCTTCTATTTTTTCAGGAGCGGGATTGTTGGCAAAATCTTGCCTGATTTTCTCCATGAGTTGTTCAAATTCGTTGCCTTTTACTTGAGAAGTGGAAGTAATGGAGAAATCAGCGTGGATAAAGTTGCACGTTGTAATCACAAAAACGACGATGGTTAGAATACGGTTTTTCATTGGATTGTTTTTATAATTTTAAATAAGAATATCTTTTGGGTCGGTAGTATAAGGGAGTATTGACTTCTGCAAAGGTATACTTTTTTATTTAATCTTTTGTAAAATAAAGAGGGGAATTTAGTGCAGAAAGCGTGTGCTTACTACTGATTTTGTTTGGTTAATCTGTTGATTTATAGATGGGTAGGTGCTATTGCTGAATTAGAGTAAAAGAAAAATCTAAAACAGTAAAATATAATATTATAAAAGCTCCAATTTTGCAGCGTTAATTTTAATTTAAACATTATGAAAGATGTAAAGATGATAATAGGAAATAAGAAAGGAGTTCTCTCAGTTCTATTTCTTTTTTTGTCTTCATGGTGTGTGACTTTTCAGGCACAATCTTTGGTTCGTTCGGATGTAAGGCAATCTATGCGTCGGGTAGCTGACTGGCAGATAGCTCATATAAAAGAAGTACCTTATAGTGATGTGAATTGGGTAAAAGCTACTTTCTATTTAGGGTTGTACCGTTGGGCGGAGATAGCCGAAAAGGATAACCAGGATTCTTTCTATTTTAATTGGCTGATGTGCCTCGGTAGTCGTAACTATTGGCAGGTCGATAAGCGGATGTACCACGCAGATGATATTTGTGTAGCACAAACTTATTTGTTGATGTATGACAAGTACAAACAGCCTGAAATGCTGATTCCTACAAAGGCGCGCACAGAGTGGGTAATGGCAAATCCTCCACACAGTTCGTTTAAGCTGAGCTATACCGATGCTTCTACATTGGAGCATTGGACATGGTGTGATGCTTTGTTTATGGCACCTCCGGTTTATCTGCACATGTATGATATAACGGGCGATAAAAAATATATCCGTTTCATGGATAAAGAGTATAAAGCTACTTATGACTATTTGTTTGATAAAGAAGAAAGTCTCTTTTATCGTGATTGGCGTTATTTTACCGAAAAAGAAGCGAATGGTTCCAAGGTTTTCTGGGGGCGTGGTAATGGTTGGGTACTTGGTGGACTGGTGGAGTTACTTCGCAGACTGCCTGCTGAAAGCAAATACCGTCCGTTCTATCAGGATCTGTTTGTTCGCATGGCAGAGCGTGTTGTGCGATGTCAGGGTAAAGATGGGTTCTGGCATGCCAGCCTATTAGATTTAGACTCTTATCCTTCACCCGAGACGAGCGCTTCCGGCTTTTTTGTATATGCCTTGGCTTATGGTATCAATGAAGGACTACTATCTTCCGAGCGTTTTCTGCCTGTAGTAATTAAAGGTTGGAATGCTTTGCTTTCTACAGTAGAAGAAGATGGAAAATTGGGCTATGTCCAGCCTATTGGAGCTGACCCGAAGAAGGTTACACGCCAAATGACCGAAGTATATGGACCGGGGACTTTTCTATTAGCTGGTACGGAGATATATCGTTTAGCTCAGGAATCCCCTGTACAGACAGCCGATTTATCAGTGGAAAGAATACGTGAGATTGCATCTTTTCTGCCTGTAGTTCCCCAAGGCATTGGCGTTTCTTGTGAAGACCGTGGCTTTTGGGATAAAATGAAACAGGATGTTCATGCACAACAATTGCTGAATGAAGTTCCTGCCTTGTTGAAGCAAGGGATGCCTCCTTTCGTCGATTCCCTTTATCTGCATCTCAATAAAACGAATGTTCGTTTGCCGGGTGAACAAATGATGGATGCACGTTTTCAGTATCTTATTAAGTTGACTTTAGCAGAGTGCTTGGAGAATAACCAACGTTATATACCCGCTATAGAAAAAGCTTTGATTTCTTTGTGCGAACAGAATCCATGGTCTATTCCAGCTCATGATCGTAACCTACAGAACTACAACGGTACTGATTATTATGTGGACCTTGTGGTAGCAACTTCTGGAAACAGCATTGCCCAATGTGTTTCTTTATTAGGTAATCGCCTTTCTCCTGAGGTAAAGGCACGGGTACAATGTGCTTTCAGTGAAAAAGTTTTCCGTCCCATTCGTCGTTGTTTAGAGAAAAACAAGCCTTTTTGGTGGTTTACCATGGCTAATAATTGGAATTCTGTATGTTTAGCTGGAGTAACGGGTGCCGCTCTTGCTCTGTTGCCCGATCGTGAAGAACGTGCGTTTTTCGTGGCTGTTGCCGAAAAGTATCATGTGTATGGTATGAAAGGATATGCAGACGATGGGTATTGCAGTGAAGGTGTGGGATATTATAATTATGGTTTTCGTGCCTATATTTTGCTTCGTGAAGAAGTATGTCGTGCCACACAGGGCAAAATTGACTTTTTCCGTACACCGAAGTTTGTACGCATAGCTCGATATGGGAAGAAAATACAAATGTTGAATGGTATCTGTCCGGCTTATTCTGATTGCCGGATCGGGCTTTCCGTAGACGGATTTATTAATAATTATTGTGATAATGTATTGGGTACTGCTCCCTATTTTGAGAAATTGGTGTTTCCTTTTACCGGACATAATAATAACCTGTCGCTTTACAGTATTGAGTTATTTCCTCGTCAGGCATGGAAAATGGATATGAACGAAGAGATGAGACAAGCTGTGCAGGAAGAATCTGATCCTCTTCATTCTTATTATGAGAAGGCGGGTATTCTGGTTGTCCGTCCCGAAAAAGAAAGTAGTTGCCGTCTTGCTATTTCGGTGAAAGGTGGACATAACGCCGAAAACCACAATCATAATGACATCGGTTCATTTGCCGTATCGTTGGGAAAAGAAACAATCGCTGGCGATCAAGGAGGACCTTTCTCGTATCCTGGCGACTATTTCAGTACAGATGCTCCTGAAAAGTATTCCATTAAAGGGTCTTACGGTCATCCGGTTCCTTTGGTAGATGGTGTGCAGCAATCAACTGGTGCTGGGGCACGTGCCATTGTATTGGAGAAAGAATTAACTGATACAGAAGACCGGTTTTCCATTGATCTGACTTCAGCCTATCATACTCCAAAACTGGAGAAACTAGTACGCACTTTTACATATAATCGGAGCAGTGATGGTTGTTTTCGTGTGGAAGATAAGTTTGTAGCCAATTCACCTGTCCGGTTTGGAACGGCTTTGACTACGGCCGCCAAATGGAAACAGATTGATTCCAATCATCTCTTGTTGACTGTCAACGATGAAAAAATGATAGTGTGTGTTGAGGCTTCCGGAGCAGTGAAGTTTACATCCGAAACAATCGAACTGAATTGTCCTGCTTATACTCGTATTGGAATTACTCTGAAGAAATCTTCAACAGATGGATATATCGGTTTGTCAATGATACCCCAATATCCGTAAGGTGAGGAATAACTTGATATTTAATAAGAAATGAGTTTAAGAAAGCACGTTATCTTAATCTAATTAATAATTAATCTAATTAAAAATGAAAAAAAAAGCGTCTATTGATTTCTCAAAAAGGATGCTCTTCTGTGCGCTTTGTACATTGTCGAGTGCTGGTGTTGTAGCAAGTCCTATGAGTGGTGGAAGCCTTTCCGATGCTGATGTTGTGCAGATAGTAGCACAGAACGGCAAGACTGTGAAAGGTATTGTAACGGATAATTTTGGTCCGGTTCCGGGTGCTAATGTCCTTGTAAAGGGAACTACTAATGGTGTGATTACTGATATTGATGGTAAGTTTACACTTGCCAATGTGCCGGAGAGTGGAGTTTTACAGATATCTTTTATCGGATACATTACGCAAGAAATTAAGGTAGCCGGTCAAACCGACTTTACCATTCGGATGAGTGAAGATGCCAAAGCTTTGGAAGAAGTAGTGGTAGTGGGGTACGGTTCTCAGAAGAAAGTGAATTTGACGGGTTCTATCGGACAAGTGGATTCTAAAGTACTGGAGTCTCGTCCTATTACTTCTCCGTCAAGTGCGTTGCAGGGAACGATTCCTAACTTACAGATCACGAACACAAGTGGTGAACCGGGACAAACTGCATCGTTGAATATTCGTGGTACTACCTCTATCAATGGTGGTAGCCCGTTGGTTTTGGTAGATGGGGTGGAGATGAGCCTTGATTTGGTAAATCCGAATGATATCGCTAATGTTACCGTGTTGAAAGATGCTGCTGCATCTGCCATTTATGGTGTGCGTGCTGCCTACGGTGTAGTATTAGTGACTACTAAAAGTGCTGGTAAAGATATGAAGACTATGATTTCTTATTCAGGAAATGTGTCTTTTTCTAAACCGACCGTCTTGCCTGAAATGTTGGATAAATCTTCTGAATATGCTGAATTTATCAACACTGCCAATATAGGTGGTAATAGAGCGGTTCGTTTTACAGAAGATTGGATAAATGGAATGAAAGCTTATGAGGCTGATCCTGCAAATAATCCGGCATATGCAATCGTTAACGGATCTATGCGATACTATGGAAATACAGACTGGATTGACCTGATGTTGAAAAAACTGACCCCTTCTCATCGCCATAATGTGAATATATCAGGCGGTAATGAGAAGACTAAGTTCTACAGTTCGGTAGGTTACTACAAACAAGATGGAATGTATAAATACGGAACGGACAGTTTCAAGCAACTGAATACTCGTTTGAACGTAGAAAACCAAACTACATCATGGATGAAACTCGGTGCGAAGTTCTTATACAATTATTCAGCCAAAGATGCGCCGCATAAGTACAAAGACGATACATGGCATGCTATGTGTTTCTCCGCTCCTACGCGTATGCCTTTCCAGTGGCAAGGTGATCCCGATTATCCACAATACGACCAATTTATAGGTAAGTATTTCCAAGATCAGAATCCTATTTCTTTGTTAGATCAAGGCGGTCGTAAAGAAACTAAAGTGCATGATATATGGGCTACAGCAAGTGCTGATTTTACTTTTACGGAACATTGGAGAGCGCGTGTTGATTTTACTTATAACCTGAATTATAAGCGTATTTCCGATCAGAGAAAGAGCGTAGATATGATTAAGGATAATTTCACAGCGACTCAGGGTGATACGGCAGATGATTCCTATAGCTGGGACAATTATAATAAAGATTATTACTCTTTTAATGCTTATACAGAATATGAACGAACATTTGCTGAGAAACATTATCTGAAAGGTATGCTTGGGTTCAATCAGGAATTGACAAAATATCATAACTTCTGGGGGAGCCGCAAAGGCATGTTGCTGCAAAATCTTCCTTCATTGAGTTTGGGTACCGGTGCTCAGGAAGTTGGTGAAGACGGTTATGAATGGGCGTTGAGAGGTGGTTTCTTCCGTTTGAATTACATTTATAATGACCGCTACTTGCTTGAAGTGAATGGACGGTATGATGGAACTTCCCGTTTCCCTTCCAATAATCGTTTTGTGTTCCTGCCTTCTTTCTCTGCCGCATGGCGTATCAGTGAAGAACCCTTTATGAAGGCTACGCGTAGCTGGTTAGATAATCTGAAACTTCGTGCTTCTTATGGTGTGTTGGGTAATCAGTTATTGACCGCTGACACTTGGACTGGCAATACGAAATATTATCCATACATTCCATTTATGTCGTCGGGTGTAGCTATCAACTGGTTGTTCAATGACAATACACAGTCTACAGTAATAAATCCGGCGGGTTTGGTTTCGGATGCTTTAACTTGGGAAAAAGCTTCTACTGTGAATGTAGGTGTGGATGTTACCTTGTTCAATCAACGTTTTGATGCTTCTTTTGATTACTATCAGCGTACTACCTCTGATATGTTGGTGAAAGTGTCGTATCCGGAAGTGTTGGGTGCAACTGCCCCTCCTGCCAATGATGCAGAACTTCGTACAAGAGGATGGGAACTTTCTTTGGGTTGGAAAGATAAAATAGGTAAAGATATCAATTATAGTATCGGTCTTATTTTATCTGATTCTCAAGCTGAAATCACTAAATATAGAAATGATAATAATTCATTGTCAACCTATTACGTTGGTCAGAAGATAGGTGAAATCTGGGGATATGAAACAGAAGGAATTTTTCAGACCGAAGAAGACTTGAAGAATCACCCCAGTCAGTCGAAGATTAATTCGGGCAAATGGGAGATTGGTGATATTATGTACAAGAATTTGGATGGTAACAATGAAATTAGTAATGGTAAGAATACACTGGATGACCATGGTGATTTGAAGATTATCGGTAACACAACTCCACGTTATCAGTATGGTATTAACGGTAGTATCAGTTATAAGGATGTTTATTTAAGCTTCTTCTTCCAAGGTGTTGGCAAACGTGACTTCTGGCCTAGTGCACAAAACTTCTGGCCAGCAGCAACTACTTACTTCAATGTACAAAAGTGGCATGTCGATGAATCTTGGTCTGAAGATAACCGTGATGCATACTTTGCTCGTCCCAGAGCTTATGTAACAAAGAATCAGCAGAAGCAAACCCGTTTTTTGCAGGATGCTTCCTACTGTCGTATGAAGAATCTAACGATTGGATGGAATCTTCCGACATCATGGATTAGAAATGTCTTTCTGTCTAAAGCTACGGTCTATATAAGTGGTGAGAATTTATTCGAATTTACTAATATTAAAGGTCCATATGATCCTGAAGCTGCTCGCGGAAACGGTTCAATGCTTTATCCTTTCCAACGTACGTATTCATTTGGTGTAAATCTAACATTCTAAAATCGAACAATAATGAAAAAACATATATATTATATTGCGACGTTGGCAGTTGTTTCTGTATTGGGAACTTCGTGCAATGATTCTTTTCTTGACCGAACTCCGACTCATGACCTGAATGATAAGAGTTTTTGGAATACAGCCAACGATTTGGAAGTATATTGTAATGGAATTTACAATGAAGCTTCGAATGGAGACTATGACATTATGGTGGGCTTTGGTTCAAGAGGTACTTCTTCTACTGCTTCGGCTGCATGGGGCAGTAGCTACAAGGCTATGCTTTGGAGAGATGTTCAAAGTGATAATTTAGCATCGAAAGTGACTTCTCAAGCAAGTATGGCTGAAGTGGCTGCCGGACTGGAAGTAGTACCTAACTCCGGTGGTGGTTGGGTGTGGAATTTGCTTCGCCGTATCAATGTGTTTCTGGCTAATTATGGTGCTGTAAAGGAACCTCAGTCTGTAAAAGATAAATATGCAGGTGAAGCCTATTTCTTCCGTGCATGGTTTTATTTGGATAAAGTGCAGCGCTTTGGGGATGTGCCTTGGATAGACAAACCCTTGACAACAGAATCAGAAGAGGTATATGGTCCTCGTGATCCACGTGCTACTGTGATGACTCATGTGTTGGAAGATATAGACAAAGCTTGTACCTATTTACCGGAATCGTGGGGTGGAACTCAGATGTGTCGGGTTACGAAAGGTGCGGCTTATGCCTTGAAATCACGTATTTGCTTGTATGAGGGGACCTATCGTAAATATCATGGTTTGAGTAATGATTACAATGAATGGCTGACAGAAGCTGTAAAGGCAGCAGAAGAATGTATGAAGCTGGGTTACAGCATTTATAATACAAATCATCCCGAGAGTGACTATGCTTCTTTGTTCAATAGTGAAGATTTGGAGGGGAATTCGGAAGTAATTCTTTACCAGAAATATGTTTCCGGTATACAACATCACCGTTTAAGCGGCTATATTGTTTCTAATGAACAATGGGGTGCTACAAAGGATTTTGTAGATGATTTCCTTTGCCTCGAAGATAATGGTACTGGTGGTAAGAGAGCTGTACCTAGAGAAGTTGCGATGGAACGTGGAACTTATAGTGAGGAAACCTATGAGGATGTACTGACAAATCGAGATCCACGTTTGACTCAGGTGATATTGGATCCTAAGCAGGCTCATAGTATTCTTTACAATAAAGATAAATATGAGTTCCCTCGTATTGCTGGTATGACTAACATGGAATCTTGTTCAGGATATCATGTAATCAAATATTATAATAAAGAAAATGATGCTAAGGGTAGCGGTAGTGGAAACGAAACGACAGATGCTCCTATAATGCGTTATGCCGAGGTGTTGCTAAATTTGGCTGAGGCTAAAGCAGAATTGGGTACATTGACTCAGGATGATGTAGATAAAACTATTAATTTATTACGTAAACGTGCTGGAATGCCGGACTTGATTTTAAATCAGATTATAGCAGATCCTAAATATGCTAATCTTGATCCTAAATTGGCTGAAGTTCGCCGTGAACGTCGTGTTGAACTCTGTTTTGAAAATACTCGTTATCAGGATTTGATGCGTTGGAAAGAAGGATCAAAGTTGTCTCAAAGAGTTCTAGGTATGCGTTTTGAACCCTCTTACTTCGATGCTCCTCACTTTAATCCATCAGAAGGACATGTCAACCGTGAGTTAGTCCATTTGTATGTAGATCCTAAAACAGGACACAGTTATTTGGATGTATATAAAGGAACAGATTACGAAACTCGTACTTTTGATGAGAAAAAGCATTATTTGCGTCCGATACCGAAAAATGTAAGAGGCTTGAATCCTGCAATTACACAAAACCCGCATTGGGATGATTGATAGTTTGGTATACGATATGAATTGATCATAGTATCTAACTAATTTAAATCTCTTAAAGAGGCTGTCTCAGAATTAAGATAAACCTATCATGCTGCTATGTAGAGTGTACAACAGAGCGAAATGATGGCAGAATCTATTTTGAGACAGTTTCTGTTTATCGAAAATATGTTGGATTGGGAGTTTTATATCATTGTATAATAATTAAAACAGGTTGATAATTGAATGTAAAAAATATATATTTGCATTAATATATTATGACCTTGAAAGAGAAATAAACTTATGAATAAACATTTTTATTGCACTACTTCATTGCTTACAGTTGCCGGAACATTAGTGGCATATCAGCAATTGCTGGCTCAACAACCGCATATCGTTCTTATTATTTCAGACCAACATCGGGGGGATGCAATAAATTGCATGGGGAATGCCTCTGTAATAACGCCCAATATGGATGATTTGGCTGCAGATGGCACCTTGTTTATGAATGGATATTCCTCAACACCGAGTAGCACTCCTGCACGTTCTGGATTACTCACGGGACTTTCTCCGTGGCATCATGGCATGCTGGGGTATGGAAGGGTAGGAAGTCACTATTGCTATGAAATGCCTCAAATGTTGCGTGACTTGAATTATTATACATTCGGTATTGGGAAAATGCATTGGTTTCCGCAGAAGTCACTGCATGGTTTCCACGGTACTTTGGTGGATGAAAGCGGTAGAGTAGAGAGCGAAGATTTTATAAGTGATTATCGTTTATGGTTCCAAATGCATGCGCCAGGATTGAACCCGGATTCAACCGGTATCGGCTGGAATGCACACCGTGGTGGAGTTTATAAGCTACCTGAAGAACTGCATCCTACAGCTTGGACTGGAAAGATGGCTTGTGAAATGATTAGAAACTACGATCGGGGAAGCGAACAACCTTTATTCCTGAAAGTATCCTTTGCTCGTCCGCATAGTCCATATGATCCACCACAGCGTTTGATGGAGTTTTATAAGGACAAAGATGTACCTGCTCCATACATTGGTGAGTGGTGTAAAGAGAAGGAGTATGCTGTGCCTCGTGAGGTTGAATTGGTAGCAAAGGATGCTGCATTCGGAAACTTTGGTGAGGAGTATGCAAAAGAATCCCGTCGTTACTATTATGCCAATGTAACTTTTATTGATGAAGAAATAGGTAAAGTAATACAAGCTTTGAAAGAGCAAGGCATGTATGATAACGCATTGATTTGTTATATTTCTGATCATGGAGATATGCTGGGTGACCATTACCATTGGCGTAAAACCTATCCTTACGAAGGATCAGTACATATCCCTTATATTGTGAAATGGCCTTCGAAATGTCATTTTGATAAGGGAGCTAAAATTGAAGCTCCTGTGGAATTGCGTGATTTGCTGCCTACTTTCATAGATCTTGCCGGAGGTACGATTCCTGCGGATATGGATGGGAAGTCGCTAACTGCTCTTATGAAAGGCGATATAGGGAAATGGCGTAAATATATTGATTTGGAATATTCTACTTGCTATAGTCCTGATAATTATTGGTGTGCGTTGACGGATGGAAAAATCAAATACATATGGCGTTTTCACACGGGAGAGGAAGAATTATTCGATTTGTTGGAGGATCCTTGTGAACTGAAAAATGTGGTAAAAGAGAAGAGGTATCATTCACGACTTTTGCACTTGCGTGAGGCAATGGTTAGCCATTTGTCTGAGAGAGGGGAAGAATTTGTAAAAGATGGTAAGCTCCAAATATTGAAACATACTGTGCTTTACAGTCCTCTTTTTCCTGATGAGAACCCGGTGGATACTGGCATTTAATGCTTTTATATTTTTTTTATATGTGGAATACTCGTTGATTTACAATTAGTTAAATTGAGTTATTGAAATTGAGTAAAAGAAAAAGCTAAAACAGTAAAATACGATATTTTAATACTAGCATCTTTGCATCGTTAAATTTAATTTAAACATTATGAAAGATGCAAAAATGCTAATTAGAAGTTGGAATAGACATCAATGTTTGATGCTGTTCCTTTGCTTATTCTTTTTGTCTGCAGGAATGTCTCAAACGGTATATGCCGCTTCGGACGTTGCAATGAGTGTTGACCAGCAAATGCAGATTACGGGTGTTGTAAAAGATGCCACAGGTGAACCTATGATTGGAGTTACAGTAATGGTAAAAGGTACTGCTACCGGTGCTATTACAGACATTGACGGTAACTACAGTGTTTCTGTACCCGGAAGCAAGAGTGTGCTAGCATTCTCTTTTATAGGATATACTACGAAAGAAGTGACTGTGGGCAATCAGAAAACAATCAATGTAACTTTGACCGAAGACTCCAAAATGATTGATGAAGTAGTCGTTATCGGTTTCCAATCTCAGAAGAAAGGAAATTTGACGGCCTCTGTAGCTTCTGTCGGAGCAGAAGTCTTGGAAGACCGTCCGGTTGCCAATATCGGACAAGCTCTGCAAGGCATGGTTCCGGGTTTGAACGTTAGTATTGCCGGTGGTGACCCTAACAAAGTGCCTTCGTTGAATATCCGTGGTGCTACGACTTTCCGTCAGAGAGGTACGTCTAATGACGATAAGAATAAATTTGACGTGGTTTCCGGTTCGCCTTTGATTTTGCTGGATGGCGTGGAAATTACTTCAGAAGATTTGAACCAGTTGAACCCAAACGATATTGATAATATGTCGTTCCTGAAAGATGCTTCTGCTGCCGCTATTTACGGAACAAGAGCTACTTTCGGTGTGATATTGGTTACTACCAAAGGTGGTACTTACAAGCAGAAAGCGAAGATTGACTACTCTTACAATCTGGCTTTCGACCAACCCTACGAATTGCCCGACATCCTGGATTCCTACCATATATATAAGGCGGGAGTGGACAAAAACATCTGGACAGGTACCATTGCCGAAGCCTCTCAGCACGACAAGGACATGATGGAGCACATGCAGGCCTATATTCAGGATCCTGTCAATAACAAGCCTTACTTTATGGAAGGTAATGCCATCCAATGGGTGGGCAATACCAATCCTTACAAGGAATTAGTGAAGGATTGGACTCCTACACAGAAGCATAATCTTTCTATCAGTGGCGGTGGCGATAGAATCAGCTATTATATCTCTATGGGCATGCAAGATCAGAAGGGTATGTATAAAATCAAAACTGACGAGTTGAAAAGATACAATGCGATGTTGAGTATTAATGCTAAAGTAACAGATTGGTTTACGGTAGCTGCCAAAGCTTCATATAATGTATTTGATTATGATGCTCCGACTCAACAAACCGATGGCTCGAATATGTGGAATTATGCTAAGAATACCTATCCGGAACTTTGGATATACCAGCCTTTGTTGACGGGAGCAGATGATCCTTTGCCAAATCATGTAACAGAAAATCCGGCAAGTTATTTGTATGCAGGTGGACGTAATGTAACTTCCAGACGCAAGACGATTCTTTCTATCAGTCCAGAGTTTACAATCTTGCCTAAAATACTGAAGATAAAGGCTGATTTATCTTTTACTCCAACTACTTATCAACAAGAAAAGACTCATCCGAAGCAATCGCGTGTAAATAATTCATGGACTGCACTTGAGAATCGCTGGGCAGTAGATAATGACGGTTATGTTCAACGTACTACTACAGATAGATATGCTATTAATGTCTATGCTGATTATAACCAGACTTTCGCAGAAAAACATAATGTTTCTGTATTGTTAGGTATCAACCAGGAAGAAGAAAAATATGCAGGTTCATCCATTTCATTGACTAAAATGCTCGACCCGTATATTTTAAATCCAACTTTGGTGGAGGATGTTACAGCCAATACTTCATCCAATTCTCATTATGAAGTTGCGCAACGTGCTTTGTTTGGTCGTATCATGTATAACTATATGAGTAAATATCTGATTGAGGTGGATGCCCGTTATGACGGTAGTTCCAAGTTCCCGAAAGATTCTCGTTACCAAATCTTCCCTACTGTTTCATTGGGATGGAGAGTTTCGGAAGAAAAATTCATGAACTGGTCTAAGGAATGGATGGACAACTTTAAGATTAGAGCTTCTTGGGGACGTTTAGGTAGTCAACCGGGTTCTAATTATCCTTATCAGTCTGTTTTCAGCACTTCAGAGGGATATTTCTTGTTTGATGGTACGCGTTACCCGACCGGTATCAATACACCTTCACTGACTAATCCTAATTTGACTTGGGAAAAGTCAACCACTAAAAACTTAGGTTTTGACTTTGCGTTCTTGCGGAACCGTTTGTCGTTCACAGCAGATATATTTGAAAGAAAGGTAACTGATATCTTGATTCCGGGTGGAAAAGACTACCCTGCATTGATTGGTGATGATAATCTGCCTTTTGAAAATGCGGGCATTTTGAAGACTACCGGTTTTGAACTTCAGGCAAAATGGTCGGACAGACTGGCTAATGGATTTAGTTATAGTGTAGGTGTTGCGCTTTCTGACGACAAGGCTGAGGTAGTGAGCTATCCTTCTAATCCTACCAACAAGATTGGTGACGGTGTTCTGTACAAAGGATATACTGTAGGTGATATCTGGGGATATGTAACCGGTGGTATTCTTCAGGAAGGTGACTTCGACGGTGTAGGCGCTAACGGAAAGCCGCTTTATCACGGACCTTATTTTAAGGGTGGACAAGCTTATCCGGGATATGTTTGGTATCAAGATTTGGATCACGACGGCGTTATCACTACCGGTTTGAATACCGTGGATGATCCGGGTGATAGAAAAATAATCGGTAATAACGCACCACGTTATCGTTACAATATTACTGCTAATTTCCAGTATAAAGGTTTTGATTTGGATTTAATGTTCCAAGGAGTAGGCAAGAGAGATTATTGGCTGTCGTCCTCAAGCTATTGGGGAGGAGGAGCTGGCTCATGGGAAATGTATAATAATTCATGGACTCCCGAAAGAACAGACGCTAAATTCCCGATGTATGGCTATGGTCTTGGTAGTTATACTCAAACCGGTTATTTGCTTGATGCCTCTTATATTAAGTTGAAACAAGTGATTCTGGGATATACTTTCCCGAAAACGCTGATCAATAAAATCGGATTGCAGAAGTTGAGACTGAATCTAGCTGCTTACAACCTGTTTACAATTTCGGATATGCCAAAATATTTTGACGCAGACTATCTGTCTGACGCATACCCTCCGAAACGAACATTCAGTGTAGGTATTCAAGTAGGTTTTTAATGTTTTAAATCAAAAGAGATTATGAAAAAATATTCAATTATAGCTTTACTCGTGATCCTGGTGGCATCTTTGTCGTCTTGTAACGATGATTTCATGCAACGAGATCCGATAGATAATATGGCAGACGGTACATTCTTTACAAAAGAAGCCGACTTGCAGCTGTATCTGGACGGAATTTACAGATATTATGTATATGGGCATGGAATTGGTGGAACCAATAATACTTCGCATGATAAAGGTTTCTTGGCAGTTAAGGCCGGTAGCCAGATTATTTTTGGAGATGCATTCAGCGACAATACGGTTTATGCAGGCGGTATTGATGGTAAATTGGGCGGTACATACGATACACCCAATTCTGCCTCTAAGAATTTTGATGCTCCTTGGCAGTGGGAAAAGCTTCGTAAAGTAAACTATTTCCTGAATCATTATGCGGAAGTGGGTGATCCGGAAACCTTGAAAAAATACGCTGCACAGGCTTATTTCTTCAAAGCATGGGATTATTACATTAAGTTGGTAGCTTTGGGTGAAGTGCCCTGGCTGGACAAAGAACTGGATACAAGTTCACCGGAGCTTTACGGCTCTCGTATGCCACGTACGGAACTGGTTGAAAAAATCTTGGAATGTTTCGACTTTGCTATTCGGAATTTGGCAGACAATGATAACTCTTGTGGTTATATCAATCAAGACATGGCTTTATTCTTAAAAGCTCGCTTTTGTTTGTTTGAAGGAACTTTCCGCAAATATCATACGGAACTGAACCTGCAATCTACTGCCAATGGTTTATTGGAAATGAGTCGTGATGCTGCTTGGCAGATTATTGAAAAGAATAGATATAAACTTTTTAAACACGCTACTGCCAAAGATTCTTATTGGCAATTATTCGTGCAAAAAGGATCTCCGGAAACAGAGGGCAATGAAGAAACTATTCTGGCACGTGTGTATGACGGTGTGAAATTGGGACATGACAATCCTCGCTATTGGGGCAAGAACAACCACACACGCTATTGTTTGGGTGCTACTGTAGCGATGCTTGAAGATTATTTGTGTGCAGACGGTCGTCCGGTTTATATCGGTGGCACTGAAGGCAATTATGAAAAAAATCCTTTGTTTAAAGGATATGATGGCATGTGGGAAGAATTGGATAACCGTGATCCTCGTTTGACGCAGACTGTTTGCAAACCGGGTGAATACGCTTCTATTTTTGATGCGGATGATAATACATATAGTCTTGAAGAATCAGGAGTCATTTATCCGATGATTACATACGATACCGGTGGCGGTTCTCCGATGAAACAGTATAATTCTACAGTGACTGGATACCGTTTCATCAAACACTGGATGCCCGACTATGCTGAATGGGAAGCCAACGCTAATGGAGTGCAGACTGCACACATGTTCCGTTACGGAGAGTTGCTGCTGATTTATGCAGAAGCCAGAGCCGAATTGGGTGAAATCACTGATGATGATTTGGACCTCACTGTCAATGCATTGAGAGAAAGAGCAGGATATGACTTTACAAAATATCCTAATGCTAAGTTGACTTTGTCCAATATTCCCAATGATCCCCGTTTGGATGCAATTTATGCTCAAAAATTGGATTATTCTGTACGTCCGATCATTCGTGAAATCAGACGTGAGCGTCGTGTTGAGATGATGATGGAAGGCATGCGTTATGAAGACTTGATGAGATGGAAAGCCGGTAAATTGTTTACCGTTCCTACAAGAGGTATGAAAATGACGCAGGAAAAGATTGAACTGTACAGCAAGAACCGTAATGATGAAAAGTACAAGGATTATCCGTTTAAAGTAACCGTTCCCATAGGTGAGGTAGGCAACAAAGTCATTGTGGATGATGAGGGATTCATTATTCCTTATCCTACATCTACTACTGTTATCAAGGGTGTTCAGCCTTGGGATGATAAACGTTACTATTATCCGATACCTTTGAATGAAATGCTTATGAATCCACTGCTGACACAGAATCCGGGTTGGAAAGACATTAATAGATAACCGATAAATATAGCGTAAGATTATGAAAAAAAATATATACTTCTTGTTAGGAATGCTTTCGTTCGGAGCACTGTTTACGGGTTGCGATGACGATGATTTCGGTAAGGCAGTAGCCATTACGGTTGAAAATGCGACGAATCTTGAAAGCGATATCTTTGGTGTGGTGGTGACGGAAGGCCAGCCTTTGCAGCTGAAACCGTTCATCATGCCCGAAAGTGCCAGAGAAAACTCCATTAGCTATCACTTTGCAGGTGAGCCCACCGGTGCTATCGACTTGAGTGAAGATGGTTTGATTACTCCCAAGTTGACAACTCCGGCTACGGGGGCCATCCCTTCCCCGCTGGGTACGGATACAATTATTGTGAGAGTGGACGACGGCTCGGGTACATACGTTAAATATCCGGTTAGAGTTATTAGTAATATTGTACTTGTTTCAAGTATCACTATCCAGTCTGCCGGACAAAACGTGGAAGTGGAAAGTGGAAAGACTTTTAATTTGGCCCAATATGTAACAATTAATCCAAACAATGCTACGGATAGGAGTGTCACTTACTCATCTGAAGATCCGAAAGTGGCAACTGTGGATCAGAATGGTGTAATTACTGTAGTGGGAGAAACGGGTCAGTCAACCGATATTATTGTAACAGCTAATGATAGAGGTAAACAGACGGCTACTTGTAGAGTGAAGGTTGCTGCTGAAGCTCCTATGTACGTTGGTTTCCCGTTCTCTGATAAATGGGATTATTCTTCTAATTTGGGAGCGAAGGAAGGTGAATTGAAAAATCTATTTGACGATAAGAATTCAACATTCTGGGCACCCGAAATCACAACTCGTCCTATCTATGATCCGGTTTGCTACCTGGATATCAACCTGGGAGAAGTTATCAAGTTCGGTCAGTTAGGGTACAGACACCGTAGTTTGAATTATTCTCATTTACAGTGTCATACTTTCAAGCTGGAAGCCAAAAAGGCGGAGGGTGATACTTGGACCAATTTGGGTGAGTTTGTAACGAAAGCCTTGATGGTAGATAATTACCAACTTTTCCCAGTGGAACCGATGGAAGCCCAATATATCAGAATCACCTTTATCAAAGGTCATTTGAGAGATGGAAAAACTGATTGGGATTATTCTGAAGGCGGTAACGTCTCTGTAGGAGACTTACAGGTATTTGTATATAACAGATAATTACTTTCTAAATTTGTAATGTTGAAGGGGAATTTTGTCATGAGATTCCCCTTTTACATTTTTCGGGTTAAAATATACTGTGATGAAACAAGGTGCTAGATTTATTTGCTTTGTGCTTTTCTTGACGGTCTGTTTGTTGGGGAAAGCTGCGGGGACTTCTATCGTTATCTATGTATCTCCGGGAGGTAATGATGCTGCTTTGGGAACTAAAAAAGATCCGCTTGCTACATTGGAAATGGCGTGGCAACGAGTGGGTTATATGTTGGGTAAGCAACCGGTGACTATCTATTTGCGTGGCGGTAGGTATGTAGTACGGCAGCCGTTGGTTATTACTGCCGATCAGTCCGGCACGAGAGAATGTCCTGTGCTCATTGCCGGTTATCCCGGCGAAAAGGCTGTACTTACAGCTTCTTGTTCATGGGAAGGCCTTTCGTGGTCTTATTATCGTGACGGCATCTGGCAGGTAAAGGTCGATTTAGGTAATACAGTGGATTGCTTGTTTGTTAACGGACAGTTACAACAAATGGCTCGCTATCCCAACTATGATTCGGAAGTAGCGATATTGAACGGTCATGCAGAAGATGTGCTTTCGGAAGAACGTGTAGCCGGTTGGAAGAATCCTGCTGGAGCCTATATACATGCTATACATGGACGTGAATGGGGAGGATGTCATTATCGGGTAGTAGGTAAAGATGCTTCCGGTGGATTGCAGATGGAAGGCGGTTTCCAGAATAATCGTCCGATGGGAATGCATAAGACTTTACGGATGGTAGAGAATGTTTTTGAGGAACTGGATGCTCCAGGAGAGTGGTATTACGAAAAGACTACAAAGACTCTTTTTTTCTATCCCCCAAAGGGCTTGAATCTGGATAAAGTCCTATTGGAAGTACCGCAGACTGAGTCTGTCTTTCAACTGCGGGGAGATGAAGATCGATTGGTAAGCGATGTGCATCTGCGTAATCTGTCTATAACGCAAACTTGCCGTACATTTATGAAAACTGCTGAACCCCTGTTGCGGAGTGATTGGTGCATTTATCGCGGAGGCGCCGTGGTATTTGAGCAAACAGAGCGTTGTAGCCTTGAGGAGTGTGATTTATATGATTTAGGTGGCAATGCGGTATTTTTCTCTAATCGTAACAGGCATGGGCGGGTATATGCCAACCACATCTATAATATAGGAGGAAGTGCCGTTTGCTACGTCGGCTCTCCGAGAGCTGTGCGTCAGCCTTTGTTTTCTTATGGTGCGCCGTTTGTTAACTGGGAGAACATGGATAGGGAGATTGGCCCGTTGACTGATGACTATCCTTTTGAATGTACAGCTGACAACAATCTGATTCATGACATTGGATTGATTGAGAAACAGGTGGCAGGAGTACAAATCTCTATGTCAAGGCGTATTACAGTGAGCTATAATAGTATTTATAATGTTCCGAGAGCGGGAATTAATATCAGTGAAGGTACATGGGGAGGACATCTGATAAAAGGAAATGATGTCTTCAATACAGTACTGGAGACGGGCGATCACGGTGCATTCAATTCTTGGGGACGTGATCGGTTTTGGTCGGCATCTTGGAATTTGATGGTGGAGCAACTGAAAGATCACAGGGAACTGGTACTTGCGGATGCAATGGAAACAAATGTACTCTGTGATAACCGTTTTCAATGCAGTCATGGTTGGGATATTGACCTTGACGATGGCTCCTCCAATTATCATATATATAATAATGTTTGTCTGGAAGGTGGATTGAAGTTACGCGAAGGTTTTTATCGCAAGGTGGAAAACAATGTGATTCTGAACAACACATTTCATCCGCATGTGTGGTTTGAACATAGCGGAGATGTCTTTTGTAATAATATAGTGACTACGGGCTATAGACCTGTAGCAATACGGCATTGGGGTGAAAAAGTTGACATGAACTTCTTTGTCAGTCCGACAGGATTGCAGGAAGCTCAACAACGAGGCACCGACAGCCTTTCGTTATGTGGCGATCCGTTGTTTATATGTCCGGAAAAGGGGGACTATCGGGTAAGTAAATGTTCTCCGGCATTACGTGTCGGATTTAAGAACTTTGACATGAAACAAGTCGGGGTACAAGTAGCCCGCTTGAAGAAGCAGGCCGGTCATCTTGTGCTGCCACCGCTCTCTATGGATTGGAACAGTGAAGAAGAGCAACCGATTTATTCGTGGAGAGGACTGTCTTTGCGAAATGTCACTTCTGATGGAGAACGTTCTGCAGCCGGATTGGATGCTGCCCGTGGTGTATGGATACAAGAAGTCGGAACAAACAAAGACGGATTCAGAGAGAATGATGTAATTGTTCGCTTTCATGGAAAAACCATTTTCACATGGCATGACATTTCATCACAACTAAACAGATGTGCTGCTGGGGAAATTGTGACTGTGAGTGTGATGCGAGAACAAAAATTGCATAAAATAGAATTCCGTTTCTGATTTAAATCTATTTTTTATAATTTAGTCCCCCATTATGACGTTTAATCTTTAACCCGATAGAATTTTTATGAAAAACAGACTCTTGCTGCTCTTCTTGGCCTTTTTTTATATAATATCAACTTCCATCGCTGCTGAAAAATATAAATTCAGAACCATGTCGCCCGACGGAGGATTCTATTATGATGGAGTGAAATCGATAGAACAGGATAAAGAAGGTTTTATCTGGGTGATGATGGACTATGAACTCTATCGCTTTGACGGCTATCATTACAAAAAGTATTATCCTTACTTTGCCTTGATGGCACCGACAAAAAGATGGATATTCAACAATATGGCGTCCGATTCTTCCGGCTATCTATATGTGAACACGAATAATGGACTCTACCGCTACGAACGAGTATTGGATCGGTTTGAAAAGATTTATGAGGCGGTTGAAACGGTGAAGGTTGATAAGGCGGATAATCTTTGGATCAGACAAAAAAGCAGGTGGCATATATTAGATACCAATACAGGAGAACTGGATACACCACTTTATGATGGTAAGGAACTGTCTTATAGCAATCTTGCTTTCTGCCTGCATAATAAAGACTTATATACGTTTGTTTATAGGAAGATTTATCGGTTTAATTATGCAGAAAAGAAGTTCGTGCTTTGTTTCACATTGCCGGACTCAAGCAAGGAGTCTATCCGTTTTGCCGATACACACTTGGGGAAATTGTGGGTGTATGTCAACAAAGGTGAGCTGTACAAGATAGACTTGTCCTCCTTTAAGATTGAAGATAATTATGAACTTCCTACTGAATGTGACCGAAATTTGCTACGTACTTTCTATATTGACAAAAAAGGAAAGGTGTGGTTGGGAACGATGGACGGACTTTATATACTTAATCCTGAGAACAGAAAATTGTCGTCCTACAAACATTCCAGAAAAGATCCTTTCAGTTTGCCTAACAATTCTATTTGGGAAATCTATGAAGATAGGCAGTCTAATGTATGGGTCGGTACATATTCCGGAACTTTATGCTATATAAACGTAGATGAGAATAATGCTTTCAAAACTTTTCACACCCAAAACAGCGGGTTGAATTATGCTCCCGTAAGTGCGTTTGCTGAGGGAAAGGATTGCCTTTGGATAGGTACGGAAGGTGGAGGTATCAACCGAATGGACAAAATCACCGGTGAGTTCAGCGCATTTACCGGTAAGAATAGTGGAACGTCTAACAACATTAAGTCGCTGGTGATGGATGCCCATCATAATCTATGGATATCCACGTTTAGAGGAGGTATGGATCTCTATGATTCAGGACAGCATAAAGTTACCAATTACAGGCATTCCAAAAGCGACCCCGGCTCTTTGTTGGTAGATAATATCCGTAAAAATATTCCTGAAGGGGATTCCGGTATGTGGGTGGCTTATCAGTATCCTATGCCGAAAATATCTTATTTCTCTTATCGCAGTAAGTCGTTCACTCATTATAGCTTAGACAGCACACGCAATTATGCTTACTTGTTCGACATCCTGCGGCAAGGGGAAAAGACTTTGTGGGCTATCAGCAACGAAGCGCTCTATCGTATGGATACCCATACGCATGCGGTTGAAAAGATAGTTCCCAATGATTCTATTTATTTGGGTTTGTTTACTTTTTGCCTGGACGATTCGGGCAATATCTGGATCGGCACCATCGGCAACGGGCTTATAAAGTTTGATACCAATACTTCGAATTTTATTCCACTGAAGGGGATGTTGCAGCAGAATATCTATTCCATTTATAGTATTTGTTATGACGACGGAAATGTATGGATGGGAACCGACAACGGATTGTATTGTTATAATATAGCCGGTAATCATCTGTTGAAATTTGACAAAAGGGAGAATACACAAGGTCAGGTTTATTATCCATTGGCATCAATGAAAGGAATGGATGGATTATTGTATTTCGGAGGAACAAACGGCTTCACCGTTATCGATCCGAAAAAAATATCATATAACAATTATAAGCCTAAAGCTATCATCTCTGATTTCTTCATTGACCATAAATCAGTGCATCCTAACTATGTACCTGATGATTCGCTCAGCATTATTAGTCTGGACTATGATCAGGTGAACTTTGGCTTCCAATTTTCTTCTGATAATTATCATATTCCCGAGAAGAATAGGTTTAAATATCGGTTGAAAGGGTATAATGATTCTTGGATTACCACGAATGCGCAACAACGCATGGTGATGTATTCCAAAGTGCCTGCAGGCATATATTATTTTGAAGTTTATGCTGCCAATAATGACGGGGTATGGAGTGATAGACCTACTGTAATAAAAATTATAAGAAAGACTGCTCCTTGGTTTAGTTGGCCTGCTTATCTCTTTTATACGTTGACTGCTATAGGAATTATCTATCTGATTTATCGTCACTTTGCAGAAAAAAAGAAACTAAAGATGTTGCTTTATCAGGAAAATATCGAGAAGGATAAGAAAGAGCAAATCCATCAGGCGCAGTTGCGCTTCTTCACCAATATATCGCATGACTTCCGCACTCCGCTTTCCCTCATCCTTGCCGCTTTGGATAAGTTGAGACGTGAAGGCTTGAAAGAGTATTATTATCGGATACTGAATGGCAATGTACAGCGCCTACTGAATTTGGTAAACGAATTGATGGATTTCAGAACGATAGAGAATGGCAAGATGCGTTTGGAATTACAGCCATTGGACATCAACCGTTTTGTGAAAGAGATTGCCAACGATTTTATAGACTATGCAGGGCAGCGTAACATAGATTTCCAGATTAAATGTGATGAAGCATTACCGGCAGAAATATATGCAGACAGGAATATTGTCGAAAAGATTGTAATGAATCTGCTGAATAATGCTTTTAAATATACACGTGATGGAGGAAAAATCCTTTTAGAGATAAAGAATGGAAAATCCTTTGTTTCTCAGTATAAAAATGGATACACAGTAGGCGATAGCATCAATGAAGCATTTTCTATCATTGTCAGTGATACGGGTGTGGGTATATCCGGAGAATCTATAAGTAGTGTTTTCGAGAGGTTTTATAAAGTAAATACTGTTAATGCTGATTCCCATCTGGGTACAGGCATAGGATTGGCACTTGTAAAGAGCCTCGTTCTGCTTCAAAAGGGAACTATCTCTATTTATAGTGAAAGAGAAAGGGGAACGGATATGATTGTCTGCTTACCTCTTGATAGGAATATCTTTGATGATGAGGATTTTATGACGCAGAAAGAAAGCATTCCGGCAACCATTATGCAACCAATTGATGAAGAATCTACTCCTGCTGCTATGAAAGATCCGGAGGATGAGTTCATGCCTTCCACTAAAAAGAAGATACTGATAACCGAAGATAATGATGATTTGAGAATATTGATAGCTGAATCTCTTTCAGATGAATTTCAGGTGATGCAAGCTGGTGACGGTATCGAAGCTTTGAAGTTGATTGAAGAAGTAGATTTCGATTTGATTATAAGTGACATCATGATGCCCAATAAGGATGGTGTTTCATTGTGTAATGATATCAAGAGAAATGTGGATACATCGCATATTCCTGTCATCTTGCTGACTGCCAAGACAAGCCTTGAAAGCAAGATAGAAGGGGTTGACTCCGGTGCGGATCTTTATTTTGAGAAACCGATAGATTTGACTTATCTGAAATTGTCAATCCAGAACATATTTAGGAACCAGCAGCAATTAAAGGAACACTATGCCAAGAATTATTATGCAGACAGTAGCGAGTTGTCTTCTAATGAACAGGACAGTAAGTTCCTGAAACAGCTTATTACTTTTATCGAGACTAATATGGATCAACCGGAAATGGATGTAAATTTAATAGCCGAAGAATTGTCGATGAGTAGAAGCAAACTGTATACGAAGGTTAAGAGTCTGACAGGAAAATCAGTCGTGGAATTTGTTCTGAATTGTCGTTTGCGCAAAGCTGCCAAACTGATTATCGAAGAGAATATGACGATGCGCGAAGTGATGATGCAGATTGGTATAGAGAGTCAGGCGTATTTTACCAATTCTTTTAAGAAAGTATTTGGAGAAACACCTACATCCTTTGCTGCAAAGCATAAAAAGTAGTTCAAAGGGCGATTTGGATAAAACAAAAAACGAATAGAGCAAGGCGCAGAGAAGAGAATTGCCTTCCTTTGCGGAAACATTTAAATTTGATAGCATGAAACGAACCTTGCAAATAACAGTTTTACTCTTTTTGCTGACAATGGGCGCATTTGCCCAAAAGCAACCTCAAGTTTTGCCTGCCGATCAGGAAATATCTTTGAAGTATGGTGCCGACCGTTTGGGTAAGCGCTATGATGCTGCCATGCAGCAATTTCGTGATAATAGGCTGGGAGCTTTCATACATTGGGGGCTTTATGCTATTCCGGGAGGAGAGTGGAATGGAAAAGTGTATAACGGAGCAGCTGAATGGCTAAAATCATGGGCTAAAGTCCCGGCAGACGAGTGGCTGAAACTAATGAACCAGTGGAATCCTGAAAAGTTTAATGCCAAAGCTTGGGCGAAGATGGCAAAGAAAATGGGAGTGAAATATGTGAAAATTACTACCAAGCACCATGAAGGATTCTGCTTATGGCCAAGTAAATATAGTAAATATACAGTAGCACAAACACCATCTAAAAAAGATATATTGGGCGAATTGGTAAAAGCCTATAACGATGAAGGCATTGATGTTCATTTCTACTTTTCGGTGATGGACTGGAGTCATCCGGACTACAGGTATGATATTAAGTCGGAAGAAGATGAAGCAGCTTTTGCCCGCTTTCTTGAATTTACAGATAATCAGTTGAAAGAACTTGCCACCCGTTATCCTACTGTAAAAGATTTCTGGTTCGATGGTACTTGGGATGCCAGTATCAAGAAGAATGGTTGGTGGACAGCTCATGTGGAACGAATGTTGAAAGATATGTTGCCGGGGGTAACGATTAACAGTCGCTTGCGTGCCGATGACTATGGTAAGCGACACTTCGACAGCAATGGCCACTTGATGGGTGACTATGAATCGGGCTACGAACGCCGTCTTCCTGATCCGGTAAAAGACTTGCAAGTGACTCGTTGGGATTGGGAAGCATGTATGACAGTTCCCGAAAATCAATGGGGATATCATAAGGATTGGTCTATAAGCTATGTGAAGACTCCTTTGGAAGTATTGGAACGCATTGTACATGCCGTTTCTATGGGAGGAAACATGGTTGTGAACTTTGGACCGCAAGCTGACGGTGATTTCCGTTCGGAAGAAAAAGAATTGGCAGATGCTATCGGCAAGTGGATGAAGGAAAATGGTGAGTGTATTTATGGTTGCGATTATGCCGGTTGGGACAAACAATCATGGGGTTATTTCACCCGTAAGGAGAAAGAGGTATATATGGTTGTCTTTAATCCTCCATATTCCAAACATTTAGTTGTAAAAACTCCGAAAGGTACCAAAATTACGAAGGCAGTTGTATTGAACGGTAAAGAAGTAACCGTGAAGGAAACTGCCCGTAATGAATATAATGTAGATATGCCTGCAAAAGATCCAGGAGCTCCATTCGTTATCAAGTTGCAGATAGAGGAGAATGCAAGTGTGGGGGATAAGTATCGGGATGCATTGACTTAATTTATCATTCATTATTTAGAACCATTTATCAATATAATTATATGATGTTATGAAGAAGTTTTTCCTTTTTACTTCTTTCTTCCTAATAACTGTGATGCAAGCAGTTGCACAGTATAATAATGACAAGTCTACTATAAAATCCATCATGAAGCGGGTGGCAGACTGGCAGATTGCCAATCCTAATACGGGAGCAGAGCACGACGATCTGGACTGGACGCATGCAGCCTTGTATATGGGGATGCTGGATTGGGCGGAACTGACAGAAAAAGAAGATAGTGACAACTCTTATTACGAGTGGCTGCTTCGCATCGGCCGACGTAATCATTTCCAAATGGGAAAGTGGATGTATCATGCCGATTTTATTGCCGTAGGACAGCCTTTTATCGACCTTTATCTTAAATATGGCAATAAAAAAATGATTGCTCCTGTTATGGCCCGTGCCAATTGGGTCGTAGAAAACCCGGCTGAAACTACTTTGGAATTGGATTACGGTAATTTGGAAACTTTGGACCGTTGGTCTTGGTGTGATGCATTGTTTATGGCTCCCCCTGTATATGCCAAACTTTATGCGTTGACCAAGGACAAAAAATACTTAGACTTCTTGAATAAAGAGTATAAAGCTACATACGATTACTTGTACGACAAGGAAGAACATCTGTTCTATCGTGATCGCCGCTATTTCGATAAGCGAGAAGCTAACGGCAAGAAGGTATTCTGGGGGCGTGGTAATGGTTGGGTATTGGGAGGACTGGCAGAAATCTTGCAGACACTTCCTGAGGACGAACCTTCGCGTGCTTTTTATCAAGACTTATTTGTGACATTAGCCACTCGTGTGGCAGGTTTGCAGAGTCCGGACGGATATTGGCATGCTAGCATGTTGGATCCTGCATCTTATCCGTCACCTGAAACAAGTGCCACCGGATTTATAGTCTATGCTTTGGCATACGGTGTAAATACAGGATTGCTGGATAAAACGACTTTTATGCCGGTTATTGAGAAAGGATGGAAAGCGTTGGTGGATGCGGTGGACTCTGATGGCAAATTGGGTTATGTACAGCCAATAGGTGCTGATCCGCGCAGAGTGACTCGGGATATGACTGAAGTGTATGGAGTAGGTGCATTTCTGTTGTCAGGATGTCAGATTTATAAAATGGTAGATAAATAATCCGGCAGTTGACAATAGCTGAGGAAAAGATGAATAAATCAAATATCTAGTTATGAGAAATAATGTATATTTTATATGGATCGTTCTGCTACTGTTAGGCATATCCGATAAGGTGGATGCGCGTGAAGTAACATCGTTCAACAGTGGCTGGGAGTTTAAGAAAGGTCCATTTTCTAAAGACGCTATGCAGTCTGCGCAGAAGTGGAATTCCGATTGGCAGGAAGTGACTATTCCTCATACTTGGAATGCAGATGACATGCAAAAGAAAGTATCAGCTTTCTATGAAGGGGTAGGTTACTACCGTAAAAAGTGTACTTTCCCTGAAAATATGGAAGGCAAACGTATCTTTCTTCGTTTTGAAGGGGTGGGTGCATGTGCGGAAGTGTATGTCAATGGCTATCTGGTCGGGACACATAAGGGAGCTTATTCAGCTTTTGTATGCGAGATCGGTTCGCAAGTGAAGTTCGGCAAGGAAAATGAAATTATAGTGAAGGCGGACAATGCTTCACGACCTGATGTTATTCCTACTAACCATATTTTGTTTGGTGTTTATGGTGGAATTTACCGTCCTGTATGGCTGGTAGTGACTGAACCTTGCAATATCGTTGTGAATGACTGTGCCTCTTCCGGTGTGTATATCACTCAAAAGAATGTTTCAAAGAAATCTGCTGAAGTAACCGTTAAGGTGAAAGTGGATAATGCAACATTGGTTCCTGCTCCGATGGTACTGGAGAATGCTGTATATGACGGGAACGGCAGATTAGTGAAAAAACACAGCCAGTCCTTTGAACTCACTCCACAGGGGGTACAAAACTATTCCTCGTACTTCAAACTGAATAATCCTCATTTGTGGCAGGGACGTGAAGATCCTTATTTGTACAAAGTCGTGTCACGCCTTGTGCAGAACGGACGTGTGATAGACGAAGTCGTTCAGCCTTTAGGACTTCGCAACTATGAAGTCGTAGCCGGTCGGGGTTTCTTTTTGAATGGGAAGAAGTATCCGATGTATGGTGTTACCCGTCATCAGGACTGGTGGGGCTTGGGAAGTGCTCTCTCGAATAAGGAACATGATTTTGACTTGGCACAGATTATGGATATCGGTGCAACCACCGTTCGTTTCGCACATTATCAGCAATCTGAATACCTCTATTCAAGGTGTGATACATTGGGATTGGTTATATGGGCAGAGATACCTTTTGTGAACCGTGTCACCGGACAAGAGTGGGACAATGCCCATCAGCAGATGCGTGAACTCGTTCGCCAAAGTTTCAATCATCCTTCTATTTACGTGTGGGGAATTCATAACGAGGTATATCATCCTCATGGATATACTGCCGCTCTTACGCAGTCCATTCATGACCTCTGCAAATTGGAAGATCCCGATCGCTATACAGTATCTGTCAATGGTTACGGTCATGTCGATCACCCCGTTAATCAGAATGCAGATATACAAGGTATGAACCGTTACTTCGGTTGGTATGAGAAAAAGATACAGGACATCAAGCCGTGGATAGAAAAGATGGAAAAAGAATATCCTTGGCAACGCTTTATGCTGACTGAATATGGTGCTGATGCCAATATTGGGCATCAGACAGAAATCTTAGGTGATGCCTTGAACTGGACCAGTCCTTTCTATCCTGAAACTTTCCAGACTAAAACACATGAGTATCAGTGGAGTATTATCGCTCAACACCCTTATATTATTGCGTCTTATCTGTGGAACATGTTCGATTTTGCAGTACCGACGTCAAAAAGAGGAAGTATGGCTGCCCGTAATATGAAGGGTATGATGACTTTCGACCGTAAAATCAAGAAAGACTCTTACTTCTGGTATAAAGCGAATTGGAGCAAAGAACCGGTTCTCTATTTGACACAACGCCGTAATGCACTGCGTGAGAAGAAAGAAACATCTGTTACAGTATATTCTAATATCGGTACTCCGAGGGTATATCTTAACGGAAAGGAACTGTCAGGCGTCAGCAAAGGCTATACTGATGTACACTATATCTTTAATAAAGTGGTGCTGAACGACGGTAAGAATGTCTTGAAGGCGGTCGTTTCCTATCAAGGAAAAGAATATGAAGATGAAATAGAATGGAACTATAATGGTGAATGTAATCGTGAAGCCGATTTCTTTGAACATAAAACCGAGCATGGCAGTTGGTGATGCGCACATCTGAAAAAAACGAGGCTTTAAAGAATAAGCCTAAACTGAATAATAAATTCTTTCTAACCTGATTAATATATAAAGTTTAATTTTTTGTTTGTATAAGCTAGGAGAGCTATTGAATGAATGTCGTGAAGACTGCAGTTTAATAATTCTCTTAGCTTATATTTTATTCCATAATCGTACGATTTAAGTGGATTTTGTATGCGTAAAGTGATAAAATTAGATTTTAAAGCATAGTTATCTTACGATTATTCGTTTTTATCTCATTTTTTTCTTCAATTTGTTTGGAGTTTATAAAAAAGCCCTTACCTTTGCAACACAATAATGATAGAATAATTTAGTTATGAATTTACATACATCTATTAACCTAGCAGTTTTGCATATTATTCGCGTCGTGGTGCTAACATCAAGAGCGTGAGAAAGGTTATGTATGTATTCGTACGTTGAAAGATAATTTATGAAGCCTTTCTCACTATAGTGGGAGAGGCTTTTTTCATTAAAAGGAGAATTATAAGATGAAACATCAGTTACGCAGTTCGTTCAGTACACAAGGTCGCCGTATGGCAGGTGCCCGTGCATTATGGACGGCTAATGGCATGAAGAAAGAACAATTGGGCAAGCCCATTATTGCTATAGTGAACTCATTTACTCAATTCGTACCCGGTCATGTGCATCTGCATGAGATAGGTCAGTTTGTGAAAGAGGAAATTGAGAAGCAAGGATGCTTTGCCGCTGAGTTCAATACGATTGCCATTGATGACGGTATAGCCATGGGACATGATGGTATGCTTTATTCATTGCCGTCGCGCGATATAATTGCTGATAGCGTAGAGTATATGGTAAATGCACACAAGGCAGATGCCATGGTTTGCATCAGTAATTGCGACAAGATTACTCCGGGGATGCTGATGGCTGCTATGCGACTGAATATTCCTACTGTATTTGTTTCCGGTGGACCCATGGAAGCCGGCAAGTGGAAAGGGCAGCAAATTGATTTGATTGATGCTATGATTAAATCGGCTGACGAAAGTGTAAGCGATGAAGATATAGCTGAAATCGAGAACAGTGCTTGTCCGTCTTGTGGAAGTTGTTCAGGTATGTTTACAGCAAACTCAATGAATTGTCTGAACGAGGCTCTTGGCTTGGCTTTACCAGGAAATGGTACCATTGTGGCAACCCATGCCAATCGTAAGCAACTGTTCAAAGATGCTGCTAAACTGATAGTTGAAAATGCATATAAGTATTATCAGGACGGTGACGAAAGTATATTGCCTCGCAGTATCGCAACTCGTCAATCCTTCTTGAATGCAATGTCGCTGGATATAGCGATGGGAGGTTCTACCAATACAGTACTCCACCTGCTGGCAATTGCGCACGAAGCGGAAGCTGATTTTACTATGGATGATATCGATATGCTTTCACGTAGGTGCCCCTGTCTTTGTAAAGTGGCACCGAATACCCAAAAATATCATATACAAGATGTAAACCGTGCCGGCGGTATCATGGCTATTATGGATGAATTGGCTAAAGCCGGATTGATAGATACCACAGTTAGTCGTGTAGATGGAATGACTTTGGCAGAGGCGATTAAGCTCAATAGCATTACTAGTCCGAATGTAACCGAAGAAGCCATCAAAAAATATAAGAGTGCCGCTGCAAACAAATTCAATCTGGTACTCGGATCACAGGAAATGTATTATAAAGAATTGGATACAGACCGTGCCGATGGCTGTATTCGTGACTTGGAGCATGCTTACAGCAAAGATGGCGGACTTGCTGTGCTGAAAGGTAATATTGCCCAGGATGGATGTGTAGTAAAAACCGCAGGTGTGGATGAGAGCATTTGGAAATTCACCGGACCTGCTAAAGTGTTTGATTCGCAAGAAGCTGCCTGTGAAGGTATTCTCGGGGGACGAGTCGTCAGCGGAGATGTAGTCGTCATTACGCACGAGGGTCCTAAGGGCGGTCCCGGTATGCAGGAAATGCTTTACCCGACTTCTTATATCAAGTCTCGCCATTTAGGAAAGGAGTGCGCACTAATAACGGACGGACGTTTCAGTGGTGGAACCTCGGGCTTGAGTATCGGACATGTATCTCCTGAAGCCGCTGCCGGTGGTAATATCGGTAAGATTAAAGATGGAGATATCATTGAAATCAATATACCGGAACGCTCTATCAATGTCAAACTGACAGATGAAGAACTGGCTGCCCGTCCAATGACTCCCGTTACGCGTAACCGGGTAGTCTCAAAGAGTCTGAAAGCTTATGCCAGCATGGTAAGTTCGGCTGATAAAGGGGCGGTAAGACTCATTGATTAATAGAGAGTATTACTTGATTGTAATTCGTAAAATGATAATGAAATGAATGATATAATAACAGGCGCAGAGGCATTGATGCGTTCGCTGGAACATCAGGGAGTAAAGACTATCTTCGGTTATCCGGGGGGGAGTATTATGCCGGTTTACGATGCTTTATATGACCACCGGAAGAATTTGAATCATATCTTGGTTCGCCACGAACAAGGAGCAACTCATGCAGCTCAAGGCTTTGCACGTGTATCGGGTGAAGTTGGAGTTTGTCTGGTAACCAGTGGTCCGGGTGCTACTAATACAGTTACGGGTATTGCCGATGCTATGATTGATAGTACTCCTATCGTAGTGATCGCCGGTCAGGTTGGCACAAACTTCTTGGGTACAGATGCTTTTCAGGAAGTCGATTTGGTGGGTATTACACAACCTATTACGAAGTGGAGTTACCAGATTCGTCGTGCCGAAGATGTAGCCTGGGCGGTGGCTCGTGCTTTCTATATCGCCAATAGCGGACGTCCCGGACCAGTAGTATTGGACTTTGCCAAGAATGCCCAAGTGGAGAAGACCGAATATGCTCCGACAAAAGTAGACTATGTACGTAGTTATCTTCCGGTTCCCGAAATGAATCCTGAAGCTATTCAGCAAGCTGCTGATTTAATAAATAGTGCGGAACGTCCTTTGGTCTTGGTTGGACAAGGCGTTGAATTGGGCAATGCACAACAAGAACTTCGCACTTTTATAGAGAAAGCGGAAATGCCGGCAGGTTGTACGCTGTTGGGACTTTCGGCTTTGCCTTCTGATCATCCTTTAAATAAAGGTATGCTGGGTATGCATGGTAATCTCGGACCTAATATCAATACTAATAAATGTGATGTCCTTATAGCAGTAGGTATGCGCTTTGACGATCGTGTAACCGGTAAACTGGCTACTTATGCTACTCAGGCAAAGGTTATACACTTTGATATAGATCCTGCGGAAATAGATAAGAATGTAAAGACAAACGTGGCTGTACTGGGAGATTGTAAAGAAACACTTTCAGCTGTTACCAAACTATTAAAACCTGCCAAACATCAGGAGTGGCTGGATAGTTTCCTTGCTTATGAAAAAGTGGAGGACGAAAAAGTGATTCGTCCTGAATTACATCCAGCAGGAGATGTTTTAAGCATGGGTGAGGTCGTAAGTGCAGTCAGTGAAGCTACTAATAATGAAGCTATTTTGGTGACGGATGTTGGTCAAAATCAGATGATGGCTGCCCGGTACTTTAAGTATACCAAAAATCGTAGTATCGTTACTTCCGGTGGTTTGGGTACTATGGGATTCAGCCTTCCGGCTGCAATAGGAGCTACATTCGGATGCCCTGACCGTACGGTTTGTTCCTTTATGGGTGATGGTGGCTTGCAGATGAATTTACAAGAGTTGGGTACTATTATGGAACAGAAAGCTCCGGTAAAAATGATTGTATTGAATAATAATTTCTTGGGTAATGTTCGTCAATGGCAAGCAATGTTCTTTAATGGACATTACTCGTTCACTCCAATGATGAATCCGGATTATATGAAGATAGCATCTGCTTATGACATTCCGTCACGTCGGGTAACCACACGTGATGAATTGAAAAAGGCTATCGATGAAATGATTGCTACAGATGGTCCTTTCTTACTTGAGGCATGTGTAATAGAAGAAGGTAACGTGTTGCCTATGACACCTCCGGGTGGTTCTGTAAACCAAATGTTATTAGAATGCTAAAAAATTAGGATTCATAAATAAAGAAGATTATGAGTGACAAGACATTATATACGATTATCGTTCATTCAGAGAACTTTGCCGGTTTGCTGAATCAGGTTACAGCAGTATTTACTCGTCGGCAAATTAATATAGAGAGTTTAAATGTATCGGCATCTTCTATCAAAGGTGTACATAAGTATACTATTACTGCCTGGACGGATAAAGATACCATTGAAAAAGTGACCACGCAGATCTCTAAGAAAATAGATGTATTACAAGCACATTATTTCACTGACGATGAGATCTATCAGCATGAGATTGCTCTTTATAAGCTGACTACCCCTACATTGGAAGAAAAGCCTGAAGTTTCTAAGATTATTCGAAGATACAATGCACGTATTGTAGAGGTTAATGCTGTGTTTTCCATTGTAGAAAAGAATGGCATAAGCGAAGAAATAACCAACCTTTACGAAGAACTAAGTGCATTGGATTGTGTTCTTCAATTCGTCCGTTCGGGACGTGTGGCGATAACAACCAGTTGCTTCGAACGTGTAAATGAATATTTGGCGGATCGTGAGGCTAAATATTGTCAAAGTAAACAGTAATAATAATGAGTGAAAATAATAGAATAGGTACTTATAAGTTTATAGCCGAACCCTTTCATGTAGACTTTACCGGACGGCTGACGATGGGTGTTCTTGGTAACCATCTGTTGAATTGTGCGGGTTTTCATGCCAGTGACCGTGGTTTTGGCATCGCAACTTTAAACGAGGATAATTATACATGGGTATTATCTCGATTAGCTATTGAATTGGATGAGATGCCCTATCAATACGAAGACTTTTCTATTCAAACATGGGTGGAAAATGTATATCGTCTGTTTACGGATCGTAATTTCGCTATTATTAATAAGGACGGAAAGAAAATAGGTTACGCTCGTTCTGTATGGGCTATGATTAGCATGAATACCCGTAAACCGGCAGATTTGCTGACTTTGCATAACGGAAGCATCGTAGACTATGTATGTAGTGAACCTTGCCCAATTGAAAAGCCGTCGCGTATCAAAGTCACTTCACAGTCACCCGTTTCTTCATTAGAAGCCAGATATAGTGATATTGATATAAACGGTCATGTCAACAGCATCCGCTATATAGAGCATATTCTTGATCTCTTTCCGATAGAAATGTATAAAGAGAAACGCATCCGTCGTTTTGAAATGGCTTATGTAGCTGAAAGTTATTATGGAGATGAACTTACTTTTTATATGGATGATGCCGGAGAAGGTATTTTTGATGTAGAAGTAAAGAAGAATGGCACCGAAGTGGTCTGCCGATCTAAAGTGATATTTACTGAGAAATAATATAATATTAATCGATGGCGTAAGCCACTAATAAAAACTAAAACAAAAAATGGCACAATTGAATTTTGGCGGTGTTATTGAAAATGTAATGACCCGCGAAGAATTTCCTTTGGAAAAAGCACGTGAGATTTTAAAAGATGAAACAATTGCTGTAATCGGTTATGGTGTACAAGGTCCCGGACAGGCTTGTAACTTGCGCGATAATGGTTTTAATGTCATTGTAGGACAACGTCCGGGTAAGACTTATGACAAGGCGGTTGCTGACGGATGGGTTCCGGGTGAAACATTGTTCGGTATTGAGGACGCTTGCCAGAAAGGTACAATCATTATGTGTCTGTTGTCTGATGCTGCTGTAATGTCTGTATGGCCTACAATCAAGCCTTATCTGACTCCGGGAAAAGCCCTTTACTTCTCTCATGGTTTTGCTATCACTTGGAGTGATCGTACGGGTGTAGTTCCTCAAAAAGATATTGATGTTATCATGGTTGCACCCAAAGGTTCAGGTACTTCCCTTCGTACAATGTTCCTTGAAGGTCGTGGCTTGAACTCTTCTTACGCTATTTATCAGGATGCTACCGGCAAGGCTTTTGATAAGACAATTGCACTGGGTATCGGTATTGGTTCCGGTTATTTGTTTGAAACGACTTTCCAACGTGAAGCGACTTCCGATTTGACTGGTGAACGCGGTTCTTTGATGGGTGCTATCCAGGGCTTGCTGTTGGCTCAATATGAGGTGCTTCGTGAAAACGGTCATACTCCTTCTGAAGCTTTCAATGAAACAGTTGAAGAGTTGACTCAGTCATTGATGCCGTTGTTCGCAAAGAATGGTATGGACTGGATGTATGCTAACTGTTCTACTACTGCTCAACGTGGCGCTTTGGATTGGATGACTCCGTTCCATGATGCAGTTAAGCCGGTTGTTGAGAAGTTATATGCAAGTGTGAAGTCAGGAAATGAAGCTCAGATTTCTATCGATAGCAACTCAAAACCTGATTATCGTGAGAAGTTGAATGCTGAGTTGAAAGCTTTGCGTGAAAGCGAAATGTGGCAAACAGCAGTTACCGTACGTAAACTTCGTCCGGAAAACAACTAATAGACTCTAAAAACTACCTATAGGTAACTGTTCAACTACTACTAAGTAATTGGACAACTACTTATAGGTAGTTTCATATTTACTACGTAGTAGTTTCGCTTCCTTTCTTGGTACATTCTATCAATTTGCGATAAAAGGTATGGTGGCTGAGTGTTGCTGCTTCTCCAAGGATGACTAACTTCATTCTTGCTCTGGTTATGGCCACGTTCATTCTTCTTAAATCATTCAGGAATCCAATCTGTCCGTCTTCATTTGCACGAACAAGGCTGATAAAGATAACATCCCGTTCTTGTCCTTGAAAACCATCTACTGTGTTAACGGTGAATAGGTTGCGGTAAGGGCGGAGCGTCGCATTCGCCTTTATTTTACTTCGGAGGTATTGCACTTGTGCTTTATAAGGAGAAATCACCCCGAAGTCTATTCGTTCTTCTAAAATCCGATTGGCTCCTATTTTTTGAATATATTCCTCTAGCTCTTTCAGTAGAAGATTGGCTTCTTCTTTATTGATGCGTCCGAAAGTTTCTCCTACAAATTCTTCTTTGAAATCCATTTCCGAAGTATCAATCCAGGAAATGGGAGAGTCCCAGTCTAAAATGCCTCGATGACGGACTTCTGGTGCTGCTTGAAGTTCTCCGTTATAAAACCAGTCGGAAGAAAATCGCATGATTTCTTCGTGCATGCGATATTGTATTTTTAATAAAGAGACGGCGGAAGGTTTGTTGGCTACCACTTTTTCCATGAGTGTGTGCTCTAATCCGGCACGGGCTGCTTCATGGCATTTAATAGTAGGTGGAAGCTGGCAATGGTCGCCAGCTAATATAACTCTGTCCGCTTTGCGGATGGCTATCCAGCAAGCAGCTTCCAACGCTTGGGCTGCTTCGTCTATAAATAATGTTCCAAAACGCCGGCCATTTAAAATCCGGTGGTTACTACTAACCAGCGTGGATGCTATGACGTGGGCACTGTCGAATAGTTCGGCATTGATCTGTACCTCCAGTGCGGTGGCACGATCCCGCAGGCGGCTCATGCGATTACGGATCCCTTCGCGTTCATCGTAGCTGCCACGTCGCCCCCGTCCTCCCAATTGGCGGAGTTCCTTGCGAATGCTCCACAACTCGGGATAGAGAGGATGATTCTCGAAACGGCGTTCGTAAGTAAAAGACAGCATTTTGTCATTGACCCGGGTAGGATTACCGATGCGCAGTACATTGACGCCCCGATCTACCAGCTTCTCCGAAATCCAATCGACAGCAGTGTTACTTTGAGCACATACCAGTACTTGAGGCTCCCGATGCAATGTCTCATAGATAGCTTCTACCAGTGTTGTGGTTTTTCCTGTTCCCGGAGGACCGTGTACGATGGCTACATCCCGGGCGCATAACACCTTGTTTACGGCTGTTTCCTGAGTGGAGTTCAACCAGGGAAAACGTATGGGATACAGCTCCCGGAATCCGGCTTTCGTGGTTCCTAACAGAGTATCTCTTAATTCAGATAAACGATTTCCTTTGGCCCGGAGCACATCTTCCAGTGCCTCAAACATGGTGCGATAAGAAGTTTCGTCGAAGTAGAGTTGTACACCGAGATTTTCGGTTCCTTGTACGTCCATGACTGCATTGGCACCGGGCATTATCACCGCCATACGCGTCTCGTCGGCATAACTGACGGTAGCTGTAAAATTCATGTAGCTTATTTTTCCATCTGCCGATTGGCGGAAAAAACATACGGGACGCCCGAATTCAAAATTATGTTCTATATCAGTATCTTCGGTACGTGTAATTTCTATTACTAATTGATTCAGAGAATTATAGTAACTTCGTCCGGCAGTGGCAGGATACCAACAAAGTCCCCGTTTCACCTTTCGAGCGACACCCATGTTTTCTGTTTGCCGTTTGAATTCTTCCTTTTCGTATTCATATTCCATACGTAACAAGAGTTGCTGTTGTTGGAGGTGCAGAATGGGGCTGTTTGAATCTTGTTGTTTCATGCTTACAAAGGTAGTTATTCTTCGCTTTTGCGGGAAGAAATAGTTTATTTTGTTAAACCTTTCTTCACTTTTATTTGTTCATAATATTAAATTGTAACGTTTACAACTTCAAAATTAAAAAAAATATAAGTGGCTATGGTGTATGATTTAACAATGCTCAAAGCATTCTATGCAGCTTATGCAGAGAAAATTAAGCAGGTACGGACTGTATTGCAACGTCCGTTGACATTAGCAGAGAAAATTTTGTATGCTCATTTGTATAATGAGAAAGAGGTAAAAAACTACAAGCGGGGAGAAGATTATGTAAACTTCCGTCCCGATCGTGTAGCTATGCAGGATGCTACTGCACAGATGGCATTACTTCAGTTTATGAATGCAGGGCGTGAGACGGTAGCAGTACCTTCTACAGTACACTGCGACCATTTGATTCAAGCTTACAAAGGCGCATCGGAAGATATTGCGACGGCTAACAAAACGAATGAGGAGGTTTATAATTTTCTTCGCGACGTGTCTTCTCGTTATGGCATTGGCTTTTGGCAACCTGGTGCAGGTATTATTCATCAGGTAGTTTTAGAAAACTACGCTTTCCCGGGCGGCATGATGGTAGGAACCGATTCGCATACACCCAATGCAGGTGGACTGGGTATGGTTGCCATTGGGGTAGGTGGTGCCGATGCAGTAGATGTTATGACGGGCATGGAGTGGGAGTTGAAGATGCCCAAGTTGATCGGTGTTCGGCTTACAGGTAAATTGAGCGGTTGGGCTGCTCCGAAAGATGTCATTTTGAAGCTTGCTGGTATCTTGACAGTAAAGGGCGGAACAAATGCTATTATTGAATATTTTGGTCCGGGAACTGCTTCCTTGTCGGCAACGGGCAAAGCTACCATTTGTAATATGGGTGCGGAAGTAGGAGCCACCACCTCTTTATTCCCATACGACGAACGTATGGCAGTCTATCTGAAGTCTACAGGTAGGGAAGAAGTGGTAACGATGGCCGACGCCATTGCAGCTGATCTTTGCGCTGATGATGAAGTAGTGGCTGATCCGGAGAAGTATTATGATAGAGTGATCGATATTGACCTCTCTTTGCTCGAACCTTATATTAATGGTCCGTTTACTCCGGATGCTGCCACACCGATCTCTAAGTTTGCCGAGAAGGTGATTATGAATGGCTATCCTCGTAAGATGGAAGTTGGCTTGATAGGTTCATGCACTAATTCATCCTATCAGGATCTGAGTCGTGCCGCTTCTCTTGCCCGCCAGGTAAAAGACAAGAAACTGACTGTTTCCGGTGCACTGATTGTCAACCCCGGTTCGGAGCAGATACGTGCAACCGCCGAACGTGATGGCATGATTGAAGCTTTCGAAGAAATTGGAGCCACTATCATGGCAAATGCTTGCGGTCCATGTATCGGTCAGTGGAAACGTTGCACGGACGATCCGGAACGTAAGAACTCCATTGTCACTTCCTTTAACCGTAATTTTGCCAAACGTGCGGATGGTAATCCCAATACATACGCTTACGTAGCGTCTCCTGAGTTGACAATGGCACTCACCATTGCCGGGGACCTTTGTTTTAATCCATTGAGAGATACCTTGATAAACCATGACGGGCAACGGGTGAAACTTTCCGAACCGGTGGGTGAAGAACTCCCATCGCATGGATTTATTCATGGCAACATGGGTTATACTGCTCCTGATGGTGCTAAAGCAGAAGTTACGGTGAATCCGCATTCCGAACGTTTGCAACTACTGGTTCCGTTCCCGGCTTGGGAAGGTACTGACTTGCTGAATATGCCTTTGCTGATTAAGACACAGGGCAAGTGTACTACCGATCATATTTCGATGGCAGGTCCGTGGCTTCGTTTCCGTGGACATCTTGAAAACATTTCAGATAATATGTTAATGGGTGCCGTGAATGCTTTTAACGGAGAGACCAATAAAGTATGGAACCGTTCAACCAATACCTATGGAACTGTTTCGGGTACAGCTAAGATGTATAAATCAGAAGGGATTCCCTCTATGGTTGTTGCCGAAGAGAATTATGGCGAAGGTTCCAGTCGTGAACATGCAGCCATGGAGCCACGATTCCTCAATGTAAGGGTGATTCTGGCAAAGAGTTTTGCCCGTATCCACGAAACGAACCTGAAGAAACAAGGCATGCTTGCCCTTACCTTTATTAATAAGGAAGATTATGACAAGATACAGGAGCACGACCTGCTCTCCGTTATCGGATTGATGGATTTTGCTCCGGGAAAGAATTTGGAAGTAGTTCTTCATCACGAAGACGGTTCCAAAGAAAGCTTCCCGGTGCAACATACTTATAATGAACAGCAGATAGGTTGGTTCCGTGCCGGCTCTGCACTTAACGCACGATAAATATGGAAAAAATTACCGTACCTTTTATTACAGGTGATGGAGTAGGGGCCGAAGTGACTCCCTCCATGCAGGCAGTTGTGAATGCCGCTCTCAAGAAAGCATACAACGGCGAACGTAGTATAGAATGGAAAGAAGTGCTGGCAGGCGAACGTGCTTTCAATGAAACCGGTTCTTGGTTGCCGGAGGAAACCATGGAAGCCTTCCGTACTTATAAAGTAGGTATTAAAGGCCCTTTGACAACTCCCATCGGTGGTGGCATCCGTTCTTTGAACGTGGCTCTGCGCCAGACACTCGATTTGTATGTTTGTCTCCGTCCGGTGCGTTGGTACAAAGGAATTGTCTCACCGATAAAAGAGCCGCAGAAAGTGAATATGTGCGTATTTCGTGAGAATACAGAAGATATTTATGCCGGAATAGAATGGGAGGCCGGTACTCCGGAAGCTGAGAAGTTCTACCGTTTTCTGCATGATGAAATGGGCGTAACGAAAGTTCGTTTCCCGGAAACCTCTTCCTTTGGCGTGAAACCGGTTTCCCGAGAGGGAACCGAACGTTTGGTACGTGCCGCTTGTGAGTATGCGCTCAAACATAATTTGCCCTCCGTGACTTTAGTACATAAAGGGAATATCATGAAGTTCACCGAAGGTGGTTTTAAGAAATGGGGTTATGAATTGGCCGAACGTGAGTTTGGAAAAGAAATAGCCGAAGGTCGTTTGCTCATCAAAGACTGCATTGCCGATGCTTTCTTGCAGAATACCTTGCTCGTCCCCGAAGAATACTCCGTTATCGCTACATTGAACCTGAACGGCGATTACATCTCTGACCAATTGGCGGCGATGGTGGGCGGTATCGGCATTGCTCCCGGCGCCAATATCAATTACAAGACAAGACACGCCATCTTCGAGGCTACCCACGGCACTGCTCCCAACATTGCGGGAAAAGATATCGTGAACCCCTGTTCCATCATCCTTTCGGCTGTGATGATGCTCGAATTCTTTGGCTGGAATGAGGCTGCATCTTTGATAGAGAAGGCGTTGGAGCAAAACTTTATGAATGCCCGCGCAACGGTGGACCTCGCTCGTTTTATGCCCGGTGGTGTTTCTTTATCTACAACTGAATTTACCCGCGAGATTGTTGAAAAGATTGAAGCTCATCAATTATTAACCGAAGCAGGATATACCTGCTAAACTCCAATTTATAATACTTTAAAACTATAGTTATCATGAAGAAAGAATATTTAATTTATAAGCTATCTGAAGATTTGAAAGAAGCAACCCGGATTGAGAATGAGCTGTTCAAGAAGTTTGATGTGAAGCGTGGTCTGCGCAATGAGGATGGAACAGGTGTATTGGTAGGACTTACAAAAGTTGGTAATGTGGTTGGTTATGAACGTATTCCCGGTGGAGGTTTGAAGCCCATTCCCGGCAAACTGTTCTATCGTAACTATGATGTAGAGGATTTGGTGCATGCCACCATTAAAGAGAAGCGCTTCGGCTTTGAAGAGGTAGCTTATCTTTTACTTTCGGGTCGCTTGCCCGATAAAGAAGAACTGGCTTCTTTCCTGGAACTGATTAATGATAACATGCCTTTGGAACAGAAAACAAAGATGAACATCATCGAGCTCGAAGGAAACAACATCATGAACATTCTCTCACGCAGTGTACTCGAAATGTATCGATTTGACCCGAATGCGGATGATACTTCCCGTGATAACCTGATGCGCCAGAGTATAGAATTGATTTCCAAGTTCCCCACTATCATCGCATACGCTTATAATATGCTACGCCACGCTACTCATGGACGTTCGCTGCATATTCGCCATCCGCAGGAGAACCTCTCTATCGCCGAGAATTTCCTATATATGTTGAAGAAAGATTATACCGAACTGGAAGCCCGTACACTCGACCTCCTGTTAGTGCTTCAAGCAGAACATGGTGGTGGTAATAACTCTACTTTTACCGTGCGTGTTACTTCTTCTACCGGCACAGATACCTATTCTTCCATAGCAGCAGGTATCGGCTCGTTGAAGGGCCCGCTTCATGGAGGTGCCAATATTCAGGTTGCCGATATGTTCCATCATTTGCAGGAGAATATCCATGATTGGACCAATGTCGAGGAAATAGATACTTACTATACTCGCATGCTGAATAAGGAAGCATACGATAAGAGCGGATTGATTTATGGCATCGGTCATGCTGTTTACACTATTTCCGATCCACGTGCCCTCTTATTGAAAGAATTGGCTCGTGATCTTGCCCGCGAAAAAGGAAAAGAACGTGAATTTGCCTTCCTTGAACTGTTGGAAGATCGCGCTATCGATGTATTTGGTCGTGTAAAGAATAACGGAAAGACCGTTTCGAGCAACGTTGATTTTTATTCAGGCTTTGTATATGAGATGATTGGTTTGCCTCAGGAAATCTTCACTCCGCTGTTTGCTATGGCCCGTATCGTAGGCTGGTGTGCTCACCGCAACGAAGAATTGACTTTCGAAGGCAAGCGTATCATTCGTCCGGCTTATAAGAACGTGTTGGAAGAGACACCTTACGTACCTATCAAGAAGAGATAATCGTTAAGCTTTAAAGTAACTAATGTTAAGAGGCATTGCTGCGATGGTTAAGTAACCGGAAGGTAATGCCTTATTCTTTCCATCATGGAGAAAGTTTCTTTCCACCACGGTGTACTTTTCTTTCCACCACGGTGGAAAGAAAAGTACACCGTGGTGGAAAGAAAAGTTCTTCGCATCTTTACTCCTTAGCGTTCGTAGGCTTTTTTCTTAATAATCGCAGGATGGAAGGCTAATTTTCATAGGTTTTCCTTATATTTGTCGTACTTAAACAAGAAGCTATGAATCAGGAGTATTTTCAAATTTTATTATGGGTAATGGGTGCAGTGGCATTCTTTGTATTTATTGCACTCTATTTTGTCAAAGCAGGTTATGGAATGTTCCGCACTTCTTCATGGGGATTTTCAATTAATAATAAACTAGCATGGATGCTGATGGAAGCGCCTGTGTTCATTATTATGTTTTGGCTATGAAGAGTGGAGTGGGTTTTTCTTTGCCTGAATATTTCTTTTTCCTGCTGTTCCAATTGCATTATCTTCAGCGAGCGTTTATTTTCCCATTCATGCTGAAGGGAAATAGCCGGATGCCGATAGCCATAATGTCGATGGGGATTTTATTCAATGTTTTGAATGGAATTATGCAAGCCGGCGGATTGTTTTATTTTGCTCCGGAGGGTTTGTATGCTGCCGGAACTGCCTATCTGTTGAAGCCTCATGCATTAATCGGTATATTCCTGTTCTTCCTGGGTATGGGTATAAATCTTCATTCCGATCATGTGATACGCCACCTTCGTAAACCGGGAGATACGAAACATTATTTGCCGGCTGGCGGATTGTACCGATATGTCACCTCTGCCAACTATTTCGGAGAACTGGTAGAATGGACAGGATTTGCCATTCTTACGTCTTCGACTGCGGCTTGGGTGTTTGTGTGGTGGACGTTTGCTAACCTTGTTCCTCGTGCTAACGCAATTTATCATCGTTACCGGGAGGAATTTGGAACTGAAGCAGTGGGAAAACGTAAGCGTATAATACCATTTATATATTGAATTTGAATAAGATAGGATGGAATCTAAATTATTTACACCGGTCACTCTTGGTCCGTTGACTTTACGGAATCGAACGATCCGTTCTGCAGCCTTCGAAAGTATGTGCCCGGGAAATGTACCTTCGGATATGTTACTCGATTATCATCGTTCTGTAGCAGCGGGAGGTGTTGGAATGACTACTATTGCCTATGCAGCAGTTACACAAAGCGGACTTTCTTTTGACCGCCAGTTGTGGATGCGTCCCGAAATAATACCGGGTCTGCGGCGTATAACGGATGCTGTACATGCCGAAGGTGCGGCGGCGGGTATTCAGCTGGGACATTGTGGTAATATGTCGCATAAAAGTATTTGTGGTTGTACCCCTGTGGGAGCCAGTGGAGGTTTCAACCTCTATTCTCCTACATTTGTCCGTGGGCTTCAAGCAGATGAATTACCGGATTTGGCGCGAGCCTATGGACGTTCAGTGAATCTTGCCCGTGAAGCCGGCTTTGATTCTGTTGAAATACATGCAGGGCACGGATATCTTATCAGCCAGTTTCTTTCTCCATCTACCAATCATCGTAAAGACGAATTCGGTGGTTCTTTGGAAAACCGGATGCGTTTTATGGATATGGTAATGGATGAAGTGATGAAGGCTGCCGGAAGCGATATCGCTGTGTTGGTGAAGATGAATATGCGTGACGGCTTTCGTGGAGGTATGGAGATGGATGAGACTATGCAGGTAGCCATGCGCCTGCAACAATCCGGTGCCCATGCCTTGGTGTTGAGCGGAGGTTTTGTAAGTAAGGCGCCCATGTATGTAATGCGGGGAGAGATGCCAATTGCTTCTATGACTCACTATATGAAGTGCTGGTGGTTGAAGTATGGAGTACGTCTGGTTGGAAAGTGGATGATACCCAGTGTACCTTTTAAGGAAGCATACTTCCTGGAAGATGCGTTGAAATTTCGTGCTGCATTAAAAATGCCATTGATTTATGTAGGCGGACTCGTTTCGCGTGCAAAGATTGACGAAGTACTGGACGATGGTTTCGAAGCCGTACAGATGGCTCGTGCGTTACTTAACGAACCTGGTTTTGTCAACCGTTTGCGTCTGGAAGAAAACGCCCGTTGCAACTGTAAACACAGTAACTATTGTATAGCCCGCATGTATTCTATAGAGATGGCCTGTCACCAGCGTCTGAAGGAAGAATTGCCGGTGCGCTTGAGAAAAGAAGTAGAGAAACTTGAAACTAAAGCCCGAATTTAATTACTAATTTATCTATTACTAAAGTGAAACTTGCTATCATAACTGGTGCTGATGGGGGGATGGGTACGGAAATTACCCGTGCTGTGGCCATGGCAGGCTATCGGATTATAATGGCCTGCTATCGTCCTCGAAAAGCAGAAGAAGTAAGGCAAAGGTTAATCCGTGAAACGGGTAATTCACATTTGGAAGTCTTGGGCATCGATATGTCTTCGTTGGCTTCAGTTGCATCTTTTGCCGAAATCCTAATAAAGCGTGGAGAATCGCTAAGTCTGCTGATGAATAATGCTGGAACTATGGAAACCGAACGACGTGTGACCGAAGATGGACTGGAACGGACGGTTAGTGTGAATTATGTCGCTCCTTATTTGCTTACTCGTAAACTGCTTCCGTTGATGGATGCGGGAAGTCGTGTCGTAAATATGGTGTCGTGCACCTATGCCATAGGATGTCTTGATTTTCCCGATTTCTTCTTGTATGGAAAAAAAGGCAGCTTTTGGCGCATACCTATTTACAGTAATACAAAATTAGCATTGACGTTGTTTACCATTGACTTGGCAAATCGAACCAAAGATAGAGGAATTATTGTGAATGCAGCGGACCCTGGTATTGTATCAACTAATATTATCAGAATGAAGATGTGGTTTGATCCGTTGACTGATATTCTATTCCGTCCGTTTATCCGTACACCTCGCCAAGGAGCGGCAACGGCAATCAGTTTATTGCTGGATGAAGATGCAGGGAAACGTACCGGTACTCTGAATGTGAATTGCCGGGTTAAACAACTTTCCGAGAAATATATCCGGCATGTAAAGATGAAGGAGCTGTGGAATGAAACAGAGAAAATTGTAGCAAAATGGATATAATAAAATAAGAGGGCGTCAGAACTCACCACAGATTACACAGATTATCGCAGATTATATGTGTTGATAATCAAAAGTTTACTTTCAATCTGTGTTAATCTGTGTAATCTGTGGTGAGTTCTGACACATCCTCTTACTATTTATATAACATTGATGGAGATTAAATAGAAAGTTCTCTCAAAACATTTACCAAATCTTTCTTGATTGGCTTATCATTCTTAATCGCTTTAGCGAAAGGAACGTAAACTACTTCATCATGTTCGATACCAATCATTACATTGCGTTGCCCTTCCATGATAGCATCTATAGCAGCTGCACCCATACGGCTGGCGAGAATACGGTCGTGTGCTGTAGGACTGCCACCACGTTGTAAGTGACCGAGGATGGTTACGCGTACATCATATCCGGGATATTCATTTTTTACACGTTCTGCATAGTGCATGGCGCCACCGGTTATTTCACTCTCGGCTACCAGTACGATACTACTGTTTTTTGATTTCCGGAAACCGTTTTTGATAAATTCTTCCAATTGGTCCACTTCTGTACTGAACTCAGGAATGATAGCAGCTTCTGCTCCCGAAGCGATGGCACCGTTCAAAGCTAAGAAGCCGGCATCACGTCCCATCACTTCCACAAAAAATAAACGTTCGTGGGAAGTTGCAGTGTCACGTATCTTATCTACTGCATCCAGAATTGTATTCAAAGCAGTATCGTAACCGATTGTTGTATCGGTTCCATATAAATCGTTATCAATAGTTCCCGGTAATCCTATACAAGGGACATCAAACTCCTGAGCAAAGATGCGGGCACCTGTTAAAGAACCGTCACCGCCTATAACGACCAGTGCGTCGATACCTTCTTGTTTCATATTATCGTAAGCAGTCTGACGGCCTTCAGGAGTAGTGAACTCCTGACAACGAGCTGTTTTCAGAATGGTACCACCCAATTGGATGATGTTACTCACATTCTGACTTTTGAATTCTTTGATTTCGCCGGTAACTAAACCTTTGTAACCTCTATATATACCCTTAACCTGAAGTCCGTTGTAAATGGCTGCACGTGTCACGGCACGAATAGCTGCGTTCATTCCCGGAGCATCACCTCCTGATGTTAAGATACCTATGCACTTAACTGTTCCCATAACAATCTTTTGTTTAGCGTTAATAATCGTTGCAAAAATAGTGCAAACCTATTTTAGGCTTTGCAAAGATAGTGAAAAGCTGAGGGCGTGACTAATAAATTACGTTAATTTACTATCTCGAAAATGTGACAATTTAGTTTTAGAGTTTCGATTTTATAGCTTCTGATATCTCTTCCATTAACCATTTGGGGGTAGATGTTGCACCACATATACCAATCAAGTTTGCACCTGTCAGTAAGGAATCGTCAATTTCTTCGATACTATCGATTAAATGTGAGTTTGGATTCACCTTTTTACATTCACTGAAGAGTATTTTCCCATTAGAACTTTTCTTACCGCTGACAAAGAAAACCAAATCGTGCGAAGCCGCAAACTTTCGAATATTAGGAATCCGGTTTGCTACCTGTCGGCAAATGGTATCATAATATTCAAATGTGACATTGGGTGAGATGTGTTCTTTAATGTATTCTACGATATTCTGAAATTCGTCCAAGGATTTGGTCGTTTGAGAATAAAGACGGATACTCCGGCTGAAATCCAGCTTTTTAGCTTCTTCCAGTTTCTCAATGACTATCGCCTTTCTCTCTGTTTGCCCTACAAGCCCCAATACTTCAGCATGTCCGTTCTGGCCATATATCACAATCTGCTTGTTTTCCTCGCTTTCCTGTGTGTATTCCTGTTTGATTTTCTTTTGAAGACGGAGTACAACGGGGCAAGTCGCATCAATAATTTCTATATTATTTTGACGGGCAATAGCGTAGGTTTCAGGGGGTTCTCCATGAGCACGCAACAAAACTTTTGCATTGTGGAGATGGCTGAATTCTTCATGATTGATGGTAATGAGCCCCATGGCTTTCAAGCGTTCCACTTCACGGCTATTGTGCACAATGTCACCCAGGCAATATAGAGTACCACCTTGCGTCAACTCTTCTTCAGCTTTATTTATCGCAGTTACCACTCCGAAACAAAAACCTGATCCCTCGTCTATTTCAACTTTTGCCATAGTTTAGGTTGATAATTATTTTAATAAATCATTTGGTAAAAGATGTATCTCTTTACACATTATTCTTTAATGATAGTATTGAACTGCTCTGCCAGCCATGCTTTCTGTTGCGAAATAGTCATAAGGCTGTTGTCCAGTAGTAAAGCATCGTCTGCTTTGCGGAGTGGGCTAACTTCGCGGTTTTGGTCAATGTAATCCCGTTGTTTTACATTTTCCAGTATTTCGTCAAAACTGACTTCTTCTCCTTTGGCTTTTAACTCGTCATAACGGCGTTGGGCACGTATCTCGGGAGAAGCAGTAACGAAGATTTTGAGCTCAGCATCCGGGAAAACAGTAGTACCTATATCTCGTCCATCCATAACAATGCCTTTAGCTTTTCCCATTTCTTGCTGTTGGGTAACCATTGCTTCACGTACAAAATCTAAAGCAGCGATGGGGCTTACATGAGAAGAAACCTCCATGGTGCGGATTTTGTTCTCGACGTTGCTTCCGTTCAGATAAGTGTCCGGGCGCCCGGTTTCGGGATTGAGGTGGAAAGATATATGGATCTCTTTTATCTGGTTCTTTAACTTTTCTGTATTAATCTGATCTCCTTGGAATATACCATTTTCAAGACTGTACAGCGTAACTGCGCGATACATGGCACCACTATCTATATATATATAGCCTATTTCACGGGCAAGGTCTTTAGCCATTGTACTTTTTCCACAAGAGGAAAAACCATCAATTGCAATTGTTATCTTTTTCATTTGAATGAAGTTTTATGCTATTTTTCAACATTTCATTTAAAATTCTTGCCAAAGATACTGTATTTTTAAAATATCTCGTTACATTTGTAGCACAAAACCATATAGGTGCTTTTGAAGAATTAAAAAAACGAAAATGTAGCACTTATTGTGTAAAAAAAGATAGCTGAGGGCGAACAATAATAGGAAAAGTACTATATTTGCCCCAAATGAGAAACACTAAAATTATATTATAAAATTATGGAAATTAAGAAATCACCTAAGGCAGACTTGGAGAACAAGAAGTCAACATGGCTGCTTGTCGGTTATGTGATTGTGCTCGCGTTCATGTTCGTCGCATTCGAATGGACAAAGCGTGATATCAAGATTGATATGAGCCAGGCCATATCCGAACTTGTATTTGAAGAGGAAATAATTCCTATCACAGAACAACCGGAAGTGGTTGCTCCTCCTCCTCCCGAGGCTCCTTCAATTGCTGAAACTTTGACAATTGTAGAAGACGATGCTGATGTTGAGGAAACTGCAATTGCTTCAAGTGAGGAAACAGGTCAGAAAGTTGAAATCAAGTATGTACCTGTTGCTGTTGAAGAAGAAGAACCGGAAGAACAAACAATCTTTGAGGTTGTAGAGCAGATGCCGGAATTTCCTAATGGTGGTATGGCAGGTTTAATGCAATACCTGAGTAAGAACATTAAATATCCTACAATTGCACAGGAAAATGGTACACAAGGCCGTGTAACTGTACAGTTTGTGGTTAATAAGGACGGTAGTATCGTTGATGCTAAGGTGTTGAGAGGTGTTGACCCCTATTTGGATAAAGAAGCAATCCGTGTGATTAATACCATGCCGAAGTGGAAACCTGGTATGCAACGTGGTAAACCTGTACGTGTTAAATATACAGTGCCTGTAATGTTTAGATTGCAGTAATGAAATACTAAAATAGGAGAGAGGCTGGGGGGGGAGGGGCTGCCGAAGAAGCAGCCTCTTTTCATTCCCAGCTATTCTTAAATACGATAACTATGTTTACAGTTCCTGAACTTCTCGAAAAAATAAATTCTCATATTGCTAATTTAAAGTTTGACCGTACTCCAAAAGGTTTATACGATCCGGTGACTTATGTATTGTCAATGGGTGGCAAAAGAATCCGTCCTGTATTGATGCTGATGGCATATAATCTGTATGAAGAGGATGTCACTCGAATCTATGGTCCGGCAACCGGTATCGAAGTATATCATAATTATACTCTTTTGCATGATGATTTAATGGATCGTGCAGATCGTCGGCGTGGCAAAGAAACTGTACATAAAGTATGGAATGATAATACAGCCATCCTGTCTGGCGATGCCATGTTAGTATTGGCATATCAGTTCATGGCTCAATGTCCTGTTGAACATTTAAAAGATGTGATGGATTTATTTAGCCTGACAGCTTTGGAAATTTGCGAAGGTCAGCAGTTGGATATGGAGTTTGAACAGCGGAAGGATGTGGCAGAAGAAGAATATTTGGAAATGATTCGGCTGAAAACATCTGTCTTGTTGGCAGTTAGTTTAAAAATCGGTGCACTATTAGGAGGCGCTTCTTCTGAAGATGCTGAACGGTTGTATGATTTTGGTATGAATTTGGGAGTTGCATTCCAGCTTAAAGATGACTTGCTTGATGTTTATGGTGATGCTACAGTCTTTGGAAAAAATATTGGTGGTGATATTCTTTGTAATAAGAAAACTTATATGTTGATAAAGGCCTTTGAACATGCAAATGATGAGCAATTACGCCAATTAAATTCGTGGATAGGTGCCGCCTCTTTCGATCCTGCCGAAAAAATAGCAGCAGTAACCGAATTATATAATCAGATTGGAATAAAAGAGCTTTGTGAAAATAAAATAACTGAATATAGTGAAAGAGCTATGGGAAGTCTCATTGCTGTAAAAGTAGCTGCTGAAAAGAAAAAAGAACTGGAGAAATTAATGAAAGATCTAATGCACAGAGAAGTGTAGTAATTTATATCTGAAAAATGCCATATCGAAGATTGCCAAATACAGATCAAGCCAGAATACGGGCACTAAAAGCAGTGGTCGTTAAAGCTGATATGTATAATATGTATGATTTAGCTGTCTCATTAAAGACCATAACGGATGCCAGGAATTTCCTTATGAAATTTGATGCAGCTCAAAATTATTATATTGAGTGTTTCGAACGTCAGTCAAAAGCAGGGCGTAAACATCAGGCTAATGTAAAAATGGCTCGTTTATTTATCTCTCACTTTATACAAGTGCTGAATTTAGCTGTTATACGCACTGAAGTTCGAGTCTCTCACAAAGAATATTACGGTCTGGATGTAAAAAATAATAATGTGCTGGATTTATCAACAGAAACTGCATTGGTAGAATGGGGACACAAAATTATTAATGGAGAGAATAAGCGTATATCTCAGGGAGGAATTCCAATTTATAATCCAACGATTGCTAAAGTACGGGTACATTATGATATCTTTATGGATAGCTATGAGAAGCAAAAGAACTTTCAAGCATTGACAATGCGAAGTTTGGAAACATTAGCATCCATGCGTGCTAAAGCTGATGAATTGATTTTGGATATTTGGAATCAAGTGGAGAAAAAATTCGAAGACATAACTCCGAATGAGAAACGCTTGGATTTATGCCGTGAATACGGACTGGTATATTATTACCGTACCGGCGAAAAACGTAATGAAAAGGTTTAATAATGAAATTAGTAGATTCGCATTCCCATCTTTTTTTAGAAGATTTCACTGAAGATTTAACACAGGTGATTGTGCGGGCAAGAGAGGCTGGGGTTACTCATATTTTCATGCCGAATATAGATAGTACAACAATTAAACCCATGCTTCGTGTTTGTTCGGAATACAAAGATTATTGCTATCCGATGATAGGCTTACATCCAACTTCGGTAAATGCGGATTTTGAGCAAGAATTGAATGTTGTTGCAACAGAATTGGCATCCGCTAATGCATATGTGGCGATTGGTGAGATCGGTATGGATTTATATTGGGATAAGACCTTTTTGAAAGAGCAGCAGATTGCCTTGGATAGGCAGATAAAATGGGCTTTGGAATATAATCTCCCTATTGTAATTCATTGCCGGGAAGCTTTTGATTATATATATAAGGTATTGGAGCCATATAAGTCTACTTCTTTACGAGGTATCTTTCATAGTTTTACGGGAACTTTAAAAGAAGCAGATCGTATCATGGAGTTTCCTAATTTCCTAATTGGTATTAACGGAGTAGTAACTTTTAAAAAATCCACTTTGCCGGATGTTTTAAAATACATTCCGTTGAACCGGATTGTACTGGAAACAGACTCTCCATACTTGACTCCGGTTCCTAACAGAGGTAAAAGAAATGAGAGTGCCAATGTGAAAGATACCTTAATAAAAGTTTCTGAAGTATACTGTAAATCCCCTGAAATGGTGGCGCAGGCGACGTCAGAAAACGCACTAAAAGTGTTTGGAATACTCAAATAAGGTCTTGCAGATTTTAAAGTTTATTAATTTTGAGATTTTATTCAAGATAAAACGGGGAGAAAGAAGCGGAAGAACAAAAAAAAGAATACATTTGTAGCTGAAAACGCTTGTGGTTCGCAATTTTTTTGTAATTTGCACCCGATTTCAGAGGAGGCGTCTATTGGAGAGATGCTCGAGTGGTTGAAGAGGCACGCCTGGAAAGCGTGTATACTCCTAAAGGGTATCCGGGGTTCGAATCCCCGTCTCTCCGCAGGAGAATAAAAGAAGAAAAAACAACAAATAAATATAATAAGTAATTTAATTAATTAATCTTAAAAATTAGACACACAATGAAAAAGTTATTTGCAATTGTTGCTGTGATGGGAGTCTTAACATTTGGCTCAACTCAACTTGCTCAGGCTCAAGATGCTCCTGCAGCTGAACAAACAGAACAAGCTGCTCCTGCAGCTCAAGCAGCTCCAGCTGACGATGCTGTTGCTCCTGCAACTGCAGAAGAAGGCGGTATTCACAAAGAAATTAAGACTAAGTTTATTGAAGGTACTGCATCCTTCATGAGTTTGGTAGCCATTGCATTGGTTATTGGTCTTGCTTTCTGTATCGAACGTATTATCTATTTGAGCTTGGCTGAAATCAACACTAAGAAGTTTATGGCTGCTATCGAAGCTGCTTTGGAAAAAGGTGATATTGAAGCTGCTAAAGACATCGCACGTAACACAAGAGGTCCTATTGCTTCTATCTACTACCAAGGTTTGATGAGAATTGATCAAGGTCTTGACGTTGTAGAAAAGTCAGTAGTATCTTATGGTGGTGTACAAGCCGGTTATTTGGAAAAAGGTTGCTCTTGGATTACACTGTTCATCGCTATGGCTCCGTCATTGGGATTCTTGGGAACTGTAATCGGTATGGTGCAGGCATTTGATAAGATCCAACAAGTAGGTGATATTTCTCCGACGGTTGTAGCAGGTGGTATGAAAGTGGCTTTGATCACTACTATCTTTGGTTTGATCGTTGCATTGATTCTGCAGGTATTCTATAACTATATCTTGGCTAAGATTGAAGCTTTGACTAGCGAAATGGAAGATTCTTCTATCTCACTGTTGGATATGGTTATCAAATATGACTTGAAATACAAAAAATAATTAAGATGGCTAAGTTATCATATAAAGTATCATATTACGTACTGTATGTAATGTTCGCTGCTATTTTAGTAGTATTGGGCTTGTTCTACTTCGGTGGAAACGCTCAAGGCGATGCAGTACTGATGGGTGTAGACCCGGAAATGTGGCAACCTGCACAAACAAATGCATTGATTTTCTTGATGTATGGTTTGTTTGGCTTAGCTGTTGTTGCTACGGTGGCTGCTTTCCTTCTCCAGTTTGGAAGCGCATTGAAAGATAATCCTGGAGGTGCATTGAAATCTTTGATCGGTGTAATAATTTTAGCTGTTGTTGTTATTATAGCTTGGACTATGGGTAGTGACCAAACTCTCAATATACCGGGTTATAGTGGTACAGATAATGTTCCTTTCTGGTTGAAGATAACAGATATGTTCCTTTATACTATCTACATATTGTTTGGTGCAACAGTGCTTGCTATCATCTTTAGTAGTATTAAGAAGAAATTATCATAATCAATTGGGGATAACTCAATTTTAAAAGAGTAATTACAATGGCAAAAGGAAAAAGAAAAGTTCCTGATATTAATTCAAGTTCAACAGCGGATATTGCTTTCTTGTTGCTTATCTTCTTCTTGATTACGACTTCTATGGATACTGACCGTGGTTTGGCTAGACGTTTGCCCGAACCTCCGCAGAAAGACCAACCGAAGGATGATATTAAGTTGAAAGAGCGCAATGTGTTGCAAGTATTCTTGAATTTGAATGACCAACTGATGTGCGGTAATGACTATATTAGCGTGGAACAGTTGCGTGCTAAGGCCAAAGAATTCATTGCCAATCCGTATAATGACGAAAGTAAACCTGAGAAACATGCAAAAGAGATTCCTTTCTTTGGTACTATGCAGGTTACGGACAAACATGTGATTTCTTTGCGTTGTGACCGTGGTTCTTCTTACAAAGCATATATTAATGTACAAAATGAGTTGGTTGCTGCTTATAATGAGTTGCGTGATGAAATAGCTCAAGAAAAGTGGCAGAAGACATATGCTGAGTTGAATGAAGAGCAACAAGATGCAATTCGTAAAATTTATCCTCAGATGATTTCTGAGGCAGAACCTAAAAAGTACGGAGAAAAGAAGTAATGGGAAAATTTAATAAGACTGGCAAAAAAGAAATGCCGGCGTTGAACACTTCTTCTCTGCCTGACCTTATCTTCACCTTGTTGTTCTTCTTTATGATTGTAACAACTATGCGTGAGGTAACATTGAAGGTTGAGTTTAAGGTTCCGCAAGGTACAGAATTGGAAAAACTTGAGAAGAAGTCTTTGGTTACGTTTATCTATGTAGGAAAACCTACTGCTGAGTTTCGTAAGAAATTAGGTAGCGAGAGCCGTATCCAATTGAATGATAGTTATGCTGAAGTTTCTGAAATTCAAGACTATATTATTGGTGAACGTGCCAGTATGAAGGAAGAAGATCAGCCTCAGATGACAGTGTCTTTGAAAGTTGACCAAGAGACTAAAATGGGTATCGTAACTGATATCAAAGAAGCTCTACGTAATGCATATGCACTGAAAATTAACTATTCTGCGCAACCGCGTCAGTAATGAGTTTGTTGACTATATAAATAAAGGTCGCTTGTTTTGCAAGCGACCTTTATTTGTTTATACTATTTTGCTATAAGCTTTTGTATGTTTTTGGGGGGATATGCTATTCCACATTGTATACTTCTCTATAAATATCTCCTTTTACAGTATCGAAGTCATTTTCACATTTTAAATTTCCATAAGCCATAAGTAACATGGGAAGAAAGCCATCTCCGGGTTTATAAGGAGGTTGTTGGTAAGGCTTTTCCCATAGTTTAAAGCCATGGCGTTGGTAGAAGTTAATACGACGCTGGGCCATTTCTTCAGTAGGTTCTTCTACTTCCAGAATAATAGGATGTTCTAAAAGTTGGCATAAGTGATTTAATACATTCTTTCCATGCCCACCATTACGTTGTGCAGGATCGATGGCAAAATGTTCTACGTAATAAAAGTGCTTGAAATCCCAATATGTGATTAGCCCGACTGGAGTATCGTTATGGAAAATGACGTTGTTGTGAAAATGAGTTTTTGAATCTGTATATTTACGTAACTCATCCAAAGACCTGTATTCTTCCGGAGGAAAAGAAGCGATCATTAAATTCTCCATAAAGTTGTACAGGGCTGTATCAGCCGTTGTAATGCGTTGAAGTCTGATCATAAATTGTTTTTAGTTAAGATTATAATTATTGCTCTGTGTAAAATTCGATAATGCGTTGGATAGAACGCTGACAAACGGGGCAAAAGGTTGGATATTCATTGGTACGCATGCGACAGTCATCAGCTGGACGATATATACCTTTGGCAGAATAACCTCCTCCTTCATAGACTCCTACAGGAAATTTTTTGCATTCACTAGTTGGAGTTGGGATAGGGGTACCTTTAGCAAGCATATCTTCCCATTTGGACGCAAAGTTTACTTTTGTAGTTATATTTTGCTCCCATGGTTCTATATCCAGTGGGTATGTATCTGTCATGACGTCATTATCATAAAAATATTCATCGGCCAGACCACTGAAACTATGTCCGAATTCATGTACGACTACAGGGCGGAATTTAGGGTGATGGGCAGTAGTCAATGTATAGGAGTTGTATATACCTCCTCCGCCATATTCTTCTGTATTAGCTAAAATGATGATGTGTTCATACGGTATTCCTGCTAAAGCATCATGTATGGCTTTTACACGGCTTGTTGTCAGATACCGGTCCGAATAGAAAGTACTGAAATGAGAACCAAGTGCTGTTTGTTTCCATTCGCCTATGCGAGGAATACTGACACCACTTTCTTCAGAAGGGCTGGCTACTGCAACAATGTTGAAACGTTTTTTCATGGACTTGAAAGGTTCATAAGAGAACAAACTTTCGCAGGCAATGGCAGCATCCTTATAGAATAACTCCATTTCTTCTTGCGTATATCCTTCAGCAAGTATGGCTACATCAATACATTTATCTATATTTCCACTTTTCAACAGATATTTGTGAGGAGTGATATGGGTGTGTCCCTTTTTATGAATTAAAATATCATCAGGCTTCACAATATGCTTCATACTGGTACGAATATTTCTACGAGGATCGAGTAATACGATTTCTATTTCTGCCGGATGCAAAGGATAGGGAACTAGAAAAGTGTTCTCAAAACCTTTGGTTATGTTTTGAGCTTCGTCTGTTTCCAGCCATTCTTGGAAAAGCGAGGAGAAAGAAGTCTTGTATATGATTTTGTTGCTGGCTATATCCTTCATAATGATTTGTCCGTTTCCTTGCAGAGGAAGTTCGGATAAATGGTGTTTTCTTCCGGCCCAATGAGGTAAAGAAGACAATTCCTCTACACATATCTCTTGTTTCGAGGCATTACCATTAAAAATGTAGTCAATACGCAGACTCTTGTCCGTGAAATAATCCGTGAAAACCTGTGCGTGTAAGGAGAACGCAACAAATATGCCTAACAGGAATAGTGAAAACTTTTTCATAACTGACTATTATTTAATCTTTTTGTTCCTACAAAGATAGCATCTTTAGAACTCATCTGCAATTTTTATTGAAGAGCGGAAAAGTTTTTTCTATTTTCATGTATATGGCTTAGTTATAGTATTATTCTTTTTTTAGTAAGAAAAGTTATAAACCGTATTTTTATTGGCAAAAAAATATCTAACTTTGCGTATTATTGTATGTGAATACAAGAAACTGTAGTATTTATTAATCATTTAAAATTGAAATGGGACATCATCAACTGGATAATTTAGACGAGCAAATATTGAAGCTTATAGCTGATAATGCACGTATTCCTTTTCTGGAAGTGGCCAGAGCCTGTAATGTGTCAGGAGCGGCTATTCACCAACGCATTCAAAAGCTGACTAACTTAGGTATATTGAAAGGGTCAGAATATGTTATTGATCCGGAAAAAGTGGGATATGAGACATGTGCCTACATTGGCATTTATTTGAAAGATCCTGCTTCTTTTGATGCTGTTACAAGAGCTTTAGAAGCTATTCCTGAAGTAGTGGAGTGCCATTTTACGACAGGTAAATATGATATGTTTATTAAGCTCTATGCCCGTAATAATCATCATTTATTGAGCATCATCCACGATAAATTGCAGCCGTTGGGTTTATCCCGTACGGAAACCTTGATATCTTTCCATGAAGCCATTAAACGGCAAATGCCGATAATGATAGAGGATGAGGAAGATTGATTCCTATCGGCGAACGTAATCGACAAAAGCATAAGGGCAGGGATGCTTCTCATCAACAGGATGAGATTCCCTGCTTTTTTCTTGCCATACATTCATATCCACATAAGGGAAATAAACATCTACCTGAGTTGCTTCCGCATCTACTTCGGTCAGGCAGAGTTCGTCGGCAAAAGAAAGTGCCTGGTCATACACACTGGCACCACCAATAATATATACATGCTCATCCGGACGGCAGCTTTTTAAAGCATCTTCAAGCGAAGGAAAAACTTCTGCTCCGGGAAGAGATAAGCCACTGCGAGATGATAAAACAACATTCCGACGATTGGGAAGGGCACCTTTGGGCAACGATTCGAAAGTGTTTCTACCCATAATGATTGTATGTCCGGTGGTTAATGCTTTGAAGCGCTTCAAATCATTAGGAAGCCAGAATAATAGTTTATTTTGGTAGCCGATCCCTCTTTGGCGATCGACTGCGGCGATGATGCTGATCATGTTTTGATTTATGATTTATGATTTATGATTTATAACTTTATGATTCCCCCCTGCGTAATCCTATTCAGTCGCATGGTATAAATCATAAATTATATATCTTAAATCTTGTTATACGGCTACTTTTCCAGCGATATGCGGATGAGGGTCATAGTTAACCAGTTCAAAGTCCTCAAACTTAAAGTCGAAGATACTTTTGACATCCGGGTTGATTTTCATTTGCGGTAAGGCGCGTGGCTCACGTGAAAGCTGAAGCTTTACTTGATCCAAATGATTCAGGTAGATGTGGGCATCCCCTAAAGTATGTACAAAGTCTCCGGCTTTCAATCCGGTTACTTGTGCCATCATTTGCAGCAGAAGCGCATAAGAAGCAATGTTGAAAGGCACTCCCAGAAAAATGTCTGCGCTGCGTTGATATAATTGGAGGCTTAATCTTCCATCCGCCACATAGAATTGGAAAAATGCGTGGCAGGGAGGTAAATTCATGTTATCCAAATCTCCTACATTCCATGCGCTTACTATGATGCGGCGAGAATCGGGATTATGCTTGATGGTCTCAACCACTTCACTGATCTGGTCTATAAAGCCACCTTTATAATCGGGCCATGAACGCCACTGGTAACCATAAATATGTCCTAAATCTCCATTCTCGTCTGCCCATTCGTTCCAAATACGTACACCATTATCCTGAAGATACTTCACGTTGGTATCTCCTTTTAGAAACCATAATAGTTCATATATAATTGACTTCAAATGAAGTTTCTTGGTCGTCAGACAAGGAAAACCTTCGTCCATATTGAAGCGCATCTGATGTCCGAATACACTGATAGTGCCTGTACCGGTGCGGTCGCTTTTCTCTGCGCCTTCAGCTAGTACGCGGTTAAGTAGATCTAAATATTGTTTCATAATGGTAGTGCTTTTTTATCTGGACGCAAAGGTAGAAGTTTTAATTGATAATTGAAAACCGATAATTGATAATTAGAGGAAGGGGGTCATCAGATTGCCTACCCAACCTACAAACTTTTTCCATCCCGAACGTTTCTTCCAAACTTCGGGAGTAAGTAAAGTACTGTTTTGTTTATCCCTTTCAAACATTGAATTTAATTGATGTGTAAGATCAGGATCAAAGATAAAAGCATTTGTTTCGTAGTCATATCGCAGACTGCGACTGTTAAGATTGGCAGTGCCGACTGTACAGAAAGTGCTATCTACCATCATTACCTTGGAGTGGTGAAAACCACCGTTGAATAGATAGATTCTTGCTCCCTGCTTCATTAGTTTGTGAACTATATAGAAGGAAGCTTCAGGGGTAAAAGGTATATCTGATACAGAAGGTATCATGATTTCTACTTCCGTGCCTTTCTTCAATGCTTTTTTGATAGCCTTACGGATTGATTTGGTAGGTACAAAATAGGGGTTGACAATTTGTATGTTTTTTTGTGCCGCCTGAATTGAAGCAGCATAAGCATGACTGATAGAGCGTGGCGTTTCGCGCGGGGTACGATCTACGATGGCTATCTCTTCGGCTACGCTATCCGGAAACTGCGGAATATCAGGGAAGTAAACGGGACCGCCGATATGCTGTCCTGTTTCTTGATTCCACATGGTGAGGAAGATACCTTGAAGATAACGTACGGCATCCCCTTCGAGGTGTATGTGCATATCATGCCATTTGCCGATTTTAGGTAATCCGTTGATATAATAGTCGGCAATGTTCATGCCGCCGGTATATCCTATTTTTCCGTCAATAACCACGATCTTACGATGGTCACGGTGTGCTGCATGATTGATATACGGAAAGGTAAACGGGTCGAATTTAACGATTTCAATACCACGGTCGCGAATACTTTTCAGGTGCTGCTTTTTCAGAGGCTTATTGTTAGACCAATTGCCGAAGGCATCGAACATGGCGCGTACTTCCACCCCCTCTTTGACTTTTTCAGCCAGAAGGTCGAATAAGGCATTAGCTATAGAGTCATTACGGAAATTGAAATATTCCAAATGAACATGATGCTTCGCTTGGCGAATCGTTTCGAAGAGATCAATGAATTTATCACGTCCGGTCATTAATAATTTGACTTTATTGTTGTTAGTGACCGGAGCTCCCATTTGTTGCAAGTAATCCATCACAATGGAGTCACTTGTTACTTGTCCACGAAGGTGCCCTATAGAGAAAAAGAATAATATGATAAATAGAAACTTTCTCAAAACCGTTTTTTCTTATTTAGTTTTTTTAGGATCGGCAAAGATACAATTTATCATTGAGAAATGTTCGCTTGTTTAAAATAAATTAGCCCTTTCGTTCATCTGATAACGTAAGGGCTAATGATAAAATTTGGGTACAAGGCATTTTAAGCCAGCGTGGAAATCTTGCGATAACCGAAGTACAGCAATACGATACCTGCTACTATTAAGGATTTGGGGTCGAGTTGCGTGGCACCATTTTCGATAGCAGAAGTAAAGGTCTCACGTAGAGTTGCCAGTATTAATTGCAGACCATTAAGGGAAACGAATAATACAAGTGCCAGTGTGAAGCAGAAAGTAGTCCATATCTGTGAGAGGCGACGACTGTGCGAGGGTAGACGATGCATCACACGGCGTGTGAATCCGTTATCTTCAATTTCTTGCCGGTTATCGTTAAAGAAGTCTTTCAAAAGTTTATCATCATTTTCCATCATATCCATTTTGTTTTAAGTAGGAAGCCATTTTTTCTTTAGCCCGCGAGAGATGGCTTTTTACTGTTCCCGCCGGGCATCCGGTGATACCTGCAATCTTTTCAATGCTTTGATCTTCCATAAAGAAGAGTGTGATGCAGGTGCGTTCCATTTCTTTCAAAGTGGCCAAAGCATGGTAAATATCCATGTGTTGACCAATATCAGTCTGTAGCGTGCTACACTGAGCGTCCACTTGATAGGTGTCTAAATCATCCGCTTCTTTCCGGCTGCGAATATAATCATAAAATACATTATAAGCAATACGATAGAGCCAGGTTGAGAAGCTGGATAGATTCTTGAACGATGCGATGTTAGTATAAGCTTTTATAAATGTATCTTGTGCCAAGTCGTCACTCAATTCGCTGTCGCCGCAGGTTTGGTGCAGGAAGAATCGTCGTACGGGCGACTGATACTTCTTTACCAACTGGTCGAAGGCCCTGGTGTTATGAAACACCACGACCTGTGCGACTAACGATATGTCGTTGAGTTGACTCATCTGTCTTCGTTTTTCTTCTGTTGGCTATAGTAGATTACCAGTTGACCAAAACCGGTGAACATAATAAGCAAACCTATGCAACCCAATCCAAATTCTCCGGTGATGGCCCAAAGGAAGATAAATAACCCGATTCCGGTAAAAATGTTTTTTATTCCCTTGGTATGAGTGTCTTCAACTTCGGCTTGCTTGAAGAAGTTCTCCGGAAGCGGTTGCCCGCTTGATAAAGCTTGTTCTGCCAGTTTGTATTTTGCTTTCCGGTTCTTGTAGCGGAAGAAAAATACGATAAAGACGATGATAATAGGGAATCCGAAGACAAACACAATTGCTGTTATAGGAATGATAACTCCGGCTACGTTTCCGCCTAAATCAAAACCATCCCAATCAAAAAGATTGCTTTGGTGATGCTTCCGATTACCGGAATTGTCAACGCTATCATTGGCGCTTGCGCTATTTTCGTAAGTCATGACACTTAGGGTATCGGTAACGGCTTTCCCGTTGATAACGGTGTCCCTCAGTTCAATAACTCTTTTCTTGTTTCCAAGGCTGTCGTTCTCTGTAACAGTTCTGTTTTTTCCTTGTGCCAGTGTGCAAAACAACATGGCAACCATCAATGCAAAAATGATCCGTTTCATATTTTATCTATTTTTAATTTGTTTCTTTATGAGTTAGACGTAACATTGCCCTTATAAAGTTGCAAAGAGAATACTTTTTTTTCAGAAATTAGTCTCCAATGGATAAAAGGTTACTCCTTGGCAACCCTATCTAACTTGCCTGTCGTACGGATGCCTTATCCTTATTCTGCACAAGATGGCATCTTATGCAACACAAGATGGCATCTCATGTTACACAAGATGGCATCTTGTGCATGCTTCCCAGTAATGTTTCACCTGCGGACGATAAGAGTTACGGTCGTTCGGTCGGTACATTCTGTTTATGAGCTGCCTCTATCCCGTTTTTTTGTATTACCTTTGCTTCACAAAAAACGTTATTGACACAGCTATGGAACTACCCATACCCTTTATAGACTACACCCGCAAACTACTTGGCGAGGCAGAATTGGATAAACTTACTGCCGTTTTGCAACAGGAACAGCCTGTTAGTATTCGTATAAACGAGACTAAGCTCAACGGCTTCCACATGCATGCGGAGCGGGTACCGTGGTGTTCCACCGGGTATTATCTTGCCAATAGGCTTACGTTTACATTCGATCCTCTTTTTCATGCCGGTTGCTATTACGTGCAAGAAGCTTCTTCCATGTTTGTGGAGCAAGCCCTGAAGCAGTATGTTTGGGAAGAACCGGTGGCGATGCTCGACTTATGTGCAGCTCCCGGTGGTAAATCGACGCATGTTCGTAGTGTACTTCCCGAAGGTAGTCTGTTGGTTGCCAATGAGGTAATCCGGAACCGCTCACAGATATTAGCGGAGAATCTTACTAAATGGGGACATCCCGGGGTGGTGGTAACCAATAATGATCCGGCGGATTTTTCTTCTTTAGAAGATTTCTTTGATGTGATCCTGACGGATGTGCCTTGTTCCGGCGAAGGCATGTTTCGCAAAGACCCTGTAGCTGTGAGCGAATGGAGTTCGGAAAACGTTGAGATTTGCTGGCAGCGTCAACGACGTATAATTTCAGATATCTGGCCTTGTCTGAAGCCGGGTGGTATCCTTATTTATAGTACGTGTACTTATAATACAAAAGAAGACGAAGAAAACATCCGTTGGATGCGCGACGAGATGGGGGCGGAGATACTTTCTTTGGATATTCAGGAAGATTGGGAAATCACAGGAAACCTGTTGATTGGAGAAGATTTTCCGGTTTATCGCTTCCTGCCTCATAAGACGCAGGGTGAAGGTTTCTTTCTTGCCGTTGTCCGCAAGCCGGGGATGAGCGTCCCGAACGTCAGGGCCGAGCAATCGTTTCCCCAGGGAAAAGCTCTTGAAATGCCAGGGAAAAGAAATGAAAACTCCAGAGATAAAGGACGGAAACCTCAGGGGAAAGGAACGAAAACGCCGGGACTTTCTAAAGAGCAACTCTCCCTTCTGCGCGAGTGGCTTCTTACTCCCGATAATTACGAACTTATTTTGAACGGAAATTGTGTCAGTGCTTTCCCGAAATCTCATCTTTCGGAGCTGGCTGCTTTGCAATCATCACTCCGTATTGTGCAAGCGGGTGTGAATCTGGCAGAATTGAAAGGAAAAGATTGGTTGCCCAATCATGCGCTTGCCATGAGCCGGATATTGAATCCGGATATCTTTGCACGTGAAGAAATAGATTACGATCAAGCCATTGCTTATCTACGAAAAGAGGCTATTACCTTGCCGGCAGATGCTTCTCGTGGAATAGTATTGCTTACTTATAAAAATACGCCTCTTGGCTTTGTGAAGAATATAGGTAATCGTGCCAATAATCTGTATCCGCAAGAGTGGCGTATCCGTAGCGGATACTTGCCGGAAGAAATTTTAGAACTTTGTCCATAAAAGCATGCAGTATTTCGTAAGTATAAGCATTTTAGTTATATAACCATAATATAAACTAATACTATTGCTTATGCTAAAGAAAACGATTGCTGCTTTAAGCCTACTCAGTATTCTTGCAGCTTGCCAAAGCGACGGAGATTCTCAGGAACCTAAACCTCGTAAAGACATTATTCTTACACGTACAGAACAGCAGATCACAAACTCGGGAACGGATTTCGCCTTCCGCTTTTTCACTCAGGTCTGTACATCTGAAACTGTGAAACCAAACTTGTTTGTGTCTCCGTTGAGTGCATCATTCTGTCTGTCTATGATTGCTAATGGAGCTGCCGGTAATACTTTAGCCGAGATGAAAACAGCTTTGGGCTTCACTGATTATTCATTGGAAGACATGAATAACTATAATCAAAAGCTTGCGACTGCTTTGCTGGATTTGGATAATACTACCCGGATAGGAATAGCTAATTCTATTTGGTTAAAGCAAGGTTTCAGTGTATATGATGACTTCCTGAATGTGAATAAGAAGATGTACGATGCCCGTGTACAAGAGTTGGACTTTGCATCTCCTAAAGCAAAAGATATAATTAATCAGTGGTGTGCCGATAAGACTAACAATTGTATTAAAGAAGTGATTCAGGAGATTCCTGAACAAGTCCGGCTATACCTGTTAAACGCTCTTTATTTCAAAGGTATCTGGAAGAGTCAATTCAAGAAATCGAATACCAAACAAGAAGTTTTCAATAATGCAGATGGCAGTAAGTCTGAAGTTCCTATGATGAACTTATCAACGAAGCTTTTTAATTATACTCAAAATGATTATTTCTCGATAGCGGAGCTTCCTTATGGAAATGAAGCATTTAGTATGGTAGTCTTTCTACCTGCTGAGGGCAAGACTTTGGATGAAAGTTTGCCGAAGCTGACTTCTGATAATTGGAATGAGTGGAATGGGAAGCTATCCTCAAATACCCTGAATGTCAAGTTGCCTCGTTTTGAAATACGTTATGATAAGGATTTAATAGCTGATATGAAAGCATTAGGAATGAAAGAAGCTTTTGATGATAGAGCTGACTTTTCAAAAATGTCAATGTTTGACTTAGCTGTAGGAATCTTGGAGCAGTTTACTTATGTAAATGTGAATGAAGAGGGTACAGAAGCAGCGGCTGTTACAGTTGGCGGAATGATATCAAGTGCTGCACCTCCCAGTGTTTATAATTTCTATGTTGATCGTCCATTTGTGTTTATGATAAAAGAAAAAAGTACGGGAGCCATCTTGTTTATGGGTAAAGTGACGAAACTGTAAACTATGGGTGGGAAGTAAAAGAAGTAAGGGATTGTTTGCCAAAGTGCGAACAACCCCTTATTCTATTTATTACAATCTACTTTTGTATATCTGCGCCATTGCCTTCTGGTACTGGTTTTCCAATTGCAGCAGATTTGCTTTGCTTTGATAAACCACTGATACTTCCACAAAATACTCAATCATGCTGATTTGTCCTCCTACAAGTGCCTGCTTCAACAAGGCAAGATCTTGTTGTTGCTGGAAGGTACGGGCATATTCTTCCATAGATGTATGCAGATTACGGGCTTCCTCATACAATTGCCACAAACCTGAGCTGGCTTGTAATGCAGCATTCTCTTTCTGATAATCTATGTTGAGTGCTTGCGACTTGGCTATCTTTACTTTATTACGGTTTTCGAATATCGGGAACGAAAAGCCCACTACAACACCGTTCAATGGATGTCCGCTTTCTGTATTACGGCGGTAGCCTAATTCCAGTTTGGGCAACCAGCCTTGCTTGCTTGCCGATATCTGCTTGCGGGCTGCTTCGCTTTCGCTATTGAATGATTGTAAAGTTGCATCGGCAGCCAGCAATTCGTTTCTCCCGTTGTTGAAAGAGGTAGGCAACGGAACTACGGGATAATCCATCGAACCGATTGCTTCGGCAGTAGGACGGTTGCCGATAGCCAAAGGCTGATTGCCATTCAAAGCCGTGAGTTCTTTTAGCTTATTGTTCAAAGCCGTTTCGTTCATGCGGGCTTCGGTACGTACGTTCAATAACTCCAAATTGATCTTATTCGTTTCCAACACATTGGCATCTCCTGTCGCCAGACGTTTGGCATACATGGCGGAGAGCTCTTCGGCATTCTTCAAGCGCTCGCTAAGTAGGGTTTGCTGGCGTTGGAGCATGATAATATCCAGGCAGATCTCTTTTGCCTGAAGTAGAATCTGTTGACGGAAAGCAATGGCTTGTGCATCGAGTGCCCCCGTTTTAAAACGGTTCATCTTTCCCCGGGTGGCATAGATGGTAGGAAACTCAAAACTTTGCGAAACGACCAATTCACCTACCGTCTCACTACTGTTCTTTGAGTCCCAAAGATGGGCGTAGGACAAGGTAGGATCAGGCAGATTATTCACGGTTTTGTTTTCCAGCTTTTGCGAAGAGATGAGCTGGGAGTTGGCTTTCAACTCTTTATTATTCATCTCTATCTGCTGAAGTACGGTGTCAATGGAAGCCTCACCCCGACCCTCTCCAAAGGAAAGGGAGAAGGGAAGGATACAGGCTGTTAATGTGACTATTATAATCTTTTTCATATCTAAATATGCTGTTTTAGTGAGTAACTTTACTCCTTCTCTTCTGCAGAAGGTTTGGGAGAGGCTTTCATCATCAGATAAACAATCGGAATGATGAAACCGTTCAGGAACGTAGATGTTAAAAGTCCCCCCAGAATAACCTTTGCCATAGGGCTTTGAATCTCATTGCCGGGTAGGGTACCACTCAGAGCAAGAGGGATTAGCGCCAATGCTGATGATAAGGCAGTCATCAGGATGGGGTTCAGACGATCCATCGAACCGCGGATTACACTGTCGTATACGCTATAACCTTCTTCTTGTTGCAAATGCTTGTAATGGCTGATGAGCAACATACCGTTTCGGGTAGCTATACCGAACAATGATATGAATCCGATAATAGCCGGAATGCTGACTTCGCCAGTAGTGATAAGCAGTGCAAATACACCACCGATCAATGCCAACGGCAGGTTGATGAGGATAATAGCACTTTCTTTCACGCTGCGGAACTCGTGATAGAGCAGCAGGAAGATGACTACAATAGACATAAACGAAGTCAATGCCAATGTACGGCTGGCTGCCTGCTCGCTTTCAAACTGACCGCCATATTCTATATGATAACCTTCCGGTAGCTTGATCTGCTGATCCACCCGGTTTTGAATATCGTTAACTACACTTCGCAAATCACGGTCAGCTACGTTCGCAGAAATCACAATCTTACGTTTTACATTCTCACGGCTGATGGTATTCGGTCCCATTGCCGAACGCACCTCTGCTACATAGTTCAACGGAACTTTCTGCCCGTCGTTCGTATCGATCATCAGGTTGCGAATCTTCTCCATTTCATCACGAAGATCATCTTTCACGCGTACAGTCAGATCAAAACTCTTACCTTTCTCATAAACCTGTGAAACAGCTTCACCCGCCAGGCAGACATTGACGAACTCAGAAAATTCGGGCAATGAGATACCATATTTGGCAAGCATCTCCCGTTTGGGCGATATAATAAGTTGCGGGCGTTCTATCTGCTGTTCTACATTCAGGTCGGCAATGCCGGAAATATCCTGAATGGCACCTTTTATTTCGTTGCCTAATGTGAACATGCGGTTCAGGTCGTCACCAAACAGCTTGATAGCAATGTTTGCTTTCGTTCCGGATAGCATGGCATCGATACGGTGGCTGATGGGTTGTCCTATTTCGATATTGGCACCGATAATTGTCCCTAGTTTCTCGCGTACCTCGGCCAACATCTCGCTGCGTGAGCGGTCTTTCAATTCAAACGGAGCTTCGATTTCAGAAACATTCACTCCCAGTGCATGTTCGTCCAGTTCGGCACGTCCCGTTTTACGGGCAACGGTTTGTATTTCAGGAATGGTTAGTAGCAATTCTTCGGCACGATGCCCCATCTTGTCGCTTTCTTCCAAGGAGATGCCCGGAAGCGAAGAGATATTGATGGTGAATGATCCTTCGTTAAATGGCGGAAGGAAAGAGCGTCCCAGCGTAAAGAAGCAAATCAGTGCTACAACAAACAGACCGATGGTACCTCCCAACACACTTTTCTTATGTCCCAGTACAAAAGTCAGCGCCGTTGAATACCACTCTTTCATTTTGCGGGCTATCACAGAATCACCGTTCGAGTTTTTTTCTTTAATCTTTTCCTTTCCTAATAAGTAGGAGCAAAGCACAGGGGTTACCGTCAATGCAACGATAGTCGAAGCTGCCAGTGCTACAATAAAGGCAATACCCAGCGGCACCAGCATTCGGCCCTCCATTCCACTCAGGAAGAACAACGGAACAAAGCTTACTATAATAATCAGTGTGGAGTTCAGGATAGGCATACGTACCTCTTTCGAAGCATTGAATACTACATCCAATACTTTAAGCCGTTCTTCGGCTGGTTTCAAGCGGTTTTCACGCAAGCGTTTATATACATTCTCAACGTCCACAATGGCATCGTCTACCAGCGAACCGATGGCAATTGCCATACCTCCGAGACTCATCGTATTGATGGTGAATCCCATATAATGGAGCGCCAGCAATGAGGCAATCAGAGACAAGGGCAGTGTTACCAATGAAATTACAGTGGTTCGCACATTGGCAAGGAACAGGAATAGTACAATAACTACAAAGATACCTCCTTCGAGAAGTGACTTCTGTACATTGCCGATAGAACTTTCAATGAACCGGCTTTGGCGGAAGATGTCCGTCGATATTTTCACATCGGGCGGCAAGTTCTTTTGTAAGTCTTTTAATGAGGTTTCCAGTTTGTCCGTCAGTTCCAGTGTGCTTGTAGAAGGCTGCTTGGTGACTGTCATCAGTACGGCAGCTTTTCCTCGCACCGAGGCTGTACCCAACTTAGGCAGTTTAGCGCCAATTTGAACATCTGCAATGTCTTCCAAAAGGATGGGAGCGCCCGATGCACCGTTGCCACGTATCACTGCTTTGGCTATCTGATCTATTTTGTCAGTGGATAACACTCCACGTACAATATATTCGTTGCCGTATTCATACAATACGCCACCATTGGCATTCAGATTCATCTCACGGGTAACGTTCATCACTTCGTCCAATGTAATTCCGTAATGGCGCATACGTTCAGGGTCTAACTGTACCTGATATTCCTTGATATCTCCACCCAATACGGCAACCTGCGCCACACCACCTGTAGAGAGCAGTCGGGGACGTATAGTCCAATCGGCGAGCGTGCGTAGATCCAGCATTGAAGTTGAGTCTGCCGTCAATCCCACAATCAGCATTTCACCGAGGATGGAAGACTGTGGTCCCAAAGTAGGCTTGCCCACATTGGCAGGTAATGACTCGCCGACAACGGCCAGCTTCTCACTAACAATCTGACGAGCCAGATAAATATCCGTGTCCCAGTCAAATTCTACCCATACTACCGAAAAACCGTTAGTTGACGAGGAGCGTACCCGACGCACACCCGTTGCACCGTTTACGGCAGTTTCTACCGGAAAAGTAACTAATTGTTCCACCTCCTCTGCTGCCATACCGTTTGCTTCGGTCATAATGACTACTGTTGGCGCATTGAGATCGGGGAACACATCCACTTCCGTATTCATGGCGATGTAAGTACCGCCAATTAATAACAGTACCGATGCAACGAGCACCAAGATACGGTTATGAAGGGAAAAATGTATTATCTTATTTAACATGATTTCTTTAGTTATAAGTTATAAGTTATGAGTTATAAAGTTATCACGCTGCATCGTTTCATCAGCAAATAACTTATAACTAATAACTCATAACTAGATTAGTGTTCATGGCTATGTGCCGGAATTGCATTTGATGCAGATGCCAGTTTCACTTGATAAGCTCCCTGGGTTACTACGCGGTCGCCTGCTTTCACACCGGAAAGGAGTTGTACGCTTTCGCCATTGTCTGCACCGAGAGTTACCAGCTGTTTCTTGTAACCTTCTTCATCCAGTTGCAGATAGATAAAGAAGCTGCCTTGCTCTTCGGTCAATGCGCTATGCGGAACAGAAAGAACATTTTCCATAGGTGAGGATAGTAAGAACACCTCTACGAACGAACCGGGAATCACATCTCCTTTGTTATCGAATTCAAAGGTAACCGGTACATAATAGCCATTCTCACCGGACGCTTTACCGTATGACAGCATTCGTCCACCCAAATCTTTAAGTGTATATACCTTATTATTATAAGGTGTACAGAAGTTAGCCGAACCAATGGTGCTTAAATAAGGATAATACTTTTCAGATACATCGGCACGGAGGAATAACTTCCGGTTCTGAGTGACGCTGACCAGCGGTTGCCCTACCTGCACATAATCACCTTCCTTCACCAACAGACTCTTAACATATCCGCTGATGGGAGAAGTGACCGCCTGGCCGCTGGCTGAATGGTTCTTGGCAACGGCTTCATAACTGATGCGGGCATTCTCATACGCCTGTTCAGCTTGTGCAAAGTCTTTTTCAGATACAATCTTGTTACCTACAAGCGCTTTCATACGTTCGTACTCTTTCTTGGAAACTTCGTAGGCTATACGAGCTCTTTGTACCGGATCACCGTCCGCCATATTCTTGGAAGACAAGATGACAAGCGGAGTACCTTTGTTGACACTCATACCTTCAACTACTTTGCCTCTGAATGAAACAACGCCTGCTACGGTTGCTACGGCAACGCTCTCATCGCCTTGCGCAGCCATTACCTGACCACTTGTTTTTATGACTTGGTTAAAAGTACCCGGTTCAATAGTACTGACTTTTACACCGGCTGCTTGTGCTTTTGCCGGTGGAAGTATAATTTCGTCACTGCCGCCGGCATGACTGCTTTCTGCTTCGTGATTGTGATCAGCGCCTTCAGCCTCGTGATTATGTCCTTCGCTTTCGTGGTTGTGCCCTTCGCTTTCATGGTCATGGTCGCCTGAGCAACTTTCTTCTGTTCCGTGATTATGTCCTTCGTGACTTTCTCCGGATTTACTGTTGCAGGAGCCTAATAGGAATAATCCAATGACTCCCATGAAAATAAATTTCTTCATGATGATATTTTTGTTCTTACTTATTAATTTGAATGCAAAATTACGGTATGGGGAATACAACTAAGTTGCAATTATTCCCGTGCCGAATGGAAACCTGTCTCCGGCGACACGCCGGCAACGGTTAAGCAAGTGCAGAAGGAGGCGCACGAAGTCCGGTGGCACGTGTGATAAACGTGCCATGAAGGGATTCTAAATAGACATTTTCTTGTCTTTTTAAGTTGATTTCCGGTACGACCAGAAACTTGAGAAGAGGTTCGAGATAGAAAGTAGCTACCCATAAGGCGTCCGGATTTGCCCATGTATCATTGTCTGTGCTGGGCGAACGCTGGAAGAAGTGGGTTGTGACACATCCCGTATCACTGCAACAGTGGTCGTTTCCTGGATTATGATTATGCTTACAGCAATCGGTAGTAATATCGTTTTTCATGCAAATCAACCCGTTTGCATGGTGATGATGAGGAATAACAGGTACCACCAACATAACTATGCTGATGAAAAGTAAGAAGTATGTTATGTACCGTTTCTTTTTCAATCCTCTATCTTTGAGCGGAACAAAGATAGAGGATAATGGATTAATTACCAAATACAAAATGCTAAAAAGCCTTGAATAAATCATTTAGTCCTTCATTCATACTGGGGTGTGTGAAAATAAAATCGCGCAAGTAGTTGTAAGTTTGCCCCGTTTTCATAGCCAGTGCAACCGTATTGATTACTTCGGGAGCATCAGCACAAAACAAAGTACAACCTATTATTTTACCGGTATGAGAATTGATGACGGTCTTAAGCATACCATCGATATTCTGCAATGTACGTGCACGTGGTACTTGCGATGCTGGAAGCCGTGATACCTGAATCGGGAATCCCCGTTTGGCAGCTTCTTCTTCAGTTAGTCCGATATGTGCTAAAGGAGGGTCGGTAAAGATGGCATATGGAATGGGATAGCGATCTTTATTGCTCCTTTTTTTATCTCCAAACAGCTTGTTGCGTATGATACGGAAATCGTCAATGGATAAGTAGTCATAGAACTCATCTCCTTTAACATCACCTAAAGCCCAAATATGGGGAGCAGTGGTCTGAAGTTGTTCATTAACGATGATGGCTCCGCACTCATTAACTTCTACACCTACCTTTTGTAGATTTAGTTCATCTATTAAAGGCTTACGTCCTGTAGCCAGTAATAAAGCATCTCCTTTTAGAAAGTAAGGTGTACCATCCGAACCGTCTGTATAAGTCAGTGTAATGCCGTCGGCTGTATCATAAAGGGATTGGGTGCGTACATTCAACCGTATGCCAATGCCTTTCCGTTTTAAAGATTCCATCATGGAAGTTGCAATATCACGGTCAAGTTTAGGCATGAAGCGGCTGCTAGCTTCCAAGATAGTAACCTTACTACCGAACCCTGCATACATAGTAGCAAACTCCAGTCCTATAGGACCGCTTCCTACAATGAGCAGGCGGGCCGGGAGGATATCCAGTTGAAGCAGCGATTCACTGGTATATACATGTTTGCTTTCATTAATGCCTTCAATATCAGGGATGATCGGTGTGGAACCCGTATTGATGAATATTTCTTTTCCCCTGAGTGCAGAATCCTTTTTATCGGAGGTGACAAGGACTGTATTTCCTGATAAGAAAGAAGCTGTTCCGGTATATAATGTAATGTTAGGATTATTCGTCACATTCTCAAAATTCTTTTCACGCAAAAAGTACACGAGTTTGTTTTTTCGTGTAATGGCATGTGAATAGAATTTAGATTGATTCTTATAATCGTCGTGAAATTGCTTTTCGGCATAATCCGACTCATGAATGAGGGTTTTAGTGGGTATACACCCCACATTGACACATGTACCTCCATACATTAGAGGAGAGCGTTCTACAATGGCAACTCTCCAGTTGCGCTCGGCAAGTTCCGCGGCTAACATTTTTCCGCCTTTGCCGAATCCTATTATAATGGCATCATATTGTTTCATTTTATTTTCTCTTAGTTAAGGGGTTAGTAGAATGAAACAATATGACTAACCATTTGTTCTGCCAGAATGTTAATGATAGTTTACCGCTCCAACTCGCGGAGAGAATCCATTTTCTTCTTCTCCAGGAACTCGTAAATACCGCTTAAATGTTCTTTTACTTGTTTGTTACCAAACTCATAGACTTTGCTGACCAATCCGTCGAGGAAGTCACGGTCATGGCTTACAACGATCAGTGTTCCGTCAAAATCCATGAGTGCTTGTTTCAGGATATCCTTGGTCTTCATGTCAAGGTGATTGGTAGGCTCATCCAATATCAGAAGGTTCACCGGTTCCAGTAATAACTTTATCATAGCAAGGCGCGTACGCTCTCCACCCGACAATACTTTTACTTTCTTCATGGATTCTTCCGGGCCACCAAACATGAAAGCGCCCAGCAAATCACGAATCTTATTGCGGATTTCCCCTTTGGCTACATCGTCGATAGTTTGGAACACTGTAAGGTTTTCGTCCAGCAAGGAGGCTTGATTCTGTGCAAAATAACCTATTTGTACATTGTGTCCTAAGGTAAGCGCTCCATCATGTTCAATTTCCCGCATGATGCACTTTACCAAAGTAGACTTACCTTCACCGTTTTTTCCTACAAAAGCAACCTTGTCACCTCTTTCAATAGTTAGGTTGGCATTCTTGAATACTACCTTTTCGCCATATGTTTTTCCTACTCCTTCCATAATGACAGGATAGTTGCCCGAACGGGGAGAAGGCGGGAACTTCAGACGAAGTGCCGAAGTGTCTTCCTCGTCCACTTCCAGTATTTCAAGTTTCTCCAGCATCTTGACGCGGCTTTGTACTTGTAAGGTTTTGGAGTAAGTTCCTTTGAAGCGTTCAATGAACTCTTTGGTTTCGGCGATGAACTTTTGCTGTTCGTCATAAGCTTTCTGTTGCTGCTCACGGCGTTCTTTGCGTAGTTCCAGATATTTGGAGTAATTTACTTTATAATCATAAATTCGTCCCATCGTAACTTCGAGGGTACGGGTTGTAATATTATCGACGAACTTACGGTCGTGACTGATAACAATAACAGCTTTTCCATTATTAATAAGGAAATCTTCCAGCCATTGAATGGATTCGATATCCAGGTGATTGGTGGGCTCATCCAGTAACAGTACGTCCGGTTTTTGCAGTAATAATTTAGCAAGTTCGATACGCATGCGCCAACCGCCGCTGAAATCACTGGTTTGCCGATGAAAGTCTTCACGGCTGAAACCTAGTCCAAGGAGTGCTTTCTCTACATCTTCTTCATAGTTGGTGGAATCGATGGCATAGAACTTCTCACTGAGTGAAGATACTTTTTCAATCAGTTCCATGTAACTGTCGCTTTCATAATCGGTACGCGTTTCAAGCTCTTTGTTGAGACGTTCTATTTCCGCTTCCATTTCGTGTAGATGGGCAAAGGCTTGTGCCGTTTCCTGAAATACGGTACGTCCGTCTTCCGTCATCAAGTGCTGGGGAAGATAGGCAATCACACTCTCTTTGGGAGCAGATATTTTCCCCCGGGTTGGTTGTCTTACACCGGCAAGTATCTTTAATAGAGTACTCTTGCCCGCACCATTTTTACCCATTAAGGCAATGCGGTCTTTCTCATTAATAACGAAGGATATATCACTAAATAAGGTGGTGCCGCCAAACTCTACGGCTAGTCCGTCTATAGAAATCATTATGTGTTCTTTAAAATGAGGTGCAAAGATAAGACTTTTATATTATTTTTTATATCTTTGGCGGCATCTAAACACAGAAGTAATAAATCATGGAAGAATTGAATATAGCAGAAGATTATCGTCCACTTATATTGGTAGCGGAAGATGACGAAAGTAATTTTAAACTGATAAAGGCCATTATTGGAAAGAAGTGTGAAATAATCTGGGCGAAGAATGGAGAAGAGATGGTGAATAACTATCGGCAAAATAAAGATCGGGTAGCTGCTATGTTGATGGATATAAAGATGCCTATCATGAATGGCTTGGATGCTACTAAAATAATTCGTGAAGAGGGATGTACGCTGCCTATTATAATGCAGACAGCTTATGCATTTTCGTCAGATCGGGAGAATGCGATGCAATGCGGTGCAAGTGAAGTGTTGGTAAAGCCGATTACTCTGGCGACGTTGCGCGGTGGCTTGAGCCGTTTCCTGCCAAAGTTAGTATGGTAAATGAAGTTTATATAAAAGAAAAAGGATGTCTGTGAGACATCCTTTTTGCTTTTATAGCTGCCGGTTATTTCGTCGGTAATGCTTTCTCCCAATTATCATTTTGTTGTGTACAGAAACCTGCGTTTATTTCATCCGCTGGAATAGGGAACACGAACTTGGCAATGTCGAAGGGCTTGAATCCGGTCATTTGAATAGTTAGCCCCATACGGCGTGCATCATAGAAGCGATGTCCTTCGCCTGCAAACTCACGGATGCGTTCTTGGGCTATGAATGCCAGTAACTCGTCACGTGTTGCCGGGAGTTGGTCGGATGAAGTGATGCTCAGGTCACGCTTGGCGGTATAGTACAGGTAGTTCTGCGCTTCAGGTATATTGTTGTTCCGTGCTTCCACTTCGGCGATGATGAGACTCATCTCCGATTTACGGAAAACAGGAATATTGCTTGTAGCAGCCGAAGTAGGCAGACCTATATACTTGCTGGTTGTCATTCCGCCACCATTCTGAGGTATTATTAATCCGAGACGTATATCTTCAGCATTAAATAGAGCAACAGTCGAGTTAGCAATGGTAGCACGATACGAGCCATATAATGTGTTCAGTGAATTGGCTGAAAGATTATCGGCTTCTGTCTTGGCAATAGTGAACATATCTTCGTCATTGATGGCGAGAGACGACCACATGGAAAGATAGATTTCGTTGGAAGGCACCTTGTCAGAGCCTGTTCCGTTTCCTTTGCCTTTGAGGGCAATGGCTTGCTTGGCGGCAGCTTCTGCGGTTGGATAATCGCCCATAGACATCGCTACACGTGCTTTTAATGCCTGGATACCCATGGCACCCATATAGAATGCGTTAGGGGCACTGATGTTACCATCTGCCAAGGCTTCATCCAAAATGGTTTCAGCGTTGGCCAAGTCAGAAAGAATCAATTCATAAGTCTGTCCTACGGTGGAACGGTCTATCTTCTCAAATTCTTTGATAGGTGTATCTTTTACCAGGGGTAAACCGAGGTTATCTACGCCTTCCTGATATGGATAAGCAAATAGATTTACCAGATAATAATTAGCCAAGGCCTTTAAGGCATGGCATTGTGCCATATAGGACTTAACCTTCGCTACATCCTCTTCTGTGAGATGTAAAGCTGTGTTTGCCAACACATCTTTGGCTCCTTGAATGGTACGCGTGCAACGGTCTATTACCTTGAAACCATAATTCCAGGCGTCATCCAATTCGGCGTCGGTATCCGAAATGATCCAAGCACTTTGATTGTAGAAGTGTCCGGTACTACGGTTACCTACGCTCACTCCGGCAGAAAAGTCACCGTATGCAATTGCGTAATTACCTAAGAAACGATAGGTGCCGGCTGCGTAGTAGGCGCCGTTCATGCCGTTTTCAACATCCTGAACCGATTTGTAAGCATCATCAGTCGGTATCTGTTGGTAGTTCTCGGTATCGAAGTCGCAAGAGGCTAAGCCGAGCGTTACAACCGAGAGCAGGAATAGTTTATATATCTTTTTCATATTTTTCAATGTTTAATCAGTAAATGTTTAGAATCCTAAAGTTACACCGAACATAACGCTTGTGGGTAGCGGATAATTCCACCATTGTATACCGTCGGCACCGATGCCTGACGGATCAAAACCACGATAGTTGCTGGCGGAGAATGTGTATACGTTTTCCGCATTGGCAAATACACGGCAGTTGCGGATGGGACTCTTGCCTAGCAATGATTGGGGCAATGTATAACCCAAACTCAAGGAACGTATCTTCAGGTAATCGCCATCCATGAGGAAGCGGGATGATGCGCTGTTCTCATAGCCGCCATCGGTGGTAAGACGAGGAACATCGGTGACGTCACCCGGTTTCTGCCAACGGTTGTCGTAGACGTATTGCGTGAAGTTCTGGTAGAATGAACCACCGATTTGTTCGTCATAACGTAAGTTGCTTCCATAGATTTTGGCACCCAGCGAATAGTTCAGTTGGATAGCCAGATCGATGCCTTTCCATTTCAGCGTGGTGCTTAGCGAACCGGCAAAGTCGGGATTGGGACTGCCCAGGTAGCGCTTGGCTGCACTTCCATAATTCTTAGTGGTTTCATCTCCGTCAGCATTCAGATACCACATTGCCTCACCTGTTTGAGGATCAACGCCTGCATATTCTTTCATATAATACTGGTAGATAGGATATCCCACTTCGGTGGTCTGAATAGAACCTTCGATGGGGTTGTCCGTACTCAGTTTCACCACCTTATTCTTATTATAAGAACCGGTCAGGGTTACGTCCCATTGCCAGTCTTGGGTTTGTATTACCTGGGCTGTAATGGCTGCTTCGAAACCTTGATTAGAGAGTTGGCCGATATTTTTGTAATACGAAGTCAAACCGGTTGTCATGGATATGGGTACGGCAAACACCATGTCGCGGGTCTGATGATTGTAATAATCTACTTCGATACCGATGCGGTCGAACAAACGGATATCAATTCCTACATTGAATTTGTCAGTCTGTTCCCATTTCAGGTCAGGATTACCGAACTGTTCATGTGCACTACCCGGCAGGTTGTTATAATTATGACCGAAACCGAACATGTTGCGTGAAGCATACCATGAATTGCCTACTTCCTGGTTACCCGAAGTACCATAACTGGCGCGAATGGTCAGATTGGTGAGCCAGCCGTGCGTATCTTCCATGAATTTCTCTGCTGAAAGACGATACTTGGCACCTACCGACCAGAAGGGTGCCCAACGGTGATTGCTTCCGAAACGTGAAGAACCGTCGTAGCGGAAACTTGCCGAAGCATAGTATTTGCTTTCATAATCGTACTGGGCATTGGCAAAGAAAGAAGCCAATACCAAGTCGTATTTGGAAGTTGCCGCGCTTCCCGGCACAGCGGCATTGCTTACTTCGTTCAAGTAGTCTACCGGATAGTTGGATGCTGCCAGATAGGCTTCTTTCTTATGAGTTTTTTGCCCTTCCTGTCCGATAAGGAAGTTCACATTATGCTTGTCGTTGAATGTATTGATATAATTCAATGTATTGGTGATGCTTAGCTGGAGGTTGGTAGTATAACTATCCTCACCCATACCACGCATTTCCTTGCCTTGTGGTTGAAGGAACGACCAGTAGCCGAATTCATCTACCATCAGGAAGTCGATGCTGGCACGTGTCAACCAGAAGAGATTCTTAGTGAAATTCAGTTGAACGAACGGTGATAACGAACCACGGTATTGCTTGGCGGTACTCTTGTCACCATTTTTACTGCGTTGCGCTACCGGATTGTAACCTGCATAGCTGGTGTCCCAGTTCCAATCGCCGTTTGGGTCACGAACGGGTGTCAAAGGGTTCATCATGTATGCCATAGTGACGGGATCGGAAAAGTAACCACCACCGGCGCCCATGTTAGTCTTTATATAAGCGAGGTTGGTATTGAATCCGTACTTTACAAAGCTAGTCGGTGCATGTTCCAGGTTAAAGCGGAACGTATAGCGATCCAAGTCTTTGCCTATAACGATAGCATCTTCACTCATATAGTTCAGTGACAGATAGTACTTAGGAGAATTATCGGTTGCACCACCGGCACTGATATCGAAACCATATTCTTGCATGAATCCGGTGCGGGTTACTTCTTTCAGCCAATTGGTGTCATAACCGTATTTCTCGGCATTGGTAATCCAGCCGCCGGTATACCAGTCATAAAAGTCTTTAGCACCTTCTAAGGTATAAGGAAGCCCCAATCCATTTGCCTCATTGTAATAGCCGAAAGTAGAACCGTCTCCATAGTCATCATAAGCATTCAATAATGCTTCTGTGGCAAGTTCTATATTCTTTGATGCATCCAATAGCTTGTAGCTCTTTGGAAATGCCGGCATAGTTTCAAAACCTAGTTTGGCAGTGAAGTTTATTTGAGGTTTGCCGCTTTTACCTTTTTTGGTCGTGATTACGATAACGCCGTTGGCAGCACGCGCGCCGTAGATAGAGGTGGCTGTAGCGTCTTTTAATACCGTAATGCTTTCGATATCATTGGCATTGAGCGAGGCGAGGGGAGACACTTCCTGTCCTTCGTCTGAGCGTATACCTATGGCATCGGCAAAGTAGGGCACACCGTCAACAACGTAGAGCGGTTGTGTGCCTGAATTTAGTGAGTTACGTCCACGAACAAAGATGTTTGCGGGTGCGCCGGGTTGTCCCGAACTGATGTTCATTTGTAACCCCGGCACAGTACCTTCCAACGATTTGATAGGGTTGGCGTCGTTCTTTGTATCTATCTGGCTACTGCTGATCGTTGTGGCGGCACCTGTGAAAGCAGCTTTCTTAGTGACCCCATAGCCGGTAATCACAACTTCATCCAAAAGTTCTGAATCGGGCTGCAACGATATATGCAACATACCTGGCTTAATTGCCACTTTCATGCTTTGCATACCGATATAGGAAATTTGCAGGGTTTTTGCCGTGGAAGGCAAGTGTTGGATTGTAAACTTACCATCTATATCGGTAATTGTACCTTGTGAAGTACCTTCAACTAATACCGATGCCCCTACTACAGGCTCACCGTCTTCGGCGGAAGTCACCACTCCCGTCACCGAGGCTGTTTGAGCTGTTACAAGACCGATGCTCACGTAGAGCCAGGTCAAGAATAACATTAATTTTCTTTTCATAATGAGGTCTCTCTTAAATTTAAACTAATTGCATATAAATTTGATATATTATAACGGATGTGTTGTGAAATTGTTTTCGTATGTGAAAGGGATTTGTAGGCTGTATGTTATTTTGTCACCGCAATAAGCGACTTTTAGTTAAAAATGGAATCCACCTCTCTATTTTGTGTTATTATGTAAACCTTTTAGTTGATGGTTTGTTAATGTGCAATACAATATTTAACTCTAAACTTGACTTTACATAAATGATTTCTTTATTCTTTTAAATGAAGAAACATAACGGGGCACCTTCGTGAGAAGTTTCCCCGTTGCTAAGTAACTGGCACTAGGCGATCTATCATATGAAACTAAGCATTCGTCCGGTTATGATACGTTATAGTTTTTTTTTACATCTAGTTTTTAACTATATTACCATATTCTGCTTCTATTATCAAATTTATTTCATATCTTTGCCTCGTATAACAAAAAGCATTGGTCATGGAAACTGAAAAAATGTCAGAGGATTACCGTCCGCTTATTCTTGTTGCGGAAGATGATGAAAGTAATTTTAAGTTGATAAAAGCTATCATTGGCAAGAAGTGCGAGATATTGTGGGCAAAGAATGGCGAAGAAATAGTCACTCTGTTCAAAGAAAACCGTGGAAAGGCAGAAGCTATCTTGATGGATATTAAGATGCCTATCATGAATGGACTTGATGCTACAGTACTTATTCGAAAAGAAGAAAAAGAACTGCCTATTATAATGCAGACCGCTTATGCTTTTACCGCCGATCGCGAAAAGGCTATGGAGTGTGGAGCTAGTGAAGTGTTAGTGAAACCTATTACCCTTAGTGCTTTGCGTAATTGTCTAAGTAGGTATCTGCCAAATTTGGTTTGGTAACATAACATCGATAAAGATAAAAATGTAGGGCAGCTTCTCATGAGGCTGCCCTTTATTTGTCCTGTTTTTATACTAGTTGAGCGGCGGAATGTAACTGCTTGATTATGAGTGTTTCAAACTAGAACCTACCTCAGTCGTATACTTAGGGTATCTCAGTCGTATACTGAGATACCCTAAGTATACGACTGAGGTACCCTAAATATATGACCCGGTTGGGCAATCTGTTTTTTATAACTAATTATTCCTGCTTTTTATCTGCCATTTTCTTCTTTACGAACTCAATCTTTAGGTTAGCCTCTTCTATATTCTTATTAATTTCAGTCATGGATGAAAGCAGCTGTGCCAGTTCGTAGACACTTGCCAAGGCTTGACGGTCGGCGGGTGTCATTGTAGTAGAATAGGGATGCTCTCCAAGATAGTTTACTTTTAGGTTTTTATCCTTATTCAGGTTGATGAATGCCATTACACTGCCATCTTCCCCTAATTTATAATCGGCTTTTTCTATTTTCTCGCCAAGATCAGTCGTTTCATAGCTGTCTTTAGATGCGGGCGTTTCAGCAAAACTGCCATCAGGAGCAACTACTTTAACAGCTATATGATGAATGTTGCGGGGGCCGCAATAAATGGAAGTCATACTCATTTCACCTTTTTCATTTACCTGAAAGCGGAGGAAAGAACGGTGCAGGTTCTTTTCTATTACTTGAGAAGGATGCAGGTAATTGCCTATCTTCTGATACTCAGCATCTTTTTCGAAAGTGAATTTGCTTTTAACGGCCTCGAACTCCTTTTGCTTGGCTTGAAGCATACTATCAAGGTAGACCAGACTTTTTTCCTGTTCCTGCAATTCCACTTCCTGCATCAGGCCGATTCCTGCACGACGGGTTTCGAATGCCTTGGGATATAGTATTTTAATACTGTCAATCAGCATCTTTGCTTCATTGTAATTACCTTGTTCAAAAGTAGTACGGGCAGCTTGGAGCTTTTCTCCGGCTTTCTTTTCTACATCTTCGCAAGAAAAGAGCATGCAACTTATGCACGCAAAGAGTATCAATTTCTTCATATTCATTGTTCTATTGTTAGCGTGGGCAAAGATAGTATAAACCGAGAGTAAAATAAAAAATAATATCCGTATCTTTGCACGCTCAAAATGATTTATTGACAAATGATAGAGTTGACGGCAGAAGAACTGAAAGATCGATTTAGTGATGACATATTCAAACGAATATCTGAAACAGCGGATGATTTAGGATTAGAATGTTATGTGGTAGGAGGCTATGTACGCGATATTTTCCTTCAACGTCCCTCCAAGGATATTGATGTGGTAGTGGTGGGTAGCGGCATTGCAATGGCAGAGGCACTGGGCAAACGTTTGGGACGTGGTGCGCATGTTTCTGTTTTTAAGAATTTCGGTACGGCACAATTGAAGTATCGCGGTACGGAAGTGGAATTTGTAGGTGCCCGAAAAGAATCATATACACACGATTCCCGCAAACCGATAGTAGAAGATGGTACTTTGGAAGACGATCAGAATCGGCGTGACTTTACCATTAATGCTTTGGCCGTTTGTTTGAATCAATCCCGTTATGGCGAATTGGTCGATCCCTTTGGCGGGATGGACGATATGAAAGAAAAAACCATTCGTACTCCACTCGATCCGGATATCACTTTCAGCGACGACCCCCTGCGCATGATGCGTTGTATACGCTTTGCCACCCAATTGAACTTTTATATAGATGATGCCACTTTTGAGTCTTTGTGTCGCAATCGCGAACGTATCTCCATCATATCAAAGGAACGCATAGCAGATGAGCTGAATAAGATCCTTCAGTCTCCGATTCCCTCCAAAGGATTTATAGATTTGGATCGCAGTGGTTTGCTGGAACTTATTTTCCCTGAATTGATAGCTTTGCAGGGAGTGGAGACACGTAACGGACGGGCGCATAAGGATAATTTTTATCATACTCTTGAGGTACTTGACAATATCAGCAAAATGACTGATAACCTCTGGTTGCGCTGGTCGGCACTTCTGCATGACATTGCAAAACCGGTGACGAAGCGTTGGGAACCCCGCGCCGGCTGGACTTTCCATAATCATAACTTTATCGGTGAGAAGATGATACCGAATATCTTCCGTAAGATGAAGTTACCTATGAATGAAAAGATGAAGTATGTGCAAAAGATGGTGAGTTTGCACATGCGTCCCATCGTTATTGCAGATGATGTAGTGACCGACTCTGCCGTTCGCCGTTTGCTTTTCGAGGCTGGTGATGACATTGATGATCTGATGACTTTATGCGAGGCTGACATCACTTCCAAGAATATGGAACGTAAAAAACGTTTTCTGAATAATTTCCAATTAGTGCGCCAGAAGTTGAAAGACTTAGAGGAGCGTGACCGTGTACGTAACTTCCAGCCTCCTGTTAGTGGAGAGGAAATTATGAAAACATTCGGTTTGAGTCCATGCCAACAGGTTGGAGCATTGAAGAGTGCAATAAAAGACGCTATTTTGGACGGAATTATCCCTAATGAATACGAGGCGGCACGCACCTTTATGTTACAACGAGCTGAAAAAATGGGATTGAAAGTGATATAATATTTGTCACTGAAAACCGTGAATGTTGGTTTTACATCTTATCTATCTTTTTGAGCATCTTGGTCTTTGATTTTATCTTCTTAGTACAAGAAAAACCGTTTTTGATAAAAAAAATGGAATTTATTGCTGATTGGGTAGGAAATAAATGTTTATATTTGCAAATACTTAATAACATGAGCAAATATAAACATTACTGGTTATGAATGAGATGAGATTGTGGACCGGTCCGGTTAAGGGCGCCGCTTTATTCTTTGCAGCGGCTTTTTTCTGTAGTCAGGCAGTGGCACAGATAGAAGTAAAAAGAAGTTTTCCTTCTGAAAAGCGTATTACAGCTTTTGATAACACTACATTTTGCACAGCATTCCTGTCAAATGGTTCTTTGTTTACTTTGCGTGATATCCCTGTCGCTGATTTGCGTGATATCGATCAAATCATCTTTAATCCTACAGGTAGCTCATTGGCTCTGTTGCGGGGAAAGAAAGAAATAAGTATTTATTCTTTCCGCGACCGTAATAAGAAAATGTTTGAGTTGAAGGAGAAACGTAAGGGACTGAAAGCAAGGAAAAATTTAAGTTTTGTATTGCCCGGCGAGTCTGGAGCTGAACTGATGAAAGATGCCTCAAAAGGGGATATCGTTTCCCTTGCCATGTGCTATGCAGCCGATGCACGTAATTTTATTGCGTCCAATTCTCTGGGAGAAATCATTATTTATGATACCAAGGAATATTTGCCGCAAGCATATATTCAAGGAAAGGCTCCGGCTACCAAGTTGGCTATGAGTCCGAATAACTATTTTATAGCCGCCGGTACAGGTAAGAATATCGATATTTGGAATTTCCAGACTAAGGAGCTACGCAAGGCTATTCCTATGACAGGCAATGTGACCGGTATGGATTTCTCCTCTGATGCATCCTTACTGGCTGTAGTAACCGATGATAACCGTCTTACAATTCTTGATACAAAGAACTGGGAGAAAATAGATATTTTCGACAAAATAGGAAGTAATTTATCTGCCCCCTCTTTCCATCCGGAAGGCAAATATGTAAGTGTAGTGAAAGACGGCAATGCTATTGTCGTTATGAACTTGAAGAATAGTACCGTAGAACAGACATTGGATGAACCGGGCGGTAGTGTAACAGGCAACCGTTTCTTTATGAATAAGCAGAATGGCGATGTTTTTATGCTCACTAATCGTGCAAAAGGCCTGGTGTTTTGGGATGCGAACGGTTTGAATCCTTTCTTTGGTAAAATGATGAGCAAGGAAGTAGATGCCAAGATGAACGAATGGGTGAAGATGATGCAGGGTGAATCGATGGAAGACTATGCGATTCGTGTAAACGACGAAACCCGTTTGAAGCAGCAACAATTATTTGCCCAGGAAGTTGCTACAGCGTTGGCTGGCGATCGTGTTTCCATTGATAATCCTTTTGTCGGTGACTACGATGCTTCCAATAATATGTTGAACATCGGCTTTGATAAATTAGGTAGCATTGCTTTGGAAGTGCCTGCCGGTGAAGTTGGAGATTTCAAGGATGGCAAGAATTTGAAATTCGATAATGCAGTGTATGTATTGAATGACAAAGACGAATTTGAATTGGCATACGTGGAGGTACGTAATGAAACTACTAACAAAGTATACATCTACGATAACATAGGACGTACCAAACTGACTGCATTGGAAAGCGATGCCAACTTTGTGCCTTTGGAAGTAATGCAGCAAGCAAGTCGTGAAGAAGTTCAGCTGAAAGAAATCAAAGAAGCTGTTATCGAGGAGAAGAAGCAAGATAAGTTGATTACGGAGAATACCCAGATTGATGTAAGAACAGAAGTCGTTCCGGGTGTAGATGCCAATGGAAACAAAATTCTGAATTATAAGGTGGGTTATCAATACGAAGTTATCAACAAGGAGTTCTCAGCTAAAGAAGACTTCCCGTCAGGCGGCTACAACATAGAACGTTCTAATGCGGCAATGTCTTTGATGAAGATTATTAAGAATGCTTTCGAAGGCGACTTCTCTAAGTATCTGGCCGAAGGCAAACAAGTAAAAGTGATAATTACCGGCTCGGCCGACGCCAGTCCTATTCGTGGTAAGATTGCCTACAACGGACAATATGGTGAATTTATTGATGAGCCTTATTATAAAGATGGCAATCTGGATAATATCACTGTAACAAAAGCTTCCGGTATTACCAGCAATGAACAATTGGCTTTAATGCGTGCCGCGGGTGTAAAAGACTATGTAGCAAAGAATGTCAATACATTGGCTAATACAAAGAATGATTATGAATATCACGTGGAAGTAGCCAAAGAACGTGGTGGTGAGTTCCGTAAGATTAATGTAGAATTTGTAATTATGGATGCATTCCCGGTAAAATAATTAGTATCGGATAATTGAAAAAACAGACTGGATATGAAGAAAATTTTCATACTGACAACCATTCTTTTGCTAGGAGCATTTGGAAAGGTGGTGGCACAAGATGCCGCCACTGCTTCCAGCCGTGCTAACCAGCAATATGTGCTTTTTGAAAGTGAGCGTGATAAAGGAACAAATGTAACCGGCATGTATTCCTACCTGCTGGATAGTTACACGTTGTTCATGAAGGTAGTAGAAGCATCGGATAACGGTCAGTATTTGAGTGGCGCCAAGAATCGTTTGCGTGCCATGTACCCTTATTTATTGAATGGTGCTGTATACTATTCGGAGCAGAAGCAACCGGCTAAGGCGCTTGATTTTGCCGCTGCCTATATTGAAATGCCACAGTTGAAGATATTTCGTAGCGAATTGCTGCCTAAAGATAGTCGCTATGCTTCTGTGGTGTATTATGCAGCCGTGTCTGCCTATAACCTGCAAAAGTATTCTCAAGCATTGAAGTATTTTGAAGAATACCTGAATACGGGTACGGAGGCACAGGAAAAGGATTGTTACGTGTATATGAACATGATTTATCAGGCGCAGAAAAACTATGCTGAACAAGAAAAGGTACTGGAGAAGGCTATTGCTAAATATCCGGTTTCTTTGGATTTTCTCTACAACTTGGTAAACGTGCATATTGCTACGAATAACATGCCCAAACTGTTAAGTGCTATTGACCGTATTCTTGTAGTCGATCCTAATAATGACAAAGTGTTGCCCATCAAGGCACGTATCCTTGAACGCCAAGGTAAGAATACGGAGGCGCTTGATATCTACAAACGCCTGTATGCTTTGTATCCCAACAATTTTGAATTACTGACCGGGGTGGCACGTGCCAATTTTAATGTAGCAACGGAGATAGTGAATAATGGTGCCACTATTGCTAACGATACTGAATATGCACTGGTACGCCAACGGGCTTCGGGTTATTTGTTGGATGCAAAAGACTTGTTCATGAAGATTTTAGAGAAGGAACCTTCTTCTAAGATGTATATGCAAGGATTGGCAGGTGTTTATCAGTATATGGATATGAAGTCCGAATATGAAGTTTTGACGAAGATCATTTCAGACGGTGCCTCTTATACATCCTTCCCGTCCCGCCTACTGGCATATAACGATGCTCTGAAAAAGTCGCAGAGCGTGACTCAGCAGCAAGAATCTGCTCCGGTGCCGGTAGAGCCTGCACAGTTGGTAATTCAAGTGGATGAGTTTACAGATGGTAATTCTAATAAGGTGATTGATGCGGGCGAGAGCTTTGCAGTACAATTCACTATCCAGAACAAGGGACAAGGAGATGCTTACAATCTTCGTCTCCGCTTATCCGAACAACAAGGATATGACGAATATTTTGATGGTCCTCGTGAATTGGATGGTGGTAATATTCCGGCAGGAACATCCAAGAAATACACATTCCGCTATCTGGTGAAAAAAGAAATGCCGACTGCTTTGGCAAAGATCAATATCTATGCTTTCGAAGCAAACGGTTTTGATGCCGATCCGGCTGAGCTGATTGTCAATACGCAAGAATATGCTATGCCTCGCTTGCGGGTGGCAGACCATCAATTCTTTGCATCCGAGGGCTCTTCTATCACTATCGGTAAGAATGGTAAACTGACGCTTGCTGTGCAGAATTTCGGTACAAAGACTGCTCGTAAGGTGAAATTAAACTTCAAGTTGCCCAATAATATCTTTACTACCGATAGTCCCGAAATGACCATCGACAGTATTGCTCCCGGCGACGTAGCAACACTGGACTATGGTTTCTTGGTAAACAAACGTTTCGATGGCGACTCTATTGCTGTTATGGTGAGCATCAGTGAGGATAGTCATTCTTCTAATTTGAATGAAGCCTATAAAGTGAAAGTAGGAGAATATCTTACTGCTTCCAGTTCTATTAAAATTAATGGAAATCTGGCTGCACGTAAGGTAGCCGCTAAAGACTACCAAATCGGTTTTAAGAGTGAACTGTTGGAAGATATTCCGGTGGGAGCAGTCAATCGCCATCGCTATGCTTTGGTAATAGGCAATGAAGATTATAGCATGACGGGTGCCAATGCCGAGATAAATGTGCCGTATGCGGTGAATGATGCAATGGTGTTCCGTGAATATTGCGTACGTACATTCGGTGTTCCCGATGGCCAGATTAAGATCGTGCCCAATGCCACTGCCGGTATGATGCACGAGCAACTGGACTGGCTGGTAAATATGGCAAGCACTGATCCCGAAGCCGAATTGATATTCTACTATTCCGGTCATGGTAATAATGATGAGGCTACCAAAGAACCTTATCTGCTTCCGGTAGATATTACGGGTAAGAATATCCGTTTGGGAGTCTCACTTGCCGATTTGTATAAACGCTTGGCAACTTATCCCATTAAAGGTGCTTATGTATTCTTGGATGCTTGCTTTAGTGGTGGCTATAAGAGTGCCGCCCCTCTACTTGCCCAGAAAGGAGTACGTGTGGTACCGAAGGTTGGTTTGCCACAGGGACATACATTGAGTTTCTCGTCCAGTAGTGGCGACCAGACCTCCAGTGTATACCATGACAAGAAGCAGGGATACTATACCTACTTCTTGATTAAAGCTATAAAAGATACCAAGGGAGATCTCACCATGAAGCAGTTGTTCGAGAAGACCAATGCCGAGGTGAAGAAAGCTACAGCGTTGATTGGCAAGATGCAAGAACCTCAATATATGGCTTCGCCCGTGTGGACGGAATGGGAGGAGATCAAACTGAAAGCTCCTGTAGTACAGAAGTAATAAGTTATAGGATATAAGCTGTATACAATAAAAGAAGGGCAAGAACGGATTGAACTATCCGGCTTGCCCTTCTTTAGTTGAGATGATATTAATTAATTTATTCTTCAGCTTGGAATTTGCGGCTCACTTTCATCAGGTTGGTGCTGTAAGTTACTACATTCTGAGCTTCCTGTATCATTGTCAGGTAAACCATGCTGACTTTTATACTACCATTTTGCATCTGAATGCGTTGTAACTCTTCACGCTTCAAGTGAGCTAATTGTCCGTTTAGCTCATTGGCTTTTCGTATCTCCGTTTCCATGCCTTCGTAGTCGTTGTTCTCCAATTTACGGCGGCAAACCTGAAGCAAATACGTGATGTCTTCCGTTACATCGGCAAACTCACCTTTCTGAATGGTATCGAGCGGCTTGAAGTTGTTATCGATATGTTCCAGGCACGGTTCGCAAAGGCGTCCGACACTGTATACCAATTCACTCGCAAAGTCATTACCCTGGTAGTAATAAAGCCCTTTTTCTAAGACTGTATTATTGTCCAGGCGGCACATGGCAAGTGTTCCTGTGCGCTTCATCTGTTTGATAAGTTGCTTTTCAAATTTCACAGAACCCATAGCACGGCGTAATCCACGAAGATTTTCATGCAGGAAAGAAGTGACGGTACGCTCGAAGTTCTCTTCAGTAAATTCTAATACCTTAGTCAGTTCTTCACGAGTATGTTTGCGTAATAACTCTAAAACTTCATCATTATCGTTACTCTGCATCAGTTGTTTCAAAGTCTCGTTGCCTTTTTCTTTTTCTTTGCGCTTCTTGTACATGACTTGGCTGCGTATCAGCATGAATATAGCCAAACCTATTAGAGCGATGATGGCAATTGTACCTCCGAAGTGAATCAGCATAGCTACAAAGAAACAGATGGTGAAGGCGGCTCCGGCTGTGATAAACCAGCCACCGATCACACTGAGTACACCGGTTATACGGAATACGGCAGAGTCACGTCCCCAGGCACGGTCGGCAAGCGAGGTACCCATGGCAACCATGAAAGTAACGTATGTGGTAGAAAGAGGAAGCTTTAAAGAGGTACCCAATGCAATGAGCAAACCTGCCAAAACCAGGTTGACTGATGCACGTACCAAGTCGAAGGCTGCACCATCGGCAATGATGGCTTCATCTTTCTGAAAACGTTGGTTAATCCAGTGTTTGGTACGTTCGGGGGTTGCTTTAGAAATTCCATTAGCCATAGTCATGCTAATACGCACTAGTGTGCGTGCTATCGGAGTACTACCGAAAGTCTCTTCACCTTCGTCCTGGCGGGAGAGGTCAACAGATGTTTTGATAACATTGTGTGCTTTTTTCGACGTACAGAGAGCAAATACCATGATGGCGCCCGCTCCGAACAAGAAATACCAAGGCGTTTTAGCCGGACCTAACAGTGAAGTCATCAGGAAGCCATCGGCTCCGGCAGACATTCCGTTGGTAGTATAATCGATAAAAGAAGAATAACCGGCAAGAGGTACACCGATAAAGTTTACCAAGTCGTTGCCGGCAAAGGCAAGTGCAAGGGCAAAAGTACCCAAAAGTACTACTACTTTAAAGATGTTTACTTTCAGCCAATGTAGAATCTGCATCAATATGGTGAAGAATACAAAGAAACAAAGGATAAGCAATCCGGTATTGTCCTGAATCCAATGCTTGTTATCGGCAGTCATGAAAGAGCTATCCTTCAAACCCTTAATCAACATAAAATAGATGATAGACGTAGCAGCGATACCACCAAATAGAGCAATGCTGTATTTCATCTTCTTTTTATAGTTGAAGGTAAATACGATACGAGCCAGCCATTGTACCAGCATACCGAAGAAGAACGCGATAGCTACGGAAAGGAATATACCCATGATTACGGATAACGCCTTGTCGGTGTTGATGAGGTCGCCCATTCCCAATGAGTCGTTGCCATACACCTTGATGAGTGCCAGTGCAAAGGTTCCTCCTAATAGCTCAAATACCATTGAGACTGTGGTAGAGGTGGGCATGCCCATCGTGTTGAATACATCCAGCAGTACTACATCCGTCAGCATTACAGCGAGCAGGATGCACATGATCTCGGCAAAGTAGAAATGTTCAGGTTGATAGATGCCATGTCGTGCAATGTCCATCATGCCATTACTGAGAGCTGCGCCTATAAAAACACCGATACCTGCAATGAACAGTACGGTTTTAAAAGAAGCCGCCTTTGCACCGACAGCCGATTGGAGAAAATTAACCGCATCATTACTGACGCCCACCACGAGGTCGAATATCGCAAGGACAAACAGGAAGATTACGATTCCTAAGTAGATTGTTTCCATAAATATGTATTTTATTTCTGGCTGCAAAGGAACGAAATGCGTGTTGCAGGGAAATGTCATACATATTACAGAAATGTTACAAAAGAACTGAAAGTTGAGAGCTGAAAGTTACTATGAGACATATTATATAGCGCAGCTAACTTTCAAGTCTCAACTTTTTAGCAAGGTACTCGTAAAAACTATATTGCGAACGAATCTTTTCTTTTTGCGGTCGTGAAGATTTCCATCGGTTACGCAGATGATCGTCTACGAAACAAGCTTTCCGTTTATCGGATAGTTGGATAGATAGCATATCCGTTAGTTCTTCTTTTAGATCAGGATCTAAAATAGGAGTGACAGCCTCAATACGGCGATATAGATTGCGACGCATCCAGTCCGGTGAACCGAGATAAATTTTGGGATTTCCACTATTGCCGAAATACCATACACGGGCATGTTCCAAGAATGTATCCACGATACGGGTTATACGAATATTTTTGCTGTATGCTTGTCCGGGAATAAGGCAACAGATACCGCGGACAATCAAATCTATTTCAACACCTGCCTGAGATGCTTCGTAGAGACGGTTTATCATAGCAGGATCTTGCAAGGCATTCATTTTTAAGATAATTCTGCCACGTTTACCATTTTGTGCAAGCTCCATTTCATGGTCGATAAGGCGGTTTAATTCCGGTATCAGATTGAAGCGGGCTACCAGCAAACGGTGGAAGACCGGATTCTCTTTTCCTTGCAAGGTACGGAATAAATTATGCAAATCGTTCACAATAACGGAGTTGCAGGTGAATAGTCCGCAATCTGCATAGAGAGTAGCCGTCTTTTCATTAAAGTTACCCGTACTGATATACGCATAACTGGTCAGCTTATGTCCTTCTTTGTCACGGCGCAAGATAAGGGCTACTTTGGCATGTACCTTCAGCCCCGGTATACTATATATAATATTGATGCCGGCTGCTTTCATCATTTCGGCAGTGGCAAGGTTGTTTTCTTCATCGAAGCGGGCTTTCAGCTCCACGAATACAGTGACCTTCTTTCCGTTTTGGGCGGCAGCTATCAAAGTGTTGATAACAGTTGAGTTTTCGGCTACCCGATATTGGGTTACCATGATTTCACGTACGGTAGGCTCGTGTACCGCTTCGTACAGGAAATGTATGAAGTGGTCGAAAGAATGGTAAGGATAATGCAGCAATAAATCCTTCTTCTCTACATAGCGGAAGATGGATTCGCGTTCGTCCAGGCACGTCAGTTTCATGGGCTGAGGTTTCTTGATAGGGCGCACGGTATGGTTAGGGTTGGGCAGATGACGTAAATCCTCCATATTGAGATGTTTGTCACCCGGTACCAACTCACGGCGATCTATGCGATAGGCATCTACCAGAAAATCAAGAAAGTCCTGAGGCATGGCACGGTCATATACGAAACGGCAGACTGCACCTATTTTACGTTTCTTTACCTTCGTCTTCACTTGCTCAATAATTTCAGAAGTGTTTGCGGCATCATCTATTAGGATATCCGCGTCACGGGAAATCTTGATACAATAACTGCTATCCACTTCATAACCAGGGAAGATGGTGTCAATATTGGCTTTGATTATATCTTCGATAAACATCAGGTAGTAATTCTTACCCACCTTAGGCAACTCGATGAAACGGGGGACTTTGCTATAGGGTAACTTCATCACAAAGTATTGGGTATGGTCGGGTGAATGTGCCGGTACATCCTTTAGATACAGACGTACGGCAAGATATAACCGGTTATCACGCAGAAATGAAATAACCTTATCCTTGCTAACGGGCACAGGAGCCAGGTAAGGGAAGATTTCTTCTCTAAAGAAATTGCGCAGGAACTCTTTGTGGAAAGGCTCTACATTACGGCTTTGATAAAAGATGATATGATGTTTCCGTAAGGCTGGCAATATCTTTTGCTCATAGATGCGGATACGGTCTTCCATTTGACGGTTGACTTCCTTATTGATGGCATCAACCAGTTCGATGGCAGATTGTACGGATTCTTCATCACTTTGGGCAGCGCCGGTAGCAACTGCTTTATGGTCTGCTACACGAATCTTGTAGAACTCTTCTAAGTTTGACGAATATATAGAAATGAAGTTAATACGTTCGTACAGTGGCAATGTTTCGTCTTCGGCTTCCAATAATACCCGGTAGTTGAAAGACAGCCAGCTGATATCACGTTTAAAAAATCTGTTCTCCATAATGCTAAGGTTAGTGATTACTTCCCAAATATAGTTACCTTTGCAGATATAAACAATAGAAAGATGACAAAAGTTGGTTTATTATCAGATACGCATGCTTATTGGGACGAGAAGTACCTGCAATATTTCGAATCATGTGATGAAATATGGCATGCCGGTGATATCGGTTCATTGGAAGTGGCGCAGAAGTTAGCGGCATTCCGTCCTTTTCGTGCGGTATATGGCAATATAGACGGACAAGATATTCGCCAAATCTATCCGCAGACATTGCGTTTTACTGTAGATGGTGCAGAAGTGTTGATGAAACATATAGGTGGTTATCCGGGGAAATATGACCCTTCAATACAAGGCAGTATCCTGGTACATCCACCCAAGTTATTTATTAGCGGACATTCCCATATATTGAAGGTGAAATATGATAAAACGCTCGACATGCTCCACATCAATCCCGGAGCGGCGGGTATCTCCGGATTCCATCAGGTGCGTACAATGGTTCGCTTTGTTGTTGAAGATGGAGCATTCCGAGATCTTGAAGTGATAGAATTGGCAGGATAAGATACGGTATTTTTGAATTTCTATCAAAATAACTTATAACAGATAATTTATTCTTCTTATTTTGTCAAGTCTCTTTTTTTTCTGATATTTGCACTTTGAATAGCAACGAGAGCCGTGGGGCATGGTCCTCCTTCTTATTTTATTCTCTATTTGTATCACGAAAAAAGAACTGAATATGAAAGGAATTATTCTGGCTGGTGGCAGCGCCACTCGTCTCTATCCGTTGTCTAAGGCTATCTCTAAGCAGATAATGCCTGTTTATGACAAACCCATGATTTACTACCCGCTTTCTACTCTGATGTTGGCGGGAATCCGTGAAGTACTGATAATTTCTACCCCTCGTGATTTGCCTATGTTCCGTGAATTATTGGGAAACGGTGAAGAACTTGGAATGTCCTTTTCCTATAAAATCCAAGAGAATCCTAACGGACTGGCGCAAGCATTCGTACTGGGAGCAGAATTTCTGGAAGGTGGACCGGGGTGCCTTATCTTAGGTGATAATATGTTTTATGGTCAGGGCTTTTCTGCTATGCTGAAGCGTGCGGCTTCCATAGACAAGGGCGCTTGCATCTTCGGTTACTATGTAAAAGATCCCCGTGCATACGGTGTGGTAGAATTTGACGATAATGGAAAAGCCATTTCTCTCGAAGAAAAACCGGCAAAGCCCAAAAGTAATTATGCCGTTCCCGGTCTCTATTTTTATGACTCAACCGTAACTGCCAAAGCTGCTGCATTGAAACCTTCCGCTCGTGGCGAATATGAAATTACCGACCTCAATCGTCTCTATTTGGATGAAGGTACGCTGAAAGTTGAAATCTTCGGTCGTGGCTTTGCCTGGCTTGATACCGGTAACTGTGATAGCTTGCTCGAAGCCAGTAACTTTGTAGCTACCATCCAGAACCGTCAAGGTTTTCGTGTAAGTTGCATTGAAGAAATAGCTTGGCGCAAAGGCTGGATCGATATAGACCAACTCTATCATCTTGGCGAACAACTTGGCAAAACCGAGTATGGCAAATATCTGATGGAGCTTGCCGATTCAAGGAGATAGTTGACAATTGATTATCTGACCATAAACAAATAACTTATAACTCATAACTCATAACTTATGAAGACTTATCTTGTAACTGGAGCTGCCGGCTTTATCGGTGCCAATTATATAAAGTATATTCTGGCAAAGCATGCTGATATCAAAGTGGTGGTATTGGATGCATTGACTTATGCCGGAAATTTGGGAACAATTGCCAAAGATATTGACGAAGACCGTTGTTTCTTTGTGAAAGGCGACATCTGCGACCGTGAGTTGGCAGATGAACTGTTTGCCAAATATAAATTTGACTATGTAGTGAACTTCGCTGCCGAGAGTCATGTAGACCGTAGTATCGAGAATCCGCAGCTTTTCTTAGTTACGAATATCCTGGGTACTCAGAATCTGCTGGATGCCGCTCGTCGTGCATGGGTGACCGGCAAGGATGAAAACGGCTATCCCACCTGGCGTGCAGGTGTACGTTATCATCAAGTATCTACTGATGAAGTATATGGTTCATTGGGAGCTGAAGGCTATTTCACCGAACAAACTCCGCTTTGTCCGCATAGCCCGTATAGCGCTTCGAAGACCAGTGCAGATATGGTAGTGATGGCTTATCACGATACTTATAAAATGCCGGTAACCCTTACCCGTTGTTCCAATAACTACGGACCTTACCATTTCCCCGAAAAGCTGATTCCGCTTATTATCAAGAATATCCTCGAAGGAAAGAATCTTCCTGTGTATGGTGACGGAAGCAACGTGCGCGACTGGTTGTATGTAGAAGATCATTGCAAAGCTATCGACCTCGTAGTTCGAAAAGGAACCGAAGGTGAAGTGTACAATGTAGGAGGCCATAACGAAAAGACCAATCTTGAGATTGTAAAGCTGACCATTGCTACTATCCGTCGTTTGATGGAAGAACAACCTCAATATCGCCAAGTGCTGAAGAAGCAAGTGAAAGGTGCTGACGGTCAGATTTCCATTGATTGGATTAACGAAGACCTGATTACTTTCGTTAAAGACCGTCTGGGTCATGACCAACGTTATGCTATCGATCCTGCCAAGATAACCGAGGCTTTAGGCTGGTATCCCGAAACCAAGTTCGAAGTAGGTATCGTCAAGACTATTGAGTGGTATCTGAATAATCAGGACTGGGTAGAAGAAGTAACTAGTGGTGATTATCAGAAGTACTATGAGAAGATGTACGGGAAGAAGTGATAACTTTCTTATCCTTACATTATTATAGCTGCACTCAGTAGCAATCCCATAAACAGCATATTGCGCGAAGTCTCGCCCAATATGCTGTTTAATTTTTTACCACTTCGTATCTCGCACATCCGTCGCCAAGTGCGTACGTGGGCAAAGAGATAGAAGAAGGGGAGTAGTATGGCTGTTATATTCCAGTCTTTTACAAACCAAAAGCATAGTAGGGTAGCTACAATTCCTAATCCTAGATATAGGTATCTTCCGAAAGGTTCTCCGAAACGAACAATCAGCGTTCGCTTCCCGCTAAGGGCATCTTGCTCACGGTCGCGATAATTGTTTACTACCAATAAGGTGTCGATTACTATTCCACTGATAAGTGAGGCTACCACCACATCTGCTGTAATCGTGTATGCCTGCACATAATAGGTCCCGCACACAGGCACGAAACCGAAGAATATCAGTACTAACAAATCCCCCCAACCTTGATACGAGAGTATAGTTGTGTAGAGAAAAGCAAACAAAACACAGGTTGCTCCCAATGCAATTAACTCCCATCCTCCATACGGCAGGTGTCCCCAACACTCGTAGAGCAGTCCGCAACCGATGAGGCAGGAGAGGAGCACTGTAATACCGATTCCCCATTTCATAGCTCCCGGAGTAATCCAGCCTTGTGCACAGGCACGTTCGGGACCGAGGCGGTCTTCACGGTCGGTTCCTTTCAGATAATCAAATAAATCATTGATAAAATTAGCGGCCATCTGCATGCCACAAGCAAAGAGGAAGCACAGCAGGGCGGGAATGGCTTTGAACTCTGCATTGGCAAGGGTCAGGGCAGTACCTATCAGTACAGGTATAATGGCTCCCGTCAGCGTCTTGGGGCGGGCGGCAAGTAGCCAGGCTTGGAGTGAATTTTGTTTAATCTCTTTCATGTCTGTTTCAGTAATCAAGGCAAAAGTAAGGTTTCTTTTCGACATAATGCTTATCTTTGCAGCACGAAGAATTGTGATAGCATGCAAATGGCTATTCATTTGATTTATTATGATAAAAAAGTTACTATACATATCTGTTCTTTTCTTGTTGTTGTTTTCTTCTTGTAAGTCGAAACGCAACCTCGTTTCGCCAATACCGCAACCTGTATTGAAAACCGATAGCACTTTATTGGCCGATACCATAGGTTTGTCTTCCTCTCTTTCTCCGCTTCTCACTTTCGACCAGTCGGACTTGCGTAATATCCGTCATCTTCCCGTGAAACGTCAGCAACCGAAGAAGCCGGAGCAGAAAATAGTCGTAAAGCCACCTAAAAAGATTGTACAGCGTGGTACGAAGATCAGTTCGCGCACCATCGATGTGTCGTCTGTTTATAAAGGAGTCGACCGTGTAAAAGTGTACGACTTTACCCATCGTGATGTGCCTGCTGCTTTTGAAGGTTTCCGTATTGCTTTTGTCTCCGATCTCCACTATCAAAGTCTGTTGAAGGAGAAAGGTTTGAATGACCTTGTCCGTCTGCTCATTGCCCAGCGTGCCGATGTATTGCTGATTGGGGGTGATTTCCATGAAGGTTGTCAGTATGTGCCGCCCGTTATGGCTGCTCTTGCCAAAGTTAAAACGCCGATGGGAACGTATGCCGTACTTGGAAACAATGACTACGAAGCTTGTTATGACGATATTGTGCAGGAGATGAACCGCTATGGTATGCATCTTTTAGAACATAAAGTAGATACCTTGAAACGGGATGGTGAAGAAATCCTGATAGCAGGAGTCCGCAATCCTTTTGATTTGGTAAAGAATGGCAAGTCGCCCACGCTCGACTTGTCTCCGGATGATTTCGTTATCCTCCTGACGCATACTCCTGATTATGCCGAAGATGTTCCTATTACCAATACCGACCTGGTACTTGCCGGGCATACGCATGGCGGACAAGTTACGCTATTCGGGTTGTACGCTCCCATCGTCCCGTCCCATTACGGGCAACGTTTCCTTACAGGGCTGAAGTATAACTCAAAGTACACGCCTATGATTATCACCAACGGTATAGGTACCTCCAATAAGAACATTCGTATGTTTGCCCCTGCCGAGGTAGTGGTGATTGTATTGCATCAGTTGAAAGATTGATGGGGTTGATGCAAGGCATGCAAGTATTATTCTGGCAATAATACCACTCCCTGTTTTTTCTTTCCGTCCATCTTCACAACAATAGGTTGGTTGAAGTGTACATGACGCAGATATTTAGTCTCATGAACAGCGGGTTGAGCATTTAGAAATTCCTGATTGTATATTCCATCGTTCATAAAAGCATTGATTGTAAAGTAGCCTACACCAAAAGAAGTCAGGTTCTGGAAGAAATGGGTTCCCTGGCTGGGATCAACACGATAATTGGTTAATCCGGCTTCTACGATAACGCGGGCGGCACTGATATGCGGCCACTTCACAGGAATACCTAACCAAGTGTCGCTACTTCCCCAACGTCCGGGACCGACTAATACATAGTTCTTTCCTTCATTCAAAAAATGTTGGTTTAACTTTTCGATCTCCCAGGCAATCTCTTGATTATGGGATGCACTGTAGTCATCAGTTTTCACATAAATGATATCATGAATCTCGTTCATAATGCCATGACCTAATGAGTTGTTGGAACGTAGCAAAAGCTTCTCGTCAGGGATCGTGGTAAGATCTTCGTCCAGCATTTCTTTGGTGTCGACAATGGGGCGAATCTGCAACAAATAGAAGGTACCGGTCTTATCTTTCTCCCGGCTCATGGTAGCGGCAAATTCTATTTCTATGGGGCGGCGCATCTCTTGTTGCCCGTATTTCAATACTAATTGCAGAATCTTGGCTAACGGGAATACATCATGCTGTAGGATATTGGCAAACGTGATGACTTTGCGACCTCCCGGATATAAACCATCACGGATGACTTGATCGTATGGATCGTAGGTAGAAGCTATATAGTTTAAAGAACCGTCTTTTTCGGCTTCTTTAACGTGAAGTTTCAGTAGGTTAAAGCCATCATCGATGGAGAAGTCCTGCCCTGCATTCCGCAGGTCGAGGGCATAGAAACGGGTTTGCGTCTCTTTCAGCGCAATATCCAGCTCGCTGGTTTGCAAAATCTGATTCGGATGATAGGGGGAGAAACGAAGAGTCATTCCGCCATCCACAATGTACTTACCCAGACCGAGAGCCAGGTTCACGATACCTTCTTCGGCTTTCTCATCGCCAAGAGGATAATAGTTCAGCGAACGTGCCACACCGGACATAGACGGATAATAGCGGTCGCCATATTGGTTTCCCACTACTTCTTGCAGGATAACTGCCATCTTTTCTTGGTCTATGACGTTACTGGTGGCCTGCATATATGCTTTAGAATCACGGAAGAAAACAGAGGCATATACTCCTTTGATGGCATCGCTAAGCATACGCAGCATTTCGTATTTATCATCCAGATAGGGGATCATATATGTGTTGTAGATACCTGCAAACGGTTGGTAATGCGAGTCTTCCAATAAAGAGGACGAACGAATGGCAATAGGTGACTTCACAACATCAAAGAAAGTGAAGAAGTCTTCTACCAAATTATCAGGTAGCTTTGCTTTTAAGAAATATCGCAGGATTACGTCATCCTCTGCATCCGAAAGAGCGATCTGATACAGATTATTGGTATCCATAAATTCATCGAATATATCTGTGCAAAGCACTACGGTTTTGGGAATGGCAACACGTGCATTCTCAAATTCGTCAAATTCGGGATGGTGCTTTACCATATTGTCAATGAATGCCAGTCCACGACCTTTCCCTCCTAACGAGCCATCACCGATACGGGCAAAGTTGGAGTAACGGTCGAAACGGTCGCGCTTGAATACAGCTACCACACCTTGGTTTTTCATTTTACGATACTTTACAATAGCTTCGAAGATGATTCTTCGGTGAGCATCCACGTCCTGCAGGCTGTTCCATGTGATGGGTTTTAAGAACTCAGCAACCGGGAACATGGCGCGTGAATATAGCCAACGGCTTACATGATTTCGACTAATATGGTAGAGGAATGATTCCGCCGGTACGGCAAAAAGAATATTCTGCAATTCCTTTAGGTTCTTTACGCGCGCAATCTCTTCCAGCGTGTCAGGATTGCGGAAGATGAAATCGCCGAATCCAAAGTTATCAGATACGATACGCCGTAAATCCACATCCATCTTTTTGGAATTCTTGTCGATGAAGGCGGCATCATACTTCGAAGCGTAGGAAGCATTATCAGACTCGGAAGACTGGATAATAAGGGGTACAAACGGGTCTTCCTTGCGTATGGCAGCGCATAGTTTGATTCCTGCCAATCCGTCTTTTTCTCCACGTTCCACTCGTGGGAAGCGTACATCGGTAATAACGCCTAATATATTATTCTTGTATTTTTCGTAGATATGGATGGCTTCCTCGTATGTACGAGCCAGCACTATTTTAGGACGCCCTCTCATACGCAGTGTGCGCTGGTGTGCATTCAATGCCTCCGTAGAGAACTCCTGACTTTGCTTCAACACGAATTTATAGAGATTCGGGAGGATGGAAGAATAGAACCGGATACCATCTTCTACCAGCAATATAAGTTGCACACCCACTTCGTTGACATCATGTTCCAGATTCATCTTGTCCTCTATCAACTTGATGATGGAAAGCAACAAATCGGTATTTCCCAACCAACAAAAAACATATTCGAAAGGACTTAAATCTTCATTCGCTATCCGTTTGGTGATGCCATGACTGAAAGGAGTCAATATCACCATAGGAATATGCTCGTATTGGCTTTTTATATTTCGCGCTACATCAAAACCTTCATTGTCTCCCGTTCCCGGCATGCAGATAATAAGATCATACGGCATGGTGGATAGTTGGGCTAAAGCTTCCTCGCAGGTCGATACCTGGGCGAAGCGGGGAGGATAACGCAGAGAGAGTGAAGTATATTCGTTGAATATCTTTTCATCGATACGACCATCATCTTCCAGCATGAAGGCATCGTAAGGATTCGCTATCAAGAGCACATTGAAAATGCGTCGCGTCATGAGGTTGGCGAACTGTGTATCCTTGAAGTAGAGCTGATTTAATTTATACTTACTGAGCATTGCTTCTCAAAATTTGTTGGTTCCGGTAGCAAAAGTAATAGAATTCAAACCTATTCGGATAGTTTTTCGACCACTTTTTTTATATTTGTGTGTAATATTGCATGCATGAAACCTGTGTTAGTATTGAAAATTGCAGATATATCCCAATTATGACAAAATATATTTTTATTTACTTGTTACTTTTTCTTCAGTGCTTGCATTCGTTTGCCGGTTCTTTTCGCTCACTAAGTTTAAGAGAAGGACTGAGTAGCCGGCAAGTATTCCAGATCAATAAAGATTCCGTAGGCTTTATATGGGCTTATACGCATTTCGGCATTGACCGTTATGACGGAAATGAAATAAAGCATTATCGGCTGGATGATACGGTTGAGTCTAAAGATCATATCTTGTCTTCTACGGTAATGACCTGCGATAAATCGGGTAATCTTTGGATTGCATTAAAGACCGGGAAGATATATACATACGATTATAAAACAGATTCATTCTTGTTGCGTATTGATTTATCCGTTTCCACTCCATCCGCCGTTATATACAATATTTTATTGGATGATGAGAATCGTCTTTGGATTTGCATGTCAACCGGAATTTATAGTTGGGAAGAAAAAGCCGGGTTGACTTTTGCCGGTCTTAAGGACCGTAGTGTAACTTGCCTTATTCAGGCAGATAAAACAACGTATTTCGCCGGAACGGATAAAGGCGTTTTCCAATTAAGTAAAAAGGCGGCAAGTAACACTTTTGCCGACACGCCTGTTCGTCTCCCCATGGAAATGCATATCGAAGCGATGTATGAATTTGCCGGTAAACTGTTTATCGGTACTTTCTCTGACGGAGTTTATGTGGTTGAACGGTCAACTGGCCAAATCCGGTCATTGGATGCATTTGTTCCTCATGTTCCGATTCGTACATTTGCAAAAACACACGATAACACTTTATTAATAGGTGCGGATGGCGCCGGAGTTTTCCAAATGGATAGGAATGCAGAGAAGCTATTGCACCATTACATGACTGACGAAGACGATGAGCGCAGCTTAAACGGCAATACAGTTTCCGATATCTGTGTCGATGAACATAACGGTATTTGGATCAGTACATCTACTAATGGCATCAGTTACCTGGACCCCAATATGCCTGATATCAGAAGAACAAAACATGAACGGCATAATATCAATTCTTTAAAGTCAGATCATATAAATGTCATCTTTCAGGATTCTGAGGGAGATTGTTGGTACGGCACCAATAACGGGATCAGCCTCTATCAATCCAAACAGAATAGATGGACACATTTCCTTGACGATGCAGGGCATAGTGGAAAGGTAGTGTTGGCTCTTGCCGAAGATTCTAAAGGAAGTATTTGGGCAGGTGGATATGGAATCGGACTCTATTGCATCAATAAGAAGACCGGTCGGGTACAAAAAATAGCCAAAAGAGCCCCGCAATCGGATAAGGGGATAGCTACCGATTATATTTATGCTATTTATGCCGAAGGAAATCATCTTTGGTTCGGAGGCATAGAAGGCGAGTTTACACGCTACAATATGCAGACTGATACCTATACATATTATCCTATTGATTGCGTTGGAGACATCAAAGCGGGAAACAAAAACACATTGTTACTTGCCGGTTGCGATGGATTGGCAATATTTGATAAAGTGACCGGTAAAACACAATGGCATCAACAGTTTGGTGATTTTACTTTGCATTATCCTATTCGTTGCCTTTTGCAAGCTTCATCCGGAGATATTTGGATGGCTACCGATGGTGAAGGACTTATCCGCTTTAACCCGGATAAAAAACAAACTCGTGTTTATACCACCAATGATGGATTAGTGTCTAATTCAGTGAACAGTTTGCTGGAAGATAATGCCGGTCATATTTGGGTAAGTACGGAGAAAGAACTTTATTATTTGGATTCCTCAAGAGATATATTAGTAAGTGCGAATGATTTTCTGGATATAACTTGGGGGTTCTACAATCCTAATGCTGCTTTGAAGCTGGCAAACGGATCTTTGGCTTTTGGTACGGCAGAAGGAGTTATCACTTTCTCTCCTTCGCTGAACTTTAACCAACATGCTCCGATCAATCTGATATTCACTGATTTCAAGTTACTTTACGAGTCTGTAAAAGCGGGTATGAAAGGTTCTCTGCTGAAGACCAATATCAATGATACGCAGAAGTTGAAACTGAAGTACAATCAAAACTCTTTCTCCATATCCTTTTCTGCCATTAATTTTATAGCCCCCCACCGTATCAGGTATGAGTATATGTTGACGAATTATAATAAGCAGTGGGAGCATTCTAATTCGGTGAAAAGTGTGAATTACACGAATCTTTCTCCCGGCAAGTATATTTTCCGTTTACGTGCATTTGATAAATATACCGGGCAGCAGATAGGAGAGCGCGAGTTGGAGATCATTGTAAATGCTCCGTATTGGATATCCTGGTGGGCATTACTGATTTATTTCGTCTTTTTGTCTGTTTTTATCTATATGTTTATACAATATAGAAGGCACAAAGCCAATGAAGACAAGATAAAAGAGAAGATACGTTCGTTTATCAGTATAGCCCACGACATCCGTACTCCTATTACGCTAATAAAAGCTCCTTTGAGTGAACTGGAAGCACAGGAAGGGCTTCCGGAGGAGAGCAAGCGAACGGTTGGAGTAGCTGCGAAGAATGTAGAGAAACTGCTGGCTATGGTTACCCAGTTGCTGGATTTGCAGAAAGCAGAGCTACATGCCGAACATCTGAAGGTATCTCAATATGACATTAAAAGCTATCTAGAGGAGAAAATGGCCGAGTTTCATCTTGCCGCCATGCAAAAAGGGGTAGAATTGCAATTGGAAGTTGAACCGGATATGCCCAAAGTATGGATTGACAGGGAGAAAATGGATCATATCATTGACAACCTGCTTTCTAATGCATTGAAATATACGGAGAAGGGGATTATCCACATTCTTGTAAGGACAAATAAGAAAAAGTGGACAATCGAAGTCAGGGATACAGGTATCGGCATTCCTAAGGAGGAACAGGGTAATATTTTCCATGAATATTATCGCGCACAAAATGCGATGAATTTTGAAGAGACCGGTTCGGGTATTGGTTTGATGATTACCCGCCGCATCGTTAAACAACATCATGGCAGTATTTCGTTCAGCAGTGTAGAGGGCAGTGGTACTACCTTTACGGTCGTATTTCCGCAAAAGATAAAATCGAGTGTAGTGGTTGTGGAGCGGCAGGAAGATAATCAGGAGGCACAAAACTCTACTGACGCTGCACTTGAACAGCCCGAGGACATTGGCAAGAATGTGCTTTTGTTGGCTGAGGATGATCCTGATATGCGGGAGTATCTGATGAATAGTCTCTCTTCCGAATACAAAGTAATAGGTGTGCCCGATGGTGGAAAAGCTTTGGAGATGGCGAGGGAAATTAATCCGGATCTTATCATCTCGGACATAGTCATGCCGGTATTGGAAGGAGATGAGCTATGCCGCATCTTGAAGTCTTCGGTCGATACGAGTCATATTCCGATTATATTGCTTACTGCACTAAGTGAGCGGGAGAATATTATCTTCGGATTGGAAGCCGGCGCAAACGACTATATTATCAAGCCTTTTGATTTGTCTGTGTTAAAAGTACGCATACGGAACATTCTTCAAAACAGGCAACGGCTGCGTGATACCGTCTTGTCTATGGAGTCTCAACCGGAAGAAATTGATTATACCAGTCAACTGGATAAAGAGTTTTTAGACAAAGTGATGGAGGTGGTTAATGAGGAATTGGCTAATTCGGAACTTTCTATCAATGATTTTTGCCGGAAGTTGGGGATGAGCCGTACTTCTGTTTTCAACAAGATGAAGACATTGACCGGTCAGGGGCCTAATGATTTTATCCGGATTGTACGTCTGAACAAGGCAAAAGAATTGCTGGCATCCCGTAAATATTCTATTGCCGACGTGGCAAGTATGGTTGGCTTTGCCGACCCTAAATATTTCAGTACATGCTTTAAAAAGCAGTTTAATGTTAGGCCGAGCAAAATTTAAAGCTATAAAAACAGCTTTTCGACTATTGTGGACGGGTATCGAACCTTTTTTGTTAAAAAATAAACCCTTGTTTCCTTGATAGTGCGTAATATTGTGGACAGTAAACAATATTAAAAAACGCATATAAAATGGAAACGTATTTAGGTCTTGATTTAGGCGGTACCAAGCTATTGATTGGCGAGGTGGACAGCAACGGTAATATTTTGAAATATAAGAAATATGATTCCGGTTATTTTAACCAGCAAGCCGCACTGGAAATTATTAAATCATCGCTCGATGATTATATCCGAACCGTAGGTTGGTATGACAAGAAGCCGTTAGGGATGGGCGTCGGTCTGATAGGTCGTGTCGATCCCAATAAAGGTATCTGGTTGCAAATTGATCCCAGCCGTACGCAGCCCATAGCATTGGCAAAGGAATTGTCAGAAACCTACGACATCCCTTGCCACATTGACAATGACGTAAAGAGTGCTACAAGAGCCGAGCGTGTTTGGGGCTTCGGACAAATCTCCAAGAATTTCATCTATGTTAATGTAGGTACCGGCATTGCGGTAGGTACGGTAGTAAATGGCAGACAGATACGCGGAAGTCATTTTAATGCCGGTGAAGTGGGGCATGTGCGTGTAGGTGTGAATATCGGCATTAAATGCGGTTGCGGAAGAATGGACTGTGTAGAAGCTATTGCAGCCGGTATCGGATTTGATAACTGTGCCCGCTTGTTGCGTAACCAATATGAAACGAACTTGCATATACCTGCTGAAAAGGGAGAACGGGTACTTGTCAGCGAAGTATTTACACTTAGTCAGAAGGGCGATCCACTTTGTACGGTGCTGGTAGAGAATGCTGCTGAGGCTCTTGCCAATCTGATAATGAACCTGGTGCGTGTGATCGATCCTGATACGGTGGTACTGGGTGGTGGTATCGTGGCCGATGGCTATATGCACGAGAAGATTTTGGAAAAGCTTCACCCCACTACCATGCGATTTGTAAGCAACGGAGTGGTTATCACCAAGCTGAACCCCGGTTTTATCGGTTTGCTGGGTGCGGGTGCAGTAGCTATGAATATGTAAAATTGAAATCATAATACCTTATATATAGTATGAAAATAACCGTCGCAAATAGTGAGAGAGAATTAGATTGTACCGCTGCCTGGCGTATTATCGGCGAAATATTGAATAAGCCCGAAAGTGTTATCGGCCTTTCAACCGGGCGTACCACAGGAAATTTGCACCGTTTGATTGGAAAGATCTATTCTGAATATCCTTTTAATGTGGCATCTACTACTTTCTTTGGACTTGATGAAGTAACAAACGTGCCGCGTGAATATGCAGGAGCATGCTATACGATGCTAAAAACCGAATTGATGGATGCCTTAGGTGTTAAGGAAAAAAACTTCCTGATGCTGCCTACCATCTCCGATGACTTTGACAAAGCTTGTAAGGACTTTCAGCAAGAGATAGACAATCGGGGAGGTATAGACCTGCTCATCTTGGGATTGGGAGAGAACGGACACTTAGGTTTCAACCAGCCTCAATCTCCTTTTGAGGGAGAAGCTTGGGTAACTAAAATGAATGTTGAATTGGAAACGCGCATCCGTAGAGAGACAAATACCCCCACAGATGTAGAATTGGGGGGAGCTACGCTTGGTATAAAGAACATTATGCAAGCCCGCAAAATAGTATTGGTTGCCAAAGGTGTCAATAAGGCGGATATAGTTAAACAAATGCTCGAAGGACCTGTGACAACAGACATTCCGGCTTCTATCTTGCAACTGCATCCAAATTGCGAGTTCCTGTTGGATAGTGTGGCTGCTTCCAAACTTTCTCACTATTAATATCTAATAAATACTCTTTCATAATTGAGTTTATATAATAGGAAGTATCTTACTTAAAATTAATTATCATGACACAACAAGAAAAACAAATAAACTATATGGGACCATTTATAACAATGGTGTTCCTATTCTTTATTGTCGGTTTCCTTACCACTGCCAATACGCAGTTTCAAGGTCCTCTGAAAGAAACATTCCTTGCCGAAGTAGGCGGATTGAAAAATACATTTGCTACACTAATTACCTTCTCTTGGTTTTTGGCTTATCCGGTCTGTGGAGGAGTGGGGTCATCCTGGATCAGCAAATACGGTTACAAGGGTACTTTGATGCGTGGACTGCTGGTAATGATAGCCGGTTTAGGATTATTCTTTGCCTCTTCCTACTTTACCGTGCACTTTCCCGGTGCCAATTGGCACGTGGGTGAAAATGTAATCCCCGGTGGCTTTTTGATATTCCTTTTAGGTTCATTCGTGGTTGGAGCATCTGCTACCATTCTGCAGGTGGTTATCAACCCTTATCTTACCGCATGCCATGTAAAAGGAACCCAGTCCATCCAACGATTGGCAATCGGTGGCTCTGCCAATTCTGTAGGAACAACACTTGCTCCTTATTTCGTTACAGGTGTGGTCTTTGGAGGCCTGGCAATGGAAGATATTCAAATAGATCAGTTGATGATTCCATTTTTTGCGTTAATGGTAGTCATTTCTTTGATTGTTTTAATATTAATGAAGCTATCTTTGCCCGATATACAAGGAACAAGAGTTGAGAAGGGAGAGAAGCTTGAAAAAAGTGTCTGGTCATTCAGCCACCTTACTTTAGGAGTAGTAGCTATTTTCTTTTATGTAGGAGTTGAAGTCTGTATAGGTGCCAATATCAACCTATACGCTATAGAAATGGATTATGCGTCACCGGCATTGATGGCTACCTTATATTGGGGCGGCATGCTTGTCGGGCGGTTAGTGGGTAGCTCGTTGAGCAAGATTTCTCCGCGTGTACAGCTTGTGGTGACAACCATCTCTGCGGGCATACTTGCCCTTTTGGCTATTCTTTTGAATAACCCGTGGCTGCTTACCGCAGTAGGATTGTTCCATTCTATTATGTGGGGTGCGATATTCACATTATCTGTAGCCCATTTAGGAAAATATACTTCGGTTGCATCCGGTGTATTTATGATTGGAGTAGTAGGTGGTGCTATCTTACCTTTATTGCAAGGTGTACTTGCCGATGTGCTCGGAGGTTGGAGATGGTCTTGGTTCATTGTAATTTTGGGTGAAGTATTTATGCTGTATTATGCCTTGATAGGTTCACGAGTTTGTCAAACTGCTGATTAAATAGAATGCTTATGAAAAAACTTAAATTGATTTTGGTCACCATCCTGGCTGTATTGGCTGCGAATGGTAGTGCTAAGTCTAAAGAGAGCGCTGCGAAACCTTTCGGTTCAAAAGTGATTGTTGCTTACGTTACTTCCTGGAGCGACGTGATGCCCGAACCTCAATACATGACGCATATCAACTATGCTTTCGGTCATGTAAACGATACTTTCAATGGCGTCAAGATTGACAATGAAGAGCGTCTGAAACAGATTGTGGCTTTAAAGAAACAAAAGACCGGACTGCATGTATTGCTTTCTATCGGTGGCTGGGGAAGTGGACGTTTCAGTGAGATGGCTGCCAGTGATGAAAACCGTATGGCATTTGCCAAGGATTGCGAACGGGTAGTGAAGGAGTTTGGGTTGGATGGTATAGATATCGACTGGGAATATCCTACCAGTTCTGTAGCAAAAATATCTTCTTCCCCCGATGATACGAAAAACTTCACCCTCTTGATGCGTGATATCAGAGCGGCGATAGGCAATAAGAAGGAATTGACACTGGCCACTGCCGCCTCTGCCCAATACATTGACTTCAAAGCCATTCTTCCTTACATCGACTTTGTGAATATTATGGCGTACGATATGGCAAACGCCCCGAAACATCACTCTGCACTGTATCCTTCGGCAAATAGTGGAGAGATCACTTCGGATCAAGCTGTAAATGCCCATCTCAAAGCCGGTGTACCTCCTTCTAAGTTAGTGATGGGTATGCCCTTCTATGGTCGTGGCGGCGCTAACTATCCTAGCTTTCAGGATTATAATAAAGTGGGAAATACCAATAAAGACTTTACTGAAAAGTGGGATGATGTAGCACAAGTTCCCTATTTGGCGAATAAGAACGATACACTTGTCTTTGGCTTTGAGAATCCTCGTTCGTTGGCTATCAAATGCCAGTATATCTTGAACAGAGATTTGCTGGGAGGCATGTATTGGGATTACAGCGGTGACAATGAAAAAGGTGATTTGCGTCGCACGGTGGCCGAGGGCTTGCTGGGCAAACCCAACCAAACGAAAGTACTTGTATTGACCGAAAGAGGCGGACAGCACGGCGGATTTACGGATGCCGGAATGAAATGGCTGACGGATGAAGGTGCAAAACATAATTTCAGTATTACGGAAATTAATAATGCCACTCCCATTACAGAGGCTTATTTGTCTCAGTTCAGCTTGATTATCCAATTGGATTTTCCGCCATATACATGGCCTAAGGAAGCCGAAAACGCTTTCATCAACTATATAGAAAAAGGTAAAGGGGGCTGGATTGGTTTCCATCATGCCACGTTGCTGGGTGAGTTTGATGGGTATCAGATGTGGCCTTGGTTCTCCGACTTTATGGGGGGCATTCGTTTTAAAGGTTACATAGCTCCGCTGGCAGATGGTACGGTTATCATTGAAAACAAGAAACATCCGGTAATGAAGGGCGTACCAGCTTCGTTTGTTGTTCCCGATGACGAGTGGTACACATACGATAAGAGTCCCCGTCCCAATGTACAAGTGTTGGCTGTAGTAGATGAATCCACTTATACTCCTGCATCGGATATTAAGATGGGTGACCATCCTGTGGTTTGGGTTAATAAGGATAAGAAAGCACGTAATGTTTACTTCCAGATGGGACACAGCAGTAGGCTGTACGATACGGAGGGATTTACGACTATGTTCAGAAATGCCATAAATTGGACTTTGGGTAGATAGTATATTCGTCTCTGATTTACTAATTAAGAAAATAGCGGCTGCACACCTGTGTAGCCGCTATTTTTTGATAGGTTTAAAATCCGTCACTCCAAGTTTAAAATAAAACCTTTTTGATTTGAATGTTAGAAAATGAACTTCTTATGAGAAATATTCAACTTTGATTTTAAAACGAACGTGTACTTTCGTCCATCGGAATTCCTTAATTAATTACTAATACTACTATTTATGAAACGAAAGAAAATTCTAATGCTGCTTTGCGCTATCTTATGCTCCTTGCAGCTGTTTGCCCAACAAATGAATGTACAAGGAGTCGTATATGACCCTACGAATGAAACGGTTCCCGGTGCTAATGTATCGGTGAAATCCAATCCGGCTATAGGTACGGTGACTGATGTTGACGGACGTTTCAGTTTGAAGGCTTCTGTAGGTGATGTGCTCGTATTCTCTTTCATCGGTTACGAGAATGTAGAACATAAACTTACGGCTGAAGATACGAATCTGAAAGTTCGTTTTGCCGACTCTTCCGAATTACTGGACGAAGTGATCGTGGTGGGTTATGGTGTACAAAAGAAGAGCGTACTTTCTTCTGCCGTGAGCCGTGTCACCAGCGAGGAACTGGACAGAGGAAATCCAACGAGTGTACAGAATGCTATGAAAGGCAAGGTTTCGGGTGTACAGATCATCAGATATTGATGAATGAAATGGCGAATAATACTTGTTAAGTGTGGATAGTGCTATCTAATTATTGCAGACAATATTTACTAATGTGTTTGACAATTATTTTATTTTGTCATATTTGAGAAAGAAGTGTTTATATTATGTTACACATTGATAAATTGACATATTAGTAAAAAAGACGTTTTTATATATCCCTAAAAAGAGATTATTATATGAAATATTTATTGTTTATTCATTCATTATTGGAATTTTGGAATTACAATGATTACAATTTCAAAATACCAACGGCTCCAGTACAACCTATTGACAAACGATTCTTAAAATACCATCCACCCAATAGACATTAACTATTTATAAAGTAGGAAATATAGAAATATATTTTATCGGTTTATTAAGAATAAATGTGATTTTGAATATTATAATTTATTTGTTATGAAAAAATATTTATTTATAATTATGATTGCCTTAGTGGCTAGTTTATGTTCTTGTAATGATGATATTGAACTAGAAAAAGAGTCATCATGTGTAACTCGCGCTATAGTTGATGGAAAAAGTACATCTGTTTCTAATCCAGATTTAATTAATAATTGGGAGAATATTTCAAAAATAGTGTTGAATACAATGGAATCTGGTTCTATAGCTAAATCTGTAACACCACCTTGGGTTAATGGCACAAGTTCTTCGCTGTCGGAAACATTCCGAAAGGATATAAAGAAAGCAGATGGGTGGAAAATGCTTTATCACACATTTAAGAAAGTAGGACTTGATGCAAAGCAGAATTATATGTGTTTTTATAACCAGTTTACTGGGTACATTAAAATATTTTATTATTATGAAGGTGAAAATTCTAGTCAAGGTACTCAATGGTTTGTAAGAACATCAGGTGGACAAAAAGTAAAACTGCTTGGAGAATCTAAATATCTTTCCGAAGTAAAAGCTGGAGCTGCAATGAATGATATTCTTTTATTTTCAAATATGATTAATAATCCTACTGCAGGGATAGAGCCAGGATGGAATGGTTTTGAATTTTTAATTCCTTATAGTGTGGATTATAAAAATATGGATTTTATTATAGGTGCTTATGATAAAAGAATAACAGGATTTAATTTTATTGGTAAAGAAACATCTTCTACTGTAGGTACAATAACTACAACAAAACAAAAATCTCCTGGGATATATAGTGCAGTTGCTAATTTAGGTGGTTCAGAGGCTAAAAACTTTATAGATAAACTTGCTCCCAAAGTGAAATTAGGAGAGAAATTATCAAAATTGATTACTTCGATTCCTGTGACTAGTTATGCTTCGGCTATTAAAGGAGGGTTAAATTTGATCTTTGGGAAGACAACAACAAATTCTGTATCTGAAGTTAAGTTGACAACGACAAGTGAAATTATAATGGAAGGAACTTCTTCTTCTGAAGCAACATCTGGAATTCCATCTTTATCTTTTAATTTGTATGAAATTCTTAATCCAATAGGCGGTGAAGGAAATATTGCTGAGCATTATTTAGGTGTATGGACATTAAAGGATAAACCTACAGTTTATTATAATAGAGTAACTTTAATCGAAAATTGTAAAATAACTCCAGACTATTCAGACCCGTCAAAAGTGATTGTTAGTGGAGTTAGTCCGATACCTCAAATACAAAAATCAAAATACGAAGTTGTATTTAATCCGGATTTGGAACCTTATATATCTAATAAAAAAAGCCAAATAAATTTTATTATATGCAATAAATTAGATGGTGAAATGTTGTTGCCTAGAGATGTGAATGATTTAGGTGATGTATCTTTACTTTATAAAGATGACTCTAGAGAGTTATATGAGATAAATAATACATGCAAAATAGCTGTTCCTGGTTTGTGGTCTGTTGAGAAGCCAACATCTCCTAAAATATATATGTTTGATTGGGGAGATGTTACTAATGGACGTTTATTAGCAGTGGTCTCAGTTAGTTTTACTTATACATTTCAGGGAAAATCAGTGGAAGCAAACCAGACACGAACATATAATGTTGAATATGGCATTGATCCAACACAAAATACTGTTGAAGAATTACATAATTCTCCTCGTCGTACATTTGTATTGAATTATGGATATCCATATTTTCAGGATGTCATTTATTGGTAAATATGTAAAGAGTTACTTAGTCTAGGATTTCCAACAAAGGTTGGACAGAGAAGTTCAGATACTTCCCCATTGACCAATCTGAAATGGATAGGGCTAAAGGCGGATTGACTCAAAATCCGGGTTGGCTGTAAGATTGGGTATTAGTTTTCTTTAAGAATCCCCGGCGTTATAGAAGATAATGCCGGGGATTTGTCTTTACCTGGTACATAACTTGTCCTGACTTTGTATTTACCAGTGGCATGAATGGACATTGCTTCTTACATTGCACCACATTGCTTCTTGCATTGCACTACATTGCTTCTTATGCCTCTTTACATTGCTTTCTCTTTATATTATTGTCCGGAGTCATTATTTCTATTGCGTAATTAAAATAAGTTACAAATCAGAGCGGTTTAGCAGGGCTCTACAAGGACCTTGAGGGGTCAAAAATAGGTTCAGGGTCACTATGACCCTTCTTGGGGCGTTTTTGAACCTTTTTGAGATGGGTATTATCTTGTTTTACAACTTGTTATGTGTATGCGCACTTTTTAGAAAATGTTGGCCGGTACTTTCGGATACTCCCGATTTCTATGCGGATTTTACAAATATTGTGTAGGTTGAATATATTGACAATGTGCCCGTAATATCCTCCATTTGATGTAAGTAATGCATACTTACGAGTGGCAGAGTGGTTTCGGTCAGTGAAATACTGACCGACGATTGTTTACTTTTTTGCTTGTTGTTAACATGAATTACGCAATGTGTATCATTATTTCTCAACATTTGTTCAGCATTATCCTCTTGGTTTGGGGGGCTGGAAGGTTCATAGTGACCCTGAACCTATTTTTGACCCCAATCAACCTTCGTTTTCTGTAATTTTTGTTAGTTAATAGTTTGATATACAGCGGGTAGCCTTTTACAGGTATCTTACTATATGAAATCGGTATTCGCATAGTGACAGGCGAAAAGTTGTATGCTCTCTTTGGTTCTGTGATTATTAAAATACTTTACATGTGTGTTTCCTTTTTTTGCCTCTGCTTCTAAGCTGAAAAAGAAATATCCTCATGAGAAAAGTCCCATGAGGATATTAAATAGGTATATCTGTAAAATAATTTTAGAATATAGTTCTCTTGTCTTTATTTTAAAAACGGATTCCCTGCCTTATCCTGGCTTACCACCCAGCGGAAAGCATTGACAAACAAGAGGTTTTGGGTTCCATCGATAAACTCTTCATCACCGTGTCCCATATTCAGGTAAATCATGCGGTAGTTCTTGTTAGACCATACAATGGGGAAGTCGCCGAAATTAACCACATCTTTAATCCCTAACGGATAGTTCTTGGGTGAAATAGAAAGTAATACCTCCACATCTTTGTTCAGGCGCGGGCTTGGATTCCATTGATACCATTCGCTGGCAGGTGCCACAAACGATGCCGGCAGATTCTTAGTAACAGGATGTTCCGTCTCGTCAACTTCAACCAATACGGGCTGAGGAGGCCAGTTGTTACAATAGAATACGCCACCACCTAGAAACTTCACTAACCAAGGCCAATTCGTGTTTTTATCATTGTAGGCTGCGGCATGGAAACCTACCCAGCCTCCGCCATTCTCCATGTATTTCTCGAAGGCATCACGTTCGGTCTTGTTGCTCGGCGTAGTGTTGAGCATGACAACTACATTATATTCTTTCAGTTTCTCGTATGGATACTGGGAAAAGTCAGTGGTGATGTCTAAAATGAAACCATCACCGTAGTTCAGCTTTTTAATGAACTCTACCCCTTGTCGGGCAAATGTCACGTGTGCCTCTTCGGCATGTGGTGTGTAATAAACCAATGCCTTGAAGCGGGGAGCTCGGGCATAGTTGGCGGGATAGCCTTCGGGAGTTTGTGCCTGTACCAGCAATGCACATGCTGCAAATAGCAGAACAAAATAAAGTTTAATGTTTCTCATTGCATATATGTTTTTATAAAGTTAAATGTTTCTTATTCAATATTCGGCAATCAACGATATCCACTTTCCTGCCGATGTCACCCACACCTCTTTGTAACAAGCATTATTGGTTTGAGGCCAGTAAGGGATGTCCTCGTTTCCTAAAGTACGGATACCTACGGGCATTTCTCCTGTCATTTCTCCCGAAGAGAAGGTGTTCAGTTGCGGATAGTTATGTCCTTCTCCGTAAATCAGCGACTGACCGAAAGGGTTCTTACCTACCGTCCAGTATAGCTGTTCCAAGCCGATGTCTAGCAGTTCCTTATCTTTCAGGAAGTTTCCACAGATGGCAGCAGACTTTCCGGTGGAAAGATGGATCGCTGTATTGCCGTTGAAAATGTTGAACCAGACGGGGAAGCGTTTCATATAGTGCTCTTTGTCCAGCTTGATGCCATTCTTTATTTGCTCTGTATACAACTCTTTCGCATTGGTGGGCGGAAAGAGGTGGAGGGCATAAAAGTTGGTAGTGTCTTTGTATTCTTCGGCGTGATATACGCCGCTTGGCAACATTCCGTAGGGGCGGGTGTACTTCATCAGCCCTTTCAGATAGTCGCCGTACAGGCGTATGGAGCGTGCCCATTGGGGGTAATCGGGGTGCTCCGGTTGTGTCTCGCAAAGCAGGTTCATGGCTTGCATGTAAACCTGTTCGCGCGACTGGTGTATATAATGAACTATTGACTGTCTGTTTGTGTCGCGGTAGAAGAATCCGCATGTTCCATCCTTGTCTTTCAGAGGTTCGGTGCGTTGGCATGCCAGCGTGTAGCGAATGTACTCAGCGGCTATATCGGCATAACAAGCCTTCTTCGTTAACCGGTAAAGCTGGCTGGCAGACCATGATATAGTAGCCATATATTGACTTCGGGAAGTGTTGTAACTATGCTCATAAGGCTGAATAAACTTATCGAACCCATCCTTTTTGAATTTATCCATCGCAAAGGCGAAATCTTCTTCGGCTGTTTTAAGCAGGTATTCCTGTAGCATCGGGTCGTCCTTCAGGGTCATCGAAGCATATGCTTCATATCCGGCATAGAGGAAATTGTCGAATGCCATATTCTGCACTCGCACGGATGAAATGTCGTCCAACGTATTGAACACCCCGTCTTGCCAGATAAGCAATCCCATACTGCTGGCACGGTAACCGTCACCGTAGCGGTTTTTCAGGACAAATTCCAATCCCCATTCGGCCTCTTCGCGCAGGCGGGCGGCAAGAGCAGGGTTCTTGTCTTTCAGCTTGTTGTAAGCTTCGAGCAGGGAGAAGGTTACATCGCCCGTCTGAAGTGTCTGTTGTGAAAGGTCGCCTGCGTCGTGCCATCCACCGGCGTAGGAGATGCTGCGGCCGTCGTGTTTGGACATCAAGTCCACATGGCAGGTAGCATGTTTGCCGGGAACAGGATAGCCGCAACGTTGGCAGAAAAGGAAATTGAGAACCTTCCAGCCCGAATCTTCCCAGATTCTTTCACCAATGCGGAAGGTAGGGGTTAGTGACTCATTTGCTTTCAGCTGATATACACCGGGGCGGTTGAAGCTTGTGAAATCGAGAATGCCGAATTTGCCGAGGGTTGTAGTCTCCTCCTTAATTTCTCCTTCGAAGACGGTTTGCCCGCTGGCGGAGTCTAATAGCTGAAAACGCTTATCATTATATATTGAAGTGTTTGTGTTTACAATAGCTGTTTTAGGACTGTTCACGGTATATCCCGTGGTCGAATAGATAATTTTTCCGTCGGCAGGACTCCAGCCACTTACTGGTTCGGGGTTCTTTACAGTTTGTAGTTGCAGGTTGTCAATGTAGTAAACAGCAGAATCTCCTGTAGTCCGGTCTTTTCCTTTCAGGGCAGTACTGAAACTGATTCGCATTACTTTATCCCGTTGATACTCGTCGATTTCGAGAAAGCACTGGTTCCATTCTTTATTCACCAGATTAATAAGGTGAGAACCCGAAGGCTGATTATATCCTTTCTTGACAGGTGTATCAGCATTTACGAACGTAAGATTCATATTGACGATGCGTGCGCCGTCACAATCAGGATAGATAGAAAATGTAATCCGGTTGTACTTTTCCAGATTAGCGCCATTCAAGTTGTAGGCAACGCCACTATTTCCATAAGTGGCATAATCCGGATCGGAAGGCGAACCGGTGGCCCTTTTTCCGGTAAATGTAGGGAATTGCAATTTGATGCTTCCTTTTCCCGAAATCGTCTTTTCAGTACTGAAAGACATGTTGCCTGCGCCGGAATGTTGCCAGCCTTCAGTACTTGCCGATTGGGTAAGAGGGATGCTTTCTAAAACCTCTTTCTTCCATCCGTTAGCTTCAAAAGAGTTCGCCGTATTCAGTGGGAGGGGGTGGTGTATCAATCCGCTTTCGTGAAGTTGCTTCTCCAATTGATCGTCCTGCGTCAGGCGAACCTGACCGTAAGTACCGATACTACTTGCAGATAGAAGAAATAGGGTAAATAGTGTCTTTCTCATTTGTAATGTTAACCTTTGGTTTCTGTGTTGCAAGATTAGCCATTATTTATCAAAATAAGGTTTGATAATTGTCCTAAATGCTTTAAAAACTATCTAAATGCAGGGAAAATGATAGAATATGAACTTTGGAAGATGGATTTTAAACCATCTTAATTTGTTTTCTTTCTGTAATTTTTTTAATTTTAAGCCGTTATACCGAATTGTTGATTTGGGAAACGAAGAATACGATGCTTGTTAGCATTAAGTTTTTAGCCGCTCTTTTTGACGTTTTATTATTAATTAATCAAAATATCGGGATAAAATATAGCATATTTGAAAAGAATTCCTATATTTGCAGTGTTATTCAATGACATTTTGATTGAATAGTCCTAAATCAACAAGGTAAGAACCTTTTAAAAAGTAATATTATGAATATCGAACGTATCATGGCCTCTTTGGAGGCAAAGCATCCCGGCGAGTCTGAGTATCTTCAAGCCGTAAAGGAAGTCCTTCTTTCTATCGAAGATATCTATAATCAACATCCTGAGTTCGAGAAAGCAAAAATTATAGAACGATTGGTAGAACCTGATCGTATCTTTACCTTCCGTGTTACCTGGGTGGATGATAAAGGTGATGTTCAGACAAACCTCGGCTATCGTGTACAGTTCAACAACGCCATTGGCCCTTACAAAGGCGGTATTCGTTTCCATGCATCCGTAAACTTATCAATCCTTAAGTTCTTAGGTTTTGAACAAACCTTCAAGAATGCTTTGACTACATTACCGATGGGTGGTGGCAAGGGTGGTTCCGACTTCTCTCCACGTGGAAAGAGCGATGCTGAAGTAATGCGCTTCTGCCAGGCTTTCATGCTGGAATTGTGGCGTCATCTGGGTCCGGATATGGATGTACCTGCCGGTGATATCGGTGTAGGTGGTCGTGAAGTAGGCTATATGTTCGGTATGTATAAGAAGCTGACTCGTGAATTTACAGGTACTTTCACCGGTAAGGGCTTGGAATTTGGCGGTTCGCTGATTCGTCCTGAAGCTACCGGTTTCGGTGGTTTGTACTTTGTACATCAGATGTTGGAAACAAAAGGCATTGATATCAAAGGTAAGACTGTTGCCATCTCCGGTTTCGGAAATGTGGCATGGGGGGCAGCAACCAAGGCAACCGAACTGGGTGCTAAGGTGGTTACTATCTCCGGTCCCGACGGTTACATCTATGATCCGAATGGTATCAGTGGCGAAAAGATAGATTATATGTTGGAACTTCGTGCAAGCGGCAACGATATCGTAGCCCCGTATGCCGACGAATTCCCGGGTTCTACTTTTGTTGCGGGCAAACGTCCGTGGGAAGTAAAGGCCGACATCGCTCTTCCTTGTGCCACTCAGAACGAGTTGAACGGTGAAGATGCTAAACATCTTATTGATAATAAGGTTACTTGCGTAGGCGAAATCTCTAACATGGGATGTACTCCGGAAGCAATCGACCTCTTTATAGAGCATAAAGTAATGTATGCACCGGGTAAGGCTGTGAATGCCGGTGGTGTGGCAACCAGTGGACTGGAAATGTCCCAGAATGCCATGCACCTCAGCTGGAGTGCTGCCGAAGTGGATGAAAAACTCCATGCCATCATGCACGGAATTCATGCTCAATGCGTAAAATATGGGACAGAACCTGACGGCTACATCAACTACGTGAAAGGCGCCAATATTGCCGGTTTCATGAAAGTTGCCCACGCCATGATGGGTCAGGGCATTATCTAAAAGAAAAACTTTGTTTAGTTGTATTTGTATTTGTGGTTTGTGCTGCCCTACGCCTGCGAAGGTAAAGGGCGGCACTTTTTTTAGTTCACTGTTTTTTCCTACCTTTGCATCTCGAAAATTATAAATAGCAAAGGGATGTTACAACCAGAATTGAAACGGAGGCGCGACAAGATACGCGTACTCATGGCACAACAGTCGATTGATGCCGCTCTTATCACTTGCAATGTAAATTTGATCTATACGTATGGATGCGTTGTCAGCGGATATCTGTATTTGCCGTTGAATGCTCCAGCACGTTTGTTTATAAAGCGTCCTAATAATATTGAGGGAGAGCATGTCCATCCTATTCGCAAACCTGAACAGTTACCGGAATTGATTAAGGAGTGCGGCTTGCCTGCACCTGTTAAGTTGATGCTGGAAGGTGACGAGTTGTCTTTCACGGAATACAACCGTTTGGCTGCTTGCTTTCCGGAGGCTGAAGTCGTGCCTTGTGGTACTTCTCTGATCCGTCAGGCGCGTAGTGTGAAGACCGATATGGAGATAGAAATGTTCCGTCGTTCGGGTGCAGCCCATACCAAGGCTTACGAGCAGATTCCTGCAGTTTATCAGCCGGGAATGACCGACCGCCTGCTTTCTATTGAAGTGGAACGTTTGATGCGTTTGGAAGGTTGCCTGGGCATCTTCCGCGTATTCGGTCAAAGCATGGAAATCTTCATGGGCAGTCTTTTGTCAGGAGATAATGCTGCCGCTGCTTCTCCGTATGACTTTGCCTTGGGAGGTGAAGGGCTCGATCCCTCCATACCCGGAGGAGCTAACGGAACTTTACTTCGTGCCGGACAAAGTGTTATGGTGGATATGGGTGGAAACTTCAACGGGTACATGGGCGATATGAGCCGTGTATTCTCAATCGGTAAATTACCCGAAAACGCTTATGCTGCTCACCAAACCTGTTTGGAAATACAGGAAGCCATCGTTGCCAAGGCGAAACCGGGAACAGTATGTGAGGATCTTTATAACACTGCTATCGATATGGTAACCAAAGCCGGTTTTGCCGATTACTTCATGGGAGTAGGGCAGAAAGCCAAATTCATAGGACATGGCATTGGTCTGGAGATTAACGAAATGCCTGTACTGGCTCCCCGTATGAAGCAAGAACTGGAACCGGGCATGGTCTTCGCCCTCGAACCTAAAATAGTACTGCCGGGCATCGGCCCTCTAGGCATCGAAAACTCCTGGGCAGTAACAACAGAAGGTTTAGAGAAGCTGACCTTATGCAGCGAAGAAATCGTAGAGATTAGTTATTAGTTATAAAAGTGATTAGTTATTTGTTGATTTCTGCTTACTCTATGTAGTATTCCGTACACATCAACAAATAACTAATCACTTATAACTTATAACTTATAACTATTTCACCCTTCTATTCAGCTGGTTATTCGCCTTTGCCGGTTTTGATTTTCCAATCCGTTTTCCGGATGTTTTGGGTTTCTTGTTCGGCTTGGGGCGTGCGGTTGTACTTTTATTCCCCCTCATAATATTCGCATAAGTAATAGCGGGCGATGAAATCCCAATTGTTTTGTAATACTTCTTTTCCTTTGAAGAATGGCAGTTGCAAATCGGGTAACAGCCCTTTCTGCATACCATATTTTATCAGGTCGAACGGGCAAGCTTCCGGAAGACAGAATATTCTGTAACCTTCTGTGGCTGCACGTTCAGCATTGTACATCGGATTATGTTCGTCACAGAAGTAGGCGGCTACATTAGGTGCAATGAGCATTCCTTTGGCATTGACATACACTACAAACTCCTTCTTGTATTGCAAATCGGGCAATAGAGAAGACGGTTTATCCTCCCACTTCAACACTTCGACAAAGAAAGTTTTGAGTTCCTGATAAGTAGCAAAATACAATAATGGATAGCCTTTACTATAAGCTAAGGAAAGTTCGACATCTTTCCTTAATGGTGTCTCCGGAGTAACTTCAGGAAGGGGAACCAAGGGCATTTCCAATAAATCGGGTCCCATTACCCATAGGAAAGATGAAGGCTCTTCACTGATTGGAGCTTCTTCAAAATTGGCATCTACTATTTCGTAGACGATTTGGCTTAATTTCAATAAATCTTCGTCGAAAGGACTGAATAAATCATACTTTCTATCCCAAATAGCCGGATGAGACTTTAGAGTCCATAAGACAAAAGCAATATCTTCTTGATTAACTTCATCGGCAACGTATTGGTCCGTTAAGGAGTAAAATGGCAGATGATTTCCGTATAATTCAAAATACATATCAGAGAAGGTTTTCCAGCCTCCGCTTTGGGCGATAGCATCCTGAAGATAGAGAGTGAGCGAAGTGGCTGCATCTCTTAATGAACGGGCATCATCATTTTTGAACATTGCGGATTGCTTGACAATAGGGTGAAGCTTGTTGGCAAAGTCGAGATACCATTTGTCGGTTGGTAAGACGTGGGAGCGCTCGTTGGCTCCCAGCCATTCTTTCATGCTAATTGTTGCCATATTCTGTTTGCTTTTTGGCAAAGATACCCTTTTTAATATAAAATCATAAAAGATTGACAAGAATATTGCCGCATAAGGAGCTTTTATAGTCTTTTTAGGGCTAATTTTATTACTTGTTCTACCGGAGAATCAGGTTCTTCTTTCAAAATGGCAAGCACCACTTTCTGCGAGGGAGCTTGTGCAAAGCCCAACATTGTGAGGGCGGCAATGGCCTCTTCTTGTACTTGAGCATTGGCAGCGGACATTAAAGTTCCTAAAGTTCCGGTAGTATTTGCTGCTATACTTCCTGTTTTTATTTTATCTTTTAAATCAACAATAACACGCTGCGCAGTCTTTAGTCCGATACCTTTGACGGTTTTCAGCAGATTGGCATTCTCGGTACTGATAACGTTTACCAATTCTGCCGGTGAGAGGGCCGACAGTATCATACGCGCAGTGTTGCCCCCTATACCTGATACGGAAATCAGTAACAGAAACAGTTCGCGTTCTTGTTTGTCTGCAAAGCCGTAAAGAATGTAAGCATCTTCGCGGATGGCTTCGTAGATATACAGCTTGCATTCTTTTTTGCCTTGGATGGCAGCGTATGTATTCAGTGAAATATTAACGGCATATCCTAAACCGTTACAGTCTATTACTGCGGTTGCCGGACTGAGTTCGGCAATTCCGCCTTTTACGTATTCTATCATCTTAATTTATTTCTTCTGCGAATGTATGAATAATTATTGAACTTTCAGTCACTAAAAAAAGAAAAACTGTGTGAAACTATGGGCGCTTCTTTTAGTGTATATAAATGAAAATGCTTACTTTTGTGCCGATAATATAGAAAACTGATAAATAAATTCGATAAAAGAATGAAAAAAGTAAGAGCAGCCATCGTTGGTTACGGCAATATCGGGCGTTATGTGCTCGAAGCCTTGCAAGCGGCTCCCGACTTTGAAGTTGCCGGTGTAGTACGCCGTGCCGGAGCCGAGAACCGTCCGGAAGAGTTGAGCAATTATCCCGTAGTTAAGACTATTCAGGAACTGGAAGGAGTGGATGTTGCTATCCTTTGTACACCTACCCGTAGCGTAGAAAAATATGCAAAAGAAATATTAGCTTTAGGCATTAACACGGTTGATAGCTTTGATATCCACACGGGTATTACCGATTTACGCCGTACACTGGATGCCGAGGCTAAGGCTCATAATGCGGTGTCTATCATTTCAGCAGGTTGGGATCCGGGAAGTGACTCTATTGTTCGCACCTTACTGGAAGCCATTGCTCCGAAAGGTATTACCTATACCAATTTCGGACCCGGTATGAGTATGGGACATACGGTAGCTGTAAAAGCTATCGAGGGCGTGAAAGCTGCCCTTTCTATGACTATTCCTACAGGAACGGGTATTCATCGCCGTATGGTATACATCGAACTGAATGATGGTTATAACTTCGAGCAAGTTGCCGCAGCCATCAAAGCCGATCCGTATTTTGTGAATGATGAAACTCATGTGAAATTGGTTCCGAGTGTGGATGCGCTGCTCGATATGGGACATGGTGTGAACCTGACCCGTAAAGGTGTTTCCGGCAAAACTCAAAACCAACTCTTCGAATTCAATATGCGCATTAATAATCCTGCTCTTACAGCTCAGGTGTTGGTATGTGTGGCACGCGCTACCATGCGTCAGCAACCGGGTTGTTATACAATGGTTGAAGTTCCGGTGATCGATCTTCTTCCCGGTGACCGCGAAGAGTGGATTGCTCATTTGGTATAATATGCTCTAAAAAAACAGATGATGCATTTCAATCAAACAGATCATCTGTTTGCATTAAATGCATCATCTATTTTAGTCTAACAGATCATCTGTTCCGGAGAACAGACGATCTGTTTTTTTATGTCCTTTCTTTACTTTAGAAGAAGTACCTTAGTATATCATTAAAGTTTGCCCAGATCAGCAAGCCGAACAGTAAGAACATACCAACCATTTGTGCGCGTTCCATAAACTTATCACTGGGTTTGCGGCGGGCTACGATTTCATAAATCAGGAACAGTACGTGTCCACCGTCCAATGCCGGAATGGGCAGAATGTTCATAAAGGCAAGGATGATAGAGAGGAATGCCGTCATGTACCAGAACTGGTGCCAATCCCAAGTTGCGGGGAAGATGCTGCCGATAGTTCCGAATCCTCCTAATTGTTTGGCTCCTTCTTTGGAGAACAAGTATTTCATCTGGCTGACATAACCTTTTAATGTCTTTACTCCCAAAGATACACCGGCAGGGAATGAAGCAAGGAAGCTATAATCCTGACGTGTAAAAGGCAATAACTTACCTGTGTTACCAACTGCACTAACTCCGATTTCATATAGAGAGTCAGCTGCCAGAGTCAGCGTGTCGGTTACACCGGCTCTTACGTAAGTCAATGTAATGCGGTGCGGGTCTTCGGCTGCATTGGTTTGAGCTTTGGCACGATTGGCCATTTCTTCTTTAAAATCGAAATAAGAAATGGACTTTCCATTCATTTGCGTAATACTATCACCTACTTGCAGTCCGGCTAAGGCAGCGGGACGTCCGGGGATAATGCTATCGATGACAAACGGATAACGGAAAGAAGCAAAACGCACACTATCCGCTAATAACTGTTCCATCATGTTCTCGGGAATATAAACCGAAGCTTCTTGTCCACCACGTAATACTGTAACCTGACGGGCTTCTACAATGCTGGTCAGCAAGTCACCGTCATAACGTTCGAAAGGTACGCCATCGGCTGATATCAATATGTCGCCATCACGGAATCCAATGTTCTTGGCAGTTTCGTTAAAGTCCATCCCCAACGGAGCTTTTTGTACCGGAACGTATTCGTCCCCCCACGTAAAGAGTATCATGGAATAGATAAACAATGCCAGTATAAAGTTGAAAAGTACGCCACCTACCATAATCAGTAGGCGTTGCCATGCCGGTTTGGCACGGAACTCCCACGGTTGCATGGGTTGTTTCATTTGCTCGGTATCCATAGACTCGTCTATCATACCGGCTATCTTAACGTAGCCGCCTAACGGCAACCAACCGATACCATATTCGGTTTCACTGTTTTTGGGCTTAAATTTAAAGAGCGTGAACCAAGGGTCGAAGAATAAGCAGAATTTCTCTACCCGCGTCTTGAATAAACGAGCGAATAGGAAGTGTCCCCCCTCATGTACGATTACGAGTAACGAAAGACTCATGATGAGTTGTAGGGCACGAATTAAGAATGTTTCCATCTAGTTATTTATGTTTTACGATTTACAATTTATTATTTCCATACTTCCTATATATACATAAGGAAGAATGTTTCTCTTTTAATTCTTTATTTTTAAATTAGCGAAGCCGCTACTTTTCTTGCTTCGGCATCCGTAGCAACATAATCCTCATAAGTGGGTTTCTGTATAAAGGATACACATGACATGGTTTTTTCTATCACATCACTCATTCCGAGGAATGATATTTCATCCCGTAGGAAAGCGGCTACTACTACCTCGTTGGCTGCATTTACGATGCAAGGCATATTTCCGGCACGGTGCAAGGCTTCGTAGGCTAATGCCAGGTTGCGGAATCGGGTAGTGTCCGGCTGCTCGAATGTCAGCTCAGTGCACATCTTGAAGTCCAGACGCGGGAAGGAGGCTTTGAGACGTTCGGGGTATGAAAACGCATATTGGATGGGCAGACGCATATCAGGCATACCGAGTTGGGCTTTCACCGCTCCATCTTCAAATTGTACCATGGAGTGAATCACCGATTGCGGATGTACCACTACCTCTATCTGGTCAGGACGAACCCCGAATAACCATTTGGCTTCAATCACTTCGAACCCTTTGTTCATCATGGAAGCGGAGTCGATAGTGATTTTGGCACCCATGTCCCAGTTGGGATGTTTTAAAGCTTGCGCTTTGGTAACGGTTGCCAGCTGCTCCATGCTGCAAGTACGGAACGGGCCACCGGAAGCAGTCAGTATAACTTTCTCTATCTGGTTACCTATTTCTCCTGCTAAACACTGGAATACTGCAGAATGTTCGGAATCAACCGGCAAGATAGGAGTGCCGCTGATACGTGCCAGATCATTGATAAGTTCACCGGCAACAACGAGTGTTTCTTTATTGGCGAGGGCTATCGGTTTGCGGGCACGAATGGCGTTCATGGTAGGCTTTAGTCCGGCATACCCCACCATGGCGGTCAGTACTATGTCGATAGGAGTTTCTGCCACGATTTGGCAGAGAGCATCTTCGCCTGCATATACTTTGATAGGCAGATCGGCAAGTGCTTCCTTGAGTTGCGGGTATTTTGATTCGTTGGCTATGACCACTGCTTCGGGCTTAAACTTACGTGCTTGGGCAATAAGTTCGTCTACGCGATTGTTGGCAGTCAGCACATATGCTTCGTATTGGTCGGGATGTTCTTCAATGACCTGCAATGCTTGTGTGCCGATAGAACCGGTAGAACCAAGAATGGCTATTTGTTTCTTCATAATTTAAAATACGATATATAGTTCCGGATTCACCGACCTGCCCTTATGCCATAATTCAAAGTGCAGATGTGGTCCGGTAGTTAATTCTCCGGTGTTTCCTACTAATGCAATGGCTTCACCACCTTTTACAGTGTCACCTTCGCGCTTCAACAGGGAACCGCAATGTTTATAGACGGACACAAAATCTTGATTGTGCTGTACTTGTATCACGTAGCCGGTTTCGGCTGTGTAAGCACTTAATATGACGGTTCCATCCAGTGTTGCCAATACGCTTTCACCCGGATTGGCGGCAATGTCTGTACCGAAGTGCTTTTTATCTGCATTGAAGGCGGACGAAATCATGCCACGGGTAGGGCGGTAGAAGATCAGCCCGTCCACTTCGGGGCGGGAGGTGATAGTTGTCAGATTATACTTTTCAGTTTCTTCGTACTGTTTGCGGAACTCGGCTTCACGGTCTGTACGCTCCATCAGTGAGTCTTCGCGCATGTTCGTTAAGGAGTCCATAGACTGAATAGTGTCTGCTTTTATCTTTCCCTGAAATATATCCTGGATATTCATAATGTAGAGATTCTGCCTGTTGACCAATTGTTGAAGCGAATCTACACGTAGTGCATTCTCAACCACTTGGGCACGAATCTCACTGTTCATATATCCGGGCAGGTAATTGCGAAGAGGAGTAAAAGCAATAATGACAGCTGCAATCAGGAACAGTACAGTCAGTACGGAGAGTAGAACTGAAATTCCGTTCAGCTTGGATACACGCAGTCCTACCACTTCTTCAAGAGTATTCTCATTGATGATGGTCAGCTTATATTTGAACTTAATATTGTTCCAAAAAGCTTTACTGCGCTTCTTATTTCTTTTCTTCTTTTTTGTCTCCAATATACCTTATATTATAACCTCTAATAACTTATAACTACTTCACACTTCCTCGGTATCTTCCAGTGACAACAGTCCTTCCGGCAGATCTACCGTGATAACTTTGTGTTTCTGGTCGATATCGACAATGAAATCTTCCTGTGCGGGAATCAGTAATTCTTCTCCATTATAATTCACGACGAACAGCGTGTTAATAGTCGATGTATCTACCTCTGTTACTTCACCTAGCTTGCCGTGATGTATTTCTTCCATGCGGAATCCTACGAAGAAGTCCCAGCTCAGTTCGTCCGGTTCCATATCTTCTGCATGCTTGGCAGGGAAGTAGACTTCAATATTGGTAAACATGCGGGCACGTTCTGCCGTATCTATTCCTTCGAGCTTGACGAGCGCGGTGGAATCTGAACGGAAACGATATTCTTCCAAAAAGAAAGGGACCAGAATTCCGTCTAAAAGGCAGATCAGGTATTCGGCTTCCACCCGGTCGAAGATATCATCCGTAAAAGTGAATGATAACTCTCCGTGTATGCCGTGCGGCTTGTTGAATACACCTATTTTATATACTTCCTCTTTTCTTATCATTTTATTCTATTCTCGTAATTCTTGCACCAAGCGCATTCAAACGTCCTTCAATATTTTGATATCCCCGGTCTATCTGTTCTATGTTATGTATGCGGCTTATGCCATCGGCACTCATAGCAGCTATCAGCAGGGCAATACCGGCACGGATATCAGGTGAAGTCATGTTGCCACCACGCAGTTTGAACCCGTGATTATGACCTATCACTACGGCACGGTGCGGGTCACAAAGAATGATTTGCGCACCCATGTCTATCAGTTTATCCACAAAGAACAAGCGACTTTCGAACATCTTCTGATGAATAAGTACGCTACCCTTTGCCTGGGTGGCAACGACCAGCATTACGCTCAATAAGTCGGGAGTGAGTCCCGGCCATGGAGCATCTGCAATGGTCATGATAGAACCGTCGATAAAGGATTCTATCTGATAACTATCTTGTGCCGGGACATAAATATCATCTTCCCGTTGCTCCATCTTGATGCCGAGGCGGCGGAAACTGTCGGGGATGATTCCCAGGTTTTCATAAGATACGTTTTTAATGGTCAGCTCGCTTCTGGTCATTGCTGCCATACCGATGAAACTACCGACTTCGATCATATCGGGCAGAATGGTGTGGTCGGTACCATGTAACTCATTCACACCTTCAATGATAAGCAAGTTTGAGGCAATGCCTTCTATCTTGGCACCCATGCGGTTCAACATTTTGCATAACTGCTGTATGTAGGGTTCGCATGCAGCGTTGTAGATAGTGGTTTTACCTTTGGCTAATACAGCTGCCATAATGATATTGGCGGTTCCGGTTACAGAAGCCTCGTCCAGAAGCATGTAAGTCCCTTGAAGCTTGTCGGCTGTTATTTCATAGACTTTACGCGCTTCATTGTACGAGAAGTCAGCACCGAGATTCTGAATACCGATAAAGTGAGTATCCAAACGGCGGCGTCCTATTTTGTCTCCGCCCGGCTTGGAAATCATTGCCTTGCCGAAGCGTGCCACCATTGGACCTACCAGCATAACGGAACCACGCAGGCTGGAACATTTCTTCAGGAATGCATCACTTTCCAGATAGGCAAAGTCAACATCTGAAGCCTGAAAACTGTATGTTTCAATTCCTTTCTTAGATACACTGACTCCCATATCCCGCATCAATTGGATGAGGTTGTTGACGTCCAGTATGTCCGGAATGTTGTGCACAGTTACCTCTTCGCCAGTGAGTAGCGTGGCGCAGATAATCTGCAAAACCTCGTTCTTCGCTCCTTGGGGGTAGATGTCACCGGAAAGGCTGTGTCCTCCTTCAATTACAAATGATGCCATGAATTTAGTTATTAGTTGTTAGTGATTAGTGATTTGTTAATGCTGCTTTGCAGCGTATCAGTGATTGTTTTATAAGCAAATCACTAATCATTAATCACTGATTTAATATTTTCTCTTGTTGTTCCGGTTGTTGTTCTCTCTCCGGTTATTCTGGTTATTCACCTTCGGGCGATAGTTCATTTCAATCCGTTCTGCCATGAGGCGAACAATGCTATCAGTCATCTGAAGTTTACCTTTAGATAGTTCGTCAAGATCGTCAGCAATCTTGCGGTCATCTACAGTGTCTTTGTTCCATGACATATAGTCTTTCTTCATGTGGTTGCAGATGAGGGCTATCAGGTTTTGTTTTTCTTCTCCTTCAGGGAAGTCGATCGCTTTCTTTATCAGTACTTCTAATGTACGGCCATAGTGACGGTAACGAATCTTGGTACTGGGATAAGGAACAGAATCTGGTTTGGTGCAGAGATTATCTTTGCGAATAATTTCGTAAGGATAGTCTATATCCAATGCAAAGTTGGACATGATGGCAAGATGATCCCACAATTTATGCTTGAAGTCGGGCACATCACGCAAATGGGGAAACATATTACCCATGATATTGATAATCGTGTTAGCACAACGTTGGCGTTCTGCCCGATCCTCAATTGTGAGTGCGTGGTCTACCATATTTTGAATGCTGCGGCCATATTCAGGCAGAGGCATTCGCTTTTGTTGGGTGTTATATTGCATAATAAAAAATAGTGATTAGTGATTAGTGATTAGTGATTTCTTAGGTTGGCTCGCTACAAACTCTTTCAAGTAGAAAGGCTCGAAGTAAGCTACATCCTTGAAGTCTTCTTCGGCAATGGCCTTTTCTGCCAAGGGGAACATCATCTTGGCAAGCGGGCGGATATTATCGATGAAGTGTGCATTTGGATGCGTAATCTTATCCTTGCATTTGGCAGCACCGTCACCGAAGAAGTAAACAGGTTGCTTGTCAAGAAATTCAAGGTAAGTATTCTCATCCACAATGTCAGCCGCGATGTCGCGTACCGGCTTCAGGGCACGGTCATAAATGGCGGCGTATACTTCCATGCGGCGGGCATCTATCATCGGGCAGAGCAATGCATCTTCGGGTAATTCTTCGTGGTAAAGCAATACCGGTACACATTGTACTTTTAATGTCGGCAGTCCGATGAGGGGCAGGTTACGACCATAACAAACACCCTTTGCCATGGAAACACCGATACGCAGACCGGTATACGAACCGGGTCCGCAACTTACGGCTACCGCATCTAACGGCATAGCGTGGCTGTCGGCAAATGACAACGCTTCATCCACAAATACTCCCAATGAAACGGCGTGGGAGGGACCGTTCAGGTCTTCTTTTGAAAATACATTTTGTCCATCTTCGCTCACGGCAACGGAGCATGCAGAAGTGGAAGTCTCAATGTGCAAGATACACGACATAGTCTTTTCTGAATTAAATTGTCGCAAATTTACTGGTTTATTTTCAGATACACAAGCGAATTATTAAACGGTTCGGCATCTTTATCATGTCGTAGTCTGCTCATCTTTAAGAAGACTTGATTATGTCATTACATATTTAGGTAAATCTTTAGATAATTTCTATATTTGCCGATGTCTTCAGGAAAAGTATCTGAATTAATTAACACTAATATAAACCGGCATAAGGAGTGTCGTAAAGAGAGTATGGCTATAGCTATTATAGTTGCGGTAATTGTATTGATAGTGGTTACTATGTACAATTCGTTGATAAGAAAGAAAAACCAAGTGGATAATGCGTTTGCTTCTATTGATGTGATGCTGAAGCAACGGTTCGACTTAATTCCCAATTTAGTGGCAAGTGTGCAGCAATATGCCAAGCATGAAGCTGATACATTTTCTGCAATAACTGAGATGCGTAACAAATCCTATAGCTCTCTTTCTGAAAACGAGAAAGCCGATTTCGACAAGAATTTCTCAGGTATCCGTTCTAAGTTTTTTGCTGTTGCTGAGAATTATCCTGAACTGAAAGCATCCGAAAACTTTTTGCAACTTCAACGTGCGCTTAATGAAGCGGAAGAACAACTTGCTGCTGCCCGTCGTACATTCAATGCTTGTGTTACTGATTATAATAATGCCGTTCAGAGCTTTCCTACAAATGTATTGGCAGGCATGATGGGCTTTACCGGCAAAACAGTGTTGACCATTCCCGAAGCTGAACGTGCTACTCCGGACGTGAAGAATTTATTTAACTCATAAGTTACTGGTTAAGGAATGAAAAATCAAGAATTTGATTACTTGGTAGAGTATTTGAATCCGGTCTTGCAAAAACTTGAGCAGAAACGCAAGGAGTTATTGAAAAAGGGAAGTGCGGAAGGAGCAATATGGGCTGCCATTGTCTTTTTTCTTATTTTCGTGATATTGGCCAAAGGCAATGCTCAACCTGTATTCAGCCTGTCGGTAGCAGGAATTGTTGCATTAATCGTATTTCTGTGCCGTGTAAGCAAAAAGTCGTCACTTCTTTCTTCTTATTATAAGAAAGAAGTTATTGACGAGGTTATTCAGAATATTTGTCCGGGAGCTTCTTATATGCCCGAGCAAGGCATTAGCGAGACTGCATTCAGAAACAGCGGATTGTTTCAATCGCCCGATCGCTATCATGCCGAAGATCAGATATCGGGCTGTTTAGGCAAAACTACCTTCACCTGTTCCGAAGTGCATGCCGAAGAGCGTAGAACTCGTTCTACCAAAAACGGTGTGCAGCACTATTGGGTGACCATCTTCCGTGGTTTCTTGTTTATGGCTGATTTCCATAAGGACTTCAGCGGAAAGACAACCATCATGAAAAACAGTCTGTTTAAGATGAAGTGGGGCGAATCAAGAGTAAAAATGGAAAATCCTGATTTTGAGAAGATATTTGATGTCTTCTCTACCGAACAGGTCGAAGCGCGTTACCTTATTACTCCTTCAATGATGGAACGGTTGCTGAAGCTAAACAACAGCTTCAAAAATGGGGTTACAATCAGCTTTCGCGATTCCTACATTATTGTAGCAATCCCTAATTCAAGAAATTGTTTTGAAGCAAGTATATGGACGTCGATGACTGACTTAAGCATCCTTAAAGCTGACTTTGAAATCATTTACTCATTGCTCAAAATAGTAGATGAACTCAACTTGAATACCCGTATTTGGACGAAAGAGTAAACTATATTTCCCGAAATCTTTTCTGTAATAAAAATATTCATGTACTTTTGCACAAAACTCTATAAGCATTATGATACAATCCATGACTGGGTATGGCAAAGCTACTGCCGAACTGCCCGATAAGAAAATCAACGTTGAAATTAAGTCTCTCAATAGCAAGGCAATGGACTTGTCAACACGCATCGCTCCCCTTTACCGGGAAAAAGAAATTGAAATCCGTAACGAAGTGGCAAAGGTGTTGGAACGGGGTAAGGTTGATTTCAGTCTGTGGATAGAGAAGAAAGATTCTGACCAACTGAATACTCCCATCAATCAGGAATTGGTGGAAGCTTATTATAAGCGTATAAAAGAAATCTCCACCGTTACAGGTATTCCCGAACCGGAAGATTGGTTCGCTACTTTGCTCCGTATGCCGGATGTGATGACCAAGAACGATACTCAGGAATTGACGGAAGAAGATTGGGCAATGGTTCACGTTGCTGTAGAAGAAGCTATCCAACATCTGGTGGATTTCCGCAAACAGGAAGGTGCCGCCTTGGAAAAGAAGTTCCGTGAGAAAATTGCTAATATCGGTCGTTTGTTGGAAGCTATTGCTCCGTTCGAGAAAGAACGCGTTGACAAAGTAAAAGAGCGCATTACCGATGCTTTGGAAAAGACTCTGAGTGTTGATTACGATAAGAATCGCCTGGAACAGGAATTGATTTATTATATAGAAAAGTTGGATGTAAACGAAGAGAAACAACGTCTTAGTAATCACTTGAAATACTTTATCAACACGCTTGAGAGTGGAAACGGTCAAGGAAAGAAGCTCGGTTTCATCGCTCAGGAGATGGGACGTGAAATCAACACTTTGGGTAGTAAATCCAATCATGCCGAAATGCAAAAGATTGTAGTTCAGATGAAGGACGAACTGGAACAGATCAAAGAACAGGTATTGAACGTAATGTAATCTTTATTATGGGTAAACTTATCATTTTCTCAGCACCTTCAGGTTCAGGTAAATCGACGATCATTAACTATTTGTTGACTCAAAACCTGAACTTGGCTTTCTCCATTTCAGCCACCAGCCGCCCACCGCGCGGCACGGAGAGGGATGGAGTGGAATATTTCTTTCTGACTCCCGAAGAATTCCGTAACCGGATCGCCAATGATGAATTTCTTGAATATGAAGAAGTCTATCAAGACCGCTTCTATGGCACTTTGAAGGCGCAGGTAGAGAAGCAATTGGCTGCCGGACAAAATGTAATATTCGACGTTGATGTAGTAGGCGGTTGCAACATCAAGAAATTCTATGGTGAACGTGCGTTATCCGTTTTCATTCAGCCTCCTTCTGTTGAAGAGTTGCGTAAACGGCTTGTGGGGCGTGGTACGGATGCTCCGGAGGTTATTGAAAGCCGTGTGGCGAAAGCCGAATACGAGCTGACTTTCGCCCCGAAGTTCGACAAGGTGATTGTAAACGATGATTTGGAAACTGCCCAAGCGGAAGCACTCAAAGTAATCAGCCAATTCTTGGAGTTATGAGCAGCACGGGACGTAAACCATTCTTTAAGATAAAAAACGGTTCGAAAGCCAATAAGATACTATTGGTTATCAATGTAGTGCTGTTCTTTGCGGCTTTGGTCATTTCGGTGCTCGATGTAAATGCCAAGGAATATATTGCAGCGGTAGCCATGATATTTGTCATGTTCCTTACAGGAGCCAATGCTTATGGATGCTGGAAACGCTTGAAGCAGCTTTAATATCATCATTAATTATTCATTCTTAATTCTTCATTCTTCATTGAAAATTGGTCTTTTCAGCGGCTCATTTAATCCGATACACATCGGACACTTGGCTCTTGCAAACTATCTTTGTGAATACGAGGGCTTGGATGAAGTATGGTTTATGGTCAGCCCGCATAATCCGCTGAAATCCGAAGAAGAATTGATGGACGATGAGTTCCGCCTGGAGTTGGTGAAGCTGGCTATTGATGGCTATTCCAAGTTTCGAGCATCCGATTTTGAATTTCGCTTGCCCCGTCCGTCCTACACCGTCAATACTTTGGATGAGTTGAAAAGACAGTATCCGGAGCACACTTTCCATCTTATTATCGGTTCTGATAATTGGGCACTTTTCCCTCGCTGGTACGAGTCGGAACGTATTCTTGCTGAAAACCGGATCATTGTTTACCCGCGTCCCGGGTATCCGGTAGATACAGCTGCTTTACCGGAGAATGTGATGTTGACATCCTCGCCGGTCTTTGAAATCAGTTCCACTTTTATTCGTGAAGCGTTAAATGAAGGGAAGAACATCTGCTATTTCCTTCATCCCGCCGTTTATGCAAGATTAAAAGCGCTTGCTACCTACCGCAAATAGCAGCATCGATTTGTTCAAGGACACAGAGTTACTACCTTTGCCCCTCTTACCCTATACCTTTACTACGCTCTTATTACGACTGAGAGGTTAAAACACCCGGATCTTTTACCCCAAAACACCCGGATCTTTTTACCTAAAAGATGGGGATGTTTTACCCTAAAAGATCCGGATGTTTTCATGGAAAAGATCTATATCTTTTTACCCCTCGGTATACTGCTGAGGAGTGCTAAGTCCTACTGAGAGATGCGATAGGTATAGGAGCTTGGTAGGTAGGAAGAGAACTTCCAAAACCGATGATCGGAGTGACATTCCTTTAACTTCTAAGCCTGAAAGACTGATAACTAAAAAATACCGTATTTCAGAAAGTGGAGTAAAAAAGCGAGACTTTATTGCTAAACATAGTAGAATATTCGTTTTTATTTTATACTTTTACTACTGATAACCAGAGTTGTGAGAAACGATTTCTAATATGTACTATGAATCTAATAGAAGAACAAGAATTAAAGAATGAAAACCAACGATTGAAAGATGAATTGAGCATGCTGAGAAATAGAGTAAAGTTACTCGAGATTGCTCAGTCATCCAGTAAATTTTCTCAGTTCTTGATGGATGAAAAAGAAGCGCATCAGATGATGAAAGCTATTTTTCATGAACTTCCTTCAGCTATTCTTATCAAAGATATAGAAGATGATTATCGCTTTTACATTATCAACAAAAAGTTCGAGCAGATGTGTAATCTGCCCAAAGAATTATTGATAGGCAAGACAGATTATGAGGTTTTTCCGAAAGAGGAAGCGGACAAATACCGAAGAGACGATATGAAGGCCTCTACTTATACCGAAGCTGCTCCCATGCTAATCCACGAAATTGTGACTTCTCCCGACCGCGGTGTCAGTACTCATCTGCAGACCGTCAAATTCTCTTTCTCTTTTAGGGGGAAAAAACTACTGGTTTGCGTAGGCGATGACGTTACTTTGCAACATCAGATGATGGATCAATTGAAAGAAGCGCTGGACAAAGCCGAGCAGGCGGACAGATTGAAATCTCAGTTCATAGCCAACATGAGCCATGAAATACGGACACCGCTCAATTCTATTGTCGGTTTTTCGCAACTCATAATCGAAGCCGAAAGTAAAGAGGAGAGGGAAGATTACAACCGTATTGTCACGCTCAATAATAGGCTGTTATTGACTCTTTTCGAAGATATTCTGAACCTTTCCGTATTGGACTCTGGCAAAATGACCTTTAGAAATGTGAGATTTAATTTCTCTGCCATGTTCAACGACCTTGTACTCCAGATGAATGAGAAAGTAAGCAGCCCGGACGTGAAATTTATCAGTGAAAATCCATTTAAAGAACTGATGGTCGAAACAGATCGTGATCGTTTGACTCAAATTGTCAATAATTTGATTACCAATGCCGTGAAATTTACTAAACGCGGATATATCAAAATGGGTTACACTTGTAAGGATGGCGGCTTGGAAATCTATGTGGAAGATACCGGTATGGGAATTGAGAAGCATAATCTATCGAAAATATTCGAGCGTTTCAAGAAGCTGAATCCTTTTATACAAGGTACAGGATTAGGATTGCCCATCTGTAAGACTATTACCGAACAAATGGGAGGCAACATCCGGGTAGAATCCGAATACGGGAAAGGGTCCGTTTTCCATGTGTGGATTCCTTGCCTGTGCAGTTAACTGACTAAAAATGTGGGATACAGAAAAGGCGGGAAACGTATAATGTCCCGCCTTTTCTTCTTATTATAATATTCTATGGCTTACAGAATACCTTGATAGCTTACAAAATACCTTGTGCCATCATTGCTTTAGCTACCTTCATGAATCCGGCAACATTAGCACCCTTCACGTAGTTTACATAACCGTCAGCTTCAGTACCATATTGTACGCAAGCTGCGTGAATGTTCTTCATGATGCTCTTCAGTTTCTCATCAACTTCTTCGCTGCTCCAGCTCAATTTGATAGAGTTCTGAGTCATTTCAAGACCTGATACAGATACACCACCAGCATTGGCTGCCTTACCCGGAGCGTACAGGATCTTTGCATCCTGGAATACTTTGATAGCTTCGGGAGTAGAAGGCATGTTAGCTCCTTCGCTCACTGCTATACAGCCGTTGGCTACCAACTGACGTGCATGGTCACCATTCAATTCGTTCTGAGTAGCAGAAGGCAAAGCGATGTCGGCTTTTTCACCCCAAGGTTTAGCTCCTTCTACATATTTAACGCCCGGATATTGTTCGGCATATTCGCGGATACGGCCACGGTAGTTGTTCTTCAAATCCATGATGTAATCCAGTTTTTCACGGTCGATACCTGCGGGATCGTAAACGTAACCGTCAGAATCGGACATGGTCAATACTTTACCACCCAGTTCCAATACTTTCTCAGCAGTATATTGAGCTACGTTACCCGAACCTGAAATCAGGCAAGTTTTGCCTTTCAGGTCAGTGCCTTTAGTTTTCAGCATTTCCATCAGGAAGTAGATGTTACCGTAACCGGTAGCTTCCGGACGAATCAATGAACCACCGAACTCACGGCCTTTGCCAGTGAAAGTACCTGTAAATTCATGAGTCAACTTCTTGTACATACCGAACATGAAACCTACTTCACGGCCACCTACACCGATATCACCGGCAGGAACGTCAGTTTCAGGGCCGATGTGACGCCACAGTTCCAGCATGAAAGCCTGAACGAAACGCATTACTTCAGCATTTGATTTACCACGTGGAGAGAAGTCGGAACCACCTTTACCACCACCCATAGGTAGAGTAGTCAATGAGTTTTTGAAAGTTTGCTCAAAAGCAAGGAACTTCAAGATACCTAAGTTTACAGAAGCGTGAAAACGAATACCACCTTTGTACGGACCAATGGCGTTGTTGTGTTGTACGCGGTAACCCATGTTGGTTTGTACGTTACCTTTGTCGTCCACCCAAGTAACACGGAATTGGTAAACGCGATCGGGGATGCAAAGACGTTCGATCAGGTTGGCTTTGTCAAACTCCGGATGCTTGTTGTACTCTTCTTCAATCGTAGAAAGTACTTCTTCTACCGCTTGATGATACTCCGGTTCGTTGGGGAACCGTCTTTTCAAATCTTCTAATACCTTAGCTGCATTCATAATCTTATTACTTTTATTGGTTACTATTCATTTTAGTTAGGGCTTTCCCACTTTATCATCTTGCCACTTCTTCTCTTGTTGCGGTTGCAAAAGTAAACATAAAAATGATACAAACAAACAATTTATAAAGAAAATGCGGTATAAAACAACATATTTATTGTTTTATACCGCAAAAGGGAATAAAAAGATAATATTTAATCTCTTCTGAGAGACTTTATGACGGGAATAAATACTAATCCTGCCGAAATGATAAGCATTGATATCATTGGACCATCAATTCGTTCGACAGTTGTTAATACAATGTAGCAAAGTGCTGCCCAAAGCAGCACGATGCAAACCATTTGTGATTTTGATAAACGCTTTCTCATTTACCTGCTTTCTTCTTTTCGACAACGGCATCGATTACTGCCACTGCGGTGATATTTACAATTTCGCGTACGCTACTTTCAAAGTCGGTGAAGTGGATAGGTTTGTTCAATCCCATCTGGATAGGACCTATGAATTCAGTATCGGGATCCATAGCTTGCAGAAGCTTGTAACCGATGTTTGCCGAACTCAAGTTGGGGAATATCAATGTATTCACATCTTTACCTTTCAGGCGCGTAAACGGATATTTGGCATCACGCAGTTCGCGGTTCATAGCAAAGTTCACCTGCATTTCACCGTCGATAGCCCAATCGGGATATGTCTTCTGCAAATGGTCGATAGCGGCATGTACCTTGGCAGGGCTTCCGCTGGTATCAGAACCGAAGTTGGAGTAAGACAGCATGGCGATGTTCGGTGTATGGTTGAAGAACCGTACGGTATGTTCTGCCAGGCGGGCTACGTCAATCAGCGTATCTGCGTCAGGGTGGCGGTTGATCAATGTATCGGCAACGAAGAAAGTACCCCGCTTTGAATTCAGAATTTGCATAGTAGCAAAATGCTTGTATTCGGGACGAATACCTATCACTTCTTTAGCAACCTTGATGGTATTACTATATTTAGTATATAAACCGGTGATGAAGGCATCGGCATCTCCGGTTTCTACCATCATCATACCAAAATAGTTGCGTTCGAACATCTTATCATTGGCTTCCTCGTAGGTGGCACCTTCACGGGCGCGTTTTTCAGCCAGGATGCGGGCATAGCGTTCGCGGCGAGGGGCTTCGTTCGGATGGCGCAAGTTTACGATTTCAATGCCTTCAAGGCTCAGGTCGAGTTCTTTGGCAAGTTTCTCGATGGCTTCGTCGTTACCTAATATGATAGGATGGCAGATACCTTCGGATTTTGCTTCGACGGCAGCTTTCAGCATGTTGGGGTGTGCACCTTCGGCGAACACTACGCGTTGGGGATTGTGACGTGCCATGTCATAGAGCTGGCGGGTGAGTTTGCTTTCGTAACCCATCAATTCGCGTAGATGTACGCAATAGGCATCCCAGTCTTCAATATTCGTACGGGCAACCCCACTTTCCATTGCGGCGCGAGCCACGGCACAAGATACTTCAGTGATGAGACGCGGGTCAACCGGTTTCGGAATGAAGTAATCGCGGCCGAAAGTCAGATTGTTGACGTGGTATGCTGCATTCACAACATCGGGCACCGGTTGCTTGGCAAGATTGGCGATGGCATGTACGGCGGCGATTTTCATTTCTTCGTTGATGGCTTTGGCTTGCGTGTCCAGTGCACCGCGGAAGATATAGGGGAAGCCGATTACATTATTAATTTGGTTCGGATAGTCGCTGCGTCCGGTTGCCATAAGTACGTCGGGACGGGCAGCCATTGCATCTTCGTATGAAATCTCGGGTGTGGGGTTTGCCAGTGCAAAGACGATAGGCGATGCAGCCATGCTGCGTACCATGTCTTGTGACAAGACATTACCTTTGGACAGACCGAGGAATACGTCAGCGCCTTTGATGGCTTCTTCCAAAGTATGAATGTCGGTACGGTCAGTGGCAAAGTAACGCTTCTGTTCATTCAAGTCGGTACGGGCTTTGCTGATAACGCCTTTACTATCTACCATTACGATATTTTCGAGACGGGCACCGAGTGAAACGTACAATTTGGTACAAGATACGGCAGATGCGCCGGCACCATTGACTACAATTTTCACATCCTCAATCTTCTTGCCGGCTACTTGCAGGGCATTTACTAATCCGGCACTGGAGATGATAGCCGTACCATGCTGGTCATCGTGCATCACGGGGATATCGAGTTCCTCTTTCAAGCGGCGTTCTATTTCAAAACATTCTGGAGCCTTGATATCTTCCAGATTGATACCGCCGAAAGTAGGGGCGATAGCTTTTACAGCTTCAATGAATTTTTCAGGATCTTTTTCGTCTACTTCGATATCGAATACGTCGATTCCGGCGTAGATTTTGAATAACAAACCTTTTCCTTCCATTACCGGTTTGCCGCTGAGGGCGCCGATGTCTCCCAATCCGAGAACAGCGGTTCCATTGGAAATAACTGCTACAAGATTACCTTTAGCCGTGTATTTATACGCATCCTGCGGATTTTTTTCGATTTCGAGACACGGTTCGGCAACGCCGGGAGAGTAAGCAAGTGAAAGATCTGTTTGTGTACTGTAGGGCTTTGTTGGCACCACTTCTATTTTGCCGGGCTTGCCCTGTGAGTGATAGAGCAAAGCGGCTTCTTTGGTTATCTTAGCCATAATAGTTAGTTAAAATGATTATAATTTGGACGCAAATGTAGGGATAAAAGTTCTAAATTGTAGCTTGCAATGGATAATTTCTATTAGAATTATCAGTCAATTAGCTAAAAATGCTTATTTTTGGCAATGTTTAAAAGTATCACCCCCATTTATAAACTTAATACATTATTATCATGAAATTTTTAAAACTTCCTTTAACGGGATTATTGCTTTGCGTCATGACACTATTCGCAGGATGTAAGTCGGCTAAAGAACAAAAAGCACCGGTTGCCTTAATCTGGGAAATGGGTGCAAGCGACATTGAACCAGGGTATTATGAGAATACTTTCATTCTCAAGAATATTTCTCAAGAACCTCTGACCAAAGACTGGGTTATCTATTATTCACAACTTCCCCGTGGTGTAAAACAGGCAGAGAACTCTCCGGTAAAAGTGGAAGTAGTAAATGGCAATTTCTTTAGAATGTTCCCAACAGACAACTTCACTTCATTAGCTCCGGGCGACTCAATGAGAATCAGCTTCTTGTGTACTTATAAGTTAGACCGGAATTCGCATGCACCCGAAGGTACTTACTGGTTGGGACTCGAAGGAGGACCGCTTCCTATAGCATTGACTGTACATCCATTGCCTTCGCCCGAAAATATGAAAGGTTATCCGGATGCTACTAAGATCTATGAATCTAATCAACGTTTGGTAAATGCACCCGCTTTAAAACAATCGGATATATTGCCTTCGGTAAAGAAAGTAACTCCTGCCGAAGGTAATGTGGCATTGGAAGGTAAAGTTACCTTGGCTTATCCCAATGAATTTGCCAATGAAGCCAAGCTACTAAAGGAAAATCTATCCGGTTTGTATGCCTTGGAAGTAGCGGATAATGCTCCTGTAACTATCGTTTTGAAATCTTTGGCTGATAAGAAAGAAGCTGTAAACGATGAATATTATACTATAAATATAGGTAACAATCAGATAGAGATTAGTGCTGCCACCCCTCACGGTATATTCAACGGTACGCAAACTTTGTTGGCTATGCTGAAAGGCAAACAGGCTCCTTATCAATTGGAAGCCATGTCTATTCAGGATTATCCGGATCTGGCTTATCGCGGACAAATGATAGATATCGCCCGCAACTTCACAACTCCCGAAAACATGAAGAAGTTGATAGATATGTTTGCTTCTTATAAGATGAATGCCTTGCATTTCCACTTCTCAGATGATGAAGCTTGGCGTCTCGAGATCCCCGGTTTGGAGGAGCTGACTACTGTAGGAAGCCGCCGCGGACATACAACTGACGAAAGCGAGAATCTTTATCCTTGCTATGATGGAGGATTCGATCCTAATGCTGCAACTGTAGGAAATGGTTATTACTCTCGTGCGGAATTTGTCGACCTTCTGAAATATGCTGCCGAAAGACATGTCCGTATCATTCCGGAAATAGAGTCTCCGGGACATGCCCGTGCTGCTATCGTTTCAATGAAAGCGCGCTATAACAAATATATCAAGACTGATCCGGCAAAAGCCGCTGAGTATATGTTGAGCGAACCGGAAGATACTTCTCGTTATACCTCGGTACAGTATTATACGGACAATGTAATAAATGTAGCTCTTCCTTCCAGCTATCGTTTTATGGAAAAGGTGATGCAGGAACTTGCCGCTATGTATAAGGATGCAGGTCTTACTTTGAGTACGATACATCTGGGTGGTGACGAAGTGCCGCATGGTGTATGGTTGGGTTCTCCTAAATGCCAGGAATTGATGAAAGAGAAAGGTATGACCAAGACGCACGATTTGTCCGAGTACTTCATTACGCAGTTAGCGAACATCATGGAAAAGAATGGCATGAAGTTCAGCGGATGGCAAGAAGTGGCTTTGGGACATACAGAGCAAGCGCACCAGCAATTGAGAAACCAGGCAGCGGGCGTATATTGCTGGAACACCGTTCCGGGATATGACGAAGTAGTTTATCAGACTGCGAACAACGGTTATCCGGTGATTCTCTGTAATGTAGGTAACTTCTACATGGATATGGCTTACAACGGTCATCCCGATGAGCGTGGACTTGACTGGGGAGGTTATGTAGATGAAACCGTATCTTACTCCATGCTTCCTTTCAGCATTTATCGTTCTTTGCGTAAGAATATGGCAGGCGATCCGATTGACTTGAGTGCTGCCGAGAAAGGAAAGACTCTCCTTACCGCAGAGGGTAAAAAGAACATCATGGGGGTGCAAGGACAGCTTTTCGCTGAAACCATCCGTAATTTTGAAGGAGTGGAATATCTACTTTTCCCAAAATTAATGGGCTTGGCAGAACGTGGTTGGAATGCACATCCGGCATGGGAATCTCTTTCCTGTACTCAGGAACAACAGGCATTCGATCAGGCTTTGGCACTTTACGAGAAAGAAATCAGTGAAAAAGAAATGCCTTACTGGACAAAGAAAGGCACTAACTTCCGCATCGGG
>USLU01000002.1 GCA_900555635.1 uncultured Bacteroides sp.
ACTTTCTACTCTTTACGTCTTGACAATTAGTTAATTAAACTTTTCCCGCAGTTTTCAAAGTATAAAATGAAATAATTATGCAACTAATTATTAAAAGAGCTTTCTTCACAAATTGAATGTAAATAAAATAAGAGCCAGCATAATAAACACACTCCGCCAAACATGGTTATTAAAATCGTACTAAGGAAATTCTGATATATCCCTACTACTAAAAATAAGATGAGTTTCACCTAGTCTAATTTCGCTAATAAAACATGCTATCTGATATTACAAAATACCAGTATAACAATCACAATTCAAAAAAGATGTAATGTATCAGGAGCGTATACAAGAATATTGAAACTAAAAAAGCTTTTATTTGTACACTTCAAAAAAGACTCTTTGATTCTTTATTATAAGATTTACGACTACATATTAAAGGAGTTGGCTATCTTTGCAGCATGAAACAAGAATTAAAAGAAAACGGCGGATTGCCCGCACATATACTTTGGACACTTGCCATCGTGGCAGGTATTTCTGTAGCAAACCTATACTACAACCAGCCATTATTGAATGTAATGCGTCATGAGTTGGGAGTATCCGAATTCAAGAGTAACCTGATTGCCACAATTACCCAAGTTGGTTACGCCATAGGATTATTGTTTATAGTACCGCTAGGTGACTTGTTCCAACGTAAGAAGATTATATTAATAAATTTCATCTTACTCATATTCTCACTAATAGCAATTGCCATTGCACCCAATATATACATTATCTGGGCCGCTTCACTCGTTACAGGTATCTGTTCCATGATCCCCCAAATATTTGTTCCAATTGCTTCCCAATTCTCCCGCCCGGAGAATAAAGGGCGTAATGTAGGGATTGTTATTTCCGGTCTACTGACCGGGATATTGGCATCACGCGTAGTCAGTGGATTTGTCGGAGAGATTCTGGGCTGGCGTGAAATGTATTTCATAGCAGCAGGGTTAATGCTGGTCTGTGCCATAGTGGTATTGAAAGTTTTGCCGGATATACGGCCTACTTTTCAAGGGAAATATACAGAATTGATGAAATCCCTTTTTCAGTTAATTAAAGATTATCCGGTACTAAGCATTTATTCTATACGGGCGGCATTAGCTTTCGGTTCTTTCCTGGCTATGTGGTCGTGCCTTGCATTCAAAATGGGACTGGCTCCTTTTTATGCAAATAGTGATGTCATCGGAATATTAGGTTTATGTGGCATTGCAGGAGCGCTGACTGCTTCTTTTGTAGGCAAATATGTAAAAACAGTCGGTATCCGTAACTTCAACTTTATAGGTTGCACGCTCATTATACTGTCATGGGCATCGCTCTATTTCTGGGGTAATAGCTATGTAGGAATTATAGCTGGCATAATACTGATAGATATAGGTATGCAGTGCATTCAACTCAGCAACCAGACCAGTATCTTTGAGATTTGTCCTTCTGCCTCCAACCGGGTAAACACAATTTTCATGACTACTTATTTCATTGGCGGCTCATTGGGAACTTTCCTTGCAGGCAGCTGTTGGCAGGTATGGCAATGGGCTGGCGTGGCAGGTATTGGAGTAACATTGACAATAATTTCGCTTGCAATAACAGTCTTCACCAAGAAATAAAGTGCACTATTTCAGAAAATAATACTCAAAATGTTTGGGAATAGATGTTAAAAGATTTATTTTTGTAAAAATCAAACCAAATCTTTTAATATTAATCAAAAACACTCTGGTATTATGGAAGAACAAAGAAAGATTACAGTGGGAGGCGTACTCTCCGAAGGTATTGGCATTGGAATCAAAAATGCAGTTTCAATGTTGGGAGCAACGATATTATGGTTATTGACTATCTGGATTCCATATCTCAATGTGGGCACAACCATTGCTATGATGACTATTCCTATTGAACTCAGCAGAGGAAAAGTTATTTCTCCTTTATTCATTTTCGACGGCAAATACCGCCAATACATGGGCGAGTTCTTTACACTTATCGGACTGATGTATTTATCGATATTACCTGCAATGTTTTTCATGATTATACCGGGCATTATCATTGCTATCGGTTGGTCACTTGCCATCTACATCCTGTTGGATAAAGGTATTGCTCCGGGTGAAGCAATGATTCGCAGCAACAAGGCAACTTATGGATATAAGTGGACTATATTCGGTGTAAATTTGGCATTGGTAATTATTTATTTCATAGCTATCTATATTGTTGCTATGATAGCCGTACACAGCGGATTCATCGGTTTCATACTTGGATTCATCGTTGTGGTTATATTTATGGTAGCCAATCTGGGTTGTGAAGCTGTGATCTATCGCAAACTGACAGCAGAACCCAAACCTGAAGAAATGGAAACCGTAGTTGAAGTATAATAACTATTCCTATATTTACTCAAAACTCTTTCACTACAGATTACATAGATTAGCACAGATTGAAATATATTTCATTGACTATTAATAAAGAAAATCTGAGCTAATCTGTGTAATCTGTGGTGAAAGAGTTTTGCCATTCTTATCTTGAAACACGCCCTGAAGTATTTCCATTCATCAGGCTTTCTACTTCTTCCACCGTGACGAGATTGAAATCACCGTAAATGGTGTTTTTTAATGCAGAGGCGGCAAGTGCATATTCCAATGCTTTCTGGTCATTATCGGGATAACTAATCAAACCATATATCAATCCACCCACAAAGGCATCCCCCGTCCCTACACGATCTACTTCATGTTCGATGTTATAGATACCCGTATGCTTTAAAGAGCCATCTGAATAGAGCACTGCGGCAAGAAGATTGTGATTGGACGTAATAGAGTTACGCAGTTCAAGGAACACCTTCCGGCAACGGGGAACAAGTGCAGATACTTTCTGACCAAAAGCTTCGAAAGCAGGTAGGTCGGATTCGAAGGAAGTATCAGCAGCAGTGGTAGCTTTAAAGCCTACAGGCTGAATACCAAGAATCTCTTTATATTCAGGCTCGGCACCAAAAATGACGTCACTATATTGCACCAAAGGTTGCATGACTTCGGCTGCCATACGACCATAGTTCCAAAGTTTCTTGCGGAAATTCAGATCACAGGATATTGTCAAGCCCATGCGGTCGGCAACTTCGAGTGCTTCCAGACAAGCATCTGCACCATCTTGCGAAAGGGCGGCTGCAATACCCGACCAATGAAACCAGCCGGCATCAGCAAATATTTTCTCCCAATCAATCATGCCGGGACGCAGAGTAGCAAAAGAGGAACCTGCACGATCATAGACCACATTTGAATTACGGAAAGCAGCACCACATTCCAAATAGTATAACCCCAAGCGATCACCTCCCCATACAATGCCTTCGGTTCCTAAACCACTGGCACGCAAAGAAGCCATGCAAGCACGTGCTACCGCATTATCCGGCAGACGAGTAACAAATTCGGTAGGAATACCAAAATTCGCCAAAGAAACGGCAACATTAGCTTCACTACCACCATAAGTTGCAATGAATTCATTGGTTTGTGAAAAACGACGGAATCCCGGAGTAGTCAGGCGAAGCATTATTTCACCAAAAGTTACAACTTTCTTAGTTGCAAGCAATCTATTTTTTTCCATATTAAACGATTATTATATCATTCCCGAGGTATGTATCAAATAGGCTTACCTGAATTTTGACACAACCTCAAATAGCTCTGCTAAATCATTGCAAAAGTACTAATTTATAAGTAAAAAGAGGTTTTATCCTTGAAAAGAGTTTCTTTGAAAGGCTTTTTCTTTCCTTTTTACAGATTTGTTGTACCTTTGCAACATCTAATTAGATGTACTATAATGAGTTCAATGAAAAAGATTCCTTCTCCTCTTGTGTCCCTCTTCCCTATCGCCTTTCTTGTAGGAATGCTATTTGCCACTATCCGCACTTTTGGAAGCGATGCCCTGAGCGGTGGAAGCCAAGTATCCCTGCTTACCACCACGGCTATTTGCATCTTTATCGGTATGGCATTTTACCGTATCCCGTGGAAAGATTACGAAATAGCTATTACCAATAACGTTGCGGGTGTTACCACAGCTATCATCATCCTGCTGATTATCGGTGCATTGAGTGGTATGTGGATGATAAGCGGAGTGGTACCCACACTTATTTATTACGGAATACAGATCATCCATCCCGATTTTTTCCTGACTTCCACTTGCATCATCTGCGCATTGGTGTCGGTAATGACGGGTAGCTCATGGACAACCATTGCAACAATAGGCATTGCCTTACTGGGCATTGGCAAAGCACAAGGATTTGACGAGGGATGGATAGCAGGCGCCATCATCTCCGGAGCTTATTTCGGAGATAAAATTTCTCCGTTATCAGATACTACAATCCTGGCATCTTCGGTCACAGACACTCCCTTGTTCAGCCACATCCGCTATATGATGGTTACTACGATTCCTTCATTGATCATCACGATCATTATATTCACGGTGATGGGACTAACGTACGAAACAAACAACACCCAACAAATTACAGAGTTTGCAGCAGCTTTGAGTACTAAATTTACCATTACACCTTGGTTGCTGGTTGTACCTGTAGTTACTGGGATACTCATAGCCCGCAAAGTGCCTTCTATTATCACCCTGTTTCTGTCTACAATGCTGGCAGGCTTATTCGCATTCATATTTCAACCGGACTTACTGCGTGAAGTTGCCGGTAGCGAAAACATATTCAAGGGTATTATGATGACTTTTTACGGCAGTACCAGTCTGCAGACTGATAGCAGCATGTTGACTGAACTTGTTGCAACCAGAGGTATGGCTGGCATGATGAATACAATCTGGCTTATCTTATGTGCCATGTGTTTCGGAGGTGCAATGACTGCAAGTGGCATGCTGGGTAGCATCACATCTGTCTTTGTACGCTTTATGAAGAATACGGTCAGCATGGTGGCATCTACCGTGTGCTCCGGATTATTCTTGAATCTGGCCACGGCAGACCAATATATCAGTATAATCCTGACCGGGAACATGTTCAGCAACATTTATGAAAAGAAAGGATATGAAAGCCGCTTGCTAAGTCGCACCACCGAAGATTCCGTCACGGTAACTTCGGTTTTAATTCCTTGGAATACTTGCGGAATGACGCAGGCTACAATATTGAGTGTACCTACGCTGACGTACCTTCCCTACTGCTTTTTCAACCTTATTAGCCCGTTAATGAGTATCTTCGTTGCTGCCATCGGATATAAAATTTTCAGGAAACCTGTGAACAATCCTTCATAGAGGTTGTTTTTGCAATAAACTTGATAACGAACAATTTATTAAACCTAAACAAAAATTGAGTATGAAAAAGTTTATTGCATTAGCAGCATTAGTAATGTTGGGCATCACAACGAACACCGTATTTGCCCAGGAAAGTAGTAGAGCAGAACGCAAAGCAGAAAGAGACGCTAAGCGTGCAAAGATGAAAGCAGAAGAGCAAGTAGCCAACACCATCTCTTATGATGACGCTGTTGCAGCATTGCAGGCAAAACAATTTGTAATGGAAGCAAACCAGGTAATGTTCCGTAACGGTCAAACCGCATTTGTAAATTCAAACACTAACTTCGTTTTGGTGAACGAAGGACGTGGTACAGTACAGGTAGCATTCAACACTGTATATCCGGGTCCTAACGGTATCGGTGGCGTAACAGTAGATGGCACCGTCTCGGATATTCAGACAACCACTGACAAGAGAGGAAACGTTAATTGTAACTTCAGTATTCAAGGTATCGGTATTTCAGCACAGATATTCCTTACGCTGACTGACGGAGGTAACAACGCAACTGTAACCATTAGCCCGAACTTTAATGGTAACACTATGACATTGAGCGGAAACCTGGTTCCATTGGAACAGTCGAACATCTTCAAGGGACGTTCTTGGTAAAACCCTTACAAATTATATAACCTCACTCCGCTGCAAATCACTTTAAAAGTGTACATTTGCAGCGGAGTTTTTTTTAGTGGTTAGTGATTAGTGATTTGCTTGAAAAGCTAACATAAACAAATCATTAATCACTAATCATTAATCACTAATTTAAGTTTCTGATGAGAGAATATATCATTGCCGATAATCAAGATATTACCAAAGCCGGTATGATGTTTCTGCTTAGCAAGCAGAAGGATACTTCTTTATTACTGGAAGCAGACAATAAGGCGGAGTTGATTCAGCAATTACGCTTGCACCCCACAGCAGTCGTTATTCTGGACTATACGCTCTTTGACTTTTCGGGGGCCGAAGAGCTGATTGTATTGCATGAACGTTTTAAAGAAGCCGACTGGTTACTGTTCTCCGATGAGTTGAGTATGACTTTCCTTCGGCAAGTATTATTCAGCAGTATGGCATTTGGAGTGGTAATGAAAGATAATTCTAAGGAAGAAATATTCTCTGCCCTGCAATGTGCTACGCGCAAAGAGCGTTTTATCTGCAATTATGTAAGTAACTTGCTGTTATCAAGCAATGGCATGCCCACCCCTACTCATCCTGCCATCAAGGACGATTTGTTAACGCCTGCCGAACGAAGCATCTTAAAAGAAATAGCTTTGGGAAAGACTACCAAAGAGATCGCTATTGAGCGCAACCTCAGCTTCCACACAGTAAACAGCCACCGGAAAAACATCTTCCGGAAGCTAAATGTGAATAATGCGCACGAAGCTACTAAATATGCCATGAAAGCCGGCATCGTGGACTTGGTAGAATATTACATATAGATTTCTCCACTACCGATGCAAAGCCGGGAAGCTTCATCGTAAATCACTCCAAACTGTCCGGGAGCTATGCCTTGCAGTTTCTCTGCGGAGATGATGCGATAACCGTCTGCCTCCTGCGATAATCGCCCTTTGATAAATTCCGGCGTATGGCGTATCTTAAAGGTTATTTCCACTTGTTCCGAAAGCTCCTTCCAGGGATTATCCGTAATAAAATGAAAGTCGTGCATAAGGAATTCGTTTCCGTATTGCTTTTCGGTATCATATCCGTGGGAAACATAAACCACATTCTCATGAATATCTTTACGAACCACAAACCACGGCCCGCCACTCAGTCCCAGTCCTTTACGTTGCCCTATGGTATGAAACCAATAACCGTTATGCTTGCCCAACCGCTTGCCGGTTTCCAGTTCCACAATCTCGCCTTCTTTCTCACCGAGGAAGCGACGGACAAAATCATTATAATTAATCTTACCGAGGAAGCAAATCCCCTGACTGTCTCTGCGCTTGGCACTGGGTAGTCCGGCACGCAAAGCAATATCACGGACTTCGTACTTCATCAGTCCTCCCAACGGAAACATCAGTTTGGAAACTTGCAAATAATCTATTTGTGCCAAGAAGTCAGTCTGGTCTTTTATAGGGTCCAAGGCAGTACCCAACCAGTTTTTTCCGTCCAGCAACACGGTAGTGGCATAATGCCCGGTAGCAGTGAAATCAAACTCCTTTCCTACTCGTTGTTCAAAACATCCGAATTTGATGAGTTTGTTGCACATCACATCAGGGTTTGGTGTCAGTCCGCGACGTATCTTGTCGATGGCATAGGCAGCTACATTATCCCAGTATTCCTTATGCAGATCTATTACCTCCAACGGCAGACCATAACGGCGGGCAATAGCTGTAGCAATCTCCAGATCTTCTTCTGCTGAACAATCCATATACTCAGCATCATCCTTCCCTATTTTAATGTAAAACAGAGAAGGACGAAAACCTTGTTCACAAAGAAGATGTACGACGACTGAGCTATCGACACCTCCCGATAATAGTACAGCTATATTAGCACTCTCACTTAGTATTTGTCTCATTTTTTCTCAAAACAAAAAACATCATTCTACTTGCTTAAAATCCTTGCCAGAAGTACTTCTCGCAGGGGTGAAAATTTTTAGTAAAAATCCTCCGAAGATTTACTAAAACTTCAGTGGATTTTTAGTAAATCTTCGGAGGATTTTTACTAAACGTCATCCACCCTTTATTAATACGGTGATAAATGGGCAGGAAATGTAACATAATATGATTATAGTTACTTTTCCTGTATTATTTAAAATTCTAGTTTAAATCTTCTCCAACGCTTGCGACAAATCATCTAACAAATCATCGATGTGTTCTGTTCCGATAGAGAGGCGTACAGTGCCCGGTTTGATACCTTGCTCTGCCAATTCCTGCTCGTTCAGCTGAGAATGGGTGGTGGTGGCAGGATGTATCACCAATGATTTCACATCAGCAACATTTGCCAGCAGAGAGAAGATTTGCAAACTATCTATAAACGCTTGCGCTTCCTTTGTTCCGCCTTTCACTTCGAAAGTAAAGATTGAACCGGCTCCTTGCGGGAAGTACTTCTTATATAACGCATGATCCGGATGGTCAGGCAAAGACGGATGATTCACAGCAGCAACTTTAGGATGCTTCTTTAAGAAGTCCACTACTTTCAGGGCATTCTCTACGTGGCGTTCTACACGAAGTGACAATGTTTCGAGTCCTTGCAGCAGGATGAATGCATTGAAAGGGCTGATAGCGGCACCTGTATCACGCAACAATACGGCACGAATACGGACAACATAAGCCGCAGGTCCGGCAGCATCTACAAAACGCACACCATGATAACTTGCATCCGGTTCAGTCAGTTGAGGGAACTTGCCGGAAGCTACCCAGTCGAACTTGCCACTATCTACAATGACGCCGCCCAAAGACGTACCATGTCCTCCGATAAACTTAGTAGCAGAATGAACCACAATATCTGCACCGTGCTCGATAGGACGAATCAGGTAGGGAGTGCCAAAAGTATTGTCTATGATTAAAGGAATATTGTGGCGGTGGGCTATCTCGGCCACTGCGTCAATATTGATGATATTTGAATTAGGGTTGCCCAAAGTCTCGATAAAAACAGCTTTCGTATTTTCCTGAATGGCTTTTTCGAAATTGCTTAAATCACTGGGGTCTACAAAAGTAGTAGTCACCCCATAAGTGGGCAATGTATGAGCCAGCAAATTGTAAGTACCGCCATAGATTGTTTTAGCAGCAACAATATGGTCGCCCGCACGGGTGATATTCTCAAAAGCGTATGTGATAGCCGCCGCGCCCGAAGCTACTGCCAGCGCTGCTACGCCGCCTTCCAATGCAGCTACACGCTTTTCGAAAACATCTTGCGTAGAGTTGGTCAAACGCCCATATATATTGCCCGCATCCTGCAAGCCGAAACGTGCGGCAGCATGTGCCGAGTCACGGAACACATATGATGTAGTCTGGTAGATAGGAACAGCGCGTGCATCGGTTGCCGGATCGGGTTGTTCCTGCCCTACATGAAGTTGTAAAGTCTCAAAATGTAATTTCTTTGTTTCCATTGTCGTCTGTATTTTATATGAATAAATTCGTTCTCTTTTCAGTTGCTGCAAAGATAAGGGGAAGAACAATAGTAACCTATGACATAAGATAGGGAATTTTATACCATATTTGTGGTAGGAGCAAACAAACTATTCCTATCTTTTCCTATCTTTGCAACTATGAAAGCAAGAAATATATTAATATCAATATTGGGAACTTTAATTGTTCCCATCTACTTGACCTCCTGCGGAGAAGACCGTTGGCCTGCATACGCCCAACAAACCGCAACCGACCGCTGGATTGACGATAGCATGCGGGTATGGTACTATTGGAGTGAGGATATCCCCAACACTAATGAACTGAACTATTTCCTAGAGCCATTCAAGTTCTTTTCATCCGTACTTTCCAAAAAAGATGGAAAAGGCGGTGTGCCTTATTCTACCATAGACAGCCTTGTCAATGTAACACGGAGCATTCCATATACGGACAAGAGCTACGGTTTCCAGTTCACCATCGACCGAGTGGAAAACAATGATACCGCATACTACGCACACGTACTTTATGTTGCTCAAAACAGCCCGGCTTCCGCCATCAAACTGGAAAGAGGTGACTGGATTATGGATATGGACGGCGAACCTATCACCAAGAAAAACTTCGCCAAACTCTACGGAAGCGGTGCCATGAAGCTCACCGTAGGTTATTATGACGTGCCCAACGATACAATCATAGCCTATAAGGAGCCCAGGGAAATAGCAGCAGCACGTGCCGTCAACGACAATCCGGTATACTATAAGAATGTATACGAAAGAGCCGGCAAACGTATCGGTTACTTAGTCTACAACCATTTCAGCTCTGGTATTACCGATAATAGCAATGAATATAACAATGATTTGCGCAACGCCTCCCAGTATTTTGCATCCAATCAGATAAACGATTTCGTATTGGATTTACGGTATAATAATGGTGGCTTACTCTCTTGTGCCGAATTAATGTGCGCCTTGCTTGCCCCTGCCGACAAACTAGGGCAGGAACTTGGATTTTTGGAATTCAGCACTCGCTTCAATCCACGACAAGCACCATTCAAATTGGATGCCGGCCTTATACAAAACGGAGCCAACCTGAACTTGAACACCCTCTACGTCATCACCAGCGATCAAACAGCTTCTGCTTCCGAAATGGTAATCAACTGTTTGAAACCGTTTATGCAGAAAGTCGTTCTGATAGGTAGTACCACCGAAGGGAAGAATGTAGGCTCCAGGGCATTCAGCAATCCGGAGTTAATGATTACCATGAGTCCCATTATTTGTATGATTTATAATTCAAAGAGTGAATCGGATTACGACAAAGGCTTCAAGCCTGATTATGCGATTAATGAGAACAGTAATCTGGCGCAGTTCCTGCCCTTTGGCGATCCCAACGAGTTGCTACTGAGTACCGCACTCGGCATCATAGACGGAAGTATAGAATTGGATAAAAAAGAAACCCGCTCACTAAAAGTTACGACTATTGCCAACTCAATTGAAAAACGTGCCAGCCATGCAGTGCGCATCAAATAATAAAAATATTGATTACAATGAAGTACTTCAAGATATATGCTATTAAAGCAGTATTTTGTATGCTGTTTGCCTGTGGATTAACAGGTTGCAGCAATGATGAGAACGAGGGAACCAAAGGTAATACTAATTATCCTACTACTTCTTTCTCTAAAATCGAATTGTCCGAAGTTCTTATAAGCGATGCGCAAACCGTCACCACTACCCAGACTTATTCCTATAATGCAGGCAGATTATCGGATTATATCTCCAGGCAAACCTTCCTTGCTATTGAACCGGTAGAAATCAAATCAACTACAACCGTTACCTATAGTGACCATCAAGCTATTGTAACCGATGAATTCGGCAATGTATCTACTTATACATTGAATGATAAAGGCTATGCTATCAGTTGTACGCGTAAAGAAGGAGGTGGAAACACCCGTGCTTATACCTTTTCCTACCTGACCAATACAGAAGAAAAGTGTTTTCTGGAAAATATAACGGAAAAACTAGAGGATGGCAACATATATGCTACCATCGATATAGACTACAACAACTACAGAGCTTTACAAATCTCCATGCATGTAGACACTTACGACCAGAAATACACTGCTACCACTCCCGAAAATAAAGAGATAAAAAATACTTCCGAGATACCTTGCCTGTTCCTTGCAGAGCTTTATCCACTGTCGTTACATTCTGCCGCCTTGTATGGAAAACTATTGGGAGAACCGTTCAATTATCTGATAACTCAAATCATCCCGGATAATAATACAGAAAGTAACGAAACCACTACCTATACATATAACTTAGATAATCAGGGCATCGTTACTTCCTGTGATGAAAAGATAAACAGTTACGGAAAAGACTATAAACGTACCGTAAACTATATCATAAAATAGAATTACTTCTTAAAGAATTTATCGATAAAGAGGATATGATAATCTATTGAATTATTCCAATACGTTCCGGTATGACCACCGGGACGGGTAATGAAATCATGGTCAATCTTCTTAGCCAACAGGCGATTGTGCAAGTCTTTATTCACTTCAAGAAAGAAATCGTCTTCACCACAATCAATAATCAACGCCAAATCGCCATTCTCTAGTTTATCAAGCTGATTGATTACAGTGTGAGCCTCCCAAACGGCTTTATTATCATTGTATTCACCCAGTTGTTTGCTCATTTCCCAATTCTTGGGGAATGGACGTATATCCACACCGCCACTCATACTGCATGCAGCACCAAATACATCTTTATGGCGGATAGCATTCCACAATGCACCATGCCCACCCATACTCAAACCACTGATGGCACGCGCTTTCCTATCTGCAACAGTAGCATAATGGGTATCTGTATAATTCACCAACTCCGAGGAAATAAATGTCTCATACTGATAGGAAGGATCTTTAAGGCTATCCCAATACCAACTATTCTTACCATCGGGACATACAAATATCATTCCTTTCTCATCCGCAATCTGTGGCAATTCAGGTTTCAGTTCAACCCAGCTCCGGGCATTACCTCCATATCCATGCAACAAATAAACTACGGGACAAGCTTTTTTTTCAATAGCTTTGTCGGGAATCACGTATACTACCTTTACCTCCTTTTTCATAGAAGGACTTTTCACCATTACTGTGTCTACTCGTGCTGCCTGAACCCCTATCACAAACAAACACAGCACGAAACCTAATAACATTTCTCTACTTTTCATGTTTTTCGTTGTTTTATTTTTTCTAACGGGGGGCAATATTAATAATAAATACTCAAAAAACATTATCTTTGCATCATAAACTATTCGAAATCCTACTATGGAATTTATTATTATTCTGCTTTTACTTGTATTAAACGGTATCTTTGCCATGTACGAAATAGCTTTGGTATCGTCCAGCAAAGCACGTCTCGAAACGATTGCCGGTAAAGGCAACAAAAGAGCCAAAGGAGTACTAAAACAATTGGAAGAACCTGAGAAGTTTCTCTCTACCATTCAAATCGGCATTACATTAATAGGTATCGTATCGGGTGCCTATGGTGGAGCTAACATCTCAGATGATGTAGAGCCACTGTTTCTTATGATTCCAGGTGCGGCAGCCTACGCCGATACACTTGCGATGGTTACTGTGGTGGCTATCATTACTTATCTATCGCTTATCATCGGAGAATTAGTACCCAAATCTATCGCTTTAAACAACCCGGAAAGGTGGGCTACTATGCTCAGTCCGTTTATGATTGTGCTGACAAAGATTTCCTATCCATTCGTATGTCTGCTCAGTGCTTCCACAAAATTAATGAACAAGATTATCGGATTGAACAATGGCGAAGAACGCCAAATGACACAGGACGAACTGAAAATGATTCTACATCAAAGTTCAGAACAAGGTGTTATCGACAAGGACGAAACGGAGATGCTACGAGACGTATTCCGTTTCTCGGACAAGCGCGCCAATGACCTGATGACTCACCGGCGCGACCTCATTGTACTACACACCTCGGACACTCAGGAAGATATACTACACATTATCCGTGAACATCATTTCAGCAATTACCTACTGATAGAAAAAGGAAAAGACGAAATTATCGGAGTCGTTTCTGTAAAGGATATTATGCTAATGTCAGGTGGCGAGCATCCCTTTAACTTGCGCAATATAGCCCGTCCTCCTTTGTTTATTCCGGAAAGTTTATATGCAAAAAAAGTTTTAGAGCTATTCAAGAAGAACAAAAACAAGTTCGGAGTTGTTGTAGATGAGTATGGAAATACAGAGGGGATCATCACCCTGCATGATTTGACTGAAAGCATCTTCGGAGACATTCTTGATGAGAACGAAACAGAAGAAGAAGAAATCGTCACCCGGCAGGATGGTTCAATGCTGGTAGAAGCGTCAATGAATTTGGATGACTTTATGGAAGCCATGCACATATTGAGCTATGATGACCTGAAGGAAGAGGACTTCACCACCCTCAGCGGTCTTGCCATGTTCCTTATAGGACGGGTACCGAAAGCCGGAGACTTGTTCTCCTACAAGAATCTGGACTTCGAAATTGTAGATATGGACCGTGGCAGAGTGGATAAGCTGCTTGTCATTAAAAGAGATGAAGAAGAAAAATAACGCTAACGGGCGTCTTTTTATATTAACTTAAACCATTTTAAAGCAATGAAAAAAGTAATGATGATTGCAGCGATTGCCGCTGCATTGGTATCCTGCCAATCAAAAGGAAATCAGAACAACAACTCCGCCATGGATGAGGGTGTAATGGCCGTAGCAGGAAATGACTCTTCTGCCGTAGCCGTTTACGAAGGTATTCTTCCTGCAGCTGACGGTCCTGGTATTCAATATGTATTGAGTGTAGATAGCGTTGGCCCTAACGGAGAAAGCGGTTATACACTGGTAACTACTTACTTGGATGCAGACGGTGCCGGCCAGAACAAGAGCTTCACTTCCAAAGGCAAGAAAGAAGTAATCCAGAAAGACGTTAACAAGAACAAGAAGACAGCTTACAAGTTGACTCCTAACAATGGCGACGCTCCTGTATACTTTGTGGTAGTAAACGATACTACCTTGCGTCTGGTTAACGATAGCTTGCAAGAAGCAGTCAGCGATTTGAACTATGACATTATTCAGGTGAAATAATAAAAACCTGTTATAAAAAAATAGAGGTTATCTCAATTCAATTATGAGATAACCTCTATTCTTTTTAGTATATCTTTTATTTACTTTTTAGCCGGAGAAGAATATCTTGCATTCAAACCATCCAGAATTTCTTTAGTAATGTTGTAACAGCTATCCGCATATAATAGGTTGTCGAAACCTGTATTGCTGATAATCATGCTATAACCCTTAGTTTTGTTATATTCCTTAAGGAAAGCATTGATAGAATCACGTAACTGCAAGCTGTTCTTTTCATTTTCACTCATCAACTCAGATTGTAACTTGTTGCTCAGAGTTTGCAAGTCTTGTTCCAACTTAGCAATACGGTTGTATTCCTGTTGAGCTCTGTCTTGAGTAAGGTAAGCGTTATTTTGAACTTTAGTCTGGAACTCACGTTTTTGTTTATCCAAGTCACCAGCCTTTTGGTTCAGTGTCAAACGAACGTTCTCGCTCTTCTTTACCATAGCTTCGTTCAAATCAACACAATAATTGTATTTAGCTAACAGCGTATCTATCTCAACATATGCTATTTTCATTCCAGATAATTCACCGCCCTGTGCAGGAGCATTTGTCGTCTGTTTATCAGTATTACCGGCACATTGAGAAAATAAAACGATTAAAGCAAGAGCAGCCAAACCGTTCATGAGGTAGTTTAATCTCTTCATAATTTGATAAAATATTGTTTTTAATATAATTAGTTCATACTATTGTTTAAGGTCTTTTCCAATTCATCAATGGAGAAACGGGATTTGTTTTGTGCTTCCCTATCTTGTGATTGTGCACAACTAATTCCTTTATCACGCATCGCCTTGTTACCGCTAACATGACCGTTAGGGAACTTGCCTCCTTTTACAAAAAAGATCTTCAAACCTAATAAAAGAACGCAAATAGCAACTATTAACAAAGTTATCAATACTGTATCGAGCATTTCCATTAATTTTGTTATATGAAAACAGGCCGTATCTCAGCAAAGACGAAAATAAATTTTCAATTGCATTTGATTTGCACTATTTTTGTGTGTGCAAATATAGGGCTTTGGTTGGACTAACTAGCCTTTTTTACTCTAAAAAAAGAGAAAGGGAAATAAAATAGTCAATCGTTTTAACTATATTTAGTAGTAACAGGTTAAATTAATTGAGATTTGAGAATTGAAAATTGAAAAAATAAGGCTGCGCAACGATGGTGTTGGGCTACCAATAAATCATTATATATGGAAAAGAAAGATTTAAAACCGGCTGGCGTATTTCATTTTTTTGAAGAAATCTGCCAAGTTCCTCGTCCTTCAAAGAAGGAAGAGAAGATTATTGCTTATTTAAAAGCGTTTGGAGAAAAACATAAGTTAGAAACCTTGACCGACGAGGCAGGCAATGTATTGATTAAAAAGCCCGCTACTCCAGGAATGGAAAATCGTAAAACAGTGGTGCTCCAATCGCATGTCGATATGGTATGCGAAAAGAATAACGATGTTAAACATGATTTCCTTACAGATCCTATTGAAACAAAAATAGACGGTGAATGGCTGAAAGCCAAAGGTACCACTCTGGGCGCCGACAATGGTATTGGTGTAGCTACCGAACTGGCTATCCTTGCCGATGACACCCTCCAGCATGGTCCTCTGGAATGTCTGTTCACAGTAGACGAAGAAACCGGATTAACGGGTGCATTTGCTTTAAAAGAAGGCTTTATGAATGCAGATATTCTTCTGAACCTTGATTCCGAAGATGAAGGAGAAATATTCATCGGTTGTGCAGGAGGTATAGATTCTGTTGCCGAATTTACGTACAAGGAAGTAGATGTACCCGCAGGTTATTTCTTCTGTAAAGTACAAGTAAAGGGGTTGAAAGGTGGTCACTCCGGCGGAGATATTCACCTGGGACGCGGTAATGCCAATAAAATTCTTAACCGCTTCCTTAGCCAGACTTTCAATAAATATGATATGTATCTTTGCGAAATAGATGGTGGCAACCTACGGAATGCCATTGCCCGCGAAGCCTATGCAATTATTGCCATACCTGATGCCGACAAGCATGCCCTGCGCACTGATCTTAACATCTTTGCTGCCGAAGTAGAAGCAGAGTATGCCATTGTAGACCCGGATTTACGACTGATATTGGAATCAGAGAACGCTCGCCAAAAAGCTATCGACAAAGAGACAACCAAGCATCTATTGCAAGCTCTCTATGCCGTACCTCATGGAGTATTTGCCATGAGCCAGGATATTCCGGGATTAGTGGAGACTTCTACAAACATGGCTTCCGTCAAGATGAAACCGGGCAACATCATCCGTCTTGAAACCAGCCAGCGTAGCTCTACCTCCTCTGCCAAGCAAGATATTGCAAACATGGTACGCACTGTCTTCGAAATGGCAGGAGCCAAAGTAACCTTCGGAGACGGTTACCCGGGTTGGAAACCTAACCCCCACTCTGAAATTCTGGAGATAGCAGCAGAATCATACAAACGTCTGTTTGGTGTAGATGCCAAAGTAAAGGCTATCCATGCCGGTTTGGAATGTGGATTGTTCCTTGATAAATATCCTTCATTGGATATGATTTCCTTTGGTCCTACCTTGCAAGGAGTACACTCTCCCGACGAACGCATGCTTATTCCAACCGTAGAAAAATTCTGGAATCATTTAGTGGATATTCTGAAGCATATTCCCGCTAGCAAATAATGAAATTATTCCTTATTATATGTCTTTTTCTCTGCCCGTACTTCAATATGTACGGGCAAGAGAAAAAAGATACTCTCACCTTTCGTATAGCAAGCTATAATGTAGAGAACCTGTTCGATTACCAGCATGATAGTCTGAAGAATGACTATGAGTTCCTGCCTGATGCTTTACGCCATTGGAATTACACTAAATATAAGAAGAAATTAGATAACATTGCCCGCGTCATTACTGCAATCGGCGGATGGACTCCACCAGCTCTTGTAGCTTTATGTGAAGTAGAAAATGACAGTGTCATGCGCGACCTTACCCGGTATTCTATTTTAAGGGAAGCGGATTATCGATATGTAATGACGGAATCACCCGATGAACGTGGCATTGATGTGGCATTGCTATATCAAAGAAATCTCTTCAAATTACTTTCATACCAAAGTTTACCGGTAGATAAACCCTCTAAGAACAGTCGCCCCACGCGAGACATTCTCCACGTTTGTGGAATGATACTAAACAGAGACACTTTAGATGTTTTTGTAGCCCATCTTCCATCCAGGTCAGGTGGTGCTAAAATATCTGAACCTTACAGAGTATTGGCGGCAAAAAAAATAAAAGAAGCGGTTGATAGTATTTCTCAGGTACGAGATCGGGCACAAATCCTAATCTTAGGTGATTTCAATGATTATCCAAGCAATAAATCCATAAAGCAGATATTAAAAGCAGAAATTCCGCCTACTATCCAAGATTCTATACATAGGAACAGTTTATACCATCTATTAGCAAGGAGAACGAATATGAAAAAGAACTTCGGCAGTTACAAGTTCCAGGGAGAATGGGGACTACTGGACCATATCATAGTCTCCGGAAATCTTTTAATAGAAGATTCGCCACTTTATACCAATGAAGCAAATGCAGATGTATTAAGTCTTCCTTTCCTATTGACCGAAGACAAGAAGTATGGAGGCAAACAGCCCTTCCGTACATATTATGGAATGAAATATCAAAAAGGGTATAGCGATCACCTGCCAGTATGGGCAGAGTTTAGACTTACATATTAATCACAAAGCTGGTACCACCGGTATAATTACTATCAATATGGATAGTTCCACCAAGTCGTGTAATAATCAACCGGCTAATATAAAGCCCTAAGCCATTACCCGGTTTGAATTCATCTATCTTAACAAAACGTTCAAATACCCGTTCTTGCTCGTCAACCGGAATACCTATTCCTGTATCTGTTACTCTCATTTCTAATTTTCCAGCCTTATCTTTATGGCAGCTTAAAGTGATGCGTCCGCTTTCAGTAAACTTATTGGCATTACTCAGCAAATGTGCGATGGCTTGGGAGAGATAAACTACATTCGTTTGAATCTCACGACAATCATCCGCAACATCTAAACTATAATGAATGCTATCTTTACCACCTGTAGATTTCAGTTTTTGCAACTCCTCTGTAAAAATTTCCAGAATATCGGCTTGAGCTGTTGGAAGTTCTTCTACTGAACTACTCAAATTGGATACCTCCAATAAATCATTCAATAGCCCGGTCAGCAAATTCGTGTTGCTCTGGATCAATTCGGGAAACTCATGCTTACACTCGGCATCAATCGTTTCGTCCAGCAACAAGCTACTAAATCCATTTATAGCATTAAGCGGAGTACGAATTTCATGGCACATTGAATTGATAAAAGCGGTTTTCATCTTCTCGCTCTCCTGAGCCTTCTCACTTTGCCGGATAACTTCTGCATTCGATTCCATCAATTTCTTCTGCATCCGTTTCAGTTTATTCAAATGAAAACGTTGACTGATTCCCCATGCAACAGAAAGTACAAAAACAAAAAGGATAGAGAAGAATGCAATCTGTCGGTTCCGTGAGGTTAGTTTTTCTTTTTCCAGTTCAAGATGATTCAAATCATAGCGGGCATCCATGTCTGCACGAAGTTGCTTCGACTCCTCATTCGCTATCTTTTCTTGCAATTCACAGTTTGCCAACATCGACTCATATGCCTTTTTATAGTCCTTCAAAACAGCATAGCAGTCAGCTTGATCTTTATACACACTAGCACAAACATTAACTGTGGTTGGAGTATCATCATTTTTCAGACATTCAAGAATCGAATCTCCATAGGCTATAACCATTTTATAATCTTTCAAATCTTCATAAAAACCTTTTGTAGTAAAATACAATGACAGTAGATTGTCTCTCTGTCGAAGCATCACACCCGCTTTTTTCAAACAATCTAATGCTTTCTGGTAACCAACTATTGACGGGAAACGGGCAATTCCTTCATTATAGAGTGAATTTACATATTCAAAATTCTGATAAACATCTGCCTGCACTTCAGGAAGTTCTTGATACTGTTCAAGAATATCCATCATTTTCTCGAGAAAGGTTACTACTTTCGCATTTTCTCTTGAATTGATATAGCCTATATAGATATTTTCATTCACCCAGAAGAGAATCTCAGCTCCATATTTAACTGGAACTTTTTGTATGAATTCAAATAAGCGCTCAAAATAACGCAATGCATTCTTATAAGAATCTGTTCCATTATCTGAAATACCCATGGCAGCTGCCATTCCTAATGCATAATTACGTTCTATCTGAAAATAGATGTCTTCCGGATTTTCATTGGGATTGGTATATTGGGCAGACAATTGTTCGATAACCTGATTTTCATCTTCTGTCCAGTCGGCAACAGAACGGATGTGCCTCAAACGGACTTCTGTAATAAAACATCGTTTTCGCTCCCCGGTCAATACCTCATCGGCCAACTTCAGATAGTAAATAACAGAGTCGTTTGTCAATACCCGCTTTTTACGATTGATCGCCATTACAAGTTTGCGCAAGGCATCTGAAATGATATATTCATTTTTTGCCTTTATACCTTCTTCAAGCAATATTCGGGTAAGTGGTATAGAATCTATAAAAAGATAGTTTCTGTAATAATTGTCAAGATTCAAACAGGCGGCCATCCGTTCCTTTTGCGTTTTCGCATGAACAAATACCGCCTTCAGACTATCTGCCTGCACATTATTAGACAAGATTGATGTCGAATAAAGAAGTATGATAAGGAAAAGAAAGGTACCTTTCATCTATATATAGTTAATGACCGGAGCAAAAATAGACATTTTATCTAAACTTTAACCCGAAAAAGAAGAAAAAAGGTTCAAGCTACTTACATAAATTAATCAGAATATTGATACAGTTTCAGATCAAACTTCTGCACCATCACCAATAAATGGTCAAATATATCAGACTGAATGCGTTCGTACTCTTTCCATACTTTATTACGTGAGAAGAAATAAACCTGAATAGGTACTCCGTAAGTAGTGGGTTCAAGCTGACTGAGAATTAAATCCATGTCCTGATTCACTACCGGAAGACTGCACAAATAGCGTTCAATATAGATACGGTAAACTTGTGCATTGGTAGGTGTCTCGCCTTCTGCGGGCTGATAATCCGCCATCAAAGGAACTTCTTTACGAATAGTATCCAGTAAATCAGGCGTACAGAATTTCAGGGTGGTCATATCCAGATAAATGTTCTTTTTTACCCGGCGCCCACCACTCTCCTGCATACCACGCCAGTTCTGAAAAGAATTGTTCACCAGGTTATAGGGCGGCACGGTGGAAATAGTCTTGTCCCAGTTGCGTATCTTCACCGTATTCAAAGTTATTTCTTCCACAGTGCCATTAGCTACGCCATTGGGCAACGCTATCCAGTCTCCGATACGCAACATATCATTGGCAGAAAGCTGTACTCCGGCTACAAAGCCCAGAATACTGTCTTTAAAAACCAGCATCAATACAGCTGCCGAAGCACCCAGACCGGCAAACAACGTCATGGGAGACTTGTCAATCAGCACAGAAACAATGACAATGCCACCCACAAAAAACAACAACACCTGCAATACCTGGACAAATCCCTTCATCGGGCGGTTCTTCTGGGTATCTTTTGCATTATATACATCGAGCATTACCAGCAACATACCGTTGATAGTAAGCAACACGGCAGTAATTATATATACCGCACATATCTTTTGTGAGAATTCCAGCGCCTCTTTGCCCCGCACAAAAGCCAAAGGCAATAAAAAATAAATCAAGACACCGGGCAGGATATGTATCAGATGATGTACCACTTTCCGCTTCATGAGCAGTGTGTTCCACTTATGGGGCGAACGTTTTGTATAACGTTTCATGCCACCTACAAATATCGCCTGGCACAAATAGTCCAGCCCTATCGACAGTGCAATCATCAACACTGCGATAATCGATTCATCAAACATATTTGCTAACTTCGGGTCGATGCCCCAATCAATGAGGATTTTGTTCATCCAGCTTCCTAAACTCGTCATAGGCTTTTAGTGTTCTTTCTATTAAGTATAACAACTTGAAGATAAAAGATGTTTTTGAACTGCGGAAACTATAATAATAAAGCAGCTTCGGAGTTCTGTTATTTCTCTCCGAAGCTGCACTATTCCTGCTAAGTAACTGTTCACAATCAATTCATAGATAGCAAGTTTTCTGTATTTATAGTATCCGTCACTAATATCCCGGATTCTGCATTATTACCGGACTGGTATTTATTTCATCCATAGGGATCGGGAAGAGCAACCGCCATGTCGGTACATTCAAACGTTCTTCGGCAATGCCGTTGCGTTTCATGAAAGCAAAGTAAGTACCTGTACCTTTCAATTGTATTTTCCAAGTATCAGCCAGACGATTGATGAATTCATTGGAAGCACGGGTATCAATCTCTGTATCTCCCGATGGATAAGCAGGAGTACCAACATTAGCAATAACCACTTTGTTCAAGTATTCTTCTGCTTGAGCCGGATTGCCTAAATGAGATTCACACTCAGCCAACATTAGCATGGCTTCTACATAACTGAAACAGATTTCTCCTAAAGGCTCAATAGTTTGGGTTGCACGTGTACCACTACCATTCGGGTTGGGAAGGTGATAAATCAAATCACCCAGTTTATATCTATCGCTATTCACTATCTCATTCAAAATAGATTTAGCCTCGGCATATTTATTCTGTTCCACGTAAATTCGAGCTAATAATAAAGAAATCATATCTCGAGACGGGAAGAAGAGATCATCCACTGTTTTACATTCCTGCTTCTCGGCAGGCAAATACTGACGCACTGACGTCAAGGAAGCAACAAAATATTCCAGTATTTCTTTTTGATTCATAGCAGGAATATTGAAGCCTCCATCTATTGATATTTCATCCAGGCATACAGCTTGCCCCCAAATATTCCCCATTTGATAAAGCAGCATAAAACGTTGCATATCCAGCAATGAAACTACAGCCATGCTGTCAGCAGGTGTCAATTCTTCATGTGTAGAGACTGCTACCCCTTCTTTCACCTTTAATATCCAATTGATTGCTGAATAACAAAGCTTACGTGCATTTCTGACATCACTGTTTCTTGCATCCAACTCATGATTGACAAAAAGCATCCACCCATTATGATTCTGTTCTACTTCTCCCTGACGGGTATATAATTCCTCTTGAGTATATATCTCCCTTAAAGCCTTGTAAGACTGAATACAAATACCCCCAATCAGTTGATTTCCAGACGACGTCAGTCGTAAACGAACCACTTTAGCAGGATCAGGTTCCTGAGTGATAACCAACTTTGCCTCCCGGTTTTCATATTCTCCATAAATGTTTACTGTAACGGTAGCCCCGGCTTGTGCACTTAATGCCGGATTCACTTTTATCTCTAAGTACTGTCCGTCAGCCGACAATGCGGCTTCGCATGATATTCCAGCTTTATTCTCATAATAGAATAGAGCAGAGCTCCAGAATTCGTCATCGGGCAATTGGTCAATAGGGGCTCGATCCAAATAATCAGATTCCGGTTCCAACACCTGCCACTGCTTCATTGCCACCGCAACATCCGCATCTACTTTAATCCGATATGTTCCCCCTTCTTTCGGCACATCCAATGCCGTTTGTTCCAACTTCACGGAAGTAGGTTTACCGGCTTGCCAAATTTTTAATGTATCACATTCGTTCCCATTCTTGCTTTTCACAAGCACCCTGCCACGACGGGGAGCAAAACTTTCATTCCGTGCCGCCTTCAAATAGATTTTGCGAAGTTGCAAACCACGGGTAGCCGTACTTTCCGTAATCCATTGGCAAGTATCCGCCGGACGTACTTCCACTTCTACATTGGCATTTACATCAATAGAGATAATAGTGTCGTTGGGAGATTTCAGTTCAATGCTTTTGGCATCTACCACAACGGCATCTTTTTGTGCCTGTATTACAGTCAACGTGTCTGCAATAGACGTGTTATCTTTATCGTAGAAAATGATCTGCGCTCTGCGGGCTTCATTCTTTTCATTGGCACTGATTGTATAGTAAACCGTATGACTGGACATTCCGCGAGTTAGTACAGCTTCCTTAATCCAATCCACATCGGGCATTTTAACGCCATAAGCACAATTACTGCGCAACTCTACCTTTATAGTCTCGCCACGGTCTCCAACCGGATATTCATTTTCATTCAGCAATACTATATCTCCCCCATGCTGATACACATCTATTTCTTCGGTCAACTTGCCGTCAGTGATATAGATTTTCCCTTCACGTTTCACACGTTCTTCATTCGGGCTGATTGTGAAACTTGCGGTTGTGGTAGTCAGTCCACGTGTAGAAGCAGCTGACGGTTTAATCCAGCTTTGACAATCATCTGCAATAATGGCTTTATATTCCACATTAGCTTGCACTTCAATATTCAGTGTGCCTCCCTCCTGTTTCATTTCCATACGATTGCTTGTCACCAGCAAAGCTTCTTTCGGCTTTTGTGAAATCATCAATGTCTTGTTTGTTTTTCCGGCATTGATGGTAATGGCGACACTGCGCTCGTCGTAGCCTTCATTCTCATCTACACTGATAGAAATTTCAGCTTTCCCAGGACCTCCACTAAGCGGATAAACCCGATACCAAGTTTCACCATTACGTGTAGTGGCAGTAGTTATCTCCCAGTCTTCCGTTGCCTCGAACGCTAAAGACTGCGTGCCGGCAGTGGTAGTGAAATTTACTCCTTTCTCAAATATCTCCTCCGTTTCAGGAGGCAAAGTAATAGAGGATTGTTCCTCAATAGCATCGTCGCTACAAGCAACCAACAAAAGGAGGCAACACAGTAGTTGCCATGTGCATTTCATGCATAATTTCAGTGTCATATCTTATTTTTTTAAGGGTTAATAATCTGCACATCTTATGTAAGAATAGGCATATGCACAGATACAGGAAGAGCGCAAACCTACTCTCACACATTCCTTGAAGGTACGGCTCTGGTAAGCCTTGGTCATGAAATAAGCGGAGCAGCTTCACGCCCGTACGGGTGTGAACAATACTCAGACTTATATTATTCATGACCAAAAGTTCAATTTACCAGATTTAACCTTCAGAATAATACGTCCTCAAACGTTCTACAATATTTTACTTTTTATCTATTATCTCTGTTTTTACATTTAAAGTTTATAACTGCAAAGTTATAAAAGTTTCTGCAAAAAGAGAATAAAAGCAAGTAAAAGATTGAGAAGCTGCCCGCTTTTAGATTTAATGTGCTTTTATTCGTTCTGCCCAAAGTGATATCATTTCCTTAAAACTATGTTGCTGTGGGTATTGTGCAGTTACTACAGGAGTTCCTAAAATCTATCCAATAGCTTCTTGATATTTATCACCAACAAAAGATACAAAAAATCGTAACTTATTCATCGTCGTCATCTTCATCATCATCGTCGTCGTCATCATCATCGAGATAGAAATCAGCAGGGAAATGCAAGTCTAAATCGTAAATACTCACAAATCCTTTTGCACATTCTATATCTACAAGATCCAACTCTTTCAGGTAATCAACCAATTCATCTTCTTCATACCAGCTTCCATCAAAAAGATATTCTTCACAACCGGTTTCTTCATTATATCTCGTATCTTCATACGAATTTGTGTCGTCAATAGTAAATCTCATAATTCATTTTTTTAATTAATAAATATTGTTCTTAAAAGTATTCTTGATGCGCACAAGTACTTTTATCATAGTTATTGCAATAAAAAGAAAAGCACCCTCAACCATCTTGATTGTGAGTGCAAAGTTATGGCATTGCCAGCAAAGCCCTTATTTACGTAAAAGAAATCTAAAGCATTTTTAACAATCTCTCTTCAGCCTTAGCTACATGTTTTTTATGCGTGGGGTCATGCTCATCATCATAAGGATTATATAAGTTTTTTAGAATAGCATCCCCAAAACACCTTTCATCCTTATTGAGAAATATATTTGTAATTGCTTTCCATGGTGGTGATATTTTGCCATGCTTCTTTAAATGATCTATGAATGCTACGATTAAATAGGCAAATTCGGTACCATCACAGTTAATGGCATACGCCTTCTCATAACGATCAACCGTGTGAATAGAGTTGTCAACCATAAGCGATTGAATCAGTTTCTCAAACATCGCTCGGTTGATGTCATTTTTAAGTTTCTCCAGTAGGTTTTGATATGCGGGTTCGGTAAATGCAGTAACCGTGTAGAAGCAAGTAGTATTCCTTTGGTACTTAACAGGTTCCTTCTTATCGGAGTTTACACATTCCGGAGTTATTATTTCAGAAGTTTCCTGCAAATTAAAACGCTTTCTATAAATATCTCTTATTCTGTGAAGGGCACGAGCAGCAACCCCTACAATATCTTCATCCTCATAGAGTGTAATCCAAAAAGGCCAATAGGTATTATTATTTGCATTATTGGTCTGCTTAAAGCGTGGAGCAAACTTTTTACCAGGAAACGTAGCCGTCAATACATAAGCAAGTTCACTTTCTACTTCTTTCCATTCATTGATGAAAATTTCTATTTGCCGGTCATGATCTCCTTTAAGGGTCAACCCTTTGCATCCATAGTAGATGCCAACAGCAGGTTCGTAGATGTCATATTCTATTAGAAATTCATAAGCACGCTGCCCATCTTTACTTTTCAGAGGATAGCCTAATTTATACATTATATGATGTGGTGCAGGTATCCCAAGAAAGCTGTCATCTCTTCTGAAAGGCTTTAGCAGACGATCTTTATCATTAGCTTTAGAAGCCTTCAGCCGTCGCATCTTATTTTTATAAGCCTCTGAGGCTTTATCTGTCATACTCTCCCAGTAGCGTCTGTTTCTGTCTTTTATACGTTCTTTTTCTTCAGGAGAGAGGGATGTTTGACTAACCAAATCACAATTTCTACCATTCTCTTTTAATTGTTCTCTAGCCCAAATGCAGAAACGAGTCGCTATTTCAGACTGAATTCTATGACCAAGAGCAATAATCATATCAAGGTTATAATGGGTAAGGTTTCGCTTAACCTTACGGTTACCTTCTTGACGAACTAACAAGAAATCCTTGTGAGTTGATTTGCACTCAGCCAACTCTCCGGCAGAATAGATATTCTTTATGTGAAGAGCTATATTCTGTTGGGTAGTATCATAAATCTCTGCCAACTGATTTTGCGTCAGCCAGATATTTTCATCGAAAAAACGAATATGTACTTTTGTAATACCGTCCTCATCCTGATAAATAATGATATTGTTGTTATCATCTGCCGCCATGTGTACTTATTATTCTTTATGGTTTCATCAAAAACATCTTCATATGCAAGAGTAATGACTTTAAATGTATAATAGTCTCGTTTATACTTCTTATCCTCCTGTTTTTCAATAAGCAAAGATAATCATTATTAAAACATACAGAACAAAGCAGCTATAAATTACCTTTATCCAATTTCCTCCCCCCTATTTCTCTCTTTTCTACATATTTCATGACGACTAATCATATTTATTTGTATATTTGTAGAACGTAACTGACTCAAACTAAAAAGAATTACTATGAAACCATTAACTAAGCTATTTAGAACTACGCTATTTACCGGATTAGCACTCTTCGCATTTACAGCATGCAGCAATGATGACAACAATGAGCGCGAAAAGATATTAAGTAAGGAGTATCAATTGGAAAATATCAAATGGGGTGTCATGTCCGAAGATGAAACAACATGTAGGACATTTGATGACGTCAAAGAAATCGTAGCAAATAAATATGATAAAGAATATAAAGTAACCATCAATCATTTACAGAACTACGAACACAGTTCTCAATTCTTCTCTGATGATCCGGAGTTATTTATGCACTTGATTGGTGAAGCAACGAATAATCTTTCCATTCCTAACGAATCGACTTTTAGTACTAAAAACACATTTTTCCAAATAGAAAGTTCTACGAAGGCTCCCTTCTCACTGAAGGCATATAAGTTCCCTCTTGAAGATAAGTCTTATCAGCAAGTCAAAAGTGAAGGACCTTTCAAGGTTAAAAGTACTGCAAAAATTGAAAAATATCAGGTATCAGCCACCTATTGTGCAACTTTCAAAGAAGTAAATGGCAATGCGACTGTTGAAATTACAGGAAAATGGAAAGGTATATATTACAGATGTATATATCAAGAATCCGTTACTGAGGATTATAAAGAATAGCTTTAGTCAACCTTTAGTAACAGCAAGTACATACCCCTTTTTCATCAACGACTCAATCTTCACGGTTGGGTCGTTTTTTAATGCTTTCCGCAAATAAGTAATCTGTACGTTCAGCGCCAAAGAATTAGCGTATGAGGAGTTACCCCAAACCACTTCGAGCAATTTGTCACGTTCTACGGCGATGTTAAGATTGATAGCAAGCAGACGAAGCAGTTCTGCTTGGCGGGATGTAATGAGAACCTTACTATTTCCGGTACGGATTTCGTTCGTATTGTAATTGAAGACGGAATTACCGAAAGAATAAGTTTCTTCCTCTTGTCTATCGGTAAGTTGCGTGGCGAAACGGTCCCGGATGCGGGCTATCAGTTCTTCGGGATAGAAGGGTTTGGCAAGATAGTCGTTGGCACGCAGTTGGAAGCCTTGCAGACGGTCGGCCTTGTCGCTACGGTCGGAAAGGAAAAAGATGAGGACATGCTTGTCTATCTCGCGGATACGTTCGGCAACCTCAAAACCATTGAAACCGGGCATATTGATATCTAGCAGAACAAGATCGGGTTTGACAAGAGGAAATTGTTCCAAGGCAATAGTACCATTACCGGCATAAGTCACTTCATAACCTTCCGTTTCGAGGAAGCGTTTCAGAAGCATGGAATATTTCAAATCATCATCGGCAAAAAGAATCTTCAATGTCTTCATAGTTCTATGTTGTTTATTGTGGAATATTTATTTCCACAGTTGTCCCCCGCCCCAGCTGACTACTCAACGAAATACTTCCCCGGTGAGCATCCACCAGTAACTTGACATAACTCAATCCCAAACCGATACCGGGAATAAAGTGATCGGGCAGATTGCTACCACGATAGAATTTATCGAACACATGTCCCTGTTCGGAGGCGGGAATACCCATACCATTATCAGAGACTTTCAGTATCAGTTGATGTTGAAGCAGCGTACATTCTACACAGATATGAACGGAAGCACCGGAATACTTTATGGCATTCTCTATCAGGTTACTGATAATATTGGCGATGTGCACCGGATCGGCAGTAACAAGCAGATTGTCTGCCAAATGAGTTTCGAAAGAGATTTGCTTGTTCTCATGGGTGTGTTGCAAACGTATCAACTTCTCTACCACCGGCTTCAAGTCAAAGGTACTTAAAGAAAGCTGAGTTTGTTCATCATCGGCACGGGTCATGTCACGCAGCTTTTGGAGGTAAGCTGAAAGATTGTCCAGTTCGGAAAGGGAGTCACGAACCACTTCATCCATGACCTGTTCGTCGGTACGCATGGTTTTATTATTCAAGAAGGCGACGCACATCTTCAATGCCTGCACCGGGCGCTTCAGTTCATGTATCATGGTATTTACAAAACTTTTGCGCAGTTCGTCAAGGCGGTGCTGTTTAAGAATGGTTTTGATCTGAAACTGAAGGCATACCGCCAGCAGAAGAATCAGTAGAAAACTACCGATCAGTTGCCAGCCCATACGAAACAACAGCGTGTGGGGCATGATGCGTACATCGACTTGTACCAGTTCATGCTTCAAGGGATTGTAAGGATACACCACCCGGACAATCGGCACTAAGGAATTTCCAAGGCGTTCCACCCTTTCAGTCCATTGATAAGTAGTATCAGGGCATGTGGTAAGTTTTGTAGTAAAGGGCATATTATTCAGTCTTGTTGTCAGTACGGAATCGAAGCGTTCTAAGGTAAAAGGTACATCCGTTTGCAACTGAAATAGTTCTATGGATTCATCCAAGCTCATGAAACGAAACCTGTCGTCATCATTGTAAATAGTCACCGTATCGGCAAAGATAAGGTGACGCTTATCTTGTATAATTAACGAATCGCCTTTTGCAGAAGTCACACTCTTAGAGGTATCTTCTCCTTTCATAGAACCTATTACAATAGTATAGCTATTATGCCGTACTTTAGCAGCCGAAGAATCCGGCGCGCCAATCACATAATTAATATTGTAAAATGAAGCGTTAGGTTTGCCGAATATCTTCTTTGGCATCTTCTTGCGGATGGAATCATTGGCATGCACCGCCTCCAGCACGACCTCACGTATCTCACCTGCATATTCTTCATTCTTATACTGATATTGGTTCCACAGCCAGTAACCTTGCCCCGTACTTATCAATAACATTGATATCAAAGACAATGCCCAAACTATCTTAATCCGTTGTTCCATGCGCTTTCAGTTATCATTCCTTTTGCAAAGATAAAATCTTCCTTCGCAATCAATGTACGCGCGAAGCAGTTATTCTTGTCTGCGTAATATTTCAGTAATAACTTTTCTGCTCCTACAACCCGATTCCGGCATAAATTTGTGCTATCACTAAAGACAAAAGAATATGAAAAAAGGAATCTTACTTACCGCATTACTGGTCATAATAACGACCTCAGTGCAAGCACAGTTCAACATCAGTATGGGCAAAATCTTCCGTAAAGATACCATAGACCAAGCTGTTTTCAAAGTGCAATATGAAGTAGACGGATGCATAGATACCTCCTCGAAAAAACGGTTTAAAGAAACGATGATGCTCGAAGTAGGGAAACAGTCTTCCAAATTCTACAGTTACACCAAATATGTAGGCGATTCTGTATTTGCCGCCGATGTAGCCAACCATGCCTCCCAAGAAACTATGGTCGAACACATCAAGCAATACGGACAAAGCAAACTGAATGAACAGACCTATAAAAGATACCCTGCCGGCAAAGTTACCACCCTTGACGAAATAGCGGGAGATATCAACCGACTACGCTGCGAAGAAGTGGAGGAGCGTCCGCAATGGGTACTTTCAAATGACACAACCACTCTCCTTTCATACATTTGCCACAAAGCGGAATGTAACTTTAAAGGTAGAAACTGGATTGCCTGGTTCACTACTGAAATTCCATCCAGCGAAGGTCCGTGGAAGTTATACGGGCTACCGGGGTTGATATTAAAAGCAGAAGACAACGAAAAAGAATATACCTTTACCTGCACCGGTATAGAGCAATGTCATACTTATCACCCTATTCTCTTCAACGGCAAGGATTACGAACCCGTAAACCGTAAGGCATACAATAAAATCCATGAACGCTATTTTGCCGATCCATCCGGATACATCACGAGTACTACGCCTAATGTCAACATCACCATCCGTGACGAACAAGGCAACAAAGTAAAAGGCTCCAGGAACCTTCCCTATAACCCGCTTGAACGGAACTAACTATATTTACCTTTTACATTATACCCCAGTCAATGAAACACTTAGGCAAATCATCTGCTTCCCTACTTCCTTCCATGCACAAGATGGCATCTTATGTAGCACAAGATGGCATCTCATGCAACACAAGATGGCATCTTGTGCATCAAAGAGTACCGAGTTTCCTATTAAGGGGAATAGTCTTCCTGCTGAAAGGCAATAGTGATAGAGCTATTCACTTCATACCTCTCTTCTGTATGCTCTTCTTCTGCCAGTACATACAAGCACAAACACTGAGCGGCACGATTTACGATGGGGAGAATAAGAACCCTCTGGAAGGAGCCATGATAAGCGTGCTGCGCGGCAATATGATGATAGACTATGCCCTGACCGATGCCCACGGACGGTATTCCCTACCATGGAAGCATAACGCTACCTTGCAAATCAGTGTTTCAATGTTGGGATATAAACACGAAGTACGTAACGTTTCGGCAGCGGGAATATTGAATTTATTGCTGCAATCAGAATCTATCCTACTGAAAGAAGTGCAAATACGTCCGGGGCGTATCAGTACAAGAAAAGATACCGTCAGATATAATCTGGCAGAATTTATATCATCCAAAGATGTACATATAAAAGATGTTTTAAAAAGACTGCCGGGAGTGGATGTGGAAGAGAACGGACAAGTAACCTACAAAGGAAAATCTATCGATTATTTCTTAGTTGAAGGCATGGACGTAACAGGAGGACGTTACAACCAAATAAACAACAACCTTAGCGCCAAAGCCGTAAAAGCAGCGGAAATTATGGAAAACTATCAATCGGTAAAGGCATTGAAAGGTAAAATCAGCTCTGACGAAGTTGCACTAAACCTGCAACTCGATCCGCAAGCCCGCGACCAATGGATAGTAAACAACACACTAGGGATCGGCTGGAATGATGCCTTACTGTGGGATGCTTCCATCAATGCCCTGCAACTAGGCAAAGGCAATCAAAGCATATATAGTTACAAGACCAACAACACCGGAACCGACCTCAGCCGCGAGCAAACCGTCCTTGTGAATAACACCTCACAGGAAATACCTCTTTACGACTTCCTTACTCAGCCCGCCATCAGTGCTCCGCTCGACAAGGAGCGGCTTCTCTTTAACCAAACCCATACATTAAACGCAAACCGCATGTACAAATGGAATGACGAGCAATCACTGCGCCTGCAAGCCGGATATACCCATGACCGAATCAGCCAGCAACGCCAAAATACACAAATATTCTACCAACCGGAAGATACCATCCGCATAAACGAAACGTATAACTACCACTTATTGAGCGATGTTGCCCACCTGGAAGCGAACTATGAAAACAATTCCACCAAACATTATCTGGTAAACCGCTTCCTGCTGGAAGGCGAATCCAACCGGGGAACTTCTCCTGAGTTACAACAAACCATTCGCACTTCCCAACTGGCTGCCAAGAATTTCTTCAACTTCATTCAAAATAGAGACAATACTACTTGGGAGTTCAACTCTGCCACACAATATGCATACGTGCCGTCTTCTCTTTCCGTGTCCAACAGCAAAAACAAGTATGAACAACAAAATCTCTATACCGACAACAAAGGCAAGTACCTGAAAAAACAGAACGGCTTTACCAGACAATATACTGCCGGAATGCAAGGGGAATGGGATAAAGTATATCTCTCTGATACCTCCTCTAACAAGAAATCCTATTCCCCTTCTAATTTCTCCATTTACCTCACTCCTTACTTTGAACTGGAACGGAATAAATGGTTGGCCAGCCTTTCCACTGCTGTAAAGTACAAACGCTACTTTGAGCAGCAACGTTCTTTCTTGTTCTTTACTCCGAAACTTTATCTACGCTATCAATTGGATTACCATTGGAAATTCTCCCTCTTCGGCAGGCTGAACCGTTCCGCCGGAGATATCACGGACTTATGCCCGGCTGTTTACCGGACAGATTATAGGACTTGGAGAAATGGGAACGGACTTTTCCCCGTCAGCACCGAACAACTCTATAATCTTTACGGAGAGTATAAAAATACTGTACAAGAGTTCTTCATCACTGCTACATTAGCGTATCAGCGCACTCATTACAATACATTGAACGAACAAAGCGTATCCGAAGACGCCATTGTCTATACCCGCCGCGCACACAGTAATTACACGAATAACTGGTCTCTGTTCAGTACCCTTTCCAAAGGATTCTTTGGCTGGAACCTGAAAACTTCAGTGGATTTGCAATTCAGCCGTAGTACGGGTGAGCAGTTAACAAAGATTCCGAATGCAGCCTCAACTGCTATGCCCAAGGGTACTTCCGACAATAGCTTGTTACAAAACTACCGCTACGATTACCTAAAAATTGAACCGAAACTGATATGGTCACCTGCCGAAGCTTTCGAAGCGGAATATCATGCTACCATCGGTTATGGCGGCAGTAAGATAGGAAGCGATACGCACCTCACTCCATTACTGGACTTTGTGCAGCGACTTCAACTCACTTATAGCGTAGGACATCTCGACCTTCGTCTTTCCGGCGAATATTACCGGAATGATTTAGGCAATAATACCCATCTCAATACCCTGCTGGCAGATGCGGCAATTGTCTATAAGAGAAAGAAATGGAGATTAGAAGCTGAAGTGAATAACCTATTCAATAAGAAAGAATATGCTTATACAATCTATTCGGCTACACAAAGTTATACTTCACGATTGAACATCAGACCAAGAGAAGTGCTTGCCAAAATAGCTATAAGTTATTAGCCGGTTAATAACTTATGACTGCATATACCAGCATCCCTACTATGGTCAGCACACCTATCAGTATGGGGGCATTGGCATGCTTCACTTGTCTGGTTCGCTTATATCCGCTTACCCTGATAAACAGGCGATACATCAAATAAGCACCTAATGCACCGACAAGCGTTCCTGCCAACAGATCGCCCGGATAGTGCACACCCAGGTATACGCGAGAGTAACAAGTCAGAAAAGCCCACGCCATCATATAGAACGTAAGCCACTTCTGGCGGAATACAAAGAATATATAAAATGCCAAACCAAACGTATTGGACGCATGGCAAGAAGGGAATCCATACCGCCCTCCCCTATGGTTATTCACAATATGCACCATCTCCGAAAGCGGATTATTCAGATTGGAAGGACGCATACGCTCTACGTAGGGACGTATCAAAGTAGCACATACCTGATCGGCAAAAGTAATGGTCAGCGCAACACCTATTGCACACATTAATGTCACCTTCCACGAGAAATTGCGTAACATCACGTATAGAAGGGCGGCATACATCGGAACCCATACCCACTTCCCGCTATACGCACTCATAAAGTAGTCCCAAAAGGTAGTATGCATCCGATTGATGGATAAGAATATATTGGTATCCACATCGATTAACCCTTGCAGGGCGTCCATAAGTAGTATCATAAATTATCGTTTAGCTAAGTCGTCATATAGTTTCTGCAAATAGGCTTTACCCAACGGAAGGTTCTTGCCTTTCGCCGTACCTTCGTCCACTGCCACATCACCGGCCTGGCAATTAAAAATCACTTGATTGTCCGCCGTCACCACCCCGAAAGCATCGGGCACCGTGAAGAATGCAAAATGAGGTGAATTGGGATTAAGCATATCTTTGCTGAATGTAAATTCATTATGGGGAATTGCCAATTGCGACAATAATGTAGCCGCAATGTCCTGCTGGGAACCGTATGTTTCAACTTTTCTTGGATTCCGGATAGCTCCACCTACCATCAAAAGAGGTATCTGGTAACGTTCAACACTCAAATTATTAAGATGTTCGGGATATGCCCCCAAATGATCGGGAACGAAGACAATGACTGTATTCTTCCACTGTGGCAATTTACGGAACTGCTTCACAAAATCGCCTACACAGCTATCGGTATAAGCGAAAGCATTCAAACGGTTATTATCCAAGCGGTGATAAGGAACTTCGAACGGTTCGTGACTACTGGATGTCTGCAATACACGGAAATGAGGCGTATTCTTTTCTTTATTCTCAATGGACTCTGTTTTCAAATCCTCTAACAGACGTTTGAAAACCAATTCATCATGAGCTCCCCATTTGCTCAGTCTTTCTGATACGGGAAAGTCCTGATCGGAGATGATATTCTCAAAACCCGAAGAGATCAGGTAAGAACGCATATTGGTAAAGTCCGCATCACCTCCATAATAATACTTAGTGGCATAACCCTCTTTCTTTAAACTACCCGCTATAGCCGGAATGGATTGTGTCTTACGGGGATATTTCATGATACTCGTAGTGGGCTGTGCCGGATACCCGCTTAAAATGGCTACCAGACCACGGTCTGTACGGAAACTATTGGCATAGAAGTTAGTAAACAGAACACCTTCCTTACTTAAGCTATCCAAGTTAACGGCAATATTGGGTTCTCCTCCCAAGCTGGTCATCAGTTTGGAAGAGAAACTTTCCAAGATTACGAAAAGCACATCAGGACGTTTGGTATTAAACAGAGTATGCAAGGAATCGGCAGATTGGCGTAAAGAATCAGCCACTGAAACAGTCTCTCCCGAAACAGCCGGATCAATCAAGTCTTTAAAGATCTTGTCGGCTTCCGAAGCTTCCATAAAACGATATTGGCTACCAAAATCTTTCTGTTTGGATAGAGACTCCATCAAACTGAATGCCGGATTAATGGCTGCATGATTCAACTTCTGATTAGAACTGAAATAGACCTTCCCCACATTCATGGTAGAAACGGTAAATCCTCCGCGAATCGGAATAAAGAGCAGTCCCGTCAACAATAGTAACACACCGGATACCCTTAACCTACGGTAAGGCAACTTCATCTGCAAGAGTTGTTTCTTCCTTAATAGCACCGTCTTAAAGATGCCATAAAGTATGGCTGCGTAAATAGCCATTGCTACAATTCCCCCCAATACCATCCAAATGCTGACACTGGCAATTGCATCTTTAGGAGAAGAAAAGAAATAAAATAAGGGTGTGGCATCCAGACGGAACCCCCAATATTCATATAATCCTAAATCAACAGTGAATATAATAGCGAGCAGAACAGAAACGAAAAGGAAGTAGATGCACCAGATGCGATGAAGGGTTTTAGAAAGCGACCATGCAGATATGATAAAAAGAAAACCGGGAATAGCTGTGAGATAACCTGCTAAAGAGAGATCTAAGGGTAATCCGTGCCAAATAACGTTGAGCCAGTCCACACAAGAAACATCCGTATATTGCGACTGGTAATACAGCATAAACAATGGCTTCTGCACTATAAATATGCAGATAAGCAAACAGTAAGTTTTAACAAATCCTATAACCCTTTCTTTCATTAGTGCTTTATCTTATATTATAGAAAGCACAAAAATAGATGTTTTTATTCTAATTCTCACCAAAATAAGTCAAGAAATACAATGAAAGATAGGCTTATAGGATTTTTAGGCTATCCGTTTACACGTTTATAGTCTTCCAGGAATTTCTGTAAACCAGCATCTGTCAACGGATGATTAAGCAAACCTTTAATGGCCGAAAGCGGGCAGGTAGCTACATCGGCACCGACTTCTATGCACTGAATTATGTGCGCTGTATTACGTATAGACGCTGCAAGTACTTGGGTGGAGTAATCATAATAATGGTACATTTCCACAATTTGTCCCACCAAAGCCACGCCATCTTCGCAGATGTCATCGAGCCGTCCCACAAATGGAGATACATAAGTGGCACCTGCCTTAGCTGCAAGTAATGCCTGACCAACGGAGAACACTAACGTGCAATTCGTACGGATACCTTTACCCGAAAAATATTTAATCGCTTTGATGCCATCGGCAATGCAGGGCACCTTCACTACGATATGCGGATTCAAGGCTGCCAGTTCTTCGCCTTCTTTAATCATGCCTGCATAATCCGTGGCGATGACCTCGGCACTTACGTCTCCCTGCACAATGTTGCAGATTTCCACGTAATGCTTACGCTGGTTTTCTACACCTTTGATACCTTCTTTCGCCATTAGCGAAGGATTGGTAGTGACACCGTCGAGCACACCCATATCATAGGCTTCCCGAATCTGGTCTAAATTGGCTGTATCGATAAAAAACTTCATGGTATAAATAGTTTAAACTGTTACTATACCAATATAACGAATTATATTGCTGAATAGTTCCCTACGAGAAGTTTATTCCTCAATATTCACATTAGTAACACGTTCCAAGATAAACCGGCTCTTGTTAGAGTGGAAAGGTACAAATTCGGTATTCTTCTTTATAGTGTTACCGCGGAACAGTAATCCGTCTACCGATTTTGCATACAATATGGGCGAGTCAAATGTGTCAAACTCATTGTTTTCGATAATAATACCTCCTTCTTTACCACCATGGAAATATTTCTGCTGTCCGGCTAAATCGGGGATTTCAGGATATATAGAAATGACTGCTTCGGTAAATTGGTAAAGGCTGGTTAATGCATTTATAAAGCGGTTATTGCAGATAGTTACATCACGGCAAGCACCTGTTTCAAACCACCCATTGCAATCACCACACAAAAGAATAGCCGTACCGGAGGTATGATCGAACAAGTTATCCTCGACCACCGTTTTACGCGGTGTGCTGAACAATGCACCCCGTGCACGGTTATTGCGAATTACATTGCCTGCAAACAGCACTTCGGGAGTCCATGTCAGGTTTTCAATGCCAAAACCTTCGCTTTCATTAATAGCTTTGTCTAAAGGTTCTTTAAAAGTGATGCAGTATTCACGGGCTCCATCAATCATATCTTTATCGTAAGGACGGATAGATGTGATATGATTACGGTCGCCTACCAACTCCATTGTCTGCGAACGGACAAATTGCACTTCATCATCCGGGCATCCCCATTCAAATCCCCATGACTGGTCGTGCATATATCTTCCTATCAAAGTATGGTCATCTACACGTTTTACTACTTTCAGATAGGTGCCGTGTACATTGATGGCATCATCCATCATGCCTTCGTAGAGTCCGTTGCAAGAAATAATCTTCCCTTTACATCCCGAGAAGTGAGTGGCATCCGCCTGAGTAGTGAAATAACGCGGATCATCATCACCCTTCAAACATACCCCAAATTTCTCAAGTGTAATATTTTCGCTGAATTGAGCTAACAATCCCATTCCTTCGGCATAATGCACCTTCACGTTATCGATAATTGTGTTCAAGTCATGCGAAAGGAATATACCCGGAGTGGGACGCCCCCATCCACGCATAATGAAGAACATACCGGGTTTGAGACGTTTTTCTTTCCAAGCCGGAACGTTAATGCGACGTGGAGATACTTCGCTGGCACCTTTCGTCTTACAGCCAAGGTCACCCGTATTATAAACCAGATGTCTGGTCTCGCCATCAAAAACAACTCCCCAGCTAGGGCGTACAGTCCATCCTTCACCGTATGTTTCGAAAACAGAGTCTTTGGTAATGCGATAGTTCACCCAAGAAGCCGGCTCAAAAGTTACTCCTTTCTCCGGACTGCTATCTACTATTTTTATCTGAGCGATGTGAGGTGTAGCAAAGTCTATACTGAAATTCTTCAGGCTGCAATTCGTAGAACGCAACAAAGAAACCGGAAGCATACGTCCATGAAAGATGAATTGTGCACCATTGCCATCCAAGGTGAGATTCCTCATGTCCTCCAACGCAATGCCCACTTTTTTAGGATTGTCCTGATCGTGGTTAGAGATATAGTACTCACGGATAGCCGCTCCTTTTTCATAGAAGTTATAATACCCTTCGGCAAAGCGTATCACTATACTATCCCCTTCTTTATATTCCGCCTTAATCTTTTGAAGGGCTTTCTGCAAAACCGGCGACGCATTCTTGTTTGTATTAGGCTTCAAGCCGAAAACAGACATTTCATACACTTTCGTTTCCTGAGCACTAATAGGGGTCTTTGCACAAAGTAGCAGAATACCCAATATCCAAATAGGTAGAAGTTTCATTGCTGATTAAATTTAATAATTAACATTTATCATAGGTATGAGGCATCAAACTTCAGGAAGAAGTTGACTGCCTTACCTATTGGGAAACAAAAATACGGGATATATCTGAGTTCCAATATACCCCGTATCACAAAATCAAGTTAAAAAATCAATATACCATTATCAATATCCAGGATTCTGATCATCCTTCAATAAGGGATTTACATCCATAGCAGACGTAGGTATGGGCATTAGCATCAAACGATCACCCCAAGTTTTATTAATAACTACGTATTTCTGCCAAGTTTGCGATTTCACGTCAAAGCCACCGCAAGGAGCTGTTGTTTCACCATTCATCACCTCACGACAATATTCTACACCATATCTGCGGATATCATCAAAGCGATGTCCTTCGGCACTTAGTTCAATGCTACGTTCATTCCGTACAAACTCCAATGCAGCATCGGTAGCCATACTAACCGGTACATTCGGCATACCACAACGGTCACGCAAGTCATTCAGAGCACTTTGGACTTTATCATCCCAACCGGAATTCCTGATGCGTGCCTCAGCATAAGTCAGCAGAACCTCAGCATAACGAATAACAGGATAATCTTCCACGCTTAACCAACCCTGATAAGGAGTCAATGATACTAACTTACGGTAGCTATAACCTGTCCAAGATTCATTACCATCAGACCCTGCCTTAAAAGGATCCCACATATAGTAGAAATCTCCGTTAAAGTCAGTTTCCTGCCAGCCTTTCAACGGGAACAAAATAGATGCATACAAGCGACTGTCACGATTACGGAATTCCTGCATATAGGGTATAGACTTTATGTCAAGTGTAGGAACTTTGGCACGAAATTCTGCCGGAGACACTGAAGCATATGTCGTATTTCCATCTTTATCCGTACCCTTTGTTGTGAAATACTTCATCCACATGTCAGAAAACATAGCGCGTCTGTTTTCTTCCGTTATATCCTCAGGTCTTGTCTTTCCATCGACATTCCAATATGTACTTACCAAATCTTGCATCGGTTCGTAAGAAGAATAACCGGACCCCATCTGGCTAGGACGTATATAAGTATATCGTGTCCAGTCACTATTATTATCATCCGCCATATACTCGCGCGTTAAGATATATTCCTCATTTTCCGGACTAGCATTTTCTTTATGCCAAAGGGTTTCATAACTAAAAATACCTTTTATGAACTTATCCTTACTAACTCCCAAAGAAGCAAGATATTCGAAGTCAATGTATTTTTCCATCTCGACTGCTTCCTTTTGTTGCGCGGCATTCAATGAAGTAACACGGAATAACGAGTGATGTCCTTCGGATATGACAAGTCCGGCTGAAGCCTCTGCTTCGGTATAATTACCGAAATAGAGAGCGGCGCGTGCACGGAGTGTAAAAGCAGCGGCACGAGTAATACGACTTGTTTCATTATATTTACTACCATCGTAACTGTCGGGAAGGATGTCGGCAATCTCCTTAAGCTCAGTCAGAACAAAATTCTGCACTTTTTCCACAGGATCGCGTTGTACATTAGGTACATTGTATTCGGGTACGTCTGTAAAAACATATGCTTTTCCAAACTTGGTAGTCAGCTGCAAGTACTGCCATGCACGGAAGAAACGGGCTTCTGCCTTCATACGTTCTTTCAAGGCTTCGTCCATTTCACATTTATCCACATTCAACAGGAATGTATTAGCAATACGGACGGTACTATAACCATAGCCAAAATCATTTCCCGCAGTAATACCATTGGTCTGTACTAATTCGTACGGACCTTCCCAAGGTTTATGACTATGAGCAAAATCGGTATACATTTCATCCCAAATATCCATGCCCGGCAGTTCGGCATACAATCCATTCAAAGCAGCCCAAGCATCTTTATCGGTTTTCCAAAAGGTTTGAGTTGCAATATCAGAAGGTGGAATAACATCCAAATCACAGGAACTCACAGTCGCACATAAAAGTGCAGAGAATGTAATATATTTGAATTTAAGTTTCATAACTGTATTTTTTATTAGAACGACAAGTTAACTCCAAATGCTACAGACTTTGTACCGAAAGCACCTACCCCACGACCGGAGGCAGCCTCGGGATCAAAGTCTTTCATGATTTTATCTGCACGCAACGTAAACAAATTCTCACCCGTCAAGAAGAGTTTCAAAGAAGACAATCCCCAACTCTTTACGATATTCTGCGGAACCATATAACCTAGACTGATGGTCTTGATACGGAAATAGTCAGCATCAAACAACTCATAATCGGAGAAATGTTTATTGTATTCATCATTATAAACACCACCATACAGACGAGGAACGGATGCATAACGATTAGGATTATCTTCGGTCCAGCGATTCAAATGATACTTTCTCGGGTTAGAATTCAACATGAAGCCAAAAACCTGTTCTGATTCAAAAGCAACATCCGTACCGGATACTCCTTGTCCGAAAACAGAGAGTTCAAAATTCTTATATTGCAGGTTCACGTTCAAACCATAAGTAAAATCGGGAACATCCTTGCCGATAATAGTGCGGTCGTTATCATTGATAGCTGCGGCTGATGTATCACTTTTTTTCTCAGCATCAGTCAGTTCGCTGTAATATTTAATATCATCTCTTTGAGGAAGATACTTAATATCACCAGCTTTTGGAAGACGTCCATAAACGTAGAAATGCCCTGCATCTATTTCTTCCTGAGTATATAGTCCGTCGGTCTTCAAGCCATAATAAGCACCGATAGACTCCCCTTCTTTAAGGATATAACGAATCAAGTCACCTCCATTCTGAATCATATTGTCGGAACCTGCCAAACTAATAATCTTATTATTATTGGTAGAGATATTGGCACTTACAGAATAAGAGAAATCTCCAATCTGGTTTCTATGAGTCACAGCCATTTCAAAGCCTTTATTACGTACTTTTGCAAGATTCATGGAAGGGGTAGTCCAAATACCGGTTTCTCTGGCTACATTGTAGCCCAATAAGATATCACTTGTATTTTTGATATAATAATCGGCAGTTACACTCAATTTGTTATTAAAAAGGTCAACGTCAAAACCGATGTCGGTCAAAGCTACGGTTTCCCAAGAAAGAGATTTGTTCGGAATTTGTGCTTCCAAGATACCTTTCACCGGCGTGTCACTGAAGTTATAATCAGCCGAGCTACTCAACAACTGGAAGTAATCGTAATATCCCACATTATTGATATTACCCAGTGTACCATACGAAGCTCTCAATTTTAAATTAGTAACCCAATCTACAGACTCCATAAATTCTTCTTCACTGATGCGCCATCCGGCAGAAAATGACGGGAATACTCCCCAACGCTTGTCCTTATGGAAGCGTGAAGATGCATCGGCACGTAGGTTGGCTTCAAACAGATAGCGGTCCATGAAAGAATAATTTATACGGCCAAAGTAAGACAGCATTTTACTTTCCACAATTCCCGAACCATCCGGTAATTCTTTAGAAACATTATTACCTTGCTCAATATCTTGCAACTCGTCACTTGCAAAATCTGTACGTTTGCTATAAAGCCGTTCATAATTATAGTGTTCGTAAGAAGTACCAGCTAAAATATTAATAGCATGAGCCCCAAAGTTCAAGTCATATCTTGCCGTTAAAGTCGTCATCAAATTACTTGAAGAAACCCAATTCATGTTCATTGAATTAGGATTTGTACTTTCCGTACCGGGAATCATTGTACCGGTCTTGAAATGTTTGATTCCTTTATATTCAGCCGAATACCCTTTACTTTTATATTCATACCGTTTATAGTCCATCTGTCCGGAAACCACCAAATTCTTAACAGGTTTCAAATCAAACCCCAAGTCATAAATCGTATTTTCAGTAGCACCCTTACTCCAATTTCCAAAACTGAGTGTACGCAATGGATTACTATTCATAAAAGTTTGGGTAGCATCCTTACCACCGGCAATGCTTCCCCATTCACCATTGGACTGTTGGGCGACCATAATAGACGGAACCATAACAAAGTTGGCAAACCAAGGAGTTCCATTCTTTGTTTCGGATGTATTACGAATGTACTTAACATCAGTCTTCAATGTCAGCCATTTCGTTATGTCACTCTGAACATTAATATTAAAGTTATAACGATTGTCGCTTACTCCCGGTGTAAAACTGTCATTATACAAATATCCTACACTACTGAAGAAACGTACCTTTTCGCTACCACCACTGAAGTTAACCGAGTGCTGGGTAGTTATAACGTGTTTGTCAAGTACCAGATCAGCCCATTTTGTGTTGGGATAATAATCAGGCTTACTTCCATCTCTGAACCATTGGATTTCCTCATCTGTATAAGCCTGATTCTTACCACCGGCAGGATTGTTGTTGTATTTGGCTTCATTGAGCAAAGTACCATAGTCCCAAGAATCAAGAACGTCGGGCAGGTAAGTAGGCATCTTCATACCTACCAGGCCACTGTAAGATACATTCATCTTTTCGGCCTTCCCCCCCTTCGTCTTCACCAGAACTACACCATAAGCTGCACGTGAACCATAAATTGCGGATGAAGCTGCGTCTTTTAAAAAAGAGATAGATTCGATACTATTGGGATCAAGGTTAGAAAAAAATGTGGCGTCAGCAATAGCTCCATCAATAACATATAGTGGTGCAGAAGTACCCAAGTTACCACGACCGCGGAAGTTAATACTCGGTGTGGAACCCGGACGTGAAATAATAGTAACACCGGGTACGGTTCCCTGTACGGCGGCAAGAACGTTAGACTGTACGCGGTCTTTGATTTCATCTGCGCTTACAGACGCAACCGAACCTGTCAGATTAACCTTCTTCTGTGTACCATAACCCACTACAACTACTTCGGCAAGTGTCTGGTTATCTTCAACAAGCGTAACATTATAGTTTGTCACACCCGCTTTTATTGTAAGTATCTGACTGATGTAGCCAATGTAGCTTACCTCTATCTGGGCTCCTACAGGTACATTCAGTGTAAATTTTCCATCCATATCGGTTACTACTCCATTACCAGTAGCGCCTTTTTCTACTACAGATGCTCCGATAAGGGTTTCACCTAATTTGTCCTTCACTACCCCTTTGATAGTGACATTGCTTGATTGCTGCTTCGTTGCTTTGACATCAGCTACTTTCGTTTCCGCATTAGAACGCAAAATAACTTCTTTCCCTTTGATTTGATACTCTAAAGTTCCTCCGAATACAGCGGCCAATACTTCTTCAATATTTCCGGAACAATCAATGTTCTGTAGAGGCACTCTGTCCAGATCACTTTTCTTATAAAAGAAGGTGTATCCACTACTCTTCTGAATAAGTTGAATTGCCTCCTTTGCAGACATGGATTTACCTTTCAATGTAATGTCACTCTGCGTAATCGAAGCTAATGCCGGGGCAAAAGACAAAGCGAGAAGAATAAAAACAACTGCCGTTCGCTTCCTAAAAAAGCAAAAACATTTTCTCATGTTTTTAATAGTTTAAATTAGACTTAAAATTAAAATTCTCAGTTTCTATAGATATTATTCACGTAAATAATCGTTGTATGTATTTTTATTAAGGGTGATAGATTGTGATACGTTTCCCATCCGTACGGTATTCCAAATCAAGGTTGTAACATATCTTTCTTATTATATTCAAAGGTTCGTCGTCATATTTAATGCTACCACTAAATAAATTGTAAGAATACGACATGACTTTTTTGTCCAATACGATCTGTGTGCCATACATTTCATCAATTATGGTCAATAGTGAATCCAGTCGCAAGTCGTTGAATGTATATTGTCCGTCGGACCACTTCAAACATTTTACATCTCTCAATGTCACGTTATTGTTCCGGTCAATAAATGCCCGTTGGTCAGGTTTCATCGATACCAGCTTTCCTGTCTTTTCGGCATACAAATCAATACGTCCCCTGAACAAAGTGATTTCATTATAAGATGACTGGTTGTTTACACGGAAAACGGTTCCCTTCACTTCTACAAATGCATCGTTTACAATTACCTTGAATGGATTCTGCTCCTGCCTTTTCACTTCAAATACAGCATCACCTTTTAACCATACATTGCGATGATTTTGAAATTCATTGGCATAACGTACTGAACTCCCGGGCTGAAGCCACACCTTACTACTATCAGGCAGCATCAGCATACGGCATTCATCAGCATAAATATCATTGAACTCCACTATCCGGTTCTGAGATGTTCCGCCAATATACCATATTCCTGCCGATAGAATAAAGATAGCAACACAAGCAGCCATCCATTTCCAATACAATAAATACTGATGATAAGTATCGACCGGCAAATTGCAGCTATCTTGTACTTTGTTCCAAATGCGCTCTTCACATTCTTTATCGGTTGTAGTACCTCCTTGCTGCCACTGTTTCTTCATGCACTGCTCTACCATCTCGGTCTCAGACAGTAGTTTCTTCTCCTTTGCAGTAGCTTCATTCCGCAAGTACTTTTCAATCAATCCGGCTTTATTATCTTCTTTTACGTTCATTTTTTTATTGCGTATCTATAGTAAATACGTCCCAAAACAAACGTCCCCCCCCTTACCCGGTATTTTTTTTTAGAAACTTCCTCTTTTAAGTTAAAGTTGCATTTTAAGTTTATTTACCCTACTTTTGTATACGGAATAATTAGATTAATATGACGGAAGAGGTAGCGATACATAGATTAATAGAAGGAGATAAATCAGCTTTTGAATACCTCTATAGGAAATTCTGGAATAAAATATATGATTTCACACGACTCTATATTACTTCTACAGCAGATGCAGAAGAAGTAGTACACGATGTATTCGTTAAATTATGGGATATACATCCAATGATTAACGAAGAGAAGAATTTCGAAGGATTTCTTTTTATAATGACCCGCAATATTATATTCGACAGATTTCGCAAGTCATTCAATGATAGCTTCTACAAAATGACTTTATTAGAAGCTTTCGAAGAAACTTATAGTATTGAAGAAGAATTAGACGCTGCCGATCTTCATGAGTACATCAAATCCCTTATTTCACAATTACCTCCCCGATGTCAGGAAGTATTCAGATTGAGCAGAGAGCAGAATATGACCTATAAAGAAATAGCAGAACTCCTATCCTTGTCCGAAAAAACCGTGGAGCATCATATTTCAGATGCTTTGAAGTTCTTAAGGAGCAGATTGGAACTCTACCTATTCTTTACTTTGGTACTTGAAATTCCGGTTCCCAAAGATATGTTGGATATAGATTGTCCGAACGGTATAGAAAAACTGGTTAACGATTACGTTTCAGAAACAACCGATCGGTAATAGTGCCGGGCAACTCATTTTCATAATGTGTCACCATTATCATTGTTTTGTCCCGGCGACGGCAGAAGGCTTCGATTATCTTCTTCACCCGACGGCGGTTGTAGGTATCGAGTCCATGGAGGGGTTCGTCGAGAATTAACAATTCGGGGTCTTTGACGAAAGCTCGTGCCAATAAGGCAAGGCGTTGTTCGCCGCTGGAAAGTTGCAGAAAAGGTTTATCTTTTAGAGAAGCAATGCCGAAGATATCCATCCACCACTCGCAGATTGCCATCTGTTCTTCCTTGGGACGTTTATACAATCCGATACTATCGTGCAGTCCTGAGGCTACAATCTCTATGGCGGGCAGATTTTTCAGATAGGCACGGTGCATCTCGGGGCTGACGTAACCAATGTGTTTCTTTATCTCCCAAATACTTTCACCCGTTCCACGTTTCCTCCCGAAGAGGCTGATATCGCAAGCATAGGATTGCGGATTATCGGCACAGACCAGACTAAGCAGAGTGGATTTTCCCGCACCGTTTTCTCCACTCAATGCCCATTTCTCTCCACGCATCACGGTCCAGTCGAGCTCTTTCAAGATGGTGCGATCGTCATAGCGGATGCTTACTTTATTTAGCTTCACTACTTCATCGGACGTGTAATTGGTATTGTCGTATGGCAAGTCCAGTATACGTTGCTGCAATTCATCCATTGGAACAACTATATCTTGTGCATGAAATGCTGCCATATAGGCTTCGCGTTCCATTTTCTCACCAACCTTCATCTCATTGACAGGTATGACGTGAGTAATAAAGGAAGGAATGTCATCTAACATGGAAAGCACAAGCACTATTTGTAGAGTGCCCAAGCGGGTAAGCTGTTCCAGCAGATTGAAAAGTAGCTCACGGGTGGAGGCATCCAGTCCGATGAAAGGATTATCCATAATTAAAATACGGGGAGCAGTCAGCAGCGTTTTTGTCAGTTGGAACTTGCGCAGCTCGCCACTGGACAAGAGAATGATCTTCTTATCGAGCATCGGTTCGATACGAAAGAGTTCAAAGAGTTGTTGTTTCAGTGCCTCGTTCTTCACTTCTCCCAGCATCTCGCTTACCAGAGGGGTATCTTCCTGATCGTGTGCGTTCCAACGTTGCTGATAATAGTAATTGGCATCGGCAGAACCATAGGTATCACGAAAAGCGATGTACTTGATATTGTCATAAACAGTATGAGTGGTAGAAGGTGAAAAATCATAAGTCAGTTCTCCTTCCTTCAAAGGGTACTTGCCCGTAAGCATATCTACTAGAAGGCTTTTTCCTGCTCCATTGGGACCGACAATCGCTAAATGCTCGCCCGCCAGAAAATCTAAAGTAACCGATTGGGATAAACGAACAAGCGGGTTGCGTACTACGCCCCCCGCTATGTGTAAAGTATGTTGCGCCATTTTGAACGTTTTTATAATTGACGGCGCAAAGATAAGAGTTATTTAGCGATTAGTGATTAGTGGTTAGCGATTTGTTTACATAACTTTTGATATTATCACTAACCACTAATCGTTAATTACTTATAAAGTATCATTGCCGATTGGGCGGGCACAAAAGCTTCTGCTCCATAAACTGTTCCCAAACCTTGCTCATTGATGAAGCCGTCTTTGCAGACTACGGTATATTTACCTTCGGGAACGGCTACTTTTGCAGGCTGCTTGCGAGCGTTCAGTATGACTATAATATCTTGCCATGCATCGCCGTTGGCATTATCTTTCAACCGATAAGCCACCACATTGCTACCTTCGACGGGCAGGAATTCCAGATGCTTACGTACCAAGTCGGCATTCCCCATACGGAAAGCAGGATGATTCTTGCGAAGCTGTATCAAACCTTTATAGTATGCAAATACATCGGCATGTTCCATCTTGCCTTTCCAGTTGATGGCATTGATGGAGTCGGGACTCTGGAAACTGTTGTGTACGCCTTTCTTGTCGCGCATCACTTCTTCGCCGGCGTAAATAAACGGTACACCTTGTGAAGTAAATACAGCAGTCTGAGCTAACTTGTCCAGTTTAGACATTTCTTCGGGAGTAATGCCCGGAATGCTTGATTTCAGTCGATCTACCAAGCACATATCATCGTGGCAAGATACATAGCTAATCATCTGCGTAGGCTGTTCCGCCCACGGAGCCTTGCTATAATTTACCGAATCATTGTTTACTTGCGGATGCTTGATCGCTCCTACAATACCAAACTTGATACTTTCTTCTCCACCGGGAAGTCCGGCAAGGAATGCTCCCTGATGGTTGTCATTAAACGGACCACGCAGTGCATCGCGCATTTCATCGGAGAAAGCAGCGATTCCCGGCATCTTATATGTATTGGCTTTCATGGCCAAAGAGTCTTGCGACATCTGCGGAGCCTGAGCTGCCCAGCCTTCGCCATATATAAAGATAGTAGGATCGATGGCAGTTGCAGCCTTGCGGATCTCGTTCATTGTTTCAATGTCATGTATCCCCATCAAGTCGAAACGGAAACCGTCGATATGATATTCGTTAATCCAATGTTGTACGGATTCTATCATGTACTTGCGCATCATGGCACGGTCACTGGCTGTTTCATTGCCGCAAGCCGAACCATCGGCATAAGTACCGTCCGGTTTTTGACGATAGAAGTAACCGGGAACGGTACGTTCAAAGTTACTATCTGATGTATTGAAAGTATGATTGTAAACGACATCCAGCACCACACGAATACCTGCCTTATGCAGCGCTTGCACCATCTGCTTGAACTCACGGATACGAACTTCCGGTTTATAAGGGTCGGTAGAGTACGAACCGTCGGGCACATTATAATTCTGCGGATCATACCCCCAGTTATATTTATTCTCATCAAGTTTCGTTTCATCCACAGAAGCGTAATCATAGGAAGGAAGAATATGAACGTGAGTTACACCCAGCTCTTTCAAATGATCAATACCCGTAGAAAGATTGTCGAGGCTTACTGTACCCTGCTCTGTAAGAGCCAGGAATTTACCTTTATTCTTAATGCCCGATGACGGGTCGATGGAGAAATCGCGGTGGTGCATCTCGTAGATGATAACATCTGCCGGAGAAGCCAATGCAGGACGTTTATCATCTGCCCAACCTTCAGGATCTGTGGACTTCATATCGAGAATAGCCGCCCGCTTGCCATTCACGCCTACGGCTTTGGCATTGATACCCGGAGTATCTCCCAGCCACTTATCATTGATCTTCACATTGAATGTGTAGAATTTACCTTTCAAATCTTTCTCTACTTTAGCCTTCCAAGTTCCATCTTCCGAGGGTTCCATGCTAACAGTTTCGTATGCATGACCACCGTCTCCCGCGTCGAATAACATCAAACGAACTTCATCGGCTGTAGGTGACCATAAAGAAAAATGTGTAACGGCAGGAGTATATTCCATTTCCGTCAGGCTACCCGAACGAACGGGATAAAGTTCATACGAAGTATATTCTTTCTTCGCAGGAGCGCAACTTACGACCGTTGTCGCAGCAACTCCAATAATGGCAAGTTCATTCAATTTCATGATACTGTCTTTAAGTATTAAATATATTACTCTATTTTAAGTCTTACTTTATCAACTGTCACCTTATCACCCCTTCTTCACCTTATCCGGATTTTTTGCAATGAAGTCCTTCCAGCCGTGATAGCCTTTCTCTACCGTGGGGCGTCCCATTTGCAAGTAATGGCAATAAGCGGCGGCAAGTCCATCCGTGGCATCCATAAAAGTCGGCATATCTTCTTTAGGAAAGCGGAGCATACGTTGTAGCATGTCAGCCACTTGTTCTTTGGATGCCTGCCCTTTTCCGGTAATCGCCATCTTGATTTTTAGAGGAGCATATTCGGTAATAGGAATGTCTCTGCTTAAAGCAACAGCCATAGCTACTCCCTGTGCACGTCCCAACTTCAACATGGATTGTACGTTCTTTCCGAAGAATGGGGCTTCAATAGCCAGTTCGTCAGGCAGATAGCTTTCGATGATGCCCAGCACCCGTTCGTGGATATAGCGCAGTTTTAAATAATGGTCTTTAAACTTGCGGAGGTCAATAATGCCCATTGCTATCATTTCAGGCTTTGTCCCCACTACACGGAGAACTCCATAGCCCATAATGGTAGTACCGGGGTCGATACCCAAGATAATTTTTTCTTTTACCGGATGTATCACACAATTACCTCCATCAATGTAGGAAAGCCGATAACTTTGTCTTTAAAGGTTTTCAGCAATTCCTCGTTCAACTTCACACCTTGTTCCTGATGCCAACGATGCAGTTTGGCAGAATCTTCTACTTCAAATTGTACAGAGAAACAGATACTGCCTTCTTCTATATGACTCAAGATACGGGCAATGCGCGGAGCAGTCAACGTTCCGTTCTTCTCTACTTCAGGAAAATAGTATTCCTGCATCCACACCAGGAAGTATTTTTCCTGTCCTTCTTCTACATGATAAGTTGTATTATATATCAGCATAACGTATTTTTTCAAATTGTTTCGCAAACATAGCAATTATTTCAGAATAATGCATTATATTTGCGCCATCAAAAAAAGCGGTACTTCCGCAAACGTTAGCAACGGGGCGTTAGCTCATCTGGCTAGAGCGCGACACTGGCAGTGTCGAGGTGATCGGTTCGAGTCCGATACGCTCCACAAAAAAATCCTAATCATTGATTAGGATTTTTTTGTTTATCCAAGGATACATCACAGCAAGGCTGTTTAAGGATCAATCAGAATCCTAACATTGCAGCCGGTGATATATTCAACACCCGACAAAGCAAACGGGCAATTTTCAAAGTAGGCTCTGCCCTTCCGGACAGATAGTCACTCACACGCGATGGACTTATTCCTATCTCACCGGCAAGTTGCTTTTGGCTCATTCCTTTTTCTTCAAGAGAAAGTTCTATCAATTCGGCAACTGTTGGCTTCGCTATTGGATAATGTTCCTTTTCGTAAGCAATCACGATATCAGACATAACGGTAAGTTCCACTGCATTTTTATCGTTTGCAGAAGTGTTGTCGTCAACCAATGACAGAAGTTCCTCTACACGCGCCAAGGCAAATTCATATTGTTCTTTCGTTACTTTATTCATATCTTAACACCTTAAATGGTTGAACAATCTATTTTATTGTAATCTTTATGTGTACCTATCCAACGTATGAACACATATCCTATTGTAAACTTAACAACCACCACCAAACGATAATTGTTGCCTCTAATATTGAAAATGTAGTGTTGGTTGCCTACATAGTCGGCAGAGAGAAAATCAACCTTTATATCAGACAGATTTTTCCACTCGGCTTTTTCAGCAATATCGTACCAGCGCTCTAAGGCTATACGTGAATCTTCATTACCTTTTGTTTCATAAAAGTCCTTCAGTTTCTTATGTGATACAACTCTCATTCTTTTTTCATTTTATGCAAAGGTATTCAATTATTTTGAATTATAGAACTTTACTATGAAAATATTCTAAAAAATAGAATCAGCAAAATAATACAGGATAATTGAAACAACACTCACTATCCACTTCCAGCATAAATAAGTCCTATATCTATTGGATTTCTCCCTAGGACTGAGTACCTTTGAGTCGTATTCTGAGAGGTCACAACATCGGGACCTTTTCCATGAAAACATCCGGGTCTTTTACCCCAAAAGACCCGGATGTTTTATATTAATAGATCCCCATCTTTTGGGGCAAAAGATCCGGATGTTTTGACCCCTCAGTCGTAATATGTGATAGGCTAAGGTCTAATGTGTGGGGAGCTAAGTCTTTATACCTGTTACCTTAAACAATAATAAAGCTATGTCAATGAATTACGTAGTCCGCAAGAAGGTGGACAAGAGTGGAGACAAGGAAGTGGTGCGCTACTATGCCGCATCGAAAGTAGTACAACCCGAGCCGGTAAGCAACAAGGAACTGGCTGAGAGACTGGCAGAAAGAAGTTCGTTACAGACGGGTGATGCACAGTCCGTACTGGTGCAGTTACCGGACATCATCGCCGATTATCTGGCAAGCGGACGCACAGTGAACATCAAAGGATTAGGCAACTTTTTTCCCGCCATGACCAGCGAACCGGTAGAGCGAATAGAAGACTGCACGGCGGACAAAGTACGCGTCACCCGCATCTGCTTCCGGGCATCGAAAGAGTTTATGGCACGTATTTATAGGTATCTGGACTTGTTCAGCATGCAGGTGCATGATTTGAAGAAGGAACTGAAGAAAAAGAAATGAGTATGTGAAGAGATAGCCTATTCAGTTTCCGGATAGATTGTCTTGAAAAATACATGAATCTTTTGGCGTTCATATTATTTTTTGTAGCTTTGTAACGTTTCCCACGCCGATGCCTTGAATAAGGCAGAGGGAGGTGGGAAATACATATATTTAGAAAAGACGTTTACTAAACGTTTTGCTTTCTACGTTCCAAACTTCGCAACTTTGAAACCAAGTAGGATGGCAAAGCAACAGTAGATGTCTACGGGGTATGTTTATATCCGCCTATGTGCCTTAGAACAAAAGGTGCATAAGGTTGTTGTACATATCGGCGTGGGCTTCTGCGTTGCTTATCCTTACTTGGTAGGCAATGCGAAGGCCTGGAACGTGGGGTGAGCGATGGTACAGACTCCCACGTCTTTTTTTTGTATAGTGCTGAATCAGGGGAGGCTATAAGTACGCAGAAACTCCCCACTATGATGAAACATTTTTCTCTCTCTTTACTAGCTTGTTTGCTACCGGTTATGCTTGGTAGCTGTTCTTCCAAAAAACACAGTGAGAATACCTTAGCATCCGACAGCCTCTCCCTTACCGAATCGGAAAAGCCCGTCCCTATTAAAGGACGGTGGGAAATGGCACTCAATAAAGACCCGAGTCTCCGGGGACAGATGGAGGGTGTCAAGAATCTTAGTTACAGCATGGAAGTGGATTTTTCCAGTCGCACGTTCCTCCCTGAACTTACTTTGCCGAGTGGACAAAACAGTTATGGCTGGATGGACTTCTCCAATGTTTCCCGTATCTATCATTATGATATCGACTCTGTGACATATCTTGGGCACAATGCTTACAGGATAGTGTCGATGGACAGCTGGGAGCAACTGAGCATAGACACCCTCGTCTATAATCCGGAAATGAAAACTATTTATATCAAAAACCAAGACTTCACATTTCAATATATACCGGATGACAAACCTTTTAATGGAAAGTGGCAATCGCACTTTGAAGAAGATTCGGGCATTAGCAGGACATATACCGTAACACTTAGTCTTTATAAGCAGATTACGTGCAATGAACCTGATATGAAAGGGGTGAAATGCTACGGATATAGTTTATTTGATGATGAAAGCGGTGGAAGCTGTGATGTGATAGATTCCATAATTTCCATTCACCATGATTATGCCGAAGTACAATTCCAGCCAGGATATTGCCCGAACTGCCCTCCGGTAAAATGCAACATCGTTTTCAACAGAGACGATGGTTCTATTACTATCAATGACAACGGAAGAATTCCACGTATAAAATAATATAAAGGTCGATATACGACTGGAAAGATAATGTACAACAATAAATGAAATATTTATTATGAAACAGTTATTTGTAATTTTAGCGGGAGGTCTTATCGCACTGCTACTGTGCGCCTCCTGTTCGTCAAATGGAAAGGCGAATGTAGATGATTCATTGTTACCCGTAAAACAAGGCAATAAGTGGGGATATATCAATAAGAAAGGAGAGTACGTCATAAACCCACAGTTTGATATGGCAAATGCCTTTTCTGATGGACTGGCCAAAGTTAGTATCAATGAGAAGTACGGGTTCATTGATAAAGATGGGAAGTACGTGATAAACCCCACGTATAGCAGTGCTACGGACTTCTTTGAAGGGAAAGCATGGTGTGTAGCTCCTAAAGGTGCCCCTGTATTAGTAGATACAGATGGTAAGGTGATTTCGGAGATAAAAGAGGCAAGAAGTGTATCCAATTATTCGGACGGACTGGCGATAGCTGTCAATGATAACGGCAAATATTGGGCAATTGACGGAGATGGCAATACCGCGTTTGAACTGCCGATAGAATATGCTTTTGCATCTAACTTTATAGATGGATTGGCTGCTGTACAAAGTCTGGACCTTACGTTTGGATATGTAGACAAGAAAGGTAATATAGCGATAGACTGCCAGTTCAATTCGGCAGATCACTTTATGAACGGAAGGGCGATTGTCATGTCCGGAGATAAGTATGGTGTGATTAACAAGAAGGGAGAATTCGTCATCAATCCGCAGTTTGATAGAATGAAGTGGGATGATGGACGGTACATTATACAAATGGGTGACGTATATGGCTGGTGCGATGAAAAAGGCAAGATTATCATCAATCCGCAGTTTGAGTCGGCTGCTCCTTTTTTAGGAACTAAAATGGCACTTGTTATGATGGATAAACAGTGCGGCTATATAAACAAAGCAGGGAAAATAGAAATCAATCCACAATTCCAAGCGGCTACACTCTTCCTTGATGATGTTGCTTGGGCCTATTCGGGAAGTAAATGGGGACTTATTGATAAAGATGGAAAATACGTGGTAAACCCTCAGTTTGATGAAATCAATTTATCAGATATATTCTTTTTGCCTGTCAGGGAAACAGTAGAGTCTGAATATTTCAATAAAGACGGCATCGTATCTTGGGTACTTTCCATGCTCAATGACAACAAAGTGGATGGAATGAAAGTGACTGCTACAAGCATCTCCGATTTCAGAAAGAAATACCGATTAGGAGACAATGCGGTAAGTGTTGAGAAAAAGTATTCGCCTGATTTGAAGTACGCTATATTTGCGGAAGGGACTTTTGTGGAAAGACGGTCCGATGGTTGGTGGGGAACTACCACACGCAGTTTACCCAACGCTTGTCCGGATTATGCAGCCCTGCTTCTACTCTTATCAGATAGTAGTAATACCAAACCACTGTATGACGCACTTATTGAAAAGTTCGGAGGGTACAATGGCAAGCGCAGTTCCGGTCAATATTTAAAACTGAAGGCGTATCCCGGATGCATAACTATTTATGCAAGCGACAAACCTATCAAAGAGGTGTCTAATGACGAATTGGGATGGCGCAATGAATGATAACAGATACAAGATAGTGATTATGAAATATCTTCTCACGTGGATATTTCTGTTATGCACTGCTGTAGCTATGGCACAAAGCAATTATGACGAAAGAACCGGTCTGAACTTGTTCAATAAAGAATCCTACTCACAAGCTCTGCCATATCTACAACGTGCTGCCAAGTCAGGAAGCCTTGACGCTCTAACCTGCTTGGGACAAATGTATGAGAGAGGTTTAGGAGTAGAGAAAAGTTCTACCATCATGTTGAATATGTATAACAAAGCTATTCAAGGTGGTTTTGTGCCAGCTATGATGCACTTAGCGGAGCATTATTATCATTCTTCGGACGTACAGAAAGCACTTGAATTGTGGAAACAGGCCGCAGATAAGGGTTGCAATAAAGCTTTGTTCTTTATTGGAGAATGCTACGAACTTGGCAATGGAGTAAAAATGGATTGGGATAAAGCAGACGAATACTATCTTGAGGGTAGCATTGATGATGCTTTTCGTTGTTATTTGGCAAGAGTTAGTATAAAACGGGGTAATTTTAAAACTGCATATAGTCAATATATGCATGCGCATGACCATAATGCCTTGACTGATTTTGCTTTGGAACCTTTTGTGGACATCCTTTGCTGTGATACTAGTCATGTTTATAGGAATATATATGAAAAAGACATAGCTATGATACAACGAATAGGAGGTGATGCAACTTTGTATTTTAAGAATGCTCGTCGGGATAATGTGATGAAAGCGGAGGAGATTCTATCTGCCTATAAAAACAGATATCCCAATGAGGTGGAAACCGTGATGAATAAATATGGAGCACAGCTATATTCAGCGCAATCAGCCAATGAAGAACGGAGAAAAACTGCCCAAAAGGAAGAAAAAGCCCGACAATATAAAGCCTCCAAATATAACGACTTAATGCAAAGTAGTGTTACTGTAGATTTAGAACAGCCTGGTACTGATTTTATTGGGAATAAAAAGAAAACTCTTATGAATATTCCCTATCAAAAAAAGAAATTGGTGAAAATAAGTGATATTTTCAGTGGCAGTTTCAGCGTATCTTTCTTTATGAAATCGAAGTCTAATGATATTCAATATAGTGGAGGGAAAATCTTTTATAAAAGTTTGAGCAATGATGTAAATAGCCTATTTTATCCGTTAGTTTGCATTGAAGGTGGTTTTCTTGTCTTAAAGACGGGAAAAGCATCTTATCAATCACATCCTTTTAAGCAATTCTCGAACGCAGCTAAAGTTCTCTTCGATGGAAATTGGCATCATTTCAGTTTGACTGTAGACAAAGAACTGAAAAAAGCGAGTATTTATGTGGATGGCAACTGGAAAGGGAATGAATTTATAGGTAGTGATGATGTCAGCTTATCTACAGCACTAGTATTTTGCAGTGATTGTGGTGATTTAAAGATAAGTGACTTGAACTTATTCAAGAATAAAGTTCTTAGCGGAGGAGACATCGATTTATTATATAAACAGAAATAATTTTAATAACATGAAGAGATTATATTTAATCAGCATATTGATGCTATGTGCAGTGATGGTATTTGCACAGAATGATTATGATACAGAAACAGGTATCCGCTATTTTAAGAATGAGAATTACCAATCGGCTCTACCCTATCTCCAGCGGGCCGCAAAGAATGGCAGTTTAGCAGCATTAGACTTCTTGGGTTATATGTATGAGTTTGGAAAAGGGGTTGAAAGAAATTATTCCATAGCTATGAATCTCTATAAAAAGGGTGAAGCTCGTAATTATTCTCCTTGCTTGAGGAGTATAGGACGACTTTACAAAGAGGGGCATGGTGTAACAAAGAATCCGGAGACTGCTTATAGCTACTTTTTGAAAGCAGCAGAGCAAGAAGATGGTGACGGCGAGTATTACGTCTATCATGCTAAACGATATGGCGAGGGAACAGAAATGGACTTGCCCGGAGCATTGATGTATGCAGAAAGAGCTGCAAATCATGGACAGACTTGGCTATATACTACCATTGGAGATATGTATTATGATGGGGTAGGAACTGAAACGAATTGGCAGAAAGCACTAGAATGGTACACCAAAAAGGATGGAGAGTACGATAATCCTACCAAGTTACGTGTTGCTGAAATGCTTTATAAAGGTATGGGAACGACGGATAAGCCACATTTTAGTATTTCCGATGCCAAATATTCGACTACTTTCTACGGTGACGGTATAGATGGAAGAAGTTGTATAACACAGTCTCTTATTCTCTTGGAACGACTATTGTCTGCCGGTTATGAACAAGCCCGTCCTCTTCATAATATTGTAAAAGCTAAATATGAGGAACGAGTACAGGCTAGTAATAAAATTGTTACACCTAAAATGCCACAGTCGGTTAGCGATTATCTTAATAACTACCGCAGACCGGGAGCTCCTTCGATAGCTAGTGCAGGATATGGCGAGATACAAATAACGTTTACGGTAACTTCAAATGGTAGTATTTCAAATCCGACTTATAGAAAACGGGTACTAACGTCGATGGATGAGGCTGCTATGCGTATGATCAATGGCATGCCTTCATGGATACCCGGAACAAAGGGAGGATTTAATACTAATATGAAGGTTACTATGGGGATCTCTTGGTATCCGTCAAAGAATATAAGAGTAATAGCTTACTCCTACTAATTATATAAAGATTAGCATCAGAAAAATTCGGAAAGACATTTGCAATGTGATAAAACAAACAACCTGCACCATGACCTCAGTCATATGCAGGTTGTCCTTGTTCAATTCCACCAGATAACCGTTAATTCAGTAATCCCGGATTAGCATCAATCGCCTCCTGAGGAATGGCTAGCGTATAACGGGCATCGTTTTCTTTGAGCACAAAACTCTTGCCATCCAGCACTTTCTCTAGACGGGGACGGGTGGTACGACGAAGATCGAACCAACGGTGTCCTTCGTAAGCAAGTTCACGGGCACGCTCGTTGAGGATTTCACGGATTAAAGCCTCTTTGCTCATGGCATTGACGGCGGCGGCTTTCGCTGAATAAGCCTCCGGTGTATAACGCTTGGCCATCAGATCCAGCAAATAGGTACGTGCTTCGGGTAGAAGGTCGGACTGGGCAGCAGCTTCAGCAGCATTCAGATAGAGCTCACCTACACGGAAAGTACACAGGTAGTTATTGTTACCACCCTTCTGGCTCTTACGGAAACCGTTGGCATCGGACTTGGCAAAATACTTGTCGGGACGAAGGTCGCCATCCGTGTATAGGGCCAAGAAGGAAGGAGGAGCCAATGATGCGTTATTAACCGAATTACTCAAAGGCATTTCGAGTGCAGTAATGCTCTCTACCGATTGGAAGAGGTTAGGCAGATTGGCAGAAGCATCGTTAAAGTCTTCAAGCGTAGACTTCTTGGCTAGTACAGCTTTGGCGGCAGTCAATGCATCCTGCCATTCACCTTTGTAAAGGGATAGACGGGATTGGAATGCGTCAACCGATGCGGTATTAAAGCGATAGGAATATCCCGTCTCCCACTCGGAAACGGAAATCAACTTGCGTGCTTCATCAAGATCGAGCTGTATGGAAGTATAAACTTCAAATACAGTATTACGCTTCAAAAGTTTTTCCAAGTCTGTGTCTAGTTTCAAGGGAATGGATTTAGTTTCGAGCGCACCTGGCTTGGTATAGGGCTGACCATAAAGATTGACCAGCAAGAAATGCATGTAAGCACGCAGCAGATAAGCTTCGCCAACCAATTGATCTATATCAGTCTTGCTACCGTCTTTAATATTTCCTTTATTCTCGATGATTTGCGTGGAAATAAAAAGTATTTGGTAATACCCTGCCCAGCCAAAGGGCCAAGTGCTTGGATTAGCCTCCAAGTCATTCCAACATTCTATGTCCTTGTAAGAGTTCTGATCGAGTTCTTCATTTCGGACTTGCATTTCATCCGAACGGAAATTTACCAAGCCCCGGTCATTCAATCCGCTTGCCGTCTTATACGAGCGGGCAATCAACGCCCGGTATTCAGCCAGTGAACTAGGGATGACACTACCGGTAGGCTGAATATCGAGGTAGTTATCGCATGCTGCAAGCAGAAGCGTACAGCTTATTATCATCAAACTTACTATTCTTTTCATTGTCTCTCGTTTTTAGAAGTTCAAACTTAAACTGAATATCAAAGATTTGGGCACGGGAGCTGCATAAGGATTACCCATTGACTCAGGGTCCAAATAGTTGTCGTACGCCGAACCGAATACACACAAATTGCGTCCTTCAATAGATACGGTCGCCCCATTCATGCCCAAACGTTTGGTGAGCACTTCGGGAATGCGATAACCCAAACGCAAGTTTTGCAGACGCACGTAGTTGAGCTTCTTCACCCAAATGTCAAGGTCACGCCAGATGGGTTTGCTATTGTACCAATAATATTCTTCCGGATTGTCACTAGCCGACATGAATGCAGGGAATATAGCGTTTGTATTACCGGGTGTCCAACGATTCAGCACATCGTGATTATAGTTCTTGCCATAATCCGGCTGAATCAGGTCGTAGGTGGGACGTGTACGTACATGTCCGCCCATGGTGAGGGAGAAGTTAGCACTCAGTTCCCAATTCTTATAAGTAAAGGTATTGATAAAACCACCAGTATAAGGAGCATCCGTAGTACCTACATACGAGTAGAAAGTTCTCTCTTCGGCAGGTGTTACGTCGGACGATGCAATACCTATACCCCACTCGTCCACCAAGCGATAAAGTTCCTTCAAAGTCACTTTCTCACCTTTCGGATTGTAGAACATCATGTTTCCTGTTTCTTTATCAACACCAGCCGTTTTCAGTGCAAAGATTGCACCTACGGAATAACCTTCCCGGCTGGGGGTATTCTGAACTTCGGGAATCGTTTCGCGCAATACCTTATTGCCATTATAAGCAAAGTTAAGAGTAGTATACCAAGAGAAATTCTTCGTTGTGATATTACGGGTAGTAAGAGCTATTTCCACACCTTTATTCTCCATGCTCGCCCAGTTTACGCTCATCGAGGTGAATCCGGTTTCAAGGGGAAGCATGTGAAGACCGATCAAGTCGGTACCTTTCCGATAGTAATAATCTACGCTCAGGTTGATGGCAGAGTTGAATACAGAAAAGTCAAAACCTGCATTTACCGATTGTGTCTTTTCCCAACGCAGTTTCTGATTAGGAGCAGAGTTGATATTAATCATGTCTTCGAAATATCCCGGAAGGATACTTTCTACCTTATATGTACCCAGAAGGAAAGGAGATGTATTCTTGTCAATGTTTCCTTGCAAACCGTAAGAAGCACGGAATACCAAGTTATCTATCCACTTGGCTTGTTGCATAAACGGTTCTTCGGACAGACGCCACAACGCACTGACTGAATAAAGAGGCAGATAACGGTACTTCTTGTCTACCCCGAAGAGGTCGGAACCATCGAAACGAATACTTCCACCTATCGTATAGCGATTGAGCAACGAATAAGAAGCGGTGGAGAAGAAAGACACATAAGCATTCTCTTTATAGGTAGTAGAGTGCAATGGCCATGTATTGGCATAGCTCTCGTTAGGGAAGATAACCGGCTTGGTGGTCAGTGTCTTGCGGTCAAAGCCATATCCGGCGGAGAAAAGCGTTTCATACCAGGTCTTGCGCAACTCGGTACCTGCCATCACTTCCAGTTCGTGTATGTCTTTGAAACTGTCGCGATACTCACCCATTGCTTTCCAGGTGATCTGCGAGTTACTGTCTTCGTATGACTTCTGCATACCACCTACAGGCAGGAAGTTCTTCTTCACACCGCCCACAGTATATTCACTCATCTTGTAGTAGCTACGCATAGTATAGGTATCCCAATCGGCAATCTCCTCTTTAGAAGTCTTGTCCATCTGGTAACCGAATTGAGAAGTCAGTTTCAGTTTATCGTTGAAGCGTAATTCGGCATCAAAGATAGATGAGAAGGAGTTTACGACGCTCTCGTTGGTAGCATTACTACGTTCCTCCATGATGTTGAAACCAAGATCGGTATAGGTATTATTCTGGATGTCGTAATCGTAATTATAGTTTCCATTCTTATCGTACAACTCAAAGTAAGGATTAGCCAAACGAGAATAGTATATCGGATTGGCCATACCATATTTATCCGTCAGATAAGAGGTGTTCTTACGACGGTTGGCAAACAACGATACGCCGAACTTCAACATGCGGTTCACCTTATAAGATGTCTTGCCCACAAGGTTGAAACGATCCATGCCCACGCCTTCTACGTTACCGTTCTCTTTGGAGTAACCGAAAGAAGTATAATAGGTCACTTTCTCTGTACCACCCGAAAGGTTCAAGTTGTATTCCTGATTGAAAGCATCACGGAACAGAACATCACTCCAATCGGTATTGATGGTCTTCAAGCGATTAATATCAGCCTGTGCACCTGAACTCAATGCGCCCCATCCATCTTTCTGGAAGATGCCCACTTCGTTGTATTTGGAAAGGATATTATATACACCACCCTTCTTATTCTCCGGTGAATAGTTATTTCGAATCATATCCAACTCTAAATCCACCTTCTCGCCGGAGTTCAGCAAGTTCAAGCGTTTCGTGCTCAATGTAGGCGTATAGGTGAACCGGGAAGAGAAGTTAATAACAGGCTTACCCACTTTACCCTTCTTCGTAGTAATCACAATAACACCATTAGCAGCACGTGCACCGTAGATGGCAGTGGCTGCGGCATCTTTCAACACGGTAATATTCTCGATATCGGCAGGATTAAGACCGGCAATGGAGGACTGACGAACATTCTCAATGTCGCTTATCTCTTCAGTCTTAGGGATATCGGTTCCTTCCAACGGAATACCGTCCAATACCCACAGAGGATCTTGCGTACCGTTCAATGAAGCCGTACCACGAATACGTATCTTTGCCGCAGAGCCCGGCGCACCCGAAGCATTGCTGACAGAAAGACCCGCTACTTGTCCGGCCAATGCCTGATCGATGCTTTTCACCGCACCGATTGTCTCGTCCGAAATATCCAGCTTGGATACGGCTGCCGTCAATTTACGACGTTCCACCGTTTGATATCCTGTAACGACTACAGCATCCAGCATCTGTGAAGAGATATGAAGGGTTATCTCATATTGATCTTTGCCCGGTACAAGTTTCAATTCCTGCACTTCATAGCCCACATAACTGCAAAAAAGACGGGTTATCCCCGAGGGTACTGATATAGAGAACTTACCGTCTACATCGGTGATGACACCAATCGTAGATTGAGCACTCCCCGCCTTCTTCAAATCCTCCGTTGTTATATAAACGGATGCTCCGATAAGGGGAAGGTTGTCCTCCGAAGATATTACTACGCCCTGCACCTTTCTATCTGCCGCAAAAGCAGAAGATAAAGCACCTACCAGGCATAGCAAAACGATTAATAAGCGTTTGTCCATGCGTTACAATAAATATAAAATTAATACTCTAATGAAAACTAAAATTAGTTATGAGTTATAAGTGATAAGTTATTTGCTGGTGTTTCTCCTTTCGGAATAAGTATAGTTCTATAAACAAATAACTTATCACTTATAACTCATAACTTTTAGCGGTTCCACCGCTAAATACCTAATCCCGTATTGATACGTAAAATCAAATCTTTATAATGATATTTTGTAGCTGTATCTGATGTTCCTAAACGACTTTGCAACAAATCTTTGATACGAAGCAGTTCACCGCGTTTTACTGAAATAGCATCTGAGACACGGTTTATTTGCGAGCCGTAAAAGTTAACTGAACGGGGTGCCCCCATACGGTCGGCACTGTACAGTTTATGGGCATGCTCATCGCAACTGCACAAAGGCGTCTGATTATCAAGCAAGAAGTGGTTATCCATCAGTTTCTTGTTAATCTTGACTGCTTCGCTTTCGGCGGCGGCGGTAATCAGGGCATCCACAAAGTTCTTTTGCAATGCACGGGTCATGACATCGGGCAATGCACCACGTTCGGTAGTGGCAAAGATGCTGCGATGCAGGCCGTCCATGAGATCGACCACTGTAAAGGCTTTCTTTCCGTTTACCGATTCATTCTCCAGCATACGCATCAGGCGGGTATTACCTAATAAATCCCAAAGGATGTATGACTGTGCATTCTTCAATACTTGTGTAGGTGCATTCTCCACTACTCCCAGCGGGGTGTTTCTTAATAAATAGGTATACTCTCCTACTTCGGTGTCAAACAACCACTTCGGATATGTCAACACTTCATCTAATAAAAACTTCAAGGCAGCCTGCTGCTTCTCTTTCTCGACAAATGTGTAAGTTTTCTGTCCGTCGCCTACCGTAGTATTTTCCAAATAGATACCACCTATATTGGCAAGTACGTGATAAAGGTAATTGTTCCACTGATTAATTACCGCATAATACAGGCGGGAAGCTTCCTCGTAAGTCTGTCCTTTTTCTCCCGTGGTAGTCCATTGGATAATCTGCGGAATGATGCGTTTCAAGTTTTCGATACCCAGTAAAGAAGATTTTACTGCGTCATCGCCCAAATCCTCGTTTTGTGCACGCGGGTCTACGGCATCGCGCACGTCTTGCGCTTCGCTGTATTTGTACAGACGGTCGGTATGGCGATCCAAGAAATCCATAAGTAATTCTTTTTCCGCTTCCGGTGTTTCTTTGCCATACCAGCGATAACCGTATTCGATGGCAAATATATCGTAGGGACCGATATGAGGAGAAAGCACTGTCACTCCGTCACCGGGTTGGGCAATGTAGTTAAATCGGGCATAGTCCATAATGGAAGAAGAAGTACTGTTCATGCGATCCGTAAACTCTTTGGAACGCAATGAATCAGTAGGGAAAGCCCAAGAGCCCATCATATTATGACGCAGACCCAGTGAGTGTCCTACTTCGTGACAAGCTACAAAGCGCATAGCATCACCCATCAACTCGTCCGGTAACTTCACGCCACGGGCTTCGGGACGAACTACGCCGGTTTGTACCGTAATCCATTCTTGAAGCATACCTAATACATTGTGCCACCACATAATATCGGCTTCCAGGATTTCACCCGAACGTGGGTCAAGAATAGAAGGCCCCATAGCATTTGCCTTGGTAGAAGCTGCATAAGTCAAGACGGAATAGTTCACATCGTCTTTATCTACATTCATGCTATCAGTCAGTTCGATAGCCATAATTGCATTTTTAAATCCGGCACGCTCAAAAGCCACTTGCCAGTCTTCGATACCTTGCTTGATATACTTTCTCCAGCGGCGGGGAGTAGAATTTTCTATATAGAATATAATAGGGCGGACGGGTTCTACCAACTCGCCACGAAGATAACGCTCCCGGTCTTCCGGTTTCGGCTCGAGGCGCCAGCGGGTGATGAACTGCTTCTTATCCACGCGTTGTTGTCCGTCGGTATAGTTTAATAAAGGATTGGTGAAATACCCTACACGCGGATTATCCAGTCGTCCCATCATAGGTTGTTCAGGCAGCAGCAGTAACGAAGAGCTGACCTCTACCGTCACATAGATGCTCGTTGTTCCTTCGGTCACTTTAGTAGTCAGTTCGGAAGTTGCCACTACATTATTCTCAAAAGACTTGATAGAGAGTATGCGTGACAAATTCTTAATGGCTGAAGTGCCTAGATTGATATTCGTAAATACATTATTGATACTGGTTTCCGTACCATCATAGATGTCATTCACCTTGACCAATACCGTGGTAGAGTCTTTACTGAATGCCTCGATCTTGAAACCTGCAATTAAGGGTGAGATATAGTTATCGAGTACCGATTGACGGATGGCATCCGTATCGGGTGATAAGGGTAAAGCACGGCTTTGACGTATCATCAATTTATTAGCGGCTTTGTCCAATTCAAAACGTACCATCTGATTTTCGTAGTTCGTACCACGGTTCACTCCGGCTTCATTCAATTCGGAAGGTACACGTTGCAACTTGTTCACGACCAACATATCACGTCCCAGTAACTTTACCGGGACCTCGAAATAATAATCATTCTTCTTTTGGTAAACATTGAACATGCCCTTACGGACGATAGCACCATCACCTGTCAACTTCTCATATTCATTCTTTGATTGAACAGTGTCTTTGGTTTCACTCTTCTTTTTCTTTTGGAACCATCCAGGAGCTTCGGGAGAAGCAAAATCCGCTTGTTCTGCATATAGCAATACAGTAGGTCCACACATTAAAATACTTGTAGCTGCCACGACTGGCAGAAGCGTTTTTAAATTCATCAATACAAAGTCTATCTTAAGTACAAAAAATAATTCGTTAAGTCTCTCTCTTCCACTTCATCTAATTAAACGAAGTGCAAAGATAATGAAAGTATCTTTTAAAAACTGCAAAACAAAATACATTTATGTTGTTTTTGCAAACAAAATGTCGTTCAAAGTGTATATATAGGTTTAACTTATCTTTTCTTTAAGTTAGGTAAGAACCATGCGACCAATCCTAGCAACGGCATAAATGCACATACATTATATACAGCTTCTATACCATAATTATCAGCCATATCACCCAATACCGCCGAAGCTATACCCGCAATTCCAAATGCAAAACCGAAGAACAACCCAGATATAAGGCCCAATTTATCGGGTAGTAGCTCTTGCGCATATAGCAGGATGGCAGGAAAAGCGGACGAGAGCATGAAACCGACGCAGAAACTCAACACCACTGTCCAAAAGAGTCCCACGTGTGGCATCAGCATACTGAAAGGAGCCGTTCCAAGAATAGAAATCCAAATAACGAATTTACGGCCTACTTTATCTCCTATCGGTCCTCCCGTCAACGTACCGGCAGCTGTAGCCACCAGAAAAACAAACAGGTATATTTGCGATTGCTGAACAGTAACACCAAACTTATGAATAAGATAGAAGGTATAGTAACTCGTCAAACTTGCCATATAGATGTATTTGGAGAAGATAAGCACCAGCAGTACCCCTACAGCAAATGCAGTCATCTGCGCCGAAAGTGGACGTTTAGTTTGCACCTTGGCAAGCATCGGACGCTTTTTAAGATGATTCAAATACGAACGATACCACCTGCAAATAGGCATCATCACCCAAATGGCAATCAAAGCAAGTACAGCAAACCATGCAACATATTGTCTGCCAAACGGCGCTACCAGCAATGCCACCATCAACGGCCCCAGTGAGCCACCCAAGTTTCCACCTACCTGAAAAAGCGATTGTGCCAACCCTCGTTTACCCCCCGAAGCTAAGAAAGTGATGCGCGAAGCTTCCGGATGTAATACCGAGGAACCTATGCCCACTACAAATACTGATGCCATCAACCAATACAAATTAGCTGCGAAAGCCAAACTCACAATACCCACCAATGAGAATGTCATCCCGATAGGAAGTGACCAGGCAATAGGGCGTTTGTCGAAAATCAATCCCGTAATGGGCTGAAATACCGAAGCAGACATCTGATACACCAACGTTATCAAACCAATCTGTGCAAAACTCAATGACAAATCTGTTTTCAACAAAGGATATACAGCCGTAATAACAGACTGCAACAAATCGTTCAAACAGTGGGAAACACTTAATGCAATCAAGATAGGATAAGCTATTTTACGAACAGGTGATGTTTGAGTTTGTACCATAATCTACGTATCGTTTTTGAAAATCGGGTGCAAAGGTATGCAAAGATCAGCAAAAACAGGCTGCTTTTCTAGCTGTTTTCTTCGGAAATGTCAGTAAGATGCTTTATATCAAATATATTTATAAAAATGGCCGGTAACCTCTTCACAAAGACTCCCGGCCTACTACAGTATGAATTTAATTAACAATATCTAAATATTTCATCAAATATGTATCATATACTGATAAGATTGGATTTTCCGATGGTTCGATATCTTTTGGTTGTTTGAATAATGTAGTAATTGCCTCCGGCCATTTTCCTTCTGACAAAGGATAAAATAAAATGTTTCCACTTATTTGCTCTACGTCATCAGTATATACCGGATAAGCCGTTTCACGCAACTTTCCGCAAAGTCCGGAAATTACTGCGTTAAACGATAAAATAATTCCCTTATCAGTCTGCTCAAAATTTATATTACTATGTGGAGCTATTACAAGAAAACCATTACCAGCATCATCCGTACAAACTAAAGCATCAATCCCCATTCTGTTTCCTTCGAAATATAGATTATCCACACTTACGGCATGAAGACCATATTCATTTGCCGATTGTTTTCCCGGATATGATGCGTAAGGTCCAAAGCCCATCCATTGAATATGCTTATAATCATTATTTAGCAAGAAAGCACTTCCACTTTCTAATAGCATTTTACCTTTTGTATGTGGAGTAAAAGAATAATTTATTCCAATGCCCCCATTCGCCATTGCTTCATAAACGACTTCACCACTTGAGGATATGGATGAGTTTACATAATCTGCTTTCTGAAACCATTTTTCACCGTCGACCTTGCTCGATATTTCAGATGGTTCAACTAAATACTTTTCTATTGCATTTCTCTTTGCCTTCAACTCCTCGGACATGCTAAACTTGCGTCCTACTCTCATCAAAGGATATTTCTGAAACCATTCTGATAATTGATCCGCTAATTTAACTGTGTCCATCCCAACAATTTGCCTCTTTGCCAAACTAAATAATTTATTAGCAAAAACACCTTTCTCCGACATTATAGGAATTGAATAATTGCCAATGAAATAACCTTCTACTGTATGCACATCTATTTCTAAGCGATAGAATTTATCAGTCGGTTCTTCTTTCAATACCAAATCTACTGGAATAAGTGATTTCTCTTTTGCAGGACATTGAAGGGTCGTTTTTGCTTCGGATACTTTCAACTTACCATCCATTAAACGCCACTCAAAATAAACCTTTCCAGCAAGATCTACAAAATCAAATCGATTTCCAACCTCTATTTTAAAATGATTAGTCCCCTTTTTCCCTATCAGTTGTTCCGTCATAACAAAAGCCTGAGCGTAGTTTTTCCGCAACTCATAGTAATTACTCAAAGGTATACGAGTTGCATAAAGCATTCCATCAGCACCCGCATTTCCTTCTAAAGTAATGCAAGTAGTATCCTTCAACCACAACTTATTTGTCCAAGCATACTTACCGAGGAATTTAGAAACCCGATCAACCATACCTTGGTCTACCCACTCCCAAACACAACCTCCAGCCAAGTTATCATTCTGCTCAATCAATTCCCACAATTCTTTATGCTGTTCGAAAGATTGTCCTAACGAATGGCAATATTCAGTCAGTATGACTGGTCGTTTGGCAGCTTCAGCATAATACCTCAATGTTGCAACCGGAGGATAATGAGGTGCAAAAACATCGACAAAGTCCGGTATGTTAAAATCTAAGCTCAGGAAGTAATTATGAATCATGGGATAGCATATAGGACGTGTAGGATCCATTTGTTTCACGTATCTACCTGTTTCTTCGGCAATAGGCGTCAATGGATTTTCATTACCTATACTCCAAAACAAGATCGAAGGATGATTCTTATCCCTACGAACCGTAGCATCAGCTCTTGTCAACAATATATCCTGATAAGATTTGTCATATAAATGTGAGTCACCATAACCAAAAGGAACTTCATTCATAACATACATACCCATTGAATCGCACAATTCATAAAAGCGCGGATCACGTGGATAATGAGAGCAACGTATAAAATTAATATTCGCGTCTTTCATCATCTTCAAATCCTTCAGATTCATCGCTTCACTTACTACTTTCCCGTAAAAAGGGTCTGTTTCATGTAAATCCACTCCACGCAGTTTCAATTTCTCTCCATTCAACTTAATCACATTTTTCTCGACCAATACTTCCCGTACTCCGAATTTAGAAGTGAACTTCTGCATAAGCTTCGGAGCATAAAGCGAATATTCCAAACTGTAAAGATGAGGAGTTTCTGCATTCCACAAAAGAGGATTTTTTATTATTATATCTGCTTGTATCTGCTTTGCTCCTTTTTGAAGTAACTGTTTAAATTCTGCCACTGTTTTTCCATTCGGGTCCTTCATGCAACCCTTTACATAGGTATTGTCGGATATACTATTGGAAAAAGATGAAATGCCAAATGTCATTTTAACCCTGGCACTAAAAGCAGAAACATTTCCTGTGTGTACTGTAAAATCATTAAGATGCGTTTCGGGCACTGCAAATAATGAGACATTGCGATTGATACCAACTTGCCCCCAATCATCATTGCCATCAAAATCAAAGCCTTTATAATGGGTATAAACTCTGACAGCCAACAAATTTTCTCCAGTTTTCAGAAAATCGGTAATATCAAAATTACAAGTATTATAAGAAGACTCCCATTTTCCCACATACTTCCCGTTTATCCACAATTCATATCCTCGCAGTACACCATCAAAGCTCAAGAAGACATGCTTTCCTTTCCATTCCCTTGGAACAGTGAAATGCTTCCTATAAAGTCCGTTCATATTATCCGGATTCGCATATTTCGGCACTACGTAACCCAATGCATCCCAACATCCCGGTACTTCTATTTTATCCCATTTATTCGCATCATAATTTACCTGATAAAACAATGCTTGTTCTTTCCAGTCCGTTCCGTTTATAAAACAGAAATCCCATTGACCATTTAAGGAACTGACAAATGAAGATTCTGTGGGTTTAACCACATCTTTTAAACTATTTAGAATTTGTGCTGTGTTGTTAGTTGGCATCAGGAACAATGACAACAATATAAATAAATATTTTTCCATATATAGATTGTTTAGGAAGAGGAATACCAATAACTTCACAAGAACTTGGTATTCCTCCAATTAATCAATACCCCGGGTTATTTTCAATGATGGATTTATTTTGATCTAATTCATATTGGGGAATTGGAAACAAAATATGATCCGTAGGATATTTGTCTAACCCCGGTACAGTCTTAAACTTATCACTACTTGTCTCCGGCAAATAATCTGAATAGAAGTGGAGCTTTATCTGCTTCCCATTTCCAAAAGTGTTTTTCACTGCATCCCAACGAAGCAAATCGAATATACGTTCACCTTCCATGGCAAGTTCCACTCTTCTTTCATGTCTTACAATATCAACTAAATCCCCATCAGTAGTTGATTTAGGAGGCATATTGACAGAAGCTCTCGAACGAACTTTATTAACCCATACCAACGCTTCTTCTTTACCTTGTTCAGCCAAAGCCTCAGCTAAAAACAGATACAAATCTGCCATGCGCATAACGGGCCAGTCCAATCCGGCATAACGCACATTAGTCAATCCGCTTAAATCTTCAGTAAGCTTCTTCACATTCAATCCGGTAGGAGACCATTTATAGTCGTAGATCACTTTATCACCTGTTTTGTAAGTAATAGGAGTTGTCACCGGATTTCCTTTACTATCATAACTATGATAATCAAGATTCAATGGGGCAGACGGAGTATATATACCGAAAACAGCTCCTTGATAATACAAAGTATATTCTCGACGAGGATCATTCGGCTCATAAGTATCATAAAGGCTACGGGTAGGCAGACAATATCCCCATCCATCACCTCCTTGAATATACTTCAATCCTGTAGGTAAATCTCTCACATTCCTCTCAACACAGAAGTTCTGTTCCCACAATCCACTATTGCGTTCGTAAGAAAAATAGAATAACAATTCAGGGTTTTGTTCATTGTCAATGCTGAATATTGATTCATAGTCATCAATCAAACGATATCCATCAGTTTCGGCTATCTGAATGGCTTCACGTGCCATTTTTTCTGCATTCTTATAATCTTTATTGTACAGATAAGCTTTTGCTAAATAGGCAGCCCCTGTAGCACGAGTCGGCATTCCTTTATAACCGTTGCCATCTTTCGTCAGGTTACCTTTGGCAAAAGAAAAATCCTCAATAATCTTTTCATAAATAGTTGCAACAGAAGTTCGTGGTTGAGAAAACTCATCAATAGACGTCAAAGGAGCCAAAATTAGAGGAACATCTCCATAAAATGTCGTCAAAAACAGATAGTTATAAGCACGCATAAAACGTGCAACAGCAATATATGGATTTATTTCAGCATCAGTAAATCCTTTGTTTTTCAATTTAGGTATCTCTTGAATAGCATAATTTGCTGCATTTACACTCTGATAAGAATATTTCCACCAATCAGTAGGATAATTCAAAACCGGCGTGATATTCCAGTCCAGCACTTGAATTAAATCATTACCATTAAGACGAAGTCCTCCATCATCTGTTAGTGCATCACATATTGTAGCAAAACGTTTACCATACATTTGTTGCTGAGCAACCCAAGGATTAAATGAGGCAACTACAAGTTCCTGGGCAGATGATAAATTATTCAGGAAATTATCAGTTCCGGGTTTATCTTTAGGTTGTATATCAAGGAAACTATCCGAACAAGCAGACATTGTCAATAACAAACAGAATGCTACAAGCATTTTTCTATTTAATATATTTCTTTTCATAATAAACGATACTTTGAATTATACGATTATTTAAAATGCAAATTGAAAACCGAAAGTAAAAGTACGCGGCATCGGAACCGTTACCGTACTGCTGATTTCAGAATACTCATTCCCAAAAGTATATAAATTCTGTGCTCCGATATAGGCACTTAAACTTTCCATACCAAACTTCTTACATATACTTTTCGGGAAGTTATAACCAAGATTCAAATTACGAATACTCAGATAAGAAGCATCAATCAGCCAAAAATCAGAAAATTGTTGATTTTGTCCCGGGTCTCCTACTGCCACACGAGGATATTTTCCATTAGGATTCTTTATAGCATCGTATCTATCAAGAATATAATCCGCTTCCATATTCGGTTCTCCCCCAAACATATCTGTAGCATAACCACCATTCAACATGTTTTTCTCAATACCCTGAACTCCCTGAAGCAAAAGTTGAAGCGTGAAGTTTTTGTAGCTAACTGAACCTGCCAGACCATAATTCAAATCAGGAAATATCTTTCCAAACAATGTCCTATCAGCCGTATTTACTTTACCATCCGGCTTCCCGGTCAGATTTCCGTCTTCATCATATCCATTGATATCCTTAAACCAGATATCGCCTATCTTCTTTCCCGCATAATGGGGATTATTATCCAAATCTTCCTGAGTACGAATGATACCATTTGAAACATAACCGTAGAAACTTCCAATAGGATAGCCTTCTTTTATGCCAGAGGTCGTCAAATCACGTCCTTCCAAATCTATCACTTCATTGTGTACATGAGAAGCATTGAAATTAACGTCAAACTTCCAATCACCAATAGTACGCCTATATCCTATTTCAAAGTCAACACCTGTATTACGGATATGTCCGGCATTGATATACGGACTACCTGAAAGACCGACGGAGGTAGCAATAGGTTGATTGAACAATAAATTCTTCGTATCTTCAATATAAAAATCTACTACCATATAAAGAGAGTTCCTAAACAACGAAAAGTCAAAACCTATATTTTTCTTTTCAGTACTTTCCCATTTTAAATCCGTATTGACTGCATTCGCCGAAGTATATCCAGCAACTACTTTTTCATTAAAAACCGCGTTTTGCTGAGAAAGATAAACAGATGTCCCATAAGGATTGATACTTAATACGTTACCAACCGTACCCCAACTCAAACGAAGTTTCAGTTCATCCAACCAATCGAAAGCATCCATAAATTTTTCTTCGCCTATGCGCCAAGCAGCAGAAACAGAAGGGAATATACCATACTTTTCTTTTGCCAACCGCGATGAGCCATCCCGACGTAAGGTACCACTAAGATAATATTTATCTTTCAACGAATAGGCTATACGCCCGAATTGGGAGAGAAAGCTCCATTCGCTCCATGAATTACTATTCAGTGCCGTACTAGGATCACCGGCATTCAGGAATTTAATTTCATTACCCGGAGTATTTCCACGACTACCCATCAGGTCTTCAAAAGTTTGTTTCTCTACGGAATAACCTACCATTGCAGACAATGAATGAATCTGATTAAATGTCTTTTGATAATCCAGAATATAATCGGTAATCCAATGAAATGTCTCAGCATTGGTTTTCGTCACTTTATTGACATTGCTACCTTCCATACCATACTTGGTTTCCATAGCACCAATAAAATCATTTGAATAGCGATTCTTCCATTCACCACTTACGCGTGCAGTAAATTTCAATCCCTCTAGTATATCAACAGCCAAATAGAGGTTTCCATCAATCCCCTTATTACGTGTGGTTCTGTCTGAGTTGTTTAGCATCCACAATGGGCTGGGAGTTTTACTTTGTAAATATGTATTGGTGATTGTGGCAAAATCACCATCCGGACCATACATGGCGTTTAAAGGAGAATAACGAAAAGATGCTGCATACGTATCACGATAGTCAAAATCCCGCTGTGATGTTTGCTCAGAGGCATATAAATTGACCGAATGACCGAATTTAATTCTAGCACCGATTTTATGATCGCTATTCAAACGTAAATTAAGACGATTATAACTCTGATCTTTAATTATACCTTCATTATACAGATAATTCAGTGAAACAAAATAATTAGAATTCTTGCTACCTCCGGTTATTGATAGATTATTATTAGTCAAGTAACCAGTCCGTTTCATCAAATCCGGCCAACAATTATCATTACCTTTCACCTTTTCTAAGTCACTGTCTCCCCAAGGAACATCTTTTCCCCCATTTTTGTATGCTTCCGTAGCAATTTCAAGCCATTGTGCTGCATTCAGATAGTTTAATTTCAAATTTCCCTCCTGCTGAAAGCTTTGCTCCGTTTTAAATGAAATAGTAGGTTTTTCATCCGATTTACCACGTCTTGTATTAATAACAACGACCCCATTCGCTGCACGCGAACCATAAATTGCCACAGCCGAAGCATCTTTCAATACTGTGAATGTTTCAATATCTTGAGGATTAAGGTTGCTTATATTTTCAGAAATTGTTCCATCTATTACATAAATAGGTGAATTAGTTCCGTTAATGGATTGTGTACCGTGAACAAGTACATTATTATCGGCTCCCGGTTGTCCGGAACTTGGAGTAATCTGGAATCCGGGAATCCGTCCTTGTACAGATTGCAATATATTAGTTACCGGACCTTTTTGTATTTGCTCAGCATTAATTTGTGATACAGCGCCAGTCAAGTCACGTTTACGCACAGTACCATAACCGATTACTACCAATTCTTCGAGAAGAGTAGAGTTTTCCTTTAATATAATAATCAATGGAGCACCATCTTTCAGCTTTACTTCCTGATTATCATATCCTATATAAGAAACGTCCAATACAGAACCTAACTGAATATCATCAAAAGAAAACTTACCATCAATATCGGAAATTACTCCGTTAGTAGTACCCTTTATTATAATATTAGCTCCTATAACAGGCTCACCATACACATCTTTCACTACACCGGTTATTTTTCTCGAACTTTGTTTATTCGGTGCATCCGGATGTTTATCAGATATAACAATAGATTTAGGCGATACAATATCGTACTTTAGATTTCTATCTTTCAACACCAAATCAAGTATAAAAGGAACAGATACATTCAACTCTGAAATCGTAATATTCTTTTCAGAGTCTATTATGACATCACGATAAGAGAAACGGTAAGTGGTTTGTTTTTCGATGACACTGAATACTTCACTTAATGAAACATTCTTTACTTTGACTGTTATGAGTTTTTCTTGTCCGCTGGCATTCATTGTACCAATGAGAAATAAAAACGATAACAACGTAAGTAGTCTCAGTTTTTCATGTTTGTTGATCATGGTTGTATCAATTTAAGATTAATAAAAAAGGTTTTTAATAGCTATTATCGTTAGTATAGACAATGCTAATAAAAAATAGTACCGAGAAAAAATCATGTTCTATAACATAGAAACATATATAGAAACAACCATCGAATTATAAAAAGTATGTGTTCTCCCCTTATTTAGCACATACGTTAATCAGTCAATAAAATTACATTCCCAGATATTTCTGCTTTGAGATGATAAGATTTTTCAATTACTTCAAGTACTTCGTTCAAATCAGTAGTAGGTAAAGTCCCGGTAAACTTGTCAGCCAGACAACTCTTACAATCTATCCTGAAAGTTATACTGTAATTTTCTTCTAAAACCTGAAGAACGTCGGACAATGGAGTATTCCTGAATATCATATCACCTTGTCGCCAAGCAGATGATTTTTTAATATCTTTATCTTCAATAACAGTTATATTTCCAGTTGATTGGTCAATAATCGCTTTTTGATTCTGATGGAGCACTACATTCTTACTGCTTTTGGTGGACTGCAACCACACACTTCCTTCTTCGAGTGCCAGCTCCGCCTTTCGAGAGCTTTCACGCACATAAAGATTAAATGTCGTACCCAATACTTTAACCTGCAAACCTTTAGAGTTTATAATAAATGGTACTTCTTTATTTTTATAGACTTGAAAATATCCCTCGCCGTTGAAACTTATGTTTCTTTCTTTTCGGTTATAGGTCTTTGGAAGATAACTAAGTTTCGATTCCGAATTCAAAGAAATGGTAGTACCATCAGGCAATGATACATTGGCACGTTCACCTTTACCTGTAGAAACAATCATCTCATCTGATGTTATCTGCCTATTCTCATTATAGAGATATGCCGAAAGAATAATAAAAACCGGAAGTAAAATAGCAGCGGCAGTTTGTCCGAAACGAATTAGTTGGTATTTTATCGAGTGCTTTTTACCGATAGTCCTATCAATATTGCTTTTCATTTTGTTTACCTTCTGATCCTCAACAAATGTGCAATCAATTTTCCCGTTCATCCATGATTGATACATTTGTTCGCCAAGTTCGTTGTCGGACATAGAGTTAACTTTGCTTCTTAGTTCCTGTAGCTCAGAAGGAGTTAATGCATCTTTTCTATATTTATTTTCTAAAGTATCCATTCTATTTTACTATAGTGACATTCTCAACACTAAAAAAGTACCGAAATATACTGCTTAATTAATAAATAGTAACAATATAATCCATAAAATTTTATTCAGTTTTTCCTTCAAAACTTTCAGTCCAAGTGAGATCTGATTCTTTACAGTTTGCTCGCTAAGAGAGAGTTTTTCGGCTATTTCTTTGTTGGATAACTGATGAATACGCGATAAGCTAATTACCTTCCGTTGGGTATCCGGAAGTGAGTCTATTGCTTTTTGAAATGCTTGCTTAAATTCATTATATTCCAAACGGGTATGCGCATCTTCGACAGATAAAGTGTCTTTATAATCGATAAATTCCTCATAAACAGGATGATTGACCTTAGAACGGTAAGCATTGATTAATTGATGCTTAGCCATAATAAAAAGCAATGAGCGTAAGGTTTCATTCTGTCTGATTAAAGTGCGGTTCTGCCAAAGTTTCACAAAAACATCTTGCACAATTTCCTCAGATTCTTCAGGCGATTTAGTAAATTGAAGACAATAAGCATATAAGCGTTTGGAATACATCTGATATATGCTATCAAAGGCTTTACCAGATCCTAGTTTCAAAGCACTAATCAATCTTTCTTCAATGTTATCAATGTGTTTTTCCAAAATTATATTGCAATTTTGCAGATGATTTGAGCGGCAAATATAGTTTATTTGTATTTCTAATCATACATTAGACTGTTAAACTTCAATCTAGTGAAATATATCTTTAACTATATCTTTCAATTTTACCACTTGAAAAGTCATTTGAGCCACACTGCTCTCATAGAGTATTCCCACTGTCTCTTTATCTACCATCGACAAGCACGAATATCCCCAACTACCTTCTTCATCAAGCAGCACCTGATGCTCCGGCAACCAAGTTACACCATTATCTAAACTTGCTTTTATAGTGATATATTTCCTGTCTTCTGTAGAATTCGGATTGGAAAATAACAGAATGTCCTTGCCCAAGCTATTATCAGCAGCTTTTACACAGATAAGACTAGCCATGCAAACAGGTTCTTGCAATGCACTACGCGATGATACATGCTCTGTCCAGGTACGTCCCAAGTCTTTTGTAGTAGCCACAGCACGGCTACCCCCACGGTTATCACGCATATTCAGCATCAACACTCCGGGTTCTACTTCCGCAACCTGTGCTTCGGTAGTATTAGTACGGGCAAGGTTATGTAGTTTCCATGTCTTTCCTTGATCCCGGCTATACATAATTCCCGCATTCGGGATACGGGTAGAGTCAATGTATTGAATTGGAAAAACTAAAGTTCCATCATGCATTGTGATCCCTCGTCCGGGTCCTTGCAATAGGAAATACCAAGATGGATCTTTCACCTGCTCCGTGATATTTATAGGCTTTGACCAGGTTTTACCATCATCCGTACTTTTAGTCATAACCAACTGGGCGGTATGGTTCATGTCCATGCCGGGATGAGAACTTACCCAAGCCCGTTGATTACCCATGCCATGTGTCCACGCAGCAACCACCCAAATCGTATTTGTTTCAGTATCGACTAATATAGAAGGATCTCCTACTCCATTCTGTCCGGCAGGCAATCCGCCAGTTTCTCCAAAAGATAAAGGTAGCCGCATTTTCTCCCATGTCTGTCCCCCATCCGTACTTCGGCTTAGCCCTACATCCACATGTTCCTGCAAATCATAAGAATTATTGTAACGTACATCATAGACACCCAGCAATGTACCTTTATTGGTCGTTACCAATCCGGGAATACGGAATGCAGAAACGCCATCATCTCCGGCGTGACGCACTCCTATGCCTACACGATGTTCTACCTTCTTTGGAGATACGACTTCAATAAGCGCTCGCTTACCATCCAATGAAGCCGATACGATCTCTGCAGACACCTTAGTGGTTAACGGTACATCGCGATTCATTTGTATACTGACCCAAAAATAATTTACCCCTGGATATAACTTCTCAACTCCTTTCAACTCAATCTCCTTCTGCGGACAATCCACCTGAACTTTCAAGATAGAATAAGACGGATTGGCTTTTAAAGTTTTGCCGGGAGTAAACGCAGATAAATAAGATGTCGGTGCAAAGCGCTTTTTTCCATAATTTTGCAAAGCTTCCGTACCACCATAATAGAGTTTCACTGATTGTATCGTTTTCATATCAGTCTTTTCATCGAAACGCAACACTAAATTATCCAACGACTGAGCCTCTTTAGCTGTCAATTGCAAATAAAACAGAATATTATCCTGCCGTTCGACAAGAATAGGTATTTGAGCCTCTTTCACAAAAAGAGTGTCGGAAGCTTGAACGGATAATGTAGCGAGACTCAAAATAATAAAAGTAAAGAATGACTTCATAGTGTAATTAGATTTGATTATCATCAGCAAAACTACATAAAATAATTTGATTTATAAGCGCTACAACATCAATACTGCCAATTCTGTTGATAACTCAATCAGCATATTCAGCATCTGATTACTGCACACCATCATACTTTATCACTTGCCTAAGAAAACAGTCCATTGCTGCTAAGGAAAGTTTTCTTAATCGCAAGAGAAACTACATTTCAAAGCTTGATTCTTACGTTTCAAGGCTTGAAATATAAAAATCAAAGCTTGAAATCTATATTTCACGCCCTGAAATATAGATTTACTAGTAAATAATGAATCTTTTGAACGCATAGAAAAAAAGTTTCCTTAGTAAACAGAACTCCTTCAAATTCCCATATAATGAATAAATTCAGCATTTCCTTGAATATTATTCAGCGATTAGCGGCAAAACAATGATAAAATTGTATCTTTGCACCGCTTTTATGCATTAGTAGGAAATAAACAAAATGACAAGATATGATAGCTAAAATCGAACAACTTCTTGCTGAAGTTGAAGCACTGAAAGCTGCCAATGCAGAAGAGTTGGAAGCTCTTCGCATCAAATTCCTTAGTAAAAAAGGAGCCATCAACGACTTGATGGCGGACTTCCGTAATGTTGCAGCCGATCAAAAGAAAGAAGTCGGTATGAGACTGAATGAACTGAAAACCAAAGCACAAGAAAAGATTAATGCTTTGAAAGAACAGTTCGAGAGCCAAGACAATGGTTGTGACGATCTCGACCTGACACGTTCAGCTTATCCTATGGAACTGGGCACACGTCATCCCCTGACTATCGTAAAGAACGAAATTATCGATATATTTGCCCGTCTCGGTTTCAGTATTGCCGAAGGTCCGGAAATTGAGGATGACTGGCATGTGTTCTCTGCACTGAACTTTGCAGAAGATCACCCTGCCCGTGACATGCAAGATACTTTCTTTATTGAAGCACATCCCGATGTTGTACTGCGTACACACACCTCATCCGTTCAGACTCGTGCCATGGAAACTTCAGAACCTCCCATCCGCATTATCTGTCCGGGACGTGTATATCGTAACGAGGCCATCAGCTACCGCGCGCACTGTTTCTTCCACCAGGTAGAAGCGCTGTATGTTGACAAGGATGTTTCTTTCACCGACTTGAAGCAAGTATTGCTGCTCTTCGCTAAAGAGATGTTCGGCAATGATACTAAGATTCGTTTGCGTCCTTCATACTTCCCGTTCACAGAGCCAAGCGCAGAAATGGACATTAGCTGCAATATCTGCGGTGGTAAAGGCTGTCCCTTCTGCAAACATACCGGATGGGTTGAAATCTTAGGCTGTGGTATGGTCGACCCGAATGTACTGGAAAGTAACGGTATAGACAGTAAAGTTTATAGCGGTTATGCACTCGGCATGGGTATAGAGCGTATTACGAACTTAAAATACCAAGTAAAAGACCTTCGTATGTTCTCTGAAAACGATACACGCTTCTTGAAAGAATTCGAGAGCGCATACTAAAATAGTAATTAGTGATTAACGATTAGTGATTAGCAGGCTGCGCATTCTCAGCATACTATTAATCACTAATCGTTTATCATTAATCACTAATCACTAATCGTTAATCACTATTTTCGTTATGGCAAAAGACAAACTTGTAACTCGCGGTTATTGCCTGATTCTGGCTGCCAATTTCCTTTTGTACTTTGCCTTTTATCTGATACTGCCTGTTCTGCCATTCTATTTAACGGAGGTATTCAATACCGGGAATGCAGCAGTAGGCGTTATTTTGTCATGCTACACTGTCGCCTCTCTTTGTATCCGTCCTTTTTCCGGTTATCTGCTTGATACTTTGGCACGCAAGCCACTATATCTGGTGGCATACTTTATCTTCATTACTATATTTGCGGGATATATGCTGGCAGGTATTTTGTCCATTTTCATCATGCTAAGGGTTGTTCACGGACTTGCATTCGGAATGGTGACGGTAGCCGGAAATACAATTGTGATTGATATCACCCCCTCCTCCCGACGCGGTGAAGCAGTAGGCTACTATGGTTTGATGAACAATACCGCCATGAGCTTTGGTCCGATGATCGGACTTTTTATGCACGATGCTTATTCTTTTGAGACGATTTTTGCTTGCTCGCTTATATCAGGGACTATCGGTTTCGTTGCCGCATGCCTGGTTAAGACACCTCCCAAGCAACCGGTCAAACGTGAACCCTTATCATTGGACCGATTTGTTTTATTGAAAGGAATTCCCGCCGGAATTGCACTGCTCCTACTCTCTATACCTTATGGCATGACGAGCACCTACATAGCCATGTATGCCAAAGAAATCGGAATACCCCTGAACTCAGGGCTTTTCTTCACTTTTATGGCTGTAGGTATGGCTGTTTCACGCATATTCTCTGGGAGACAAGTAGATAAGGGACGTATTACCCAAGTCATTACCTTAGGTTTATATCTAGTCTGTTCCTGTTTTTTTGTTCTATCTGCCTGCGGTGTAATGATGAAGACTGCTCCGGAATTAACAAATATATTATTCTTTATGGTTGCTCTCCTGTTAGGAATAGGCTTCGGAACGATGTTTCCCGCATTCAACACGCTATTTGTCAATTTGGCTCCCAATAGCCAGCGTGGCACAGCTACTTCCACCTACCTGACTTCATGGGATGTAGGCATTGGTATCGGACTGACCGCCGGTGGCTATATCGCCCAAATCACATCATTTGATATGGCATACTTTTTTGGTGCCTGCCTTACTGTAATTTCAGTTTTCTATTTCAATCTGAAAGTTTCACCTCACTATCATAAAAACAAATTAAGATGAGAAAGAAAGAACGTTATGAGAAAATAATTGCCTGGTTCAGGGAAAACCGTCCAATAGCTGAAACCGAGTTACATTACAATAATCCGTTCGAGCTACTGATAGCAGTTATTCTTTCTGCACAATGTACTGATAAACGGGTAAACATGATTACTCCCGAACTCTATCAAGCTTTCCCTACCCCGGAAGCCCTTGCTGCTACCACCCCCGAAGTAGTATACGAATATATCCGCAGCGTCTCTTATCCTAACAACAAAGCCAAGCACTTGGTAGGCATGGCACAAATGCTGGTGAAAGACTTTAACAGCGAAGTGCCCGGTACCTTGGAAGAACTCATCAAACTCCCCGGTGTAGGACGCAAGACTGCCAATGTCATCCAGTCCGTTGTTTTTAATAAAGCTGCGATGGCTGTAGATACACATGTATTCCGCGTAAGCCACCGTTTAGGTTTAGTGTCCGACAAATGTACCACACCGTTCAGTGTAGAAAAAGAACTGGTAAAACACATACCCGAAGCTGATATTCCTATTGCCCATCATTGGCTTATTCTGCATGGCCGTTACGTGTGCCAGGCACGTACGCCACAATGTGACAACTGCGGTTTACAATTGCTGTGCAAATATTACTGCCAGAAATATAAAGTAAGCCAAGAGAGCGGTAAAGACGAAGAATAAATTACGAATTCATAGCGAAAAAGAGAAATAAATAGTAACTTTGCGCTCACAAAAAAGAATTAGTAACACTTTTAAAAATATAGAGTATTATGACAATTGATCAATTTAACTTTGCCGGAAAAAAGGCATTCGTTCGCGTGGACTTCAATGTACCCTTGGACGAAAACTTCAACATTACAGATGATACCCGCATGCGTGCTGCTCTTCCTACTTTGAAGAAGATTCTGGCTGACGGCGGTAGTATAATTATCGGTTCTCACCTCGGTCGTCCAAAAGGTCCGGCTGATAAGTTTTCTTTGAAGCACATCCTGAAACATTTATCTGACCTGCTGGGCGTTGAAGTACAGTTTGCTAACGACTGTATGGGCGAAGAAGCTGCTGTGAAAGCTGCTGCTCTGCAACCGGGTGAAGTATTGTTGCTCGAAAACCTTCGTTTCTATGCAGAAGAAGAAGGCAAGCCTCGTGGCTTAGCTGAAGATGCTACAGACGAAGAAAAAGCTGCCGCTAAGAAAGCCGTTAAGGAAAGCCAGAAAGAATTTACCAAGAAATTGGCTTCTTATGCTGACTGCTACGTAAACGACGCATTCGGTACAGCTCACCGTGCACATGCTTCTACAGCTTTGATCGCTAAATATTTCGACAAAGACAGCAAGATGTTCGGTTACCTAATGGAAAAAGAAGTGAAGGCTGTTGATAAAGTATTGAATGACATCCAACGTCCGTTCACTGCTATCATGGGTGGCTCTAAAGTTTCTTCCAAAATTGAAATCATCGAAAACTTGCTTGACAAGGTTGATAACCTGATCATCGCCGGTGGTATGACTTATACTTTCACTAAGGCTATGGGTGGCAAGATCGGTATCTCTATCTGCGAAGATGACAAACTGGATTTAGCTCTCGACTTGATGAAGAAAGCAAAAGATAAAGGTGTAAACCTTGTATTAGCTGTTGACGCTAAGATCGCTGACGCTTTCTCTAACGATGCCAACACTAAGTTCTGTGCAGTAGACGAAATTCCTGACGGATGGGAAGGTTTGGATATCGGTCCTAAGACTGAAGAACTTTTCGCAGAAGTTATCAAGAACTCAAAGACTATCCTTTGGAACGGTCCTACAGGTGTATTCGAATTCGAAAACTTCACTCACGGTTCACGTGCTGTAGGCGAAGCTATCGTTGAAGCTACTAAGAACGGTGCTTTCTCACTCGTAGGTGGTGGTGACTCTGTAGCTTGCGTTAACAAGTTCGGTTTGGCAAACGGTGTATCATACGTATCAACCGGTGGTGGTGCATTGCTCGAAGCAATTGAAGGAAAAATACTTCCGGGTATTGCTGCAATCAACGAATAATCAAATCACATTTATACAAAAAGGCAGCTCTTTGCAAGAAGGGTTGCCTTTTTTACTATATTTCTTATACTCTTAATACATGAGACGAATTCTACTATCTTGCTTCCTTTTATTAGCAACTTATTCTCTGAAAGCTCAAGATGCTTGCCTAAATGATGTTGTCAATACTTTAAAAGACCGTATCACACTTTCAGGTTACACTCAATTAGGCTATACATACGATGACGCAGGAGATAAACCCAGTAATACTTTCGATATAAAAAGAGTGATCTTTATGGCTCATGGCAAAATTACGGATAAATGGTCGGCCTATTTTATGTACAGTTTTGCCAATTCTGCAAAAATGCTGGAAGCCTATACCGAATATCGCTTTTTGCCTCAGCTTACGGCCCGTATCGGACAATTCAAGACAATGTATACTATTGAAAATCCGTTATCTCCTTGCTACGTCGAATTAATAAATTGCTATTCACAGGCAGTCAACTATCTGGCGGGAATTAATGGAAGCGATCCTCTATACGGTTCTAATAGTGGCCGCGACATGGGATTACTTATCTACGGTGACCTTTTTGGAAAGCTATTAAACTATAACCTCGCCATCATGAACGGACAAGGCATCAACTTGAAAGACAAAAACAACCAGAAAGATATTGTGGGTAGTCTTATGGTCAATCCGCTGAAATGGTTATCGGTAGGCGGTTCATTCGTTAAAGGTAAAGGATGTGCTGTAGGAACCTCTTCACTCAATCCGGATATTGCTGTCGGCGAGAACTATACTCGCAACCGTTGGTCAGCAGGTGCTACCATCCAAACCAAACCCATTAATATCCGTACCGAATATCTTGCCGGAAAAAATGGACATGTAAAAAGCGACGGTTACTATGCAACCCTATCTGCCCATGTACTTCCAAAATTTGACATTATCGCTTCTTATGACTATCTTAACAAAGACAAAGCCATAGATGACAAGCAAACCAATTACGTTGCCGGCGTACAATACTGGTTCTACCCCAAGTGCCGTGTGCAGGCTCAATACACCTACTGCAATCGCCACAAAGGAGAGAACTCTAACTTATTGCAAGCACAGTTGCAAGTAAGATTCTAATCTAAATCTATCATACCATGAACTACACCAATATCTTACAAGAAATCTATCAGGAGATACAGCCCTATTCAAAGATGGGTGCTCCGGCATCTTATATTCCAGAATTGCAAAGAGTTAATCCCGACCGTTACGGCATTTGCCTGTACACCATCGACAGAAACGAATATGCAATGGGGGATTGTGACGAGCGTTTCTCCATACAGAGTATATCGAAAGTACTCTCGCTTGCCATGGGTTTTAGCCGCATGGGCGACCGGCTTTGGAAACGTATTGGTGTAGAGCCCTCCGGCAATGCTTTTAATTCTATCATACAATTAGAAATGGAAAAAGGGATTCCGCGCAATCCCCTGATAAATGCCGGAGCTTTGGTCATGACGGATATTCTATTGTCCATCCTCTCCGACCCCGAGAAGGAGTATCTTGCTTTTGTACGCCAACTTTGCGGTTGTAAAGATATTCAATACAATGAAAGCATGGCTACTTCCGAACGTGACACAGGCTTTCTGAATGCTGCCATCGTCAACATGCTAAAGTATTATGGGAATATTGATAACGACGTGGAACGTGTACTCAGCTTCTATTTCCGGCAATGCTCGGTAGAAATGAATTGCCGGGAACTCTCCCGCACCTTTCTGCCTTTTGCCGACCATACACATCCGTTCAGTTTCGGCGATATCTCACTTACAACTTCACAAGTCAAGCGCATCAACGCCATTATGCAGACTTGTGGATTTTATGATGAAGCGGGAGAATTCTCCTACTTGGTCGGTTTACCCGGCAAAAGTGGTGTCGGAGGAGGCATAGCTGCGATCTGTCCGCGGAAGTATTCAGTAGCAGTATGGAGTCCGCGACTCAACGCCAAAGGCAACTCCGTGATGGGAATGAAAGCGTTGGAACTGCTGACTACTAAAACTGCCATCAGTATTTTTTAGAGTAGCCGAACTTTTTGGCACCCTTTTTGTACTTTTATAAAGTATGTCCCTTAAAGATACAATTTTATGAATGAGCAAACTATACAAGAACAATATCAGCATATCATCGTCCTGCTGCAACAAAAACGGTTAAAAGAAGCGCAATCTCAACTGGAAGCCTTTTTGTGGAATAGCGGCAATTGGAATCTTCGTAACCGTTTGGAGCAAGTACAAACCTCCTACCAATATATGTTGCAATATATGAGACAAGGTACCAAAGATCCCAGCCAGCAGAAGCTTTACCGCCAACTGTTTGCCGATACTTGGGAGATTGCAGACCAAACACGTCTCAGTTTGCTGGACGGAACCTCATTACACTATTACCACTCCTTGCGTAATAATCGGGAACGCCTTCCAAAGGAATATAATATCGCTACCCTACAAAAAGTATTAGAATCTTTTCCAGATGATATGGCTGTTTGCCAACTGATGCCTAACAATCAAGGATTAGAAGCCGTACTGAAACGACATGAAGAAACGGCACAAGTCCTTTTTCTCTCTACTTGGAGTGATAGCAACTGGTCCGCAGAGAACGAATATCAGGCTAAAGGATTATTAGAATCGGAATTACTACCCGTCAATGACTTATGCTTATTCACCAGTGCAGTCATGTTAAGCCTGATGGAATGTTTCGACGCTCGCAAATTCTCATGGTTGCTCGATGCAGTGACACATGCCGATGTCCGTGTAAATCAACGTGCTTTGGTAGGAATAGCTATAGTGCTACATATTCATCCTACTCGTTTATCACTTTATCCGGAATTGATGGCACGCTTTTCATTATTTAATGAAGACATCAGTTTCGGCAAGAAACTGAACCGGATTTATATCCAGTTACTTCGTAGCCAAGAAACCGAAAAGATAGACAAAAAGATGCGTGAAGAAATCATTCCTGAGATGATGAAAAACGTAACTATCATGCGTAATATGAAGTTCGGTTTTGAAGATAACGCAGCGGATGAAAACGATCGTAATCCGGATTGGGAACAAGCATTCGAACAGTCGGGTATAAGTGACAAACTACGTGAGATGAACGAATTGCAATTGGAGGGTGCTGATGTCTATATGAGTACGTTTGCGCAACTCAAAAGTTATCCATTCTTCAAAGAACCCCATAACTGGTTCTATCCTTTTGACATGCAGCATTCCAGTGTCATAAAAGAGTTTGGATTCACACCATCGGGAGACAATGCCATACTTTCCTTGATTTTGCAATCAGGATTCTTTTGCAACAGTGATAAGTATTCTCTTTGCTTCACCATGGCACATATTCCACAGGCTCAGCGCAACATGATGCTCAATCAAATGACTTCGCAAGATTTAAATGAATTGATGAATGAAAATAAATCTTCTACTTTGAAACAGTATGCCGAGCGCCCTGAAGTTATCAGCAACCAATATTTGCATGATCTATACCGTTTCTTTAAACTGAGCCAGCGCAGACATGAATTTCGTGATATCTTCAAGGAGAATTTCGCCTTGCATCGCATACCGGTATTAAAAGATATACTTTGCAAACCAGATTTACTGGCTGCCGTTGCCGACTTCCATTTCCGTAAAGAACATCCGGCAGAGGCACTGGATATTTATCAAGAGCTGATAAACCTGAATCATGCAGATGCCGATATCTTTCAAAAGGCAGGTTATTGCCTGCAAAAAGAAAAGCGTTACAAAGAAGCTATTGACGCTTATCTAAAAGCGGACGTATTAAAGCCCGACTATCTGTGGACAATCCGCCATCTTGCAACTTGTTATCGGCAAATCAGGAATTTTACTTCAGCACTGGAGTATTACAAAAAGGCGGAAATGATTCAACCTGAAAGTCACAATATCATTTTCTATATTGGAAGTTGCCTTGCCGAACAAGAAAAATATGAAGAAGCCCTGCAATACTTCTTCAAACTGGATTTCATTGAAAACAACAGTATCAAAGCATGGCGTGCCATAGGCTGGTGCTCTTTTGTCAGTGGGAAATACGAGCAAGCCATGAAGTATTATGAAAAGATACTTGACTTTAAACCCATTGCTACTGATTATTTGAATGCCGGACATGTAGCCTGGAGATTGGGCAATATTGAAAAAGCAGTAGACCTTTACGGAAAAGCAGCTTTAGAAAGCAGCAGCCGGGAAGCATTTTGGGAGATGTTCAATAAAGACAAAGATACTCTAGTCAAACAGGGTATTGACGAGAAGAATATCCCCTTGATGATAGATTTGATATAAAATAAAGACGAGCCTTAATACATAATGACTAAGGCTCGTCTTTTTTATTTTCTTATTCTGTGCAACTTCTGATATAGTCTAGTCCCTTAGAATATTATAGCCCAACTCCGAAAGGGGCTGCACCGGACATACATCGCAATATCATTCATCTTTGCCATAATTCCTACACTTTTAGAAGTTCCCGATAAAGCCGTTGTACCGGAAGTCCCATTATATTATAATAGCTTCCTGATATATTCTCTACGCCAATAAAGCCAATCCATTCTTGTACACCGTATGCGCCGGCTTTATCCATCGGCTGATATTTATCTACATAGTAACTTATTTCTTCTTCGCTCAATTCGGAGAAGCGTACTTCGGTTTGGGCAGAAAAGCTATGCTGCCATTCTGTCGTAGTAATACAAACGCCGGTAAAGACTTCATGCGTACGTCCGGACATATCACGCAACATTTGCAAAGCATCTTCCCTGTCTTCGGGTTTGCCTAATACCTTCCCGTCCAGCCAAACAATTGTATCGGCAGTAATCATCAACTCATCCGGCTGAATCATTGACTGGTAGGCATCGGCTTTCTCTTTAGCTATAAAAAGAGGGATATCTGCACCCTGCAATGTTTCAGGATAAGATTCATCTACATCAGGCAAAGTTCTTACCTCGTAGTCTACTCCCAAACCTGCCAACAACTCTTTACGACGCGGGGAATTGGAGGCAAGAATTACTTTATATTTTTTCAGATTATCAAGCATGGTTATAGTAATTAGTGGATTAGTTATTGGTAATTACCAGCCAAAAGCTTTTTCATCGGCTAACCAAAGGCCCTGTACTTTCAATACCTGTTCTACGATATCACGCCCGCAACCATAGCCACCATCTGCATGCGAAATATACCGGGCAACAGCTTTAATCTCCGGAGCGGCATCATTTGGACAACATGGCAGACCACACACATTCATCACTTCCATGTCAGGAATATCGTCGCCAACATAAAGAATCTCTTCGTCCTTCAGTTTGTGACGGTCACGGAAATCCCGATAATCGTGTATTTTTACGGAAGAAGCCATATAGATATTTTCTTCGGCCAAGCCCAAAGACATGAAGCGTTTGCGTACTGCTTCGGTCTTTCCACCCGTAATTATACCCAACAAAATACCTTGCTTAGCAGCAAGATGCAAAGAATAGCCATCTTTGATATTGACGGTACGTAGCGGTTCGCCATCCGAACTCATCGGAATGACGTTAGCACTCAGCACACCGTCCACATCAAAAACAAGAGCTTTTATCTTCTTTAAATCATAGTTTATAGTACTCATCACTATTTCTTTTTAGTAGTTATCTATTAGGAGAAACACTTCGTTATGTCCAATGTTACGCCAGTCGATGAATACTTTGGCTTATCAATCGGTATAACTCTTGCATCTCCGGCTCATTGGCCAACATCTGCAAATGCCCGTCGATGACATTTTCGTCATACCGGATGGCAGGTCCAGTCTGCGCTGCACGTGGTTCCAGTTCATGCACTTTGCGGGCTGTCTCATCTATCAGCGGCAGCATTACTTCAAATGGCAGTTGATATTTCTTCAACAGTTCGGCGGCAAGCGCATACATGTGATTGGTAAAATTGCAGGTGAATACAGCCGCCAGATGCAAACTTTTCCGCTGATCGGAAGTTGCTTCATACACCTTCTCAGAAAGAGCGGAAGCAATATCTTTCAAAAACTGCGTATCTTCCTCAGAGTTACTTTCCACAAAAATCGGTATTCCCCGGAAATCCACTTCACGCTGTTTACTGAATGTCTGCATAGGATAGAATACTCCAAAACGCTCTGCATACCCTTCCCAAACAGTCATCGGAATGCTACCTGCAGTATGCACCCATAGGGCATTCTTCTTTCCGGCGACTAATTTGGGTAATAATTCCACAAGAGCAGTATCTTTCAGCGAAACGATGTAAAGCTGTGCATCTTCCGTCACTGCAGATAAATCAGTTGTATATTCGGCCTCAACAATTTGTGCCAAGCTTTGCGCCGATTCTTCCGTACGACTATAAATCTGTACGATACGAAATCCTTTCCAATAAAGAGCTTTTGCCAAATTCGTTGCCAGGTTTCCGGCACCAATAAAGACGACCGACGTATCTTCTATACTTCTTTTCATTTTACCTTGTTGAAACTAAATACAAAATAGCCCCAATTACCAGTAAAGCTATTGGTAATAAATAGGCGGACATTGTACCAAGCAATGCGGTTATTAACCCAAAATTCAATACCAACCACAACCCTATCAATACTAGTCCAACAGACTTATCATGCTTGAACATAAGAAAGATTACTGCTGTATAAAGCAAAAAATTATCTTTGTTCATCACCCACGGCAAACCTATTGTAGAGAAATGTACTAACTTATCAATCAGATAAAGTACGCCAAACACAATTAGAGTAATGGCCGTAGCTTTATAGGTATCACGGTTGTTGTTTGCTTTTGCTGCGCTCACCGTTATTCTCCTCCAAATTTATTTATATGTATTTTTTCCCATTGCAGATGTTCTTCATCGAATGGTTTACGTTCCATCCCTTTATGACCGATAGCAATGATACTGAGCACCTGCAACGGCAAAGGCAGATCAAGCACATTGTGCACATAGTCGTTAGAGGGCATACCGTTTGCAGCAGTGCGTTCGCGCACTTGCACCCAACAGCTCCCCAGCCCCATATCTTCAGCCTGAAGTTGCAAATAGATAGATGCAATGGAAGCATCTTCTATCCAAACGTCACTAGCCAACGGATCGGCAGTTACCACTACCGCCAATGCTGCATCGGCAATGAACTGAGATGCTTGTTCTTTGCAAAAAGATAGTTTTTTCAGTGTCTCTTTGTCATCGACCACAATAAATTGCCAGGCATTGCTACGCTTTGAAGTAGGAGCCATTAAAGCTGCTTTCATCAAGGTCACAACTTGTTCCTGAGTCAATTCTTCTTCTGTAAATTTCCGCATGCTGCGGCGTGCTTTTATTAATTCACTGAAACTTTCCATAATATATTCGTGTTTAATAAATGCAAAGATACGAGATTATTTTTAAATTTGCAGTCAATGCCTTTGAAACTGACCACATATTACAGCGGGAGTAAGGTTCCTGAATTACCGGGAACCAGCACATTCCATTCTACAGAACTGTTCCGAATCTATGAAGCGACACCGGGATATGCTCCTGTACTCATCGTTGCGTCTATAGATGGTAAACCTGTAGCCAAGCTACTTGCAGCTCTACGTAAAAGTGTCCGGATGTTTCCGCCAGGCATCATAAAAAGATGTGAAATCTATGGCACCGGAGAATATTTTGATGATACTTTAGATAAAGAAGCTATCTTCAACGACATATTGGGAAGACTCACCAATGAAGCTCTACGTAACTCATTCTTAATAGAATTCCGAAATTTAGAAAATGCGATGTTCGGGTACAAGTCTTTTCGGGAGAACAGTTATTTTGCAATCAACTGGTTACGGGTACGCAATTCGTTACACAATATTGAAAAAGTTGAAGAACGTTTCAGTCCTTCACGAATCCGCCAAATAAAGAAAGGATTAAAAAATGGTGCACAGGTAAGAGAAGTACAGACGAAAGAAGAGACTCACGACTTCGCACGTATGCTACACCATATATATTCTTCTAAAATACGCCGGCATTTTCCGAATATAAAATTCTTCCAGCTTCTAGAATCCCATCTTATGACCAAGCAACAAAGCAAGATTTTTATTGTCACCTACAAAGAGAAGATAATTGGTGGTAGCGCATGTATCTATTCGGATGATAGTGCCTATTTATGGTTTTCGGGTGGTATGCGTAAGACTTATGCTTTGCAGTATCCTGGCATTCTCGCAGTTTGGAAAGCTTTGGATGATGCCAAACAACGCGGGTACCGCCATGTGGAATTTATGGATGTAGGCTTACCCTTCCGCAAACATGGATATAGGGAATTTGTCCTTCGCTTCGGAGGGAAACAAAGTAGCACCCGACGCTGGTTCCGCTTTCGCTGGGACTGGCTGAATCGGGTGCTGATAAAGATTTATGAGTAACTACTAATAAATCAGAAGTTTGTATAAACTACATATCCATGAGCCGGTACATTCACCTTTGTTCCTACAGTTTCACTCTTTCCGGTAAAGTAATTATTCCAGCTACCAGTTGCTGCCGGAAAAGTTACATCAGCAGCAACATTGGTAAAGTTGCCTACCACTACTAACTTTTCACCGGTTATACTTTCCGCAGTAAGCGAACGTCCATTACTCCAATTAGTGCTTTGAATGGTATTATCTACACTCCAAGAAAAAATAGTACTACTGCTGAACAATCCCGGGTGAGCGTTACGCAATGCTATCAACTTTGTATAAGTTTCATGTAATCCTTTACGGTCAGCATTATCCAGATATTCCCAATGAATAGGTTTACGCCCTGTACGACCATTATATTCAATTGAAATATCATAACCCAGCTCACCAAATTGCCAAATCATCTTCGGTCCCGGTACAGTAAGGAAGAAAGTTGTATTAACAGCCAACTGCTTCATACGGTTGGTAAGGTTAGTAGAAAGACCGTAATTAGCATAGTCTTCTGTCTGCTTGAAAGAAGTACGTTCTTCATCATGACTTTCCATGAATCCTACCCATGCCGGAGTCTTTTCGTACATACCATTGAAAGAACTATTTTCTGCCCATCCTATAGCTGATTGACAATAAGCTCCATTCATGTTTCTCCACAAATGCATACCATCCGCAGCCAACTCCTGTTCTTCTCTCGTATCACAGAAATGTTCCAAAATAACATAAGCATTTTGATTTGTAGCCTTGATAGCTGTATTATAATCTTTTAAAATTGCAATACGGCTGGCATCGTAATTACCTGCAGTCTGTTCATTACTACTTTTTTGAGTAAAACCTTTAGTCAAGTCAAAACGGAAACCATCTACCTTATATTCTCTCAATAAGAATTGTAAATTGCGCTTCACAAATTTACGTACCAGTTCACTCTCATGATTAAAATCATGGAAAACACTGAAAGGATGAGGAGCATCCACATTAAAGTATGGATTATCGCTTGACGTCTTATTCGAACTACTGTCCCAATAAAGTTTTGCAAAAGGATGATTGCCTGTAGCATGATTATAAACTACATCTAGAATAACTGCCATACCTGCTTCGTGACAAGCATCAATAAATTGTTTATACATGGCTTTTGTACCGTACGCCTTGTCCATAGCAAAGAAGAAGCAAGGGTTATAGCCCCAACTATCATTACCGTCAAACTCTTGTACCGGCATTAGTTCGATGGCGTTTACTCCCATCGTTTTTAAATAAGAAAGCTTACTTTTTGCCCCTACTAAGTCACTCGAGCTTGTAAAGTCACGCAGATGCAATTCATAAATTACCAATTGGTCGGGCTTTTCTATTTTGAAATTACTAACTTTCCAGTTATAATTGTCCTTCTGAATTTTGAAAGTAGAAACGATTCCTCTTCCTCCTTCGGGATATGCCATACTTTCATTATAAGTGGAAGCCGGTATATGCTTATCATTATCAGGATCAAGGATTTTCTCTGTATAGGCGTCTGCCAAACGAGTTACTTCCCCTTGTTTCATACCTACATAGTATTGAAAAGCATATTCTTTACTTGCATCTAATCCTTTCAACGTAATCCACCAACATCCGGAAGCATCATCGCGATACATTTGCGATTTATCATCATTACTCAACGTCCATTTATTGAAGTCACCTACCACATAAGCGAAGTCTTTCCGATTACCGTTCTTATCTTTATCATAAAGCACCAATGTTACAGTCGAATTATCTACTACATTAATACCTTCCACTACTCCTGCAGGCAAAGCGGCAGTCTTCACTTCTCCGGGTACAAAACCTTCGTATTTAGTATCGGTTACGGCAATGAAAGAGTCTTCTTCAATGCCTTTTTTACTACCATCAGCACTACGGAATACCACGCCCAATTGGTTTACCGCTGTAGTACCACTGCCAAACCACTCGCGAATATTAGGACCTAACGTAATGTTCCATACATTGTCCCCAGCAGAAGTCATCTTACATTTATCCTTATTCTCGTTCCATTCTGCCGGAACAAACAACCAAGTCCCTTCACTCATAACACCGATATGTACATATACATCACCGCTGTATCCATAAAGAGGAGATTTAGTATCAGCTTTAAAAGTTATTGTAATAGCTTGGTCAGCATCAGGATTTTCGGGTGTATAACTCAAACCTGCAGGAACTACAATTGCATTGGCAGCCTGAGAGATAGAAATCTCTTTTTTCTTTGAGCCGGATACGATATTCAATTGTGCCGTACGTGCCTTCCCTGTTTCATTCTTACTGACTGAAACCATGATCGTACTTTTTCCTGACGCTCCTTTTGCCGGATTTATAGTACACCAGCCAGCATTCTCACCACTCAGTTCGGCTGTCCACTGCTGTCCCGCCTCGAAACTGACACTTTGTGAAGAAGCCGCTTCGCCAAAATTAAAACCTTGTTCAAAGATTGTTTCACTACCGGAGGCAGGAGTTAGGTATTCCTGAAGTTCTTCATCGTTATCGCTACATGCTGCAAAAACCAGCACAAAGCTAAAGCATACTAAATGCCAAAAAGATAAGATAGTACGTTGTTTAATGATTCTCATGATATTAATTTATTCAAAGTTATTGTAAGCAAATATAAGTAGAATAAAGCAAGCTGTATGTAAAAGAATAACAGAAAGGTAGCGTGAGGTTACGGAAACGTTTGCATTATAAACTGTAAAGTATCAAATAGCAACTAATACTTATATAAGTGTGAATGAGTAGGATTTTGAAATACTTTATAACTAAAAAAGGCTGCTCGATCACTGAGCAGTCTTTTTCTATTAGCAAAATATACCTATACAATCTTGATTAACAAATTATTCTTTTAGAGTCATTGTATCAGTTAATACCTCATTCCCAACAACTACACGAACAACATATAATCCATACTTCCAACCTGAAGTATTCAATTGATAAGTAGGCTCAGTTAAATTCTTAATATCGAAAATTTTATCTCCATAAATAGTGTCATAAACTTCCAAACTCCAATTTTCAATTTCTTGTATCCGTTTATTATGATTCGAGACAATTGAGACTATCTGATTGTTACCCAAAGAAACAATCTTCAAATTTTGTTGTGATAAGTTTCCATTATTCGAAACAGAGAAAAATAAAATTCTTTGTTTAGCACAGCTACCATCATTACCTATCTCAACATAAAAAGGTATTCCTCCAGACCCGAGAGGTAGTTGAAACTGAATTTGTGTACTACCATTATAATTCCATACATCAGGAGTTACTCCACTATAAAAAACACGTCTTGACCCAATTCCATATAGAGTCAAATAAACCATACATCCTTGATGGACAAACTTGGAAGTTGACTTATTAATATCCGTAGTTGATATTGCAGGATGAGAAACACCATGAAAAACACAGGCTTCTTGTCTATAATATCCAGAAATATAAGTATCAATTGCTTTAATAGTTTTAGAAAAAGTAGCAATAATTTCATTATCTTTCATCACTTTGGCTGTTAATTGGGCATTTAAATTTTTCTTACTTTCATTTTTAACTGTACATTGATTTAAAGAAGGTAAGTTTGCTACTAACGTCAAGTCTGTAGAATTACATTCCCATATCAATGTTACATCATTTGGTAAGTTTTCAATATAGTACACACTATTACTACAAACGTATTCATCACCTACTATTTCCATTCCTCTTCCTCCAATCTGCATAATTCCCGTACTGCTTGGATCCAACCAATCTTTCAATCTTCTAGTTGCTACATTTCCATAATCCCAAGATTTATCAAAACGACCATAATATTTGGTTACGGGTGCACATCCACTCTCCCCTCCATGTAATTGTCCTATAATATAATGAGCAGGTCCCATTAAAGGAGAACCAGATGAACCGCCTTCCGTTGTTCCAATATCAAAAACCACTTTCCAATGAGTATTCGCCGGGCTAGTTATACCATTTGACCACGGTAATGTAGAGGTGTAATTAGTTATAGGATTATTATCCTTTGATATTTTTTTTATATCACCTTGTGGATGATGAATCCCTACCGCCCAACTTGCAGCAGAAGAATTTCTTGTCCACCCTAAAAAATATGGCAAATATCCTCCACCTATATCCCTTGCTTTCTCAGTCAATTCCAACAAGGCGAAATCAGTATCTATATTATTAGCTAACAATTTAGCCCCAGCAGAACTTGGTGGATTATATACATAAGTGTTTGAACAATCCGGACTCTCATAATTCCAATAGAAAATCAATTGGTTCAGTTGACTATTTCCTTGAGCATCATACGCCGGAGAAAAGCAATGGTTAGCTGATAAGAAATAGTCCTTATTTTGCGTATTATTAATTAAAGCACCTGTACATAGAGCTGAATACTCGCCATTGTAAATAGAAGCCACGGCTCTTTTTTCCTTTTGCCAATCAGTACCTTCAAGGCAGTTTATATTAACATTACAACTCAGTGATCCTCCAGGTGTCACTCCTCGCATAATATTGCTTTGAGCTGCAAGTATATTTTTATAAATATACATCACTTTCTTTATGGAAATAATTCCAGGTTCTGTTGTAATTGGTTCATAATACTCCAATACAATATTATCTCCTGCAACAAAACCTGTAGCAAAATCTACCGGCTTTTCCTTTGTCCCTTTATTATTGTAGTGTGTAAATGCACCTATACAAAATGATTTATCCGCATTATAAACAAAGAGTCTCGCTCCCTCAGGTATCCAAAACTTATCATAACTGATTGTTAAAGCTTTTGCTGCTGCAGCACGTAACTGCAAGCGCCATACCCGAATGCTATCACCGAATGTTTGCCATATACCTGAATTTTGTAAATTATAATCAACAGAGATAGGTAATCCCACACGATATGGTATGTCTTCACCAGCAAATAAGCTATCCTCATGTAGTGCTTCTACCACATTAGGAATAGGTAATTCAATAACATCGTTAGAACGAACCGGGAGCAGAGTTGATGAGAAACTCGGAGGCAATTCATTAGTACTGATTTGAGCGTAAACATTTATCGAAAAAACAGAAATCATGCAAAATACAATACTCTTCAATCTTTTTTTTGTTTTCATAAGCATTACATATTAGGTTTAATAACAAAAATAGAAAAGTCATACATGAAAAACAAAAAAATATAAGGACAACAATATAATCAAATTTATATTTGATATTCAGTAATATAAATAAATATTCATATTTCCAAGTGGACAATTTCAATTTAAAAATCAAAATTAATCATCGTTTTATAACAACTTCATTGTTCTCCTCAACCAAATCTGTATCATAATAGTTAGCATTTACCCTATTTTTTTGCATTACAACTTTTATTCACTGAACATTTATATAACGTTTCTTAATATCCATAAAATTTTCTACCATTTCCCAATATTGTTCCTTACTTTTAGGGCTTGGATGCCAATCCGGATCAGGATTATTACTAACAGCTCTTTCCCAATTGGTATCATTTATAAACTTATAATCAACCGAACAAGAAGATAATTCTTTTATAGGTTTAAGAAATATATACCCATCAAACAAACCTGATAAAGTTAAACCCTGATACCCCATTGAATAATAGCTACTATCTCTCAAACGACCTAAAGGTGAATCTTTCAAATCAAAACCAACCGGCTTATTATTACATCTACTCATGACATTTTCTAATTTTCCAGATGCTGGAGAAATCCATCCGGGTTGATGATTCGGATAATTGGCGAATGGTTGATGTAATGCCACAGCCATTACTCTTTTCCCATATTTAGAATAAAGTAAGTTCCCTAAAAAGCTCTTTTCATAACGCACAAAATCAGGAGAAGTATAATCATAGTAAGGAAATTGATAATAAGTAAATGCATGGGGAGTACCTGTTAAAACCAGTATCTTTTGATTTTGTAATAGACATTCCCGTTCTAATAAGGAGCACCTGAAATCCTCCGTATTCCCTAAAGGAAATACTTTTCTCATATTTTCAGGTGTTCTTACTTTTTCAAATTCCTTCCAGTTATAACAATAACTAATATTCAAAACACGAAACTTTTGCGCAGCTTCAGGCAATGAATGATTTAATTCCCATGCCGCTTTGTAAACTGCCATATATTCGACAATTGCCCAACGTGTATTATAGTTGAACATCAGTTCGCGTGCCAATTGTTCATCATACTCAGGTGCATTAATTAGAGAGTCTAATCGCTTTTGATCCTCAAATGCACCGAATTCCATCCCCAACATATAAATACCATTTTCATATAACTTGGGGATCAAATTCCTGACAAAATCCAAATTCTCTTTTACTCCATGATCTTCTGCCAAAAGAATAATATCAGCCGTCTTAAACTTGGCAATTAAATAATCATCCGGTGACATTCCCACATTGCATACATAATCAATCAAAGAGTCTTGCTTTTGGTCTTGCGCTTTCATTATCAGTGAAATAGATAGCAAACAGAAAAAAACAAATATCTTCTTCATATATAGAATTTTATATTCAAACTACAATTCAAGTACCAACACTTCCTTAGGACTTAAATGTAATATTTCACCTAGTTGTAAAGTATTGCCAGTCAAAATATTATTGGCGCTTGTATTATCTCCAATAACTTCTTTATAATGTGTCAAATCTAAATCAACTTCCTTAGAAACTCCATTCATAATAACCAGTACACTTTTCCCGTTATATGAGCGTTCATAAACATATACATTATTACGAGGCATAAAATGTTTCATCCGCCCATTTGAGATAACCTCATTTCCTTTTCGCCACTGTAATAATTTTCTCATAAAGCCAAAAGCTTCTTGTTGCATGGGAGTTCTTCCTTTTTGTTCAAATACATTTGTCGTATCTCCCTTCCAACCGCCAGGCATATCTGGACGAATATATCCAAAATCAATCTTTGTATTTCCAGTCATCAATAGTTCCTGCCCATAATATAATTGTGGAATACCAGGAATAGTCAACAAGAAAACCACAGCCTGTTTATAAGCATCTAGATTTCTTGGAGTTTCCAATAAGAAACGATCAGTATCATGATTCTCAAATAAACGCATTACATTATTTATATCAGCATAGCAAAAGTCATAAGCCAAATGTTCAAATATAAGCTGTAAACCAGAATTCCAGGATGTTTCTTCCTGAAAAGCTTTGCTAGCTATTGATTGTAAATGGAAATCCATTACTGATTTTAATTCTGTATTTCCATTCTTATTTACGGGACTCTTTCGTTGCCAATAAGCTGCTCCTGTAGGGTTAGTAATCATTGATTCACCAACAATATTCAAATTGGGATATTCTTCAAAAACTTCTTTACACCAACGAACCATCATATCCCTATCGGGATAGGGGTATGTATCCTGGCGAATACCATCCAAATTGGCATACTCAACCCACCAAATTGAATTCTGAATCAGATAATCTGCAACATAACGATTTCTCTGGTTCAAATCAGGCATTGTAGGAACGAACCACCCGTCCGTCATTTCTTCTTTATCTATATCCGCGGCATAGGGATCAAAGAATGAAGTTTTATTGTGATTGGTCTGTACATACTTGAATGGGTTGTTAAACCAATCACGCGTCGGACAATCAATCAGCCAAGGATGTTTACTTCCGCAGTGGTTGAACACCATATCCATAATCATTTTCATTCCCCGCTGATGCAATAATTCTACCAACTGCACATAATCCTCATTACTACCCAAACGCGGATCGATTCGATAATAGTTAGTTGCCGCATAACCATGATAAGAACCATCACCCATATCATTTTCCAAGACTGGAGTAGTCCAGATTGCAGTAACTCCTAGACTATCCAAATAATCCAAGTGCTGTACTATACCAGCCAAATCTCCACCATGGCGTGCATTTACATCTTTACGATTTACTTCATAAGGATATTTCATTATCACTTTATCATTGTTTTCATCGCCATTCGCAAATCGATCTGGCATCAATAAATAAACCACATCAGAAGAGTTGAAACCGACTTTATCTTCACCTTTCCCTTTTCGTTCTTTCAGCTCATAAGAGTAGTTCAGTTTCTTCTTTCCCTTTACAAATTCAATAGAAAACTTACCCGGTGTTGCATCCTTAACATCCAAATACAATATTAAATAATTAGGGCTTTCCATTGGATGTACACTTTGCAATATAATTCCCGGATAATTTATAACCGGCTTGTAAGTTGCAATATTAGTACCATAAACCATTAATTGCAACCGAGTATTTTTCATACCACACCACCAGAAAGCAGGCTCAATTCTTTCTACTTTCTCAGCTTCTTCATTACCCAAGAGAAACTGCAACGGATTATTCAAACGTCTCATCCAATCCTTTTCCATATGACCAGCACCAGGAAAAACTTTAGATACCCACATAGGTTCACTCCATCCTTTGAGCCGCATCAATTTATCCAGTTCATCTTGATAAGGAGGATAATAAGCATCCAATGTCGCATCACCTCTATCCATATAAATCATCCGACTATTTGCCTTAGGAAGATTTTCATCCAAATAACTCCGAAAAGCCGCTGACCATTTATCTGCCTTTTCTTTTGCAATTCCCTCACTACTCAATATCATAGGCACGTGTGTTGAGAGACAAGCAGCCCCTCCAAATACATCGGGATATTCACATATAGCATAAAGTGAAATTAACCCACCCATGCTCGATCCCATAATAAATGTATTATTACGCTCTTTATTCGTAGAATATTCCTTATCAATAAACGGTTTTACCTCTTCCACCAAAAAGCGTAGATAATTATCAGCATTAAAACGTACATTATTAGGTACATCATTATCTGACAAGTATTTCAGAGCTTTTTGAGGGAAATAGTCTTCATACCTAGTTTCTGCAATATTGGCTACTCCAACAACAATACAAGGCTTAATTTTCTTTTCGCCCAAGAGTCCGCCAACGATTTCGTCAACTCCCCATTCTTCTTTATTCCACGTAGTAGTTGCATCAAAAAGCATTTGTCCATCGTGCATATAAAGAACATCGTATTTCTTTTTCGCAGAATAATCAGATGGTAACCAAACAAAAACATCGCGTGGACTCATTATAGAAGATTTGAATTTAGGATATTCAATAAGTTTTCCCGATGATACAGTTTGTTGTGCAGTTCCCCATTGACACAACAGCAAATTTAGTAATACTAATAAAGTTCTAATTTTCATGATATGTAAAATAAAAAGGGTACTATTCCCCTTAAAAATAGTACCCTTCATTAATCTTAATTCTTATTTACCGAAATCTTTCTCACTCAACTCATAAGTCATACTACCAGCATTGTTCATATTCACATAAACACGGTATTTCCCCGCAGTAACTGCAATATTGTTTCCATCAGCAGTATCAAGTACGCCTGGTATTATCTTAGACCCCCAACTTGTCGTCCAAGCATGATCTAAACGGAACTTAATCTCACCGGCAGCAAATTCAACATCTGCCCAAAAACGTTGTTTAGCAGCATCAAATTTTAAATCAACTTCAGCGCCACCCCAACCAGATACTTGAGAACCAGCATCACCGACAATGCTTATGGCATCAAAAGATAAGCCTTTTTTCAACATCAAAGAGCTCTTATTAAAACTAAAATGATAAAAACGGTGAGAATAACAGCTTATATTTGCAGAGCTACCACTGGAAATAAGTTGTAATTCAGAAGACTCAGGATCAACTTTCAAAGAAGGTTCTACCCCCCAATTACAATCATCTTGCCAACCTGCAATACCTGTTACCTTGAATCCATTTGCTGCTTTTTCACCAAAGTCAACCAAACCTTGATACTTCACATCATCTTCTTCAAAACAGAATAAGAATTGAGAATTGTCATGGCTCCAACCACAATAATCACCAATAACCCAAATCTTCGGATAATCTTTTTCACCACTATAAGCAGAAATTGAAGAAGATATCACATTAGAATAAGTAAACATCTTTGTCGGCTTAGAAGACAAATCTTGTACGTACGCTTTTACACGGAAATAAACCTTTGTCGGAGTCTCCGGTTCTACATCCCAATTTAACAATATTGAATTCATTTTATCAGCAGTCACCACTAATCCCTCTTTAGCAGAGGAAGAAGAACCTAATTCCTTAAAATCTTCAAAATCAGACATTAAAGATGCTTCTAAAGAATACATAAAAGAAACATCCAAACCAAAACTAGCTGCTGAATAACTGAATGTTGCAAAATCGGCATTCGCAGCATCCAAAACATAAGTATCATTAATTGAGGTCAATTTACTTGCCACCGCATCCGCATCATTATAAATCGGATCCTTGTCTTCACTACAAGACAATGCAATGAAGCCTAGCAAAAATATTAAAAGTGACGAATATATTTTTTTCATATCTAATACAATTTATTATTTATAACCATCGTTTTGAACCAAGTTGGGATTACTATTCAAATCTTTATCAGGGATAGGGAAAAGATTAAAGTGAGCATCCACTCCCTTACCACCTTTTACACCACCTTTCCATGACCACAGATAAGAATCAGAAGTAAACTTTCCAAAACGGATTAAATCAGAACGACGCCATCCTTCCAAATACAATTCACAACCACGTTCTTTCAAAATATCCTCTAAGGTATAAGTTGTTACAGCAGGCAATCCTGCTCTTTGACGCACTAAGGATAAAGCAGAAGCACCTTCTGCTTCCGTTACATTCGTTGCACCTCTTTTAGCACACTCTGCCAGCATCAACAAAACATCTGCATAACGGAATACTCCAAAATCAGTATCAACAAAACCAAGATTAGAAGCTGGTTTACCATCACTTCTGACATTAGTAAACTTCATGAAGGCATAACCATGTTGGAAGTTTGCAATATCATCGATTTCTTTTTGTTGCTCATTTGTAAAGAACATAGAGCGATTATCACCTTTTGAAAATGAATCATAGAACTCTGGAGTAGTACGGATTCCCCCCCAACCGGAAGAAATGCCCAAAGAAGATGGATCCATCTTTCCACCGCAAGAAGCAAAAATCAAAAAATTAGTTACACCAAAACTTTGTGTATTATTGCCATCCTGTTCTATTGCAAACATAATTTCATCTGTACATTTATTGTTATCTGCCATAAACAATTCTGAATACTTGGAGTGCAATGAATATCCATCTTTCTGAATATCTTTACATATTTGCGCACATTCGTCATACTTACTTGTACCAATATATACATCAGCATTCAAGTATAATTTAGCCAAAATCATACGTGCAGCACCTTTGTCAATCCGACCATATTCATTCTGACGAGCATTTTTCAACGCACTAGCATCACTTGTCAAGTCTTTCAGTTCAATTTCAAGCCAATTAAACAATTCACTACGTGTAATACGCTTAGGATTAGTGGAACCAACCGAAGAAGTTTCATCAGCAAATGGAACATTGCCAAACATATCAATAGCATGATAATAGGACAATGCTCTTAAAGCACGAGCTTCTGCTATATAAGTAGCTTTTTCTGAAAAATTAATCGAAGAAGCATTTGCTTGACGGATAAATTCATTGCACATTGCCACCTGATAGAAAATGCGATAATAAAGAGCTGCAACAAAGGTATCAGAAGATGTCCACGCTAATCCATGAAGATCTTGAATCGTCTGATCATTCCAGCCTACTACACATTCATCCGTTGTATATTCATTCAAATGAAATAAGCCACGGAAATATTGACTCTGTCCACCATCCAAACCAGAAATATTAGAATCTCCGTTAGGACCATAAGAACCACTGGTTGCAAAACCCGTATAACATTGAGCCAAAAAAGCTTCAAAATCAGCTTGACTTGTCAAAGCTTTATCCACAGTATTCAAATTTGGATCAATAGGTGTAACATCCAAATCGCCTACGCAAGATGTTGTCACAAATCCGGAGGACAACAAAAGCATAAATATAATTTTTTTATATAGTTTCATATTAGATCATTCTTTAGATTGTTATTAGAAATTAAATTTAGCACCTAATATAAAGGTTCTGGGACGCGGATAAAGATTGTTATCTATGCCATTGAAGACTTCAGGGTCCAATCCTTTATATTTAGAAATTGTACATACATTCTGTACTGTGAAATACAGATTTAAATTCATGGTACGATCTTTTGCTTTTATCAGATCCTTGAACGAATAGCCTAGAGTCACATTATCCAATTTAAAGAATGATGCATTGTGCAAATAATAATCAGACAAGTACTGAGCTTGTTCAAAGTTTGTCTGAACAGCACTATTCATTCGGTTTGACACAAAGTTATTTGTCCACAAATCTGCCCACATCTCATTATTGGATGAAACGTTATCATAAACCCAATTGCCAACATTTGCATGTGCCGAAGCTGCCAAAGTCCAGTTTTTATAACTCAAATTTGTATTGAAACCCACAGTTACATCCGGAGCCGGTTTATGAGCAAAGTATTTATCATCAGAGTTTATTTTACCATCTTTGTTACGGTCTACATAAGCACCTTCAATAGGTTTGCCATTCTTATCATAAACCTGTTCATAAACATAGAATGAAGAAGTTGGATAACCAACCTGATGCATCTGAATATTGTTGCCTACACCACCACTAATACCTCCGGTTTCGACTCCAGATTTATCACTTTCAACTGCTGTCAGTTTTGTAATCTTATTTTTATTCCAAGCAACATTAGCTCCGACTCTCCAGTTCCAATCTTTTGTTTCAACCGGAATAGCATTAATTTCAAATTCCACACCAGTGTTCTCAAGATTACCAATGTTAGAAGTTAAGTAATTCTTCAAATTAGACAAAGCTGATACGGGAATATAGTTAATCAAATCTTCAGTTTTACGAAAGTAGAAATCAATACCACCATAAATTCTTCCATTTAAGAAGCCATAATCCAAACCTGCATTCCAAGTTGTTGTAGTTTCCCATTTCAAATCGGCATTATATCCTAACGCTGTAACAGGAGTAATCAATTTATCACCAAAATAATAATAACTTCCCAGTAAATTCTTATAATATGTAGCCAATGTCGGATAATTACCAGCATTCAAATCTTGTTGACCTGTTTGGCCCCAGCTTAAACGCAATTTTAAATTGGAAAGAACTTTATTATCTTTCAGGAAACTTTCGTTAGCAATATTCCAACCTAAAGCTACAGAAGGAAATAAACCCCACTTGTTATTCTGAAAACGTGATGTACCATCACGGCGCAACGTGAAAGTAAACATATACTTATCTGAATATGTATAATTAGCACGTCCAAAGAAGGAAACTAAATAATATTCTGTTCTTGAAATAGACTCAGATAATTTCTGCGCTCTATCGTTCTGTTTAACCGCCAAAGAGTTAGATGAATTATAGAAATGTTGCCAAGAGTAACCCGCCATAGCATCTACATGATGATCACCAAAAGCATGGTTATAATTAAAATAGCTTTCCAAGGTCTGATCGCGTCTCATATAATTATAATCACTATGATATCCTGAACCAGATTCCGTTGTTGAGTGTAAAGACTGCTCTGAACCTTCCGGAGTATCAACATTTCCATTACTTTTTGAGAAATCCAAACCAACATTTAGGTTAAAGCGTAAATCCTCAAAACCATGAAATTTATAATCCAACTGTGCATTACCAATGAAACGTTTAGCAGTTGCCACATCATCTTTTTCGTTGAGTAACGCAACAGGGTTCATTGTTGCCATTGTATTACAATTACCATTCAAATCACGCCACATATAGTAACCATGATTCCCTTTGGAAGAACTGTCATAAACGGATTGAGTAGGGTCCATGTGAATGGCTGCACCAATAGCACTTTCATTTGCAAAAGTATTATCTGTATAAACTCCCTTTGCACTCATATTGATAGTTAAATGGTTATCTAGGAGTTGAGGTGCTAAATTCAAAGATACAGTACCACGATTCATTTTAGAACGTTTCAAGACACCTTCTTGACTCAAAAAGCCACCAGACACACGATAAGGAAGTTTTCCAGCTTCACCTAAACCTACCTGTCCATTCAAGCTCAAATTAGCTTCATAAGTCTGTGCTAATTGATAAATTTCTTTCTGCCAATCCGTATTTTCACTACCTAATGCAGCGTAAGCCTCAGAGTTCTCACCTGAATGAAGAGCAACAGATCGACGCAAAGTTTCTGCATCCATTACGTCCACATATTGCGGTACTTGGCTTAAAGATGCAGCAAAGTCTAAGTCAATTCGAGGAAGTGAAGTACCATCCTTAGCGCCTTTTTTAGTAGTAATCACAATAACACCATTAGATGCACGCGAACCATAAATAGCAGTTGCAGAAGCATCCTTCAAAACAGTAAAACTTTCAATATCATTCGGGTTAATACTTGACAAAGGATCTCCCATACCATCAATCTTATCGTTACTTATCGGAAGACCATCTACGACGATCAACGGATCATTTGTAGCTGACAAAGAAGAACCTCCACGAATACGAATAGTAGAAGCTGATCCAGGTTGACCACTACCCGCTGTGATTACAACACCAGCAGACTTACCTCTTAATAAATCAGCCGGAGAACTTACCACACCTTTGTTTATCTGGTCTGCTTTCACTGTAGATACAGAACCAGTCAAGTCATTCTTCTTCACTGTACCATATCCAATCACAACCACAGCATCCAATAATTGAGAGTCATCTTGCAATACTACATTCATTAGTGGAGTTGCTTTCACTATTTGCGTAGTGTATCCGATAAATGAAACCGAGATTTTAGTACCATCAGGTACATTCAACGTAAAATTACCATCAAGATCGGTAATTGTACCATTAGAAGTATTTTCAACCTCTACAACATTTGCGCCAATCACAGGTTCACCTGTAGCATCTTTAACATGCCCTTTCACTGTGATGTTCTGTGCATAAGCGCCAACTGACAAGAATAACCCTAACAATAGGGTAAGAATCGTTCGATTGATTCTAAGATTTACTTGCTTCATGCATTTAATAAATTAAAGTTAACAATATTAATTACCTATATATATTCGAAAAATAAATTTCGCTATCTTTACTCGCTAAAGTCTTTCTAGTATCTATAACATGATGAAGCAAAAATATGATTTATTAACTTAGCAAACTATAAGGAATATATAAAATATGCAGTTGCAAGAATGCAAACGATTGCATAAGGTTGCGTGAGATAAAACGCTAGACGGATGAACTAAAAAGAGATTGTAGTCTCAATAATACATATAAACATCATACATATATTTCTTCTCCACCAATTTCACTAAATTGAATACAAGAATCGAGGCTACAGCCTACTGTAACGCCATTCAAAAAAGGGCTACACCTTTTATGCCTAATGGCTACACCCTTTTGTGCACAGGGCTACACCTTTTTATGCAAATGGTGTAGCCCTAAGATATGGATAATTTGCCATTAAAAACTTGCAAGGATAATTATTAACAAAATAATTCATCCCTATTTCATTTGCAAAAAACAAACGAAATAGGGATGATAAATACTTCTAATAAAAATGTTCGTATTACTATTTCAAAGTAGAAAGAATAAGTTTAGCAGATTTTAATCCTTTAGCTTTAGCCTCAAATATTACTTCACCGGCTTGTTCCCCACTCTGAACAATTGCTGTCAGTTGACCACTAAATGCCGGCATTTGGGGTAAATGAAATAAATCAAGACTGGTGGCATCTCCATTGGCAGCAGCACGATAACGACCAGTTCCCTTAACAGAGAAAGTCACCATACGATTATCTGCGGGACAAAGATTACCATCTTTATCTACTACACGAACTGTAACATAAGCCAAGTCCTTACCATCAGCAGAAAGTTGAGTACGATCTGCAACTAATTCCAAGTGATGAGGTTTACCTGCTGTACGAACAATCTTTTCTTCGACTGATTTACCGGATTTGTCATAGGCTACTACTTTTATTTCACCGGGTTCATAAGGAACATCCATCCACATCAAACGATAGCGGCGCTGCAAAGCGAGTGAATCTTTACCTTCTAAAACCCGACTTTCTTCAACAGTAAGTTTATGTTGCTTACCATAGCTCTTACCATTAACAAACAATTCAGCACTGGGATAATTGGTATAAACAAAAACAGGCGTATTCTCTCCTTCCCTACCCGGCCATGTCCAATGAGGAAGGACGTGTAAAGTATTAGCTTCCTTGTTCCAAACACTACGATATAAGTAATAACGATCTTTAGGAAGACTTGCCAAGTCGATTATGCCAAATACAGAACTGTGGCTCGGCCAAGAATCTGTATCGTAAGGAGATGGTTCGCCTAAATAATCAAAACCTGTCCAGACAAATTGTCCGATCGTCCAGTCATAATCATCTGCCAAAGCAAAATCCACATCAGGAATATTGGACCAAGAGCAACACTCCACATCATAGCCTGAACTCTGATGGTCATCGTATTTTACGCTTGCACGTTTCTCGACAGGGAATTTATAAACTCCACGCGAACTGACTGTAGAAGCAGTTTCCGATCCGAGAATAATATTCTGAGGCAGATTCTTATATGATTCCACATAACGATGAGCACGGTAGTTGAGACCGGGTACATCTATCATCGCAGCAAAACCGTTTTCGAGTACACAAGAAACCTGGTCCATACCACAAGTCACGGGACGTGTAGGATCTTCGCGATGGCAGATATCCTGCAAGAAAGAAGCGACTTTATATCCCTCGGGGCTACATTGGGTAGGTACTTCGTTGCCAATACTCCACATCACGACACATGGGTTATTGCGATAATGACGCAACATGTTCACCATATCTTTTTCAGCCCAGTCGTTAAAATAGCGATGATAACCATTCATACATTTAGCAATGTCCCATTCATCAAAAGGTTCCACCATCATCATAAAGCCCATTTCATCACAAAGTTCCACCAACTCGGGAGCAGGCATGTTATGAGAAGTACGGATGGCATCACATCCCATATCTTTCAATAGAGTGAGTTGCCGGCGAAGAGCAGCCACATTAATGGCAGCACCCAACGGACCTAAATCGTGATGATTACAAACTCCTTGAAATTTGCGATGCTTACCATTTAGAAAAAATCCTTTATCAGCAACGATCTCAATGCTACGAATACCGAAACGGGTTGTATATTCATCCACTTGCTTACCGTCCACATAAATCTTAGATATAGCCTTATATAAATAAGGTGTTTCGGGTGACCACAAAACAGGAGCATTTACCAGGAAATTCTGTTCAAACGGTTGTCCATGGTTTATTTTACGGGTATTATCCTTCGAAGCAACTACTTTGCCATCGGGTGAAACGATATCCGTCAATACACGGATTTCTTTATCACCGGCTCCTTCAATTGAAGTCAGTAAACGTACAGAGGCATATTCATCAGCAACATGTGGAGTAGTCAATTGAGTTCCCCAGACCGGCACATGCACTTGTTCCGTAACAACCACATGCACATTACGATATAATCCGGCACCCGGATACCAGCGAGAAGACTGCGGCTTATTTTCCAAACGCACAGCAAGTACATTGTCCTTCCCGTCAGCATTCAAAAACTCCGTTACATCGCAATGGAAAGAATTATAGCCGAAAGGCCAGAAGCAAGCTTCTTTCCCATTGACATAAACATGCGCCTCACTCATAGCACCGTCAAAAACCAAAGTAACTTGCTTACCCGCGGGAGTCGTAAATTTAGTCCGATACCAACCGATGCCTACATAAGGCAGACCACCTGTACGTCCGGTTTTAACAGATGCCTTCTTCTCAAAGTTCTGTGTGACCGCTACATGCTGCAAATCGTTATTACGATCGAAAGGACCGAAAATAGCCCAATCGTGAGGAATAGTCACTGTTTCCCAATTACGATCATCGAAGTTTTCCTGTGCAGCTTCAAGCACATCCCCTTTGGTAAACTTCCAGTTCTTTTCAAGCAGCCACTCGCTCCGTTGCGCTGTTGCTATCAAAGAAAAAAGAAAGCAGCAAGAAAAGATAAGTATTGTCCGTTTCATTTCTCTATAAAAAATTATTTAGTAAAAGTATTTATTTAAAAGCATCCATTATCACAGTAGGACGACCTTCTTCAGTAAATGCCCCCAACCGGTATTGGCTCCGGCGACACTCCCGGTCCCCATAGAAAACTCCCTTACAACGACCGTTGGTATTCTCCTTACATTCCTTCAAGATGCGTGCCAGTTGGCGTTTTCCCTCAGCCAAAATAGAGGCGCTTACCAACTTACCGTAGTTGTCGGCACACTCCATGCCGGTTTCCACCACCATTACATCACAGTTGTACTTCGTACTTACCGCCTTGATATTATTGATGCAGTCCGTAATAACGGCATCAGCAGAAGTATAGTTTGACTTGGCATCACGCGACCAGTAAGGATAGAGCGACATACCTATCATATCCCACTTACCACCATTCTTCTTCAGTTCGTCGAAGAACCAAGTGAACAAATCGTTATCCCATCCATTGTCTAAATGAACAATAACAATGGCATCGGCAAAAACAGACTTCACCGCATTGTAGCCGGTAGTGACGAAAGCACCGAGGTTGGACCAATTCATGGGATATATTACTTTGTCAGAAGCATTTTCCGGAGCATCTTTCAAATCACTTTCCTTCACATTATAGGATGCGCCACTCAAAGTTACATCTTCATCCCACAACATCCCAGGGCGGATTTCATTGCCCACCTGCACCCACTTTGGAGTCACTCCGGCAGTCTTCAATGCCTGAAGCACATTCACCGTATGGTCACCAAGGGCCTTCTTCAAATCCACCAAATTCTTTCCGGCCCACGATGCCGGCTTATTTTGTTGGGCAGGATCGGCCCACCAGTCACTGTAGTGAAAATCTATCATCACATCCATACCCAGTGCTTTCGCCCTTTGAGCCTTCAACACCACGTCGGCAGTGTTACACCAGTTATCATGTTCTTTAGGATCGACCCATACCCTGATACGGATGGCATTAAGCCCGAGTTCCTTCATCAAAGCTGTACACTCGCGCTTCTCGCCGTTGGCATTATAGAAGTTGTATCCTTTGGACTCATATTCGGTGTTCCAGCCTATGTCAGCACCTTTAGCAAAATCTGCATCAGAAGTTTCATCATTATCAGGAATTTTACCACCATTGGGATCGGTTTCGTTATGACTGCTGCATGCTAATACAGCAAATGCAATATAAAAAAAGAAAGTTATAAATTTTACACTTTTCATAATATCATCTTAATTGTTTTCGCAAATATAATATTTTTTTTCGCATATCTGTTTCTCTTCATCATCCCACTATTCTTTGCTAAAGAAATGAAAGTAACCGTCAATATCATTCAAGACAGCTATATATTTTCCTTTAGCTACCGGAATGTTGGCTCCTCCATTTACTCCGAATCCATACGGGAAAGTAGCGGCTCCCCAGTTAGGAGTCCAGCCGGGATATAAGAATTTAGCTGTTGTATCACCTCCGGTCGCATCCAGCTCATATTTCCAGACATGGTTGATTACACCGTCAATCGTATTTACAGGAATCATCTTCGTTTCAGTACCCCAGCCATTAAAATCACCGGAAATTAGTAACTGGTCATAAACATTCTTCGGTGCATCCGTAGCAACGATGGAAAGCGTATTCTCTTTAGTATTCAGAGAAATTTTATAATATCCGCTTGCCGGAACAATAAAATCTTTGCCTTCGCCATCAGCATCTTTCAGACGGGGTTTGTTAAAATCACCTCCATCGGCTCCCCATTGGTCATCCCACTCACCGGGAACTCTTATAATTTTAAAGCCTTTGTCAGATGGGAAGTATCCGGTATAAGTCAAGTCTCCCTTGCCTGTTACATCGTCATATTTAGCGCCTTCTACCGGTGACATCGGAATGACTCCCGTACCAATTTCGCTTCCCCAAGATCCGTCACCAATACAGCCCCCAACCAGATACCACAATTCCGGATCGGCCGGTACCAATGCCACATAATAAGGATGAACAGAAAGTTCTATGACGTTTGAATAGCATTGATATCCCGAATTCAGCCTTGCTCTCATTCTTATAAATAAAGATATCCCTTCAGCAGGCAGTTGGCTGGCATGGGTATAATTGCCCAGTTTCATGATAGCCTTATTTACCAAATCAGCCGCAGCACCGTACTCACGATCTGTAACAGAGCCATCCAGTTCGATATAAGTAGCATCATCCGCTTCCGTAGAAGTTGACTCATTCCAAGTCCCGGAAACAGAAAGCTGCGCATAATACTTTACGGACGCCGTATAACCGTATTCCGGCTGTTTATAGGTCAATCTGATAGAATCAGTATTTTCCAAGTCATATACATCGCCTCCCAATGCAGGCATATTCAGTTCAAAAGTGCTGGGTTGTTGTACGGTCGGATTAGCATCTCTATCATCTGTACATGCAGTAAACATGGCAGCTCCCGCCAACAATAAAATGAATATATATTTTTTCATGTTCTTTGCTTTTATATTAATAACCCGTATTCTGAATTAAGTTGGAGTTGTTAGCCAAATCGTTCTCAGGAAGAGCGAAAACAGATCTGTTATTGCTGAATTGTGCACCTTCATATGTGCCTCCCATCCATTCCCACTTGTAAGACGCCTGACCGGCATATTTATTGAATCTTATCAGGTCCATGCGACGGCGACCTTCAAACCAGAATTCTCTTGCCCACTCATCACAGATATCGTCTAATGTGTAAAGATTGCGTTGGGCTGCATTCGCACGAGATCGAAGTACATTGATTTTGTCCTTCGCATCCGTATTTGTCCCATTCAAGCGGGTGGAAGCTTCCGCATAAATTAAATAAGCCTCAGCCATACGGAAGAATGGAAGATCCGCATTCACATAGTCCACTACTTGATTGGATTGTCCATCCGAACGGACATTACGGAACTTGACACAAGCAAAACCTGCATTCGCATCCGTTTCATCTTCAATGGAAGCAGAATAACCGTTACCATAGAACAGGGCACGATCATCATTGGCGGGTGTCGTCATTTCGGCTACTGTTTTACCAGAAGGCGGAGTTGCCGTGTAGAATTTATCAAGCAATTGCTTACGGACTCGGGAACATTTTCCCCAACTGCAATTCGTACCGGAAGGAATAGTAACATCCATTGTGGAATTATAATTGGCAAGTACAAGGAAGTTCATTCCACCGTAGCTTTTCGTAGTAACTCCATCAAACAGTATTGGAAAAATATTTTCATATTGTGCGCCGTTCGTATCATTGTCTGCAAGGAAAAGCATCTGATAAGCCGAATAAACCTCACCGGTTACAGGATTGGTAGCTCCCTTTGTGCACAAATGATAATATCCGTTACCTATAACCTTTTCCGCATAGTCCATAGCATTCTGCCATTGGGCTGCACCGGTATAAATCTCCGCATTCAAGTAAAGACGGGCCAATAAGTTCCACGCAGCCACCTTATCAACACGGCCATACGTATTTTGTCCAGGTTCTGCCATGTCAGCTTCACACTCAGTCAGTTCTTTTTCTATATAGTCGAAATATTGTTTACGCGTATAACGTTCCGCCAATTCCGAAGATACTTTTTCCGTAAATGCGGCATTGCCATATAAATCCATGATGTAGTAGTATTGCAAAGCACGGATAAAGCGGACTTCAGCCCTTTGCATGGAAGATGCACCACCGTCATCCGATACTTGTTCCAAGAAGAAGTTGCAGAGTGAAACCGTAAAATAGAGGCGATAGTAAAGACCGATTGAGAATGCTGCGCTTGCTCCATACGAATTATGTAGCATTTCATCCATACCGGTATCTGTGAGCCAAATCCAATGAGCCTCATCCGTGGTAAGTTCATTCAAGTTCCATGCCATACGGAAAAACTCCGAACGTCCCTCGTCCATATCGGCGATATCGGCGTTTCCACTGGGACCTGTCTGCCCCGTCAAACAGAAACTTGCATATATCTTATTAAAAAGCGCGGATTGATCTAAGGTCATAGTTTGCTGCGGATTGATAGGCTTTACATCCAAATCTCCTACACAGGATGAGAAACTCATCATAAGTGCTAAAGCAGCAACCGGAATAAATGATTTTATATAGTTGAATTTCATATTATTCTTGTTTTAAAAGATTAAAAATTAAGGCTTAGTCCGAAGATTCCCACCAAAGGACGCGGATAAATGCTACCGTCATATCCACCATTGATTTCAGGGTCCAAACCTTTATATTTGGTTATTGTAAATACATTCTGGGCAGTGAGATAAGCACGCCCGCTAATTTTCTGTCCGAACAACTTTCCAAAAGAATATCCCAACGTAATGTTATCACATTTCAAGAAAGAAGCATTTTGAATGAAATAGTCGGAAAGAGCATCCAAAGCATCCACCTTCTGCCAATTCTTAGCTAACGACATTTGTGGTACGTTGTGCCATGCGTTGCCCGAGTAAATACCAGTAACTGACAAATCCGAACGGTTGCATTCAACGGCATTATAGGCATAATTACCGATGCTGGCACGAAGTGAGAAGCTAAAATCCCAGTTCTTGTAAATCAGCTTTGAAGTCAATCCCATCAAGACGTCCGGATCTGATTTCTTATAGAAATAGCGGTCATTGTCATTGATGATACCATTGTTGTCACGATCTACGAATTCCCCCTCTATAGGCTGCCCTTTCGCATCATATACCTGCTGATAAGTGTAGTAAGCAGAAACAGCTTCGCCTACTGAATATCCCTTGATGCCATTAGAGCCACTGTCCCCAACGGCAATACCGCCGTGACGAATGATATATTTATCGCCTGTGCTCTTCACCAGTTCGTCAATCTCATTGGTGTTATGTGTCAAGTTGAAACCCAGTTCATAACGCCAGTTTTTCTGCTGAATGGCTCTCCATGTCATCGCAAATTCAAAACCTTTATTGTGTAGCGAACCGATATTGCTCGTCACTTTATTCTTGAAGTTCGAACCGGCGGCCACATAAACATCATTAATCAAATCTTTCGTCTTACGATAATAATAATCAAAGTTAGCGGTAATTCTGTTATCCAGAAATCCCAAATCGACTCCGATATTATAAGTAGTCGTCTTCTCCCAAGTCAAGTCACTGTTATAAGCGTCCGGACGATAAGTGATGCCATCACCCAAAGTAGCATAATAAGCACCTTCCGAGTTTGGTGTGTACGAAGCAAAGTAGGTGTAATCTCCAATACCTTCCTGCTGACCGGTAACACCATAACCCGCACGGACTTTAAAATCGGAAACAGCATCTACATCTTTTAAGAAACCTTCCTCTTTCACCTTCCATGCCAATGCAACGGACGGAAATAATCCCCAACGATTTTTCTTCGCAAAACGAGAAGAACCGTCATCACGCAAAGTGAACGTCAGTAAATAGCGGTCGAGTAAAGAGTAGTTCATACGACCAAAGAAAGAAACCAAATAGTTTTCAGTCTTATAAAGCGTATTTTCCGATGGATTGTAGATTTCACCGGCATGTTCCAGGTTCGTATCAGGATAAGTCCCATAGTAATAATAATCCGATTCCTTATGGAAATGCTGCCATTCATAACCAGCCATAATATCAAAATGATGTGCCTTTCCAAAGTCTTTCATATACTGGGCATACATATTCAATGACAAGTTGTATGTATCCTGCGAGTTCCAACCGACACGTCCATAATAATAATTATCAGCATCAAAACGGCTATAGTTTTTATGGGATTTACCGTTTGCTACATCCATACCGGCATTTACATGCAAATGCAAATCTTCAAAACCATGAATCTTGTAATCCAACTCCACATTTCCCATCAGAACTTTCGACCTTCCTTTGTCTGTACGGTTATTCAACATACCAACGGGATTGGCAGTAGCCAACGTGTTTATGTTATAGCCCCATTCAGAATCCTTCCAATCTACAGCCTCAGGCCATTCCCAATAACCACCGAAGTTTTTATCATAAAACTCGGTTCCACCATAAACCGGTTTGGTAGGATCCATTGAGGTAGCAGCTCCAATGGCATCCGTATTGGCATAGCCCGTTTCAGAATACATTCCCTTCGCATTAAAGTTCACTTTCAAATGATTATCCATAAAAGAGGGAGAAAGATTTACACTGGCTGTATAACGTTCAAAGCTGGATGTTTTCAAGATACCCTGCTGGTTAGTATAACCCAAAGAAACACGATAAGGCATGTTCTTCAAACCGCCGGAAATAGTAATGTTATGGTCTGTGCTAACTGCTGTACGGTAAATTTCGTTTTGCCAGTCGGTATCGGCAAAGAGATGTTCACCTTGGGCATTCGTATAGCCCAATGCCTGATATTCGGCACTTGCCAGAAATTCTTCATCCGAATAACCGTATGCGTTTTGTACAAGATTCATATACTCTTTGGCATTCAATACATCGAGTTTATTTGTAACCATACTGACCGACACATTGCCATTATAAGCTATGCGAGGCTTCGTATTACTTTGTCCTTTCTTGGTAGTAATCAAGATGACACCGTTAGATGCACGGGAACCATAAATAGCTGTGGCCGAAGCATCTTTCAGTACTGTAAAGCTTTCAATATCGGCCGGATTCACCAGAGCCAAAGGATTGGAAAGTCCTTGTACACCATAATTATCCATAGCAAGACCGTCAATTACTACCAACGGATCATTGCTGGCATTCAATGAAGAACCTCCACGAATACGGATAGTGGCACCATCACCCGGCTCACCACCATTGTTGACCACACTGACACCGGCCATTTTGCCTTGTATCATATCCTGAGCAGAGGTTGTTAGTCCTTTGTTCATTTCATCCGGTTTAATGGCGGTTACAGAACCGGTTAAATCATTTTTCCTCGCTACACCGTAACCAATGACCACAACCTCGTCCAGCAGCTCACTATCTTCCTGCAAGGTCACTACAAGATTGGGAGCCGCAACAACTTCCTGGGTTTTATAACCAATAAAAGAAATAGCCAAAGTGGAACCTTTGGGAACATTCAATGAAAAATTACCATTAAGGTCAGTGATTGTTCCGTTTGCGGTATTCCCTTTTACCACTACACTTGCGCCTATCACGCCACCTAAGACATCTTTGACATGCCCTTTCACAGTGATGCTTTGTGCATAAGTGCCTACTGACAAGAATAACCCTAAGATCAGGGTAAGAATCGTTCGATAGATTCTAAGATTAACTTGCTTCATGCATTCAATAAATTAAAGTTAACAATATTAGTTGATACTATTTTTCACGTAATCAAAACTCAGGCTTGGCCTTTCGCCGGCAAATGTAGAGCAACGCCGTTTTCCCCGAAAGCAGATTTCGGACATAAGAGGATAAAAAAAGGACAAACCCTCATCAGAAAGCATCTGATGAGGGTTTGTCTTATAAAAACAAGGTTATTCCGCCGCGTATTGTTTAGGAGTAAGGCCGAACTCTGCCTGAAAACATTTGGAGAAATAAGAGTGGTTGGAAAAGCCTACCATGTACATTACCTCTGCCACAGTGAACTTTTTTTGCTGTAACAGCATGGCTGCTTTCTTCATGCGGATGGACTTGACATATTCCACCGGAGTCATTCCCGTCAACTGTTTAAGTTTGCGATACATCTGCTTGTTGTTAGTCGCCGTCCAGTCACAAAGTGCATTCACATTCAATTCGGAATCCGAGATATGTTCTTCTATCAGGCGAGTGACATTAGCCAGAAATTTCTCATCATAAGAAACAGCTTCTATCTCTTTCGGAGTTGCCAGTACTTCCATACGCGCTTTCGCTTCATGAGTCTGTTTAGTGGAAAGCAGTTGTTCCACTCTCAAAAGCAGGATGTCAGGTTCGAAAGGTTTGGCTATGAATGCATCGATATGCAATTGTATGCTTTCTAGTTCCGTCTCCTTATCACTTTTCGCGGTGAGTAGAATGACAGGAATGGTAGAGGTTGGAACATGTTTCTTTAAGCGACGTACCATTTCAAGTCCATCCATGATGGGCATCATCACATCTGAAATAATTAAATCCGGCAACATTTCCATGGCAAGTTCCAACGCTGTCTTGCCGTTTTCTGCTACAAGGCAACGATATTTAGAATGTAGAATCTGATGGATGAATTCAGCTACTTCGTCATTGTCATCTACAATCAGTATAAGGGGAGCATCAGGCATCAACGCATCCGGTGAAGAATCCGCCGGCTCCATACGTTCAGTCTGTACTTTACCGGCAACCGGCAAAGTCAAGGTTACAGAGGTACCTGTATCCTCTACCGATATCAGTTTTACACTACCGCCATGCAGTTCCGTATAGGTTTTTACCAAATAAAGACCAATTCCCGTCCCTTCCTTCTTTCCTGCTGTTTTGGGTGATTGGAAAAAACGTTGGAAAATATATGGCTGATCTTGATTAGGAATTCCGATACCAGTATCAGATACTGAAATACACACTTCATTTCTTTCCTCAAACATTTCTAAAGAGAGGCTGACAGTTCCGCCCTCCGGTGTATATTTCACTGCATTGGACAAAAGATTATCCAATACAGACTCCAACTTGATTGCATCCATCTGAACGTAAACTTTCTCCCGGTTCGTATGAAAACCGTATATAAGCTGCTTCTCTTTCGTCTTTCCTTCCGTATAAAGAGCAAGCAGGTTGCGTGCAAAAGAAACCAGCTCTATCTGTGACAAAATCAATAAAGCACTGTTACCGCTATCCACCCGGTTAAAATCCAAACCTTGATGAATCAATGAATTCAATTTCATGGCATTACGTTGAACCTGCTCCAACTCCTTCTTTTCCTGCTGGTTTTTTATTTCCGGCAGCATCTTACTGATAGGAGCGATAATCATGCTCAAAGGTGTCTTAAGGTCATGGGAAAGATTGGTGAAAAATTCCAGCTTGGCACGCGACTGTTCCAAAATCTTCTCTTTCTCCAAACGTTCCAGTTTCAAGCGGTTCTTTACACGGAAAAAGTTTATAGTCCAAACGATCAAGACGCAACATAGCAAGATGTAAAATGCCTTTGCCCAATGAGTATAATACCACGGCGGAAGAATATGGACATCCAAACGGTATATATTTTCAGAAGGTTTGCCATAAGAGTCTAATTTGCTTGCTACCAATCGATAATTTCCATAATCCAAGTTATTATAAGTGATGCGGTTTACATTGGGAGGCAAAAGACTCCATTCATGATCGACTCCCTCCAGACGATACACAATCCTGCTCTTTTCTTCCCGTGAATAAGGCAAATCGGAAAGTACAAAAGCAAGGTTATTCTGGTTATGATTTAATTTTATCAGCTCCACATGACGAATGCTCTGACCGACTTGTTCCCCATCAGACGGATAAAGCCGGTTGTTCACATAAAGGGCGGTCAACAATAACGGTTGTTCAGGATATTCCGCCAACAATACATCGGGAGAAGAAACAGCAAAGCCGTCTGCCGTGCCCAAGTATAATTCATTTTCTTTGTTGTCGAAAAACATGCCGGTAAATCGCCTGTCGGTAATACTTAGGCGGCGTACTTCCAATGTATGTTGATCTACTACCCAAAATCCATCGGTAGTAGATATCCATATTTTCCCGTCTGCCTCTATCATGGAAAGCACTTCATAATGATTGAAAGCGTCAAACGGCAAAACCTTTATATCATCCGAAGGAGTCACCCGCATAACTCCACCGGGAAAACCGATCCAAACGCAGCCATCTTCGGTACACAGGATATAATCGGGCCTTTGTTCTCCTACGAACTTTCCGGCAGCAACAGGAGTGATTTTAGAAGCAGAAGGATTTATTTTATCAATGCACTTGGCACTGCTAAGCAATGCCAACACATTTCCCTGATGGTCGGGAATCATTTGATTGATGAACATACCAGACAAACCATTGTGTATGGAATAAGTTTTTTCAGCAACATACGGTTGTATGCCGGAATGTATCAGTTTATGCTTATCCACCACAAAAATCCCTCCCAAGCAGGTAGCTATCCATAATTTTCCTTCTTTATCTTCGAAAAGAGTGTATGCCCAGTTGGCATTATATCGACGAGTACTATCCACTATACTATAAGAGACAAACTGACGGCTATCTTCATCATAACGGCTGATGCTACCGTCCGTTGCCACCCAAAGTTGCCCGTCACGGTCCTCATACAGTTGACGTACCCGGTTATGGGACAAAGGGTATTTCTTGTCTCCCATCTTATACCAAGTAACCTCTTTATTTTTTCCAGTTGTCTGCATTTCGGAGCTTTCCTTCGCAGAAAACGTAAAACGGATAAGTCCATTTGTCCCGCCAAACCAAAAATTTCCATGTACATCGCGCAACATGGAATAAAATTGGTTCCCTTCTCCGGTCCCGGTAATGCGTGATATTGGAATATAGTGCAATGCCTCTTTACAACGAGACATGGATATACCATAATCCGTTCCTAACCAAATGTTCTGCTCCCGATCGGCATAGATGGTCCAAACAATGTTATTGGACAAGGATTGAAGGTTTCGAGAATCATGTACCACATGTTGCAGAGGTACATCTTCCCGATATATATACAAACCATTATCTGTTCCTACAAGTAACCGCCCATATCCATCCAGTACCATCGATTTAACAGAATTATCATGAAAAGCATCGATCCGCTGTATTTGTCCGTCAGCAGGAGTATATTTAAAGAGGCAACCTTCCGTACCTATCCAAATACATTTCCTCACCGTATCTTCCAGCAGAGAATTAACAAACAAATTACTTTTGTTCCGGCTAGTGGGAAGCTCGATAGATTCAAAGTGTCCGGTAGAGGGAATGTAGCGGCAACAGCCATTATAGGTACCGACGTAGAGTTGGTGATCTGAAGAACAGATCAGAGAATAAATGGTCTGGTGTGGAAGCCCCTCCTTTACAAGAGATATTTTATGGGTACGCGGATGATAAGTGTATAGCCCGTTTAAAGTTCCCAACCACAGTAGCCCATCGTACATCACCAGCGCACGGATGTCTGTGGGGAAATCGACTTCCCTATCTTCATAAGTATCCGTCTGGTAATTATAAATCAAGAGACCATTATCTGCTCCCAGATAAAGATAAGTACTGTCTATGACTTCTCCACAATAAATACGTGTATTGCTACGTTCACCAAAAATGAAATGCGGCTGGGTAGAGTAACCGTCATAACTGAACAGCCCCTTATTGGAACCTATCCATATCAATCCTTGGGTATCTTGCAGGAAACAACTGATGACGGATGCTTCCGTCCCCAGACTAATGTTTTCAAACAGCTTGTAATCGGGCTTCTGAGCACTCATACGGCAAGGAGATATTGCCTGTAACAGAATAAAAAGGAAAAAGATATATCTGTGCATACCCAAGGTTATATTAATAAAAGGTCAGGACAAAGATAAACTTTCTCTGTACAAATTCCATGCAGTCCATCGAAAAATTGCCCAAACAGGTTATTTTATCGACAAACCGCAATCGTTTGCACAAACTTGCAATCCGATAAGTTTCAATAGATAACCATTATTTACCTTATTCCATTATTTTTGCAAATAGTTTTATGAAGTTTACCTTATCTTTGAAGCCGAAAAACAAATCATACTCATGAATAAACCGCAGATAACCATCAAGGATATTGCCCGTGCATTGAACGTCTCTCCTTCTACCGTATCGAGAGCACTCAAAGATAATCCGGATATCAGCCAGGAAACCCGTGACCTTATCCATAGCTATGCACGCGAACATAATTATAAGCCTAATGTACTTGCCGTCAACCTGCGTGCCAGCCGTAGTAACACTATCGGAGTCATCGTTCCGCAACTGGTACACCATTTTTTCTCGTGCGTATTGAGCGGCATTGAGAAGTCGGCGGCCGAAGCCGGTTATAATATCATTGTAGCCCAAAGCAATGAATCATACGAGCAGGAAGTAAAGATTGTACATTCTTTCCTTGCCGCCCGTGTCTGCGGAGTGATCGCCTCTTTAGCTAAAGATACTGCCCAATACGACCATTACCAGGAGTTACTGCAAAACAATATTTCCATCGTCTTCTACGACCGCATCTGTACAGGACTGAAGACCGAGCGCGTGGTGGTAGATGATTATGCAGGTTCCTTTGCGGCCGTAGAATACATGATACAAACCGGTTGTAAACGCATTCTTTTCTATGGTGCTTCCCCACATCTGGAGATTACCAAGAACCGTCGGAATGGTTATCTGGATGCCATGAAAAAATATAAGATTCCAGTAGATGACAGCATGATACTACTCTGTGACACCCGCGAGCGTGCCATTGCACTGACTCCCGACTTACTGGAAAGTGCAAACCGGCCTGACGGTTTCTTTGCCATCAATGATGAAACGGCATCGGGTATTCTCTATGCCTGCAAACTGGTAGGCGTGAAAGTTCCCGACGAGGTATCTATCTGCGGATTCACTGACGGCGCCATTGCACAGAGTACCGATCCTAAGCTGACCACTGTGGAACAACATGGCGAGGAAGTAGGCAAAAGTGCTTTCAGCATCTTGGTAGATAAACTGGAAGGGAAAGAAAAAAGCGTCAATAAGATTGTACGTACCAATTTGGTAGTAAGAGGAACAACAAAATAAATTTTAAATACCATAATTATAACCATGAAAGTAAAACCCGATTTAAGTTTTTGGAAGCTGTGGAATATCAGCTTTGGCTTTTTTGGCGTACAGATTGCGTATGCCCTGCAAAGTGCAAATATTAGCCGAATTTTCTCAACCTTAGGTGCAGACCCGCATAATTTAAGTTACTTCTGGATACTACCCCCTTTGGCAGGTATCATCGTACAACCAATAGTAGGGGCTGCCAGTGATAAGACCTGGACACGCTTTGGTCGCCGTATTCCTTATTTATTTATCGGTTCGCTTGTAGCAGTATTGGTTATGTGCCTGTTACCCAATGCCGGAAGTTTCGGCATGACGGTGAGCACAGCGATGATTTTCGGCCTGGTATCGCTGATGTTCCTCGACACTTCGGTGAATATGGCTATGCAGCCCTACAAGATGATGGTGGGCGATATGGTGAACGAGAAACAAAAAGGACTTGCCTACTCTATCCAAAGTTTCCTGTGCAATGCAGGTAGTCTGGTGGGCTATCTGTTTCCGTTCGTTTTCGCATGGATAGGTATCAGCAACACAGCAGCACAAGGGGTTATTCCCGACTCTGTAATCTACTCGTTCTACATCGGAGCGGCCATCTTGATATTCTGCGGAATATACACTGCGGTCAAAGTGAAGGAAATGCCGCCGGCTGAGTATGCCGAGTATCATGGAATTACTGAAAAGGAAGAACATGAGAAGATTAATATGCTGAAGCTGCTCATCAAAGCTCCGAAAGCCTTCTGGACCGTGGGATTAGTACAGTTCTTCTGCTGGTTTGCCTTTATGTTTATGTGGACATATACCAATGGAAGTATAGCCTCCAATGTATTCGGTGCTCCTACTGTAGAGCATGTGGTAGACGGCATTACCAAAGTAGTACTCGATACCAAGAGCCTGCAATATCAGGAAGCTGCCAATTGGGTAGGCGTACTGTTTGCCGTACAAGCTATCGGTTCTGTACTTTGGGCTATCTGCATTCCAATGTTCAAGGATCGCCGATTTGTTTATATGCTCAGCCTTATACTGGGAGGTGTAGGTTTCATTTCAACTTATTTCGTACACGATCAATACACATTATTTATATCTTTCATCCTGATAGGTTGCGCATGGGCTGCCATGCTGGCATTGCCGTTCACCATCCTGACGAACGCTTTGTCCGGCGGGCATATGGGAACATACCTGGGATTGTTTAATGGTACGATCTGTATTCCGCAAATTGTAGCTGCTACTTTAGGTGGAACTATCCTTGCCCTATTTACTCCCGAAGGTGCTTTACCTCCCGAAATAAATATGCTGGTCACTGCAGGATTTATGCTGATAATCGGTGCTGCATGCGTATTCTTTATTAAGGAGACAAAAGGCGAGGAAATAAAGCGCTGAACAAGATAATCAAATTATAATAATAAAGAAAGCAGGGGCATATTACTCTGCTTTCTTTTCGTATTAACCTATTTATTTCGTACTTTTGCCTCAAACACTTTTTGTTTAACTTTAGGCGAACTATTGTTTATGAAACGATTATTTGCGATACTTGCTATTTTGCTTGCATCAACTTCCCTATACTGCCAAACCAATGAAATAGACTCTTTGCTACGGGTATTGGATCACTCTATTCGTAACAGATCCGAGTACTCGCAGAAACGACAGGCCGAAATTAATGCCTTAAAGCGCAAACTCCCCCTGACTCATTCGGATAAAGAACAGTTCGCCCTTTACCGGGAACTGTTTGGCAAATACCGTTCCTATCGTCTCGACTCCGCACTATGGGTTGCCAAGCAAACCGAGCAACTGGCAAACCGTATGAGTAATCCTCTATACCTGCAACTGGCCCGACTGAATATGGCAGAAGTCATGATGGGTGTAGGCATGTATAAAGAAAGTATCGAAATTCTAGAAAGTATCAATGCCCGAGTCTTGGATATAGTAGAGCTTTCTCATTACTATTATCAGTACCACCACCTCTACACCCTACTCTCAGAGTATGCTTTCTCTAATGAACTTAAAGAACAGTATCGCCGGTTGACTTACCAATATAAAGACTCCATTCTTGCCCTGAAACGTCCCGGTTCAATGGGATATATGATGATGAAAAGCGAGAAACTGCTCTATAACGAGCAGTACAACGAGGCTCTTGCCATTTTAGATAGTTGTTACCGGGTACATGTTGACAAAGGTTATAGCACGGCAATTCCATCTATCTGCCTTGCCAATGCCTACGAGCAGAAGGGAGACAAGGAGATGCAAAAGAAATTCCTTATTATCTCTGCTATTGCGGATATACAGGCATCAACCAAAGAATATATCTCGCTATGGAAACTGGCGAATTTACTTTTTAAAGAGGGAGATATTAACCGGGCATATACCTATATAGAATGCTCCATGCAAGATGCCACTTTCTGTAATGCACGCTATCGCACGCAGGAAATCTCATCTATGATACCACTGATAAATCAAGCATACGAAAGCAAGTTACAAAAGGAAAAAGAAAACCTGATTACTTCCTTCATTTTTACAGCCGTTTTGCTCGTCATCTTACTAATAGCTGTGATTTACATCTATGTCCAGATGAAACGTCTGAAAGTAGCCCGCCATGCAATGAACAATCTGAACGAAGAGTTGAAGCAAATTAATGCCGATTTGCAGTCGGTGAACAATCAGTTACAGGAATCCAACCAAGTGAAGGAAGAATACATAGGCTATGTATTCAATATGTGCTCCCTCTATATTGACAAACAGGAAGAACTACGCAAACTCCTCGCCCGCAAGATTAAAGCAGGACAGATTGACGACCTATACCAAACAGTCAGTTCTACCTCTTTTGTCGCCAACGAACTAAACGAGTTCTTCTACACCTTTGATAGTATCTTTTTGAAACTCTATCCCCGTTTTATCGAAGGTTTCAATGCCCTACTACAAGAAAGTGAGCGTATCTATCCCAAAGAAGGCGAGTTGATGACTCCTGAACTGCGAATATTTGCACTGATTCGATTAGGTATCAGCGATAGTGGTAAGATAGCCAACTTCCTGCACTATTCCGCACAGACTGTTTACAATTACCGTCTAAAAGTAAAGAACAAGTCGTTGCTTGCAAAAGAAGAATTTATGGAGGCAGTGCAGCGAATAGGATGACACTTCCAAACTCCTATTCCTGTTACTTGCATCTACTTTTTCCATCCAACCATAAAAACGCAACAGACTACATATCAGCATATTGCGCAATATACTATTCTACTTTCATCTACTTTGCACTTCTCCTACCCTATTCTACCTTACAAATTCACCTCTATCTTTGCCACAGAAATTAAAGTTAACAAAAAGTCATTTTTTTAGGTAGAAGAAAGAGTAAGGTAGAAAGATTGATAAGGGATAACACGTACGAAACTTTTTTATTAACAACTTATAGACATCTTATGAAAAGCATTCTCAGATTTGCCAAGGGACTACTCCCTTTGCTGGGACTACTTCTGTCCCTATCCATTGCGGCACAAGAGTTACAAGTGAAAGGACTTGTGAAAGACGTGACCGGCGAATCAATAATCGGAGCCAATGTTCTGGTTAAAGGAACATCTATCGGTACCATTACCGATGTAGATGGAAACTTCACGCTGAAAGCTCCGGCCGGAAGCACCCTCTCTGTATCTTGCATCGGCTACAAAACCCAAGACGTAGCGGTAAGCAAGGATTTACTCGTGATAACTTTGAAAGAAGACGCCGAACTACTGGACGAGGTAGTCGTAATTGGCTACGGTCAAGTGAAGAAAGGCGACGTGACCGGCTCACTGCTCACTGTGAAACCCGATGAATTGAACAAAGGCAAACAGCTCACCGCACAAGATGCGCTGGTAGGAAAAGTAGCCGGTGTGAATATTGTACCGGGCGATGGTTCGCCAGGCAGTGGGGGTACCATCCGTATTCGTATGGGTGCATCACTCTCGGCAGACAATGACCCGTTGATCGTAATTGACGGCGTACCCGTAAGCAATACTTCCATCAGTGCTATCAACCCGAATGACATTGCTTCGTTCACGGTATTGAAAGATGCTTCGGCTACGGCAATCTACGGTTCGCGCGCATCAAACGGTGTAATCATTATCACCACGAAAAAAGGAAGTAGTGACGGTGCTTCTCATCCATCATTTACGTACAGCGCCAACATGACCGTAAGCAATGTATATAAGTATATGGATGTGCTCTCCACCGAGGAGTTCCGCCAGGCTTTCAAAGAATATGGCAACGCACCGGAGACTTTCAAGTTGGGCAATGCCAGTACCGACTGGCAGAAAGAAATTTACCGTACGGCACTGGGAACTGACCATAACCTCTCAATGACAGGTTCACTCAAGAATATGCCCTACCGTGTTTCCGTTGGCTATACCAATCAGAACGGTACACTGAAAGGTAACAACTATGAGCGTATCAACGCCAGTGTAGGTATCTCGCCAAAATTCTTCGATAAGCACCTATCTGTGGACATCAACCTGAAAGGTAGTATCGAGAACGATAGCCCGGCATTGACCGGAGCCATAGGCAGCGCAGTAGGTTTCGACCCTACCCGCCCCATCTATGAGAACTACGAAGGAAATGTAGGGTTAGGTTACTATACGTGGATGAACGGTGGAAAACCCATCACCCTTGCCGCCGCCAACCCATTAGCCGAGCTGGAACTTACCGACAAATTAAACAAGACCCAACGTTCCATCGGTAACATTGCCCTTGACTACAAAGTACACGGTTTCGAAGATTTACGCTTCAACTTGAATATGGGTTATGATATTCAGAAAGAAGATAAGCATGAAAACGTTCCCGAATTGGCTCCTACCATGTACACCGGCAATCAGAATGACGGTACAGGTAAACGCTACAAGTATTACCAAGATAAGAGCAACACGCTGCTCGACTTCTATGCCAACTATGCCAAAGAACTGAAAGACCACAACATCAATGTCATGGCAGGTTATGGATGGCAGCGTTTCTATTATAAGAACAACAGCGTAACTACCGACCCTGAAGGTAAAGAACTCGCCACCCCGCAACACGCTGAAGCCGAACTTTATCTGCTTTCGTTCTACGGACGTGCCAACTATTCTTATAAGCAACGCTATATGCTTACCGCTACTCTACGTGCCGATGCTTCTTCACGTTTTTCGCCCGATACTCGTTGGGGTTACTTCCCCTCAGTAGCCGCTGCATGGCGCATAAACGACGAGGCTTTCCTGAAAGACTCCAAGACCCTCTCCGACTTGAAACTGCGTTTGAGTTACGGTCAGACGGGACAACAGTCTATCGGTTCTTATTATCAGCACCTCTCCACCTACACGGCTTCTTACGATGAATCGCGCTATTACTTCGGAAATAAATGGTATACTACTTATCGTCCGAACGGTTACGATGCCAACATCAAATGGGAAACTACCGAAACTTACAATATCGGTATCGATTATGGGTTCCTCAACAACCGTATCTACGGTACGGTAGATTACTACTGGCGTACCACAAAAGATTTGTTGAATAATATCTTCGTCCCAGCCGGAAGTAATTTCACCAATATGATTGAAACAAATATCGGCGATATGGAAAGCAAAGGTCTCGAAATAGGTCTCAACGTAATTCCTATTAAAAATAAAGATTGGGAATGGACTATCAGCGGTAACTTCACTTGGAATACTTCAAAAATTACGAAACTCAACACCATCGACCGTGAAGACAACTATGTGAAAACCGGAAGTGCAGGAGGTACAGGCAAATATCTGCAAGTACACATGGTTGGTGAAACTCCGAACACCTTCTACCTGCTAAAACAGGCGTATGACGACAATGGCAAACCCATTGACGGCAAGTACATCGCCAAAGACGGTTCTGTAACGGGCAGTGAGGAAGATGCCAATAAATATGTAACCGGCAAAAGTTCCAAAGCTCCCTACTATTGTGGTCTATCCACTCGCTTGAGCTACAAAAATTGGGATTTGGGTATCAATGGTCACGGCAGTTTCGGTGCTTACGTTTACAATTATGTAGCTGCGTCAGAATCTCTGGAATCACTCTATGGCGGTACAGGAGTATCGAGCAATGTGCTACACTCCACTATCGAAAACGGTTTCAAGCAACAACGCATCTATACCGATTACTTCCTGGAGAAAGCCGATTTCTTCCGTATAGACAATATCACGTTAGGACACACCTTCAAGAAATTGTGGAACGACAAATCTTCTCTCCGTCTCTCCTTCAGCGTCCAGAATGTATGTACGTTGACTGGTTACAGTGGTTTGGATCCTGAAATTTACAGTGGTATTGACAAGAATATCTATCAACGCCCACGCACGTTCTTACTGGGAGTAAATCTTAATTTTTAATCCATGATAAAAACAGAAACAATGAAAAAGAACTATTTCAGATTAGCAAGTATATGTCTTGTATTTCTTTTCTTCTTCTCTTCTTGCTTGGGAGACTTGGATACATTACCATTGGATGACAATGAATTGGTGGGCGAGAAAGTATATTCAACGCCCGAAGGATATATCGGCGTATTGGGTAAATGTTATGCCAGCCTCATCCAAACCGGACAAAAAGGTGGAGATGGCGGTAACGGTGACGTGCCGGGTATTGATGAAGGTTATAGTGGTTATACGCGCGCACTGTTCTACTTGCAGGAAAGCTGTACGGACGAAATAGCTTTCCATTCGGGTGGAAGTCATGGTACCCGTGCCGTACTATACCTCACTTGGGACCCTTCAACGAAAGTAGTTTCCTATCCATATTATCGCCTGTATATGGCCATCAACTACTGTAATGAATTCTTGCGTGAAAGCGCCGACGGTAAATTGAAAGAACGTGGTGTGTACGATGCTTTACAGGCTGAAATGCCTTACTACCGTGCGGAAGCCCGTTTTATCCGGGCATATTGCTACAGCATGATTTGTGACCTTTACGGATCAGCACCCTATGTTGACGAAACGATGGATGTTGGTACAATTCCTCATCAGAAGTCTCGCGAAGAAATCTACAATTATGTAGTATCTGAAGCCGAAGATGTAGCAACTCTCCTGAAAGAGCCCAAACGCAACGAATACGGTCGAGTAGACCGGGTGGCAGCTTGGTTCCTGCTGTCACGTGTTTATCTGAACGCCGAGACTTGGGTCGGCAAGAACGAATACACAAACGCATACAAATATGCCAAGAAGGTGATTACAGAAGGTAACTACCCTCTTGCCTCCGATTATCGCCATATCTTCCTGGCAGATAACAACACTTGTTCCGAAATTATCTGGCCTTTGGTACAGGACGCAGATTATGCTCAAAGCAGCGCCGGAACCAACTTCCTTATTAAAGCGCTAATGAACGGTCCGATGGATAATTACGTAAAAACCGGTGTCGGCAGCCGTGGATGGGGAAATGCCCGGGTAAAAGTATCTTTCGTGAATAAGTTTGAAGAAGCAGATCAACTGTTTGACGTCAACGACCCGTGGGGTGACAACAAGAAAGACAAACGTGCGCAATTCTTCACCATCGACCACACCAAGGAAACATGGGTAGCCGGAAAACCCTTCCAGAATTCTTTCGAGAATGGATATGCCTGCATTAAATGGCGCAATATGACTAAGGACCGCAAGGAACTAGCTGAAGGTGGCACAAAATATTCCTCTGTAGATTATCCGATGTTCCGCACAGCAGATGCTTACCTAATGGCTGCGGAAGCCATATTGCGTGGTGCTACCGGCGGTACACGTGCCGAAGCCCTGGAGTATGTGAATGAAGTCCGTGACCGCGCTTACATGTCCGGCAAATATGGTACAGGTTTATCTGGACGTATCACCGATGCCCAATTAACTATGGATTTCCTTCTTGACGAGCGTTCCCGTGAAATGAATATGGAATTGGTACGTCGTACAGACTTAATCCGTTTCGGTAAATTCACCAAAGGATATAACTGGGACTGGAAAGGCGGAAGTGACGGTGATGCCGGAAGTTATGTAGGCCGTGATGTGGAGGATAAGTATAAGCTTTATCCTATTCCGCAGGATGAGTTTACAACAAATCCTTATCTAACCCAAAATCCGGATTATATTAAGTAATTGAGTAAGTACTTTTTCTTTTGTCTTGATACAAAAGAAAAAGTACAGTAACTTAAATATAAAACATATAGAATAATGAAACGAATTTTCCTTTCTCTACTTCTTTGCGTCTTAATTACTCAAACAGTTTCCTCGCAAGCCACACGCGAGGAAATATTCAACGACATCGCCACCACTGGTGGAGTATATTATGCCTATCCGGGACCTCAGAAGCCGCAAGCCAAAGCTCCCAAAGGCTACGAACCTTTTTACATCAGCCATTTCGGTCGTCATGGCTCACGCTGGCTGATTTCGGACGATGAATATACCCGTGTAATGGACGTCTTAGAAAAAGCTCATAACGCAGGTACATTAACTCCTCTCGGTGAAGATGTACGCAAGCGCCTCGATATCGTTTGGGCTGATGCCCAAGGACATGGTGGCGACCTTTCTCCCGTAGGCGTTGACCAGCAACGGGGCATTGCCGAACGCATGTTTCAGTCTTTCCCCGAAGTATTCAAAGGTGCACCGCAGATGTCAGCCCGTGCCACCGTGGTAGTACGTTGTGTACTCAGCATGGATGCTTTCTGCGAACGATTGAAAGAATCGAACCCTGCCTTGCAGATTGAACGCGAGTCGAGCAACAAATACATGAATTACCTCAACTTCCACACACAAGAAGCCATGAAGTTCACTTCTCACAAAGGACCTTGGTACGAGGAGTTCCGCAAGTTCGAGCAAGAGCATGTCCGCCCCGAACGTCTTATGAATGCGCTCTTTTCCAACAAAGAATACATCCGCAAGAATGTTCATCCCGAAGAACTGATGCGCGGTCTTTATTCTATCGCTTCCGATATGCAGAATGTGGAACCAGAAGTCGATTTCTACGATATCTTTGAAAAACAAGAATTGATGGATATCTGGCAGATTCACAATTATAAGAATTACGTATGCGACGGGCCTTCACCTATGACGAACGGACTGATGCTGGCAAACGCAAAATCTCTATTGGAGAACATTGTCAATACCGCTTCAGAAGTTATCGCTTCGGGTAAGAATACTGCTACCTTCCGGTTTGCACACGATGGAAATATCATTCCTTTGGCAGGACTGATGCGTTTGGAAAATTGCTACAACGAAGAAACTAATCCCGATAAGTTTTATCAAGCTTGGTGTAACTTCAAGGTAGCTCCCATGGCAGGTAATATCCAACTCATCTTCTTCCGCAAAAAAGGCTCTGATGATATTCTTGTAAAGTTTATGCTTAATGAAAACGAAGTGAGCATTCCCGTGAAGACCGACATCGCTCCTTTCTATCACTGGAAAGATGTAGAATCCTACTACAACAACTTTTTAAACTCACTGCCCGACAGACCGTAACCGAAACAAGTACACCAGCATTCGGCAAGGCTATTTGTATAAATTTAATCATAGAGTTCCAAGAATAAGGAATTAAATAATAATCCTTGCCAAAGTATATTTTGAAGCGGGTATTTGCTCCCCACCGGGGAGCACCCTCTTCCTCACCGACGAACGCCTCCTTCCCCACCGGGGAACGGGGCGTCTCTCGTAGAGGAACAAGAGGCTTCTTATCTATTATATATTTTTTGTCTTCTTTTTTTCTCATTTTTGCCATTTATCCGTTTATTTGCCTATCTTTACCGCCATAACCCTTGAAAACACATGCCATGAAGAAATATCTAAAAACCGATGAATGGAACATTATTGAAGATAGTTTTCATGCCGAGCACCAACGAATGTCCGAGAGTATATTCAGTCTTGGAAACGGCAGATTCGGACAACGCGGAAATTTTGAAGAACCTTATCATAGCGACAGCTACCGTGGTTCCTTTGTGGCAGGTATCACTTTTTTAGATAAAACACGCGTAGGATGGTGGAAAAATGGCTTTCCAAAGTTCTATACCCGCATTCCCAATGCAGCCGACTGGAGTCGTATCAGTCTGCGTCTCATCGACGAGGAACTGGATCTGGCCGGGTGGGATGTGAATAGCTTTAACCGCCGCCTGGATATGAAAGAAGGTGTGTCCTACCGGGATGTCGAAGTTACATCCCCCAGAGGTAACAAGCTTAGCATACACGTTGAGCATATTACCAATATGGCACAACCCAATCTTTGTCACATAAAATACAGTGTGACTTCCATCAACTATACCGGTAGAGCTTCTCTTGTACCCATTATAGACGGACATATAGTGGATGATACTGAATATCCCAACGAAAAAATATGGAACATACTACGTTCCGGCGCTACCAGTGATTGCGCCTATATTTGGACACAAACCCGGCGGGAGGATGCACAGGTATGCTATGCTATGACTTATCAGTTTCTCAAAAATAATAAAGAGACAATTACCAATCCCATACGCATAGAAAAAGAGAAGCAAGTCGGCTTCAGCATAGGTACCGACATAAAACCGGGTGATACAATAACACTCCTTAAATATACCGCCATTGTTTCTTCGCTTTATTATGAACGCCAGGATTTGATAGATGTATCCATCTCTGAGGCTCAGAAAGCCAAAGCAACCGGTTGGGATACACTGCTGGACGAGCATCGCCAAGTGTGGCAAAACATTTGGGATGAAGCCGACATTGTTATTGAAGGTGATCCGGAAGCGCAACAAGGTTTACGATATAATATATTCCAACTTTACCAAACTTACCGCGGTGACGATCCACGTCTGAACATAGGACCCAAAGGGTTCACCGGAGAAAAATACGGTGGCAATACCTATTGGAATACTGAATTGTGTTGTGTCCCCTTCTTTCTGCTCTCCACCTCTAAGGAAATTGCAAAAAATCTATTGATATACCGTTATAATCAACTTCCCAAAGCGATAGAAAATGCTAAGAAGCTAGGTTTCAACAATGGTGCCGCTCTTTTTCCGCAAGTAACGAACAATGGTGAAGAGTGCCACAGCGAATGGGAAATCACCTTTGAAGAAATTCATCGTAACAATATCATTGTTTATGCCATTGCCCAACACGCGACATTAACCGGTACACTGGATTATATAGCCAAATACGGGCTGGAAGTAATGATTGCCGTAAGCCGTTTCTGGAGCCAGCGCGTATCTTTTTCTCAGCCTAAGCAAAGGTATGTGATACTTGGAGTTACGGGACCAAACGAGTATGAAAATAACGTGGATAATAACTGGTACACGAATTTCTCATGTATCCGTTGCCTCACCACTACCCTTAGTTACCTCGAACTTATAGCCCGAAAATATCCCGATGAATATGCTCGTGTTCGCCGTGTTACCAATCTCAACCAGGCAGAAGAAAGTGAACATTGGAAAGACATCATTGCCCGCATGTACTTACCCGAAGATACAGAGAATGGCATCTTCATCCAAAATGACGGTTACATGGATAAGGTACTGAAAAGTGTCGATGCCATTCCGATGGAAGAACGCCCCATCAACCAGCATTGGTCATGGGATCGTATTCTCCGCTCTTGTTACATCAAACAAAGTGATGTATTGCTTGGGCTATACCTTTACTACTATAGCTTTGATACGGAAACAATACGACGGAATTTTGAGTTCTATGAACCTAAGACAGTACACGAATCTTCTCTATCACCACATATTCATTCTATTTTAGCTGCACGCATAGGTGAAGTAGAAAAAGCCTACCAACTCTTTTTACATGCTACCCGTCTCGACTTGGACGATTATAACAATGAGACTGACCAAGGACTCCATATCACGAGTATGCCAGGTAGTTGGCTAGCCATAGTACGCGGATTTGCAGGATTACAAATACATGGAGATGTATTAAGTTTCTCACCAGTCATCCCAAAGAAATGGAATAGTTATTCGTTTAAAATCAATTATTTAGGTAACACCTTATCAATCCATGTAGGAAAGAATATAGAAATTTCACTCATTACCGGTACAGAACTGAACATAGATGTGTATCAAAACGTTTATATTCTCAAACAAGGCGTAAATCTGATAATAGATAAAACGGATGTAGTTAACTAAAAACAATCAGACAACAAGACTTTTCACATCTGCTTGGGCTCTTTACATCTTTGCGCCTCAAATTGGACAACTAAATACTAATTATTCAATGAAAAAGATGTACCAGTTCGCCTTAGTAGCCATGACTGTGTTCATGGCAGCATGCGGGCAAAAAAAAGAAGCACAAGAGACTTTCATCCGACCAGTTAAAACTGCTACGGTAAGCTCACAATCGGTAATAAGGAAAGACTTTTCCGGCGTTGTAGAAGCGGTGGAATATGTAAAATTAGCTTTCAGAGTCAGTGGACAAATCATTAATCTGCCAGTAGTAGAGGGTCAGAAAGTTAAAAAGGGGCAATTGATTGCCGCTATTGATCCACGCGACATCTCCCTGCAATATGCGGCTGACAAAGCCGCTTATGAAACAGCAGCTGCACAGGTGGAGCGTAACAAACGATTATTGGCACGCCAGGCTATCTCCGTACAGGAATACGAAATAAGCGAAGCCAATTATCAGAAAGCAAAATCGGCATACGAATTATCTAGTAACAACATGCGCGATACAAAACTGACGGCTCCATTCGACGGCTCAATAGAGAAACGCTTAGTAGAGAATTATCAACGCGTCAACTCCGGCGAAGGAATTGTACAATTAGTTAATACTCAGAAGCTACGCATCAAGTTCACCGTACCCGATGCTTACCTCTACCTTCTCCGTGCTAAAGATCAGAATTATCAAGTAGAGTTCGATACTTATAAAGGAAATAAATTCAATGCCAAACTGGAAGAATATCTCGATATCTCTACAGATGGAACAGGCATTCCGGTTACTATCACTATTGATGACCCTAAATTTGACCGTGCACTTTATGATGTAAAGCCCGGGTTTACTTGTAACATCATGCTGGCGTCTGAGATAGGTCCTTTCCTTGAAGAAAAGATGATGAGTATTCCTTTAAGTGCCATATTCAGTGAAAGTGAAGGCAATAAAAAGTACGTCTGGGTAGTTAACAATAATAAAGTAAGCCGCCGCGAAATAACCGTCTATACCCCTACCGGCGAATCGGATGCACTTATTTCTGCCGGACTGAAACCGGATGAAACCATCGTGATAGCAGGAGTGCATCAATTGGTGGAAGGAGAAACTGTAAAAGTTATAACTCATAATTAAATAACATGAACCTAGCCAAATATGCATTAAACAACACGAAGATAATCTATTTCTTTCTTGCTGTGTTGCTAATCGGGGGAATCTATTCATTCACCCAATTAGGGAAGAAAGAAGATGCGCCATTTGTCATAAAATCGGCGGTCATCATGACCCGTTATCCGGGCGCAGAACCTGCCGAGGTTGAACGGCTCATTACCGAACCCATTTCCCGCGAAATACAAAGTATGAGCGGAGTCTATAAGATAAAATCGGAATCCATGTATGGGGTTTCGAAAATTACTTTCGAGTTACAACCTTCGCTTGCAGCCGAGTCCATCCCGCAGAAATGGGATGAGTTAAGGCGTAAGGTACTTAATATACAGCCGCAACTACCTTCAGGCGCTTCTGTGCCTACTGTTTCCGATGACTTCGGAGATGTATTCGGTATCTATTACGGACTGGTAGCCGATGACGGCTTCTCTTACGAAGAGATGCGCAATTGGGCAGAGCGTATCAAAACGCAAGTAATTACTGCCGATGGAGTTATGAAAGTGGCTTTATTCGGAACCCAAACAGAAGTAATCAATATCTCGATTACTGTTAATAAATTGGCGGGAATAGGTATTGACCCGAAGCAATTGGCCCAACTGTTACAATCTCAGAATCAAATCATCAATACAGGAGAAATCACTGCCGGAGAACAACAATTACGTATTGTTGCCAATGGTACATACACCACGATTGACGACATTCGCAACCAAGCCATCACTACCTCTGCCGGACAATTCAAACTAGGAGATATTGCCGTCATAGAGAAAGGCTATATGGACCCGCCGAGCACCATTATGCACGTAGATGGTAAACGGGCGATTGGCATCGGTGTGTCTACCGACCCGACGAAAGACGTTGTACAGACCGGTGAACTGGTTGACCAAAAGTTGGCTCAGATACTTCCATTAGTCCCTGTTGGTCTGGAGATGGTGAGCCTATACCCGGAAAACGTAATTGCCAAAGAAGCCAACAATGGATTCATTATCAACCTAATAGAATCAATTTTAATTGTAATAGTCATCATCATGCTGGTGATGGGAATGCGTGCAGGGCTCTTGATTGGCTCATCATTGGTTTTCTCCATTGGAGGTACGCTACTTATTATGTCCTTCATGGGGGTAGGATTAAACCGGACTTCACTAGCCGGTTTCATCATCGCCATGGGTATGCTGGTAGATAATGCCATTGTGGTTACAGATAATGCCCAGATAGCCATTGCCAGAGGTATGGATCGTCGGAATGCATTGATAAATGGAGCTACCGGCCCACAATGGGGTTTATTAGGAGCTACTTTTATCGCCGTATGTTCGTTTCTGCCGCTCTATCTTGCTCCATCTGCGGTGGCGGAAATTGTAAAACCGCTATTCGTAGTGCTTGCCATATCACTGGGGCTCAGCTGGATACTGGCGCTTACGCAGACTACTACATTCGGTAACTTTATACTGAAAGCTAAGCCGGACAATGTAGGAAAAGATCCTTTTGATAAACCTTTTTATCACAAGTTCGCCTCTATCTTGGGGGTGCTTATTAAGAAGAAAGTACTCACTTTGACTACTATTGTAGTACTTTTTGTGACGTCTTTGATTGTAATGGGCTTAATGCCGCAAAACTTCTTCCCGTCTTTGGATAAGCCCTATTTCCGTGCAGATATATTCTATCCGGAGGGTTACAGCATCAACGACGTAGAAAAAGAGATGAAAAAGGTCGAGGCTCATCTGATGCAATTGCCACAAGTAAAACGTGTATCGACCACAATGGGGAGTACTCCGCTTCGATACTATCTGGCATCCACCTCAGTCGGTCCGAAACCCAACTTTGCCAATGTCCTTATAGAACTGACCGACAGCAAATATACAAAGGAATACGAACAGGATTTTGACGAATATATGAAGGCCAATTATCCTAATGCCATCACTCGTGCAAGTCTGTTTAAGTTATCTCCTGCTACGGATGCAGCTATAGAAATCGGCTTTATCGGGAATAACGTAGATACGTTGGTCATGCTGACCAACAAGGCGTTGGAAATCATGCACCGTGACCCGGACCTGATTAATATCAGAAATTCATGGGGTAATAAGATTCCTGTTTGGAAGCCTATCTACAGTCCCGAACGTGCACAACCGTTAGGTGTTTCACGCCAAAGCATGGCGCAAAGTATTCAGATAGGTACAAGCGGCATGACATTAGGAGAGTTCCGTCAAGGTGACCAGGTATTGCCTATCTTATTGAAAAATAATTCATTCGATACATTCAGAATCAACGATATGCGCACGCTTCCGGTGTTCGGTTCAACCAAAGATGCCACTACGTTGGAGCAGGTAGTCAGCAAGTTTGATTTCGAGTACAAGTTCAGTAATGTGAAAGATTATAACCGCGAAATGGTCATGATGGCACAAGCTGACCCACGCCGTGGAATAAACGCAGTCACAGCATTCAACCGGATATGGGATCAGGTGCAAAATGAAATACAAGTACCCAAAGGATATACCATGAAGTATTTCGGAGAACAAGAAAGCCAGGTAGAGTCTAATGAAGCATTAGCCGCAAATCTACCATTAACATTCATGTTGATGTTTATCACCTTGTTGTTCTTGTTCCGTACATACCGTAAACCGATTGTTATCCTACTGATGTTGCCGTTAATCTTTATCGGTGTAGTATTGGGACTTATTGTATTGGGCAAGTCATTCGACTTCTTCGCCATCCTCGGTTTGCTGGGGTTGATCGGTATGAACATCAAGAATGCTATCGTACTGATTGACCAAATCGACATAGAAACAGCCGCCGGGAAAGCTCCTCGTGAAGCTGTTATCAGTGCCACGACCAGCCGTATTATTCCGGTAGCCATGGCATCGGGCACCACAATCCTGGGTATGTTACCACTATTGTTCGATGCAATGTTTGGGGGTATGGCGGCTACAATTATGGGCGGTTTGTTAATAGCCTCAGCCTTGACACTGTTTGTATTGCCGGTAGCTTATTGCGCCATACATAAGATTAAAGGATGAGGGCAAGGAAATTGAGTTACGGATTACAAATTACGATTTATGAAAACGAATATAATTATACTATTTCTGCTCGGTCTCGGTATCAATGCCGGGGCACAGCAAGATTATTTGAGTCGTGAGGCATATCGGGATAAAGTTGCTTCATACAGCCAAGTGCTCAAGCAGCAACGCCTGAATACCCTGGCAAGTACGGAAGCTCGAAAGATAGCCATGACCGGCTTCCTTCCAAAGATAGATATCACTGCTGAAGGTACTGCCAATCTGAACCACTTGGATATGTGGAATAGCCCCGCAGGACAATACCGCCCCTATACTTACCAAGCTTTGGCAACTCTGGGGCAGCCGTTATACACCGGTGGAGCGCTGAATGCACAAAAGAATATGGCTAAAGCAGACGAAAGTCTTGCACGACTCAGCGAAGAACTGACCATGGATCAGATTCACTACCAAAGTGACGCTGTATATTGGAATGCTTCTGCCGCACATGCCATGCTACAAGCCGCCAAACAATACGAAGATATTGTAAACCAACAATACAATATCATCAATGATCGTTTTAGCGATGGTGCTATCAGCCGTACGGATTTACTGATGATTTCCACTCGTAAGAAAGAAGCAGAGTTACAATACATCAAAGCACGCCAGAATTATACACTGGCTTTGCAGCAACTCAATATCCTTATGGGAGTAAAACCGGATGTCCCGGTAGACAGCCTGAGTGATATCGGAACGATATGCGAACCAGTACAACAACTCAGTTTCGACGAAGTATTAAACCGCCGGGCCGATTACGCCAGTACAGAAGTAAATATCGCCAAGAGTGAAGCACAACGCCGGGCAGCTCTCAGCAAATACAATCCACAAGTAAATATGTTTCTTGCAACGGGTTGGGACACGGGTGTCGCTTACATGGGGCAGACAGTTGTGCATACCCCTATTGCGGGATTGAATGTAAACATCCCCATCTTCCGTTGGGGTGCCCGCTTCAAAACTAACCGGCAGCAGAAGGCATATATCGGTATTCAAAAGCTACAACAGAGCTATATCTCAGATGGTATTCTAGAAGAGTTCTCCGCTGCCAACACAAAGTTGACTGAAACGGAACAACAAGTGAAGACCGCTAAAGAAAATATGGCACTTGCCGATGAGAACCTTGATTTAGCGACCTTCTCTTACAACGAAGGAAAAGCCAGCATGGTAGATGTCCTTTCGGCGCAATTGTCGTGGACCCAAGCCCATACAAACCTGATTAACGCTTTACTAGCCGAAAAGATGGCAGTAGCTGAGTATAGAAAGGTTATTAGCGAATAAGAGCACTTAACAAAAATAGGGCTGACTTGGTGAAAATACCAATCAGCCCTATTTTTTTATTCATTAAAGTGCTATTTATCCCAAGAATGAAATCAGTACACCGGCTGCTACCGCTGAACCGATTACGCCGGAAATATTACTGGACATACAGTAATTCAACACATGATTCTTCGGGTCATACTTGGTAGCAATGTCATTGCAGACACGGCTTGCCATAGGTACCGCACTCAGTCCGGTTGCACCGATCAGCGGATTGATCTTCTTCTTGCTAAACAAGTTGAATAACTTCACAAAGAAGATACCGCCTGTAATAGACAAGGCAAATGCAAGGAAGCCACCCACTACAATACCAATAGTCGTCCAGTTAAGGAATGCCGCGCTCGTCATAGTAGCACCGACACTCAGTCCCAGGAATATAGTGGCAGCATTCATGATGCTGTTTGCAGCAGCGTCAAACAAACGGCTGGTATCGGAACCGATTTCCTTAATCAGATTACCGAACATCAACATACCAATCAAAGGCACTGCCGTCGGCACAAATAAAGCAACGACCGTAGTTACTGCAATCGGGAAAATAATCTTCAGTACACGCAGATTCTTGATCTCCGTTTTTGACGGATAAAGCTTCTCTTGTTCCTTCATATTAATCATCAATTCCTTCTTACTGCAAAACAATTTTACAACTAAAGGAATTATTACCGGTACAAGTGCCATATAAGAATAGGCAGCAATAGCAATCGGTCCCAGTAAGTGAGGAGCTAACTTAATAGTAGTAAAGATAGCCGTCGGACCATCAGCACCACCGATAATACCCAGTGCACCGGCTTCCTGCGGAGTAAATCCTATCATTACGGCACACAACAATACTGTAAAGATACCCAACTGTGCAGCTGCACCAAATATAGACAATCGTAAATTACGAAGCATCGGACCAAAGTCTGTCAACGCACCTACCCCCATAAAGATGACAGGAGGCAAGAAACCGGTCTTAATCAACATATAATAGATGAAGTTCATCAGTCCAAGGTCGTGCGCAATCTCGTGCAACGGCATTTCCCAAATGTTCTTCAATACCCCGTTCACCATGACCATTCCGTTTTCATCTGCTTGAATCACACCCATGTCACCACCGGGAAAATTGGCAATAAGCACACCGAAAGCGATGGGCACCAATAACAGCGGTTCATAGTGTTTCTTAATACCTAAATAAAGCAGGATGAAAGCAATGGCATACATCACGAGGAACGACGGATCGGCAATGATATTGCTGAACGCCGTCATGTCATAGAGTTTTGCAAATATTTCTTCCATCAGCCTATCTTCATTAATACATCATCTTCAGAAACAGAATCACCCGGATTGACGCAAATGGCAACAACCGTTCCGGCAAAATCGGCACGAATGGCATTGTACGTCTTCATGGCTTCAATATAGCAGAGAAGGTCACCCTGGGCTACCTTGTCGCCTACTTTCAGTGGTGTCTCCTGTGCATTCTTTGTAAGGAAGAACTTGCCTTCCAATGGAGCGGGAACATCTTGTCCTTCGCCTACGGGAGAGGTAACCTTTTCAGTAGCCGATGCGGGAAGATCGATGTCACCGTAAGCTACCGTTACGCGATAAGCCTGACCGTCCACCTGCACGGTAAGTGTTTTGGGCTTGCTATCATCTTCGGGAGTTTTGTCACGCTCTTTGCGTTTTTTCTCAACGTCGGCAAGGAAGTCTTCTTTTGCTTTACCACTCTTATAGGCTTCATATTGTGCCGGATGCATGGCATATTCGAAGAGTTCTTCATCATCATCGCCAAGTTCCCATTTATTCTCTTTCATCATTTTGCGATATTTGTCAAGAGCATCGGGATAGTTATCTTGCGGATTACCTGTAAAGAACTTACGTCCTTCGCGTTCTGCCTTCTCGATAAGTTCAGGAGCCAATTCACCCGGTAGCTTACCGGCTTTACCCAGCAACATATCCCAAATATCATCGGCAATCATACCCCAGCGTTCTTTGCCTTTTTCCATAGCGATTACATTCATCATCGCTAGGTTCTTGACATACTGGCTAAACGGTGTTACCAATGGAGGATAACCTACACGTGGCCATACATAAGCCACTTCATTGAACAACTTGATAAGCAGTTGATCTTGTGTCATGAATGGCAGATTATGCTTTGCCTTATATTTATTGATAGATTCAAGGTTTGATTCCAGGTCAGCCATCAAGCTACCCATCATACCTCCGGGAAGTCCGGGACCTATCAGCAAGGAGTTCATCAAACGATTTTTCGGGCTGATGTAGAGACCAAGGAAGTCGTCCATAAATTCCTGAATAAGTGAACGCACCTTCATGTATGCCTCCATATTGATTTCAGGCACTTGGAAGCCTGCATCTTTCAACATGGCTTGCACGCTAAGCAAATCAGCATGTCCCGTACCCCAGGAAAGTGGTTCCATACCTACGTCTATGTAGTCGCAACCGGCTTCACATACTTCAAGAATACTTGCCATATTAAAGCCCGGACCGGCATGGCTATGATATTGAATAGGAATTTCAGGATGAGCAGCCTTGATATTAGCAACAATCTTGCCCAATGATACCGGACGTCCGATGCCTGCCATATCTTTGATACAGATTTCATCAGCACCTGCTTTGATAAGCTTCAATGCCATATTGGTGTAATACTCTACCGTATGGATAGGAGAATGTGTGATACAAAGTGAACATTGTGAAATCATCCCCGCTTCTTTGGCATAACCAATGGAAGGAATAATATTGCGCACATCATTCAATCCGCAAAATGTGCGTGTGATGTCTGTGCCTTGCGCTTTCTTTACTTTATAAAAGAGTTTGCGTACGTCGGCAGGAACCGGACTCATGCGAAGTCCATTCAAGGCACGGTCTAACATATGTGTCTGAATGCCGGCTTTATGGAACGGCTTCGTCCATTCGCGCACAGCTTTATTCGGATTTTCCCCAAACAATAGATTCACTTGTTCAAAACCTCCTCCATTGGTTTCTACACGGGCAAAACAGCCCATCTCGATAATGGCAGGAGCAACTTTCACCAGCTGGTCAACACGAGGAACATATTTTCCGGCACTTTGCCACATATCCCTGAATACCAAGCTGAACTTAATTTCTTTTTTCATACTAAATTTACGGTGTGTGTTTATATAAGATTTTTATTTCAGATTTTTTCTACTTTAGCTACTTTGCCCTTGCCTTGCGTCACCACTGTGACGGCAGCACTAATAGCAGCCAATATATTGCCGGGGACAGGTGCGGGACCACCTGCACCAGATTTTGCCGGTACCACCTCTTCAGGTGCATATTTATTTACAAGTGCTATAAGACCTTTTCCTAAACAGATTACAATCAGCAGGATAGCGAAGACCGTTGTCATACCTACTATCATCAGCAGAATCGCCGTATTCAAGTTTTCCATATTATAAATTATTAGTTGTTTGATCGGTTTTACAAAAAATCGTTCGAAATTAGCGATAATCCGTAAAAAGTTAGCAGAAATAAAACCTAAAAAACACTAAATCAATATAAGAAGAATAGAAATACGCCTCTATTACAATTGTTTATGCATATTTTGTTTTTTATACCATCTCTTGTATTCTACTCTTTATGAATGCGATTTCCTTATCGTTTAATCCATACTTTTCATAAAGCTGCTCATCTATTTCGTCAATGGATTGATTCCAATCAATATCAGAGTTCCCGGTGAAATCTTGTAGAGGAACATTCTGCCATGTTCCTTTATTGGTATCCTGTGTCACTTTCAAAGTTCCAAGTAACGTTCGTGCAAATTTGGTTTTTATATATTTTAAAGCATTGGCGGCTTCATCCACAGTTTCAAAATCTCCTATAGCAATAAAAGATTGTGTATAACCAATTCCAGGTTCCGCCACTAAGGGATTAGACAGTACCTCACCTAATTGACCGGTATTATTAGTTTTCGGTAATAACACTTTATACTTAAACAGATTCTGATGTTCTAAAATATACTTTGGCTCGATATACCGGGTACAGCGTACATTATTTATCAGCCCTATAATCTCAACCTGAGTATCTGATTCCCTATCCTTTTCAAATAGATCTAAAAGTGAAAAAATATTTGTAGTAAGCCGCTTTTCACGACCATTGCTACCAATGAAATTCTTATAATCGGGATAATCTTGGTAAAGCACATCCAAACAAAACTTATTCTGCAAATAAATTGAGTCTGTTAGCGATTCAAAGTTATCCATATTAATGACTTTCTTAAGAATTGAGTTTAATTCTGCATAATGCGTATATAACCCAATAACCCCAAAGTTTTTATCATCATCCTTATAGGTAACCGCCACTCCGCCTTTTAAAAGTACATCCGGAAATACATCTGCTGATTTAGGATTATAATACTCAACAGATATATGCTCGTTATACAACATCTTCTTATTCCATTGTTCAGGCGTCTTGCCTGCATTAAAAAGAAAACGAGCCGGCGTTATAAGGCATACTTTGGGAGACAGGCTATACGCTACATCCACAAACTTATAATATATAGGCTTATCACTGGTGTCTTTTGTATCAGTCTGATAGGGCGGATTACCAATTATCACATCAAATTTCATATCTTGCAATTCCTGTATTATCATTTCATTTTTTGTATCGTCTATTAAATCATAAGCAATAAAATCAGAGCAAATATTCTCTACCGGCAATCCAAGCAGAGCATAAACCTTACGGGTAAATTCATAAGCAAGGCTTGATGTCGGAATAGAATAAATATGGTCTTTTACTTTGTTGCCAAACCTTGCATAAAGCGCACTAGCGAATTCGCCATGCTTAGACCCTAAATCAAGTATCTTGGTATGCTCACTTATGTCGGATTCGGATAATATATTAACCATCTTTTCTGCCATGTGCATCGGGGTAACTACTTCGGAAGGCGATAGCTTACCAAACTTTCTCATTGCAGCTTCTACCCTTTCCTGTGGTTTCAAATCCTCGTCTTGCCCTTTTGAATTCAAATTCTGAATGCTATAATCCAATAGATTCATGGCTACTGAATTGAATTTGTGCCGAAAGATTTTCAGAATACTTAGCTTTAAACCTACGTTACGGGCAATGCGTTTATTATCAGCATTCAAGTTGATAGCATCGATCACTTCATCCAATGACTTTACATTAGAATTGGTAAGAAAGGCAAAAAACAAGATCTGTGCATAGTAGGTAGCTAACTTTTTACCAAGTAATTCTTTTTCTGTATTTTCCTGTTCACCGGGCTGTTGGTCATCGAAAGTATTATCGGCAGGTTCTCCACTTTCTCCGCCGTCAGTCGGTACATCCATATTGTCTTCTTCACCTTGATTTGGCTTTATATCCAGACCTTTGGATGAGTCTATAGGTGACAATGCCTCTATTTCTCTCAGAATTGTCGGATCGGTAAATAGCGAATAGTCTATAGGGATTTCCATAGCCTCATCTTTCAAGCTCCTTTTAGCAGAGTACTCACGCACAGCATCCAGAATATCCGTCGCTACGACTTCTTGCAACTTGTTTTTATTGAGTATAATGATAGGCGAAATGCGCAACTCTTCTTTTATGCGTTCTTCCAGTTTAGAGTTGCCGCTTTTATCCATATTCATATTGCAAACAAATGATTTCCTCTCCTGCAAACGGAACATCCTGTTCGGGTCGAAATCAATCAGAAGGGTTTGTGGCTTCATGTTGTACTTGACAACTTCATTTTTAGCGTATATATATTTACGCACATACTGGTTTTGCAGACGAAATATGGCTTGGTCATATTCTTGAGGGGAGGCACATTCTTTCAGAAAGAGCATGGTGTCCCATTGTTCCACCGTGCTGCCGGTGAGCATACGGTTCACGGTAAGCGTTAATGTCTTCTTCCCTTCGGCTTCACAACTCCGTATTTTCTCTTTTACAGATGAAGTATTCTCATAAGCTTGCTCATTTTCAACACCGGAAATATTGACGATCTGGTAATCTCCGAGGTTCCTGAATTTATCTTTGTTGCAAGTAATCAAGTTTTCCAAAGCATCACAAGAAGCCCGGTAAGGCAGGACGCAGACGATGTGCCGGCACATTTTCCCTTCTTTAATCTTGTCATAATCTAAAAAGCCAAGCACATTCTCATCTTGTTTCGATCCGTCAATGACTTCCAGTAAATCCAGGATTTCCTGTTCATGTTTAAATATCCGATGCCCATGATTAGGAGAGGTATCTTTGCTAATAGATAGTGGACGGAATAACTCAGAGAAAGCATTCGTAATGCCGGATTTCTCCAATTCTTCCATCTTCTTGATGGAAGATTCATTGGGATTGAATGCAAAACGAACCATTTGAGGGAAACCAAAGTATGGATTATCCCATTCCTTCACATTATCTTCCAACAGATGATCTTGATCCCACTTCTCCTGAATATTAACAATATCCGTATACTGGCAAAAGCCTATAATGTCTTCCGGCTGAAATTCACTGCCCATCAAAATGCGGTAAGGTGTACCGGACAAATGTAATCGAACGTTGGCTTTCAGAGCTTTCAGGGCCTCACTATCTTCATATTCATCTGCCAGATCTGCATCAGCACACTCCTGCCTCCATTGTGTTTTTGTAACAGCCAATACCTTTCCGTATTCTTCTGCTCTTGCACCATAATGGCTTTCGTCCACAATAAGCAAATCAATCGTTCGTTCGAATACTTCCTTATGCTTCGTTTTTATTTTCTTCCCCATCAAGTTCTGCAAAGTAAGGAAGAGTACCACTTTCTTGGTCTTCAGCATATTGGATAGTGCCTTCTTGCTTTTAAGCAGAGAAGCATCATCCATAAATTCGTATTCACGAAACTTTACATGGCTTTCAACAGCGTATTTCCACTCTTCCTTCACATCCCCTTTAGCGGAAACAACAACGACAAGATTTGCACCGGTCTCGGCAGCGCAACACATAGAAGTAAACGACTTTCCGAAACGCATGACTGCATACATCAACAAATTTTTCCGTCCTTCTGCAACTGCGGCTTTATACCTGTCAATGACTTCTTGCTGATTCTTACGAGGAGGAAAGGTTTCTTCATCTCTATATCTATAAGTCAAGGGAACCCGACTTTCGTCAAAAGAGTAGAATTGATATTTATTATGATTGTTTTGAAAAGCAGATTTTATGTCGGCCAGCGCATCTTTTACATCATCGACTGTGGCATTCTCGAAAAATTCCTTTGAATAATAAGGAAGATTCTCTATTGTATCCGGCTGAAGCCTGTTCAGTTTCTTCTCTTTCTCCAGGAAATTATGGATGGAGAAATCGCGGAAAAAGGTAGCATCATCCACTTTGGCTACTACAGAAAACCGCTCTACCAAATCCGGGAAGTGCTTGCGCCATTCATTCAACCGTTGCTCCAGGGGACGATAGGTATCGCCAACTTTCAGATAGTTGGGTACCGTTTGAGTAGAGAAAGCATATATATGTGGCTCAACTCTACCAACAATAAGTTTGTCTAATATGCCTGTATCAACAATCATATATTTATTTTTTTAGTAGTGATACAAATTTTACCGTCTTCCCGGCATTCCAGTCTTTAATCTCGCAATAGATTCCATTGTGGTTGCAGGTGCAGCTATTTGGAATGACAAACTTCAATCCGTCCATCTGCCAAATATTCCAAGAGATAATTTCAGCAATGATCTTTAAATATTTTATAGAAGGCTTACTTTGAAATTTCGCTTGATAATGGTCTATAAATGTGAAAAGCAGATTCTCGCGGGCAATAAGCAGGTTGTCACCTTGCCACTCATAGCCATAAATACTTTGAAAGGCAATGATTGCCCATTTACACCACGCCTTTTTGGTGCTTAGATTTTCTGAGACAACACGTAGCTTTCTATCCAGAAGTCCGATTCTATCTGCAACTGCTATAGTTTCTCCGGTAATGGCATCATAGCGGCTTGCTAAATAGGGAGCTTCTCCACAGGTGATTTCCATGCGTATGTTTTTCACATAGTCCTTCCAGGTTTTTCCATCTGCTGTGGGAAAGGGAATAGGATTCAAATTGGTTTCCCAATGGTTATCTATTTCATGATTAAAAAGTCCCTCAACGCCAAACCAAGCATTATCTACCAAATTGTTTTGTCGGTTACATAGCCATGAGGGTGAAAAGACTTCAGCTTTTCCCCTGGTACGGGTTAATTGTTCTTCTTTACTTTTACTGACTCTTGGCTTGATGATATCACCATTTTTACCTGTAACAAGTTTGCATTGAATAGGAGCGGAAGCCTTGTATTCTTCGCCCATAAATGTATAATTATCTGTAGCCCAGAGTATATTTTGATTCGAACTGTTATCGTGTAGCAGAATAGGAAGTAATTCTCTATCATACTTGATGATATCATTCTCTCTTATGTCAACAAGGTTCTTCGAAACCATATTTATATGTACCGTAGTTAATCTTTATATGCAAATATATGAATTATTATGTGATGAAAAGGTGAAAAAGAGAGGAAACATTAAAAGAAATAGCCCCGTGCTTCCCAAAGGAGGTTGCACGAGGCTATTTGCTATAAGCGAAACGTCACTGAATACGGGAGGCCGAGGGGATTATCCCAAAGGATTATCGTTCTCGTCACCTGCACCACCGGTATTTCCGCTCTCATTACCGGAGGTCTTGCCCCACTCTTCCCAACAAATCTTATTGTCCACCATGCTACGGGTAACGACCTTGTTATTAACATCGCGTTCAACCTCGGGAATAAAACGGACACGCACTCCCACTATCTGAGAAGCACTTACCTCTTTAGCAGTTTGTACTCCTTGCTTATTTGCAGCAGCTGTATAATAAAAGGTACCTACTCCATCTATTTTCACCGAACGCCCTTGTCCCATGTAGAGTGAAAGTACGGTTCCAAAATTCTTCATGATGGCATACGCGTCACCACGGGTTACGGTAGAGAGTAACGCCAATTGATCTGCTACCTGATTGGTTGTAATGGCTTTACCCCATGTAATAGATCGAGGATACCACAAGCCATTGATTTTCTGTTGAGTTTTCTTATAAAACATAATTAATAATGTATTAAGTAAATAGAATATAGTTGCAGGTGAGCCAGTCATCACTGCTTTGACCGGTCGGGTTAAGGGCTGACCGAAGTCCCATCTCCTTTAAGAGGTATGAGAAAGAATTTCACCGTGAGGCCTCAACGATTCAGTCTTTCGTTTCTCTCAGATTCGATGTTGCAAAGTTAGGGTGCACAACAAAGAAAAGCAAGAAAACAGTCTCTACAGCCATTTCAATTAATCCTCTAATTATCAACAATTTAACAAATACGCATCTCTACAAGGCAACAAAGACCGCAAAACGTGAAAAGTTATAGTTACCATGACCATCTCTACAACCAAGAAGCATAACTCACTGATAATGAATGGTAGCATTCTTCAGTATCTCTACAATCTTCAATATCTCTACAAATTAAGGAACACTGACTATACATTATTCAAGAGTTTCCGAAGTTGGTTGAAAGACTTATATTTCAGTGCTCCTTTTTGGCTTTATCAGATATATGTTGTACATTTGCGATGCTCTTTATCAAAAATACGTTAGGTGGGTGAAACCTGCCTATGATGTGGCAGGCCGTTTTATGCCTGCTTACGCGCATTCTATATGGCGGTTTCGTACCCCCATGTGGAGTGTTAATGCACCTACTACCCCGCCTAGCGTGTTGGTGAAGAGCAATGGGACAGGCGAAACCGCTTCTTTTATTTCTATAAATCCACTCTTCCGTTCTTCCCATTGAACCTTATTTATTCACCTATTCAAAAATTTAATGCTTATGGAAGCTATTTTGAACAATGAGCAGGTTCGCCCGGGGGACGAAACTCAATTTATGCACGCAATCTTTACTTCAGACGAAGAAATGATGACCTTCTATCTTACGTTGAACCGCTTTGTTAATATGGGAACTTACTTTGTGCAGAGGCCGGATATTGAACGGTTGGAAAATCTACTCGTAACACTTGGGAAATTCCATTACTTTGTCAATCTTTTAGGTAGTTATCACACTTTAGGAATGAAGCAACTGATCGAGGGATTCGGAATGTACATAGCACAGCAGCATCTTTCAAGCAAAAGCCGCAGATGCACATCGGAAAATATTGGCTATCAAGTGGAATTCCTGTTGAATCTAACGAAAGAGAGTGGCAGGGCCAAATTATTGTCCAACATCTTTCGGACACACATTGAGAACGTGAAGTATCTGTTGCAAATAATAAAGGAAACAGAATAACGAAGAAAGTCCCTCAAGCATTTTTTTCGCAAACGGGATAAGAGACACAAAAATACATTTCCCTTCATCCAAGTACAAAAATCCCCGTCCAGAAGTACTTCTGAGCGGGGTAATCTAACATAACGACTGTGGTAGTCTAACATAACGACTGAGGTAGCCTAACATAACGACAGAGGCAGCCTGACATAACGACTGAGGCAGCCTGACATAACGACTGAGATACCCTCTATATTAAACAGCAATAAGACAACTCTAGAAAACAGCAAAAAAAGATGTTTCCATCAGTATTTCTTGCGAACATAGAAGAACTCCTTCACGCTGTATCTGCCGTTACACGGAAGCACAAAAACTCCATATAGCAATATATATTATATAGTTATGTATTATAATCTACATTATAATAACGGAGATTATAATACGAAGATAATCTTTTTTGAGATAAAGTTGGTCTTTATTCCCTATTATCTTTAACTACTAAAACACTAACATCCACACACAAACGCATCCAGCGTCTCCCCTTCCCCGAATAACGTTTCGTCCGTTTGTAGCAACCGCTTCTTCAGACGGAACTTCTGCTGTGACACTGAGGCGGAAGATACAGCCGTAAGTGTAGCAATCTGTGCATTCGTAAAACGCAGACGCATCAGTATGCAAAGCTGCGTGTCGGCAGGGGTTAGTTGGGGGAAGCGCTCGGCAAGGCGGGTGATGAAGCTATCATATACACGGTCGGTCAGTTGTTGCAAGTAATTATAGTCGGCATCCGAAAGGTATTTGGGTTCACGACGGAGACGTTTCATTACTTCGTCATCGTCTATCAACGTAGAGGTGAGCACTTGTACTTGTGCATCCAGTCGGCGGGCACGTTCACCCTCTTTTTTCAATAATTCCATTTCGCGTGGCAGGGAGCGCTTTTCATACTTCTCCAAGCGAATACGAAGATCCTCATTTTCTTCTTGCAACTGGCTGCCATGCTCCATCAGGTTCATCAATGACAGGCTCACTTCTTCCCGTTCCTCGTTCGTCAGCGACATTTCTTCCAGGCACTCCTGTAATTCATTTCTTTCAAGCTCATTGTTGCGCAAACGTTGTTCGTTTTCGCTTAAATCGACCAAATAGCGACGGTGCTTGCGGTCGTCGCTAAACTTGATGTCCCTGATGGACAACCAAACATTCAAGCCCAACATCAATCCGAAAAGTGTTTCCCAAAGAAACTTCTTACGTCCGTCGGCAGGCATCAGGCGCACACGCTTTCCGCCGGATTGTTCTTTAACTTGGTCATATTCACGGTGCAGGTCGGAAATCAGATGGGCAGTCCGGACACTATCCGTCTTGCCGGCATGCACTAACGAGTCGGCATGGCAAAGGGATTGTTCATAATCCAGTAAAGTCTTGTCGGCAGGAGATGAGCAGGCTGTCAGCACTAAAAGAAAAGTAAGAAAGAAAAAACACACGATTTTTATCATTAGTCCACGTTTGGTTGTTTCGAGGAACAAAGGTTGTGAAAATTATTCAGAAACAACAATTATTATCAAAAAAAGTGTAGATTTGTAGCTTATATAAACACGTGATGCAATATGAGACTCATAATTACTACTATATTCATATTCATTAGTTCAACTATACTTGCCTATCATACAACACAGGCTAAGGATAGCCTAATATCCATATTGAATACATCCGCTTCTGCCCAGCAGAAAGTCCAAATATACAGAAACCTGGCAGACATTACGTCCGATCCATCTGATATAAAAGAATATCTATGGAAAATGTATCAGGAAGCGTCGAAGCTAAAAGATAGGAAAAGCATGCTAGATGCACTCAACGATATTGTGCTCGAAGAGGCTAAAGCAAACCAAAGAGATTCTGTTGCAAAATATATTGAGTACGTAAAGCAGGTAGCCACCTCCGAAGAAATCAACTATTTGTTGCCTTTTTATCGCATGCGACTTTTTGACTCATCATGTTATACTGATCAAAAAGATGAGGTCATCAAAAAAGAATTAAACGACCAGAATGCCAACACCAATAAAACAAACAACATTTATAAGGAAATAGCCTCGTCATACATCGTAGGAAATAGTTTCTATATGAATCACCAAATTAAAAAATCCATTCCCTACTTAGACAAGGCTATGAAACTGACCGAATCACTGCCTGAAGAAGCTAAGTATATCTATCAAAAATTCATTATTTGGCGTCATGCTCTTGCCTATGCACAAAGCAATAGAAATAAAGAAGCCGTCAAAATGTTGCAGAAGCTCATTAAATTTGAAGAAGACAAGTTTAATGCTGATTACAAAACACAACGCCCATTCTACCGCATAGATTTAGAGTTACTCCAATGCTATTCCGTTATATGCACTCAAATGCCTTACTTAACACTTGAGGAGGAACAGGATTGTTGGAATAAAATTCAGGAAATAGGTAAAAACCTGACTAATGATTACGACAAATACAGCTATTATCTTTGCGTCAACAATTATTATACGATTAATCGTACCCAAAAAGACTACATTAAAGCAATAGCCGCCAACGATTCTCTTATTAAATTTGCTCACAAGCTCGCCCCCCAGAATCTTCCCGGTCTTTACTCTGTACATTCCGCACTTTATGAGGAATCTAAAGATTACCCTAATGCCCTGAAGTATCTGAAGATTTCGCATCAAGTACAAGACTCATTGACCACAGAAGCAACCAACAAACAACTCAATGAATTACAAGTAAAATACGATCTTAACACGCTCAACAATGAGAAGGCGATGCTGGAGATAAAGAACAAACAAATGTTGCTTGTTTCTCTCTCTATCCTACTGCTTATCCTGGTATCTATCAGCACCTACTTCTACTTCTCCTGGAAAAAAGAAAAGAGAATGAAGATGGAACTGAAAGTCCTGCACGGAAAGGCACAAGAAAGCGAAAAGATGAAACAAGAGTTCATCAACTCCATTTGTCACGAAATACGTACTCCACTGAATGCCATCGTAGGTTTCTCTGACTTAATTATGAATGATGATATTGACATAGAGATGCGTCAGGAGTTTCCCGGAGAAATACAAAAAAGCACAGTCCTGCTGACAAACCTCGTCAACAGCATGCTGGAAGTAGCCAATCTGGACGTTTCCGAAGAAGAACTACCCTGCCAATCGACGGATTTAAGAAGTATCTGTGTTCAGAAAATGGAACAGCTTAAAAGGAAAGACGGAATAGAATATAAATTGGATATCACTGAAAATAGCATGTTCATTATGACCAATGAGCAATATCTGACTCAAGTCATTGAGCATTTACTGGATAACGCCAATAAGTTTACCGAAAAAGGGCTCATTTCTTTAAGTTATCAAAAGGATGAAGCACGGAATAATATCACAATTTATGTCACAGATACAGGTTGTGGTATTCCTAAAGACAACCATGAGAACGTATTCGAGCGTTTCTATAAACTAAATACTTTTATCCAGGGCAACGGATTGGGATTGTACCTCTGCCAACTTATCGTAAAGCGACTTTCAGGCGACATTAAAATTGATCCCGAATATAAGGAAGGTACACGTATGATCGTAACCTTACCGATTAAGTGAGTAAACCCTCATTACGCCCCTTATTCAATGCATAACAAAAGAGAAAGAGCTGCATCAAAATAGATTTCACTATATTGATGCAGCTCTTTCTTTATTTATAATTTATGCAATTTATCAGAATTCGCTCGTAAAGTGGAACTTGATATGCTTGAAGTCCATCTGTGCCATTTGCAATACATATCCGCTATCGGCAAGGAACACGTCCCTACCCTCACGGTCTTTTGCCATATACTGGTATTTACGTTTTTTGAAGGCTTCCAGTTCCTCAGGATTATCACTCTCAATCCAGCAAGCTTTATATAAGCTCAACGGCTCCCAGCGACACTTCGCACTGTATTCATTCTCCAAACGATACTGAATAACCTCGAACTGCAACTGCCCTACCGTACCGATAATCTTACGTCCGTTGAACTGATTGACAAACAACTGTGCCACACCTTCGTCCATCAATTGGTCAACGCCTTTGGCAAGCTGTTTCTGCTTCATCGGGTCTGCATTCTCTATGTATTTAAACATCTCCGGCGAGAAGCTTGGCAAGCCACGGAAATGAAGCATTTCGCCTTCGGTCAGCGTATCGCCAATCTTGAATGTACCGTTATCCGGCAAGCCGATGATATCTCCCGCCCATGCTTCGTCTACCGTCGTCTTGCGCTGCGCCATAAACTGGGTAGGCGAAGAAAAACGTACTGTCTTACCATGGCGTACATGATAATAAGGAGCATTACGCACAAACTTACCGGAGCAAATCTTGCAGAAAGCAATACATGAACGGTGGTTGGGGTCGATATTAGCCGTAATCTTAAAGACAAAACCTGTGAATTTGGGTTCATCCGGCTCCACTTCACGTTCTTCCGCCTTTACAGGGCGAGGACTGGGAGCTATCTCCACGAAACAATCCAGCAATTCCTGAACGCCGAAATTATTGAGCGCCGAACCAAAGAATACAGGAGCAAGTTCACCTTTCAGATATTCTTCTACCTGAAACTCTGAATAAACTCCGTCAATCAATTCCAACTCGCCACGAAGTTTCTCTGCCAGTGGCGAACCAATGTGTTTATCCAGTTCTTCTGTATTGACATCCACCTCTACCTTCTCAGTAACCACTTGTTTAGAAGGTTGGAAGAGGTTTAGTTTCTGTTCATACAGATTATATACTCCCTTAAATCTTGCACCACTTTCAATGGGCCACGTCAACGGACGAACGTGGATGGAGAGTTCTTCTTCCAACTCGTCCAACAAGTCAAAGGGATCTTTCGCTTCACGGTCCATCTTGTTGACGAAAATAATAACCGGCGTATTACGCATGCGGCATACTTCCATCAACTTACGGGTTTGTGTTTCCACACCTTTTGCACCATCCACTACAATAATAACACTGTCCACAGCGGTAAGTGTACGGTAGGTATCTTCGGCAAAGTCCTGGTGACCGGGAGTATCAAGGATATTAATCTTATAATCCTGATAATCGAATTCCATCACAGAAGTGGTAACAGAGATACCACGCTGTTTCTCGATATCCATCCAGTCTGATGTTGCCGTTTTCTTTATTTTGTTGCTCTTCACAGCACCGGCCACCTGAATTTGTCCACCGAAAAGCAGCAGCTTCTCAGTCAACGATGTCTTACCGGCATCCGGGTGCGCGATAATCGCAAACGTTCGTCTTCTTTCTATCTCGTTGTTACTTGCCATATTTAATGATAATCTGTATAATCACTTTTCTAAATTCTCGATGCATGAAGCAAGGCTTACCTCCCAATGGGGGACTTCAATGCCAAATGTCTTTTTTATTTTTGTCTTGTCCAATACGGAATAATTTGGACGTGGAGCCTTGGCTGGAAATTCATCGGTATGCAAGGGACTTACTTTACAGGTTGTTATGCCTGCTATGCGATGTATTGCCAAAGTAAAGTCATACCAAGAGCAAACTCCTTCGTCGCTGAAATGATAAATACCCGGAACAATACCTTGATTGATGGCTACAAAGATAGCACGTGCCAAATCATTTGCATAAGTCGGTGTACCTATCTGGTCGAAAACAACACCCAGTGTTTCACGCTCACGTCCCAAGCGAAGCATTGTCTTTACAAAGTTATTCCCATAAATGGAATACAACCATGCAGTACGGATAACCATCGCACGACTGCAATTCTTCATCACTGCCTGCTCGCCTGCCAACTTGGTAGAGCCATATACCGAGTTAGGGCAAGGCACCATCTCTTCCGTATACGGAATATGTCCCGTTCCGTCAAAAACATAATCAGTAGATACCTGTATCAATGCAGCACCACACGCTTCGGCGGCAGCAGCCAAATAACCGGGAGCCAAATGATTCAGTTTATCGCAAAGTTCCTGGTTATCTTCCGCTTTATCCACAGCCGTATAGGCAGCGCAATTCACAATAACATCCACATGGTTATCTGCCACAAACGCGCGTACTGCCTGTTCGTCGCAAATATCCAATTCCTGTACATCAGTGAAGAAATAAGCATGCTGAAGATTCTCCTGCGACAACACTCGCATCTCATTGCCAAGTTGACCGTTGGCACCGGTAACTAAAATATTCATTTAAAAAATTATACTTTATATATTGATGTTACGATGAACAATTCTTTCTTAATCCAACTCCAATTCACCTCGCTTCTCCTTGTCATAATAATTGGCAAGCAGTGAAATGAAGCTGCTGATAGCTTCTATTGCTTTAGTAGTTCCCTGACTGATTTCCTTCTTCTGCAAACGCAGCAGCAATACTCCGTAAAGAGCCTCAAAGCAAGTCTCTAACTCAGATTCCTGCCGGCCGTTCTTCTGACGCAGTTCTACGATAAACGGCAGTGCTTTGAAATAAGCGGCATTATAAAACGGATATTTAGTAGAGGCCAATAGTGTTCCATGCAAATCCATCAAATTCTGAATGACATTACGATTGATTTGCAGATGCCCTTTCTCCACAACACCCTCAGCACGCATCATCTCAACAAGGTTTCCATACCATTCCTCCAATGCCGGACGCTCTTCTTCGGGATAACGGGAAATAATATTGCGGCGTATTTCATCAATGTCGCACTTATTGGCACGAATCAAGTCCTCTACCTGCCACATATATATAAGGTATTCGGCTATATTCTTTTCTTTCAGTTGTTGTGCTATCTTCATTCTGAATTGTCAATTATCAATTGTCAATAATCAATTAATACAGTGATTCGCCCATCAATGTAAACACCAATCCGAGCGCAGATACCACCATAACAATGCCCCCGATAATACGGTTCATTATCCAAATACCGCGCAAGTTGAATTGTGTACGTACTTTATTAACAAAAAAGGTAATGCCAAACCACCATGCCAAAGCACCTAACGCAATAGCCAGATATCCGGTTACGGCCTCAAAGACCAATACCCCTTCACTAACAAAAGCAAAACGGGCAAAAAGACCAATAAATAAGAAAATTATAAGCGGGTTGGAAAGTGTGACTGCAAAAGCAGTTATGAAGTTATGGAAGTATGATCCTTTATTAGTAGAAATAGGACGGATAGATTGTACAGGGTTACTGCGGAAGGTGTAAATACCAAATGCCAATAGCATTATACTGCCTAACAATTGCAAATAAAAAATATTCTTGTTGACGTAATCGAATACGAAACTCATTCCGTAACCCGTCAACAAGGCGTAAGCAATATCGCTCAACGAAGCCCCTATACCTGTTACGAAACCATACCATCGTCCTTTATTCAAAGTACGCTGGATACATAATACACCTACAGGACCCAATGGCGCCGACACAATGACGCCGATAATGAACCCCTTCCACAATATGTCAAATATGGTCTCTATCTGAATCATGGCTGCAAATATCGGATTTTTTTATGAGATGAACGAATAGTGTTAACGTTTTTTCGACGGAAAAGGATTTTAAAAAGTAAAGATTATCACTTTTGAAGATTATTCAGTATATTTACCCCGAACATAATAACACTGCGAAATGAAATTATTGAAAAGCCCCCTAATCATTGTTTCTATCACTGTACTTTTACTTGCAGCCTGTGGAACGCCCAAAGAACTGAGTATAATTCCTTATCCACAGTTCGAAAAAACCAGTTCGAAAACAGTTAAACTTCCATCTATTGTCACCTTTACGGCCAATTTGCCCCAAAATGATATGGATGACCTGTTGGCTTATTTACCGAGCTACCCTCTCCCCCTGAAACTCAAGAACAATGAATCGAATGACACTCCCTTTGTCAGTATTAAAGTTGCTCCTGACAGTTCTATTTCAGAAGAAGGCTACAACCTGACAATAAATAAAAAAGGTATAAACATTGAGGCTAAATCTGCTACCGGTGCCTTCTATGCACTGCAAACATTAGCACAGCTTGCCAGAAACGGGAAAGAATTACCCGTCACCACTATCAAGGACGAACCCCGGTTTCCTTACCGTGGTCTCCATCTGGATGTTTCACGCCACTTCTTCAATAAAGAGTATGTTATGAAGCAACTCGACCTCATAGCAACCTATAAGATAAACCGTCTGCACTGGCATCTGACTGACGGAGCCGGCTGGAGACTAGAAATTCCCGGGTATCCCCGTCTGACTGAGTTTGCCGCTTGGCGAAAAGCCGCCAATCTGCAAGATTGGGGAAAATACGACCATCATTTTTGCGAAAAGGATGAAGAAGGCGCTTATGGTGGATATTACACCGAAGCCGATGTGCGTGAAGTTGTAGAATATGCCCGCCTACGACATATCACTGTTATCCCCGAAATAGAAATGCCGGGACATTCCAGCGAAGTGCTGGCTGCCTATCCGCAACTTTCCTGTACGGGTGAACCTTATACATCGGGAGAGGTTTGTATCGGCAATGAAGAGACTTTCAAGTTTTTCGAAGATGTACTGGACGAGGTCATACGCATCTTTCCCTCCCACTATATACATATTGGTGGAGATGAAGCCAGCAGACGCCACTGGAAAGCATGTCCCAAATGCCAACAACGTATGAAGGACGAAGGACTGAAAAACGAAAGTGAACTGCAAAGTTACATGATATCCCGAATAGAAAAGTATATCAACTCCAAAGGACGCGACATCATAGGATGGGACGAAATTCTAGATGGCGGCCTGGCCCCTAATGCAACCGTAATGTCATGGCGAGGAACAGAGGGTGGCATCGCTGCAGCTCGCATGGGACATTATGCCATCATGACTCCTGAGAGCCATTGCTATCTGGACCACTACCAGGATGACCCTGAAACCCAGCCTCTCGCTTTCGGCGCCTGTGTCCCCATCGGGCAAACCTATTCATACAATCCGGCACCCGACACATTGGGCACAGAGGTTTGCAAATATATATTAGGTGTACAAGGCAATGTATGGGCCGAATATATTCCTACTTATGAACATGGAGAATACATGATATACCCTCGTATAATCGCCTTGTCCGAAGTGGGTTGGACTCCGTTAAAGAACAAACATCCGGAAAGTTTCAAACGCCGTATTAACAATGAAATCCGACACATCAAGACCAAAGGGTACAATCCATTCACCCTATCAGAACTTGTTCAAACCAGTCAAACAGTAGATTATGCCAAAAAGAGGATCATACTCTCCCTAACCTCCGAAAAGCATCCTATCGATATTCGTTATACAACAGATGGTTCCGAACCAACTTCATCTTCCAAATTATACAAGAAGCCGTTTATCGTAAAAGATTCCATTCTGTTGACTGCCCGTCTTTTTGACAAGACAACCCCACTCGGCAAGAGCCTCCATCTGCGTACCGATTACCATAAAGGGATAGGCAAGAAAATAACTTATGCCCCACAAGGAGGATATTACCAACATAAAGAAGTTTACAAAGGTGGTGGTGATACCGGTCTGCTAGACGGGCTTCGTGGTGGAAAAAGCTACATGGATGGACGGTGGCAAGGGTTCTGTCTCAATGATTTAGACGCCACCATCGACTTGGGAAAAGTTACTGCCATTCATCGGGTAGTAGCCAATTTTATGCAAATCCGCACTCCGCAAGTATTCCTACCTGCCAAAGTAGAAGTATGGGTATCGACAGATGGAAAAGATTTCACCCTGCTGGGCACGGACAATTGCAGCGAAGAAGAAGCTAAAAAAGATGTCATATTCCGTGATTTTGGCTGGATAGGTGCACCGGTACAGGCACGCTATGTACGCTTCCATGCCATACAAGGAAGAAAACAATTCTTATTTACAGATGAGATAGTTATTCAATAACAGAGATACGTTATACAAAATATACTCATGTATTACAATAATTACATCTAACAAAAAGCAGTTTGTTTCAGAACAGGACATAAGCAAACGAGGTCTATTATTTGCAAGAATAAAGAAATGTTCAATATATAATATACAACTTTTTATTGTGTATACATAATTTTTTTGTATCTTTGCAACATATTAGACAACTTATCAAAACATAGCGCTTATGAAAAAAATTATGATCAGCTTGGTATTAATGGCATGTATGCTTCCTGCCAAAAAGATGTTCATGACCCGAACTATAATCCCAATTTGGATGCGCGCGTTCCAGACAACTTTGAATGGTCTACTACAAAAACAATGGATGTAAATGTAGAAGTGAAAGACGAATACAATGGTAAATACTATTATGCAGTACGTGTTTATGACAAGACACCCGGAGAAGGAGTTTTGCCAGTAGCAGCTTCTGGAAAAGTAAATAAAGACCTGCCTTTTTCACAGAAAATTGTAGTTCCTGCCACAGTTTCTAAGTTACACATAGTACAAGCTTTCAAAAAGGCAGATGGCAGCGAAGTAATCACTCAACAGGAAGTGGCCATTGACGGTCAAAATTTAGCTTGTTCTTTTGGAAATAGCAGCATTATGAAAAATGCCATCACCCGTGCTAAAGACGACGAAAAAGTAGTGAATGCCGGTGACGTATATCAGACGAGTGCTGAAGATGCACCCGGTTCAATTACAGTAAAAGCCGGAGGAGAATTAAAATTCACATCGGGAGGGGAACTATTTAAATGTATCATCAATATTGAAGATGGTGGTAAAATGACTGCTTCCGATGGATCAACACTATCTCTTAAAAATAGCGAGATACGCAATTATGGTGAGGTTAGAGTTTATGATATTGAGTTTAATAATGGCTCAACCTTATATAATGGCGATGCAATGGAAGGGAAAAATGAGGGAGGCTGCTTCTATGCCCATAATATTACTCTTGGCAATGGTCATGGTGGAGATAAAAAGTATCTAGGAGAAAGGAGCTACACTTCATGTCATCAATTGACATTGGACCATATTAAACTAACATTAAAGACAAGTGCATGGCTGAACTGTGAAATTTTATCGGCAAATGGAGGTTCTTGCACCCTTCAAGGTGAAGGTTCGACTATAGGCCATACAAATTATGTTGGTTTAGCAACAATTGGTCAAATCATTGGTGAAGTAAAAATAGAACAGAATATTCTTGTTCAATGTGCGAATACCGGCATCAAACAAGATAATGTCGTTAAAGATGCCACAGGAATGATTAAAATATCCGGAACTTCTTGTAACGACGGCGGCTTTGGGAATGAGGAAAAAAATGAATTAGGCAAATATACCTATATTATTGAAGACATGTATCCCCAACAAGGCGACTATGATATGAACGACATTGTAGTTTCAATGACTGCTACTCAAGAAGGAAAAGAATTAACCATAGAAGGCGAGCTAAAAGCAGTAGGCGCGTCTTATGCAATTGTTCCTTACATTAAAGTAAATGGCGACAATCAGCCTTTACTAAGTGATAACGGACAGGCAGTAGAAGCACATGCTATTCTCACGGGTAATGCAGATACTTCTTCCTTACTCAATACTATAAACGGAGAAACAAACTATCCAGCCAAACCTTTTACACTAAAATTTAATAATGTAAAAGAAGGCCTGAACATGAATGACATAGATTTCTATATAATCGTAAAAGACAATGAAATTCATTGGAACACGCGTGACCCGAAACAAAAAGCAACTTGGGGAATGCAGATTCCAGGCCTGGACTTTAAATGGACACAAGAAAGAGTAAAAATCACTGCGGCATATCCCGAATTCACCAAATGGTTTGAAGACTCTTCTTATCCTTGGTATAACAACTTTAAAGCAGACTTAATATACAGCGCACAATAGAATAGGATTCTGCTATCACATAGAGCCATTGCAATATCACTTTGGCTGCGACAAAGAATCTCTTCTCCCCATCTTATCGGGAAAAGAGATTCTTCTATTTTTTATTTTCTGTTTTTTTTTCTGCCCACCGATTTTGTATATCTTTGCACCCGAAGAAGAAATAACAAATACACTTAGTGTTAGTTACTTCAATCATAAAGTCGTAAATCATAAATCGTAAATATAAAGTATGATTCTTTTTTTCAGAACCCCATCCAAGAGCGTGATAGCCGTAGAATGCGACCACGTACTGACACAAGCAGAAAGCGACGAGCTCTGCTGGCTTTTTGGAGAAGCCACATCCGAAAGTGAAGACAACTTGAAAGGACATTTTGTTGGTCCGCGCCGCGAAATGATTACTCCTTGGAGTACAAACGCCGTAGAAATCACCCAGAACATGGGTCTAAACGGTATCGCCCGTATCGAGGAATACTTTCCCGTAAAGGACGAAAACGCAGATCATGACCCGATGCTGCAACGTATGTACAATGGTCTGGACCAGAACGTATTCACAACGAACCGTCAGCCGGAACCGATTATCTACATCGAAGACCTCGAAGCTTACAATGAAAAAGAAGGTCTGGCACTGTCTAAAGAAGAAATGGACTACCTCAAGAAGGTAGAAAACGATTTGGGTCGCCGACTGACAGACTCTGAAGTATTTGGCTTTGCCCAAATTAATTCTGAACATTGCCGTCATAAAATCTTTGGCGGTACATTCATTATTGACGGAGTAGAGCAAGAGTCTTCTCTCTTCCAAATGATTAAGAAAACTACTCAGGAAAACCCCAATAAGATTATTTCAGCCTATAAAGATAATGTAGCTTTTGCCGAAGGTCCGGTAGTGGAACAGTTTGCTCCGGCAGACCATGCCAAACCCGATTTCTTCCAAGTAAAAGATATCAAGAGTGTTATCTCTCTGAAAGCTGAGACGCATAACTTCCCGACCACAGTTGAGCCCTTCAACGGTGCGTCTACCGGTACAGGTGGTGAAATACGCGACCGTATGGGAGGTGGCAAAGGCTCTATGCCGATTGCCGGAACTGCTGTCTACATGACCTCTTATCCTCGCACAGATGAAGATCGTCCTTGGGAAGAGATTCTTCCGGTGCGTGAATGGTTGTACCAGACTCCCGAACAGATTCTTATCAAAGCTTCCAACGGTGCAAGCGACTTTGGTAACAAGTTCGGCCAACCGCTTATTTGTGGTTCTGTGCTGACCTTCGAACACAAAGAAAATGAAGAAGTCTACGGTTACGACAAAGTGATCATGCTTGCCGGTGGTGTAGGTTACGGTACTCAACGTGATTGCCTAAAAGGTACCCCCGAAGCAGGTAATAAAGTCGTTGTTATTGGTGGTGACAACTATCGTATCGGCCTGGGTGGTGGCTCTGTATCATCAGTAGATACAGGACGCTATAGCAGTGGCATCGAATTGAACGCCGTTCAACGCGCCAATGCCGAAATGCAGAAACGTGCCTATAACGTAGTACGTGCCCTCTGCGAAGAAGAAACCAATCCTGTAGTTTCTATCCATGACCACGGTTCTGCCGGACATGTAAACTGTTTGTCGGAATTGGTGGAAGAATGCGGTGGAGTAATCAACATGGATAAGTTGCCTATCGGTGACAAAACTCTGTCTGCTAAAGAAATTATTGCTAATGAAAGCCAGGAACGTATGGGCTTGCTCATCCATGAAGAAGCCATAGACCACGTACGTCAGATTGCCGAACGCGAACGTGCCCCGATGTATGTAGTAGGTGAAACGACCGGTGACCATCGCTTTGCTTTCCAACAAGCAGATGGCGTACGCCCATTCGACCTTGCAGTAGAACAAATGTTCGGTTCTTCTCCCAAGACTTACATGATAGACAAAACCGTAGAACGTTCCTACGAAATGCCTAAATACGAACTCTCTCAGTTGCACGAATACCTGACAAAGGTACTTCAACTCGAAGCCGTTGCTTGTAAGGACTGGTTAACAAATAAGGTTGACCGCTCTGTAACAGGTAAGATTGCCCGTCAGCAATGTCAAGGCGAACTTCAATTGCCATTGAGCGATTGTGGTGTAGTAGCTTTGGACTACCGTGGCGAGAAAGGTATAGCTACCTCTTTGGGACATGCGCCTCAAGCTGCCCTTGCCGATCCTGCTGCCGGTTCAGTTCTTTCTGTCAGCGAAGCTTTGACCAACTTGGTTTGGGCACCGCTTGCCGAAGGTTTGGACAGCGTATCGCTTTCTGCCAACTGGATGTGGCCTTGTCGTTCACAAGAAGGTGAAGACGCACGTCTCTATACAGCCGTGAAAGCATTGAGCGATTTCTGCTGCGCTTTACAAATCAATGTACCGACCGGTAAAGACTCACTTTCCATGACTCAGAAATATCCTGACGGTAGCAAAGTTATTGCTCCGGGTACAGTAATTGTTTCTGCCGGTGGTGAAGTTTCCGACGTAAAGAAAGTCGTTTCTCCCGTTCTCGTAAACAATGAAAAGACAACTCTCTATCATATAGACTTCAGTTTCGATAGCTTGAAGTTAGGTGGTTCTGCTTTTGCACAGTCATTGGGCAAAGTAGGTTGCGAAGTACCTTCCGTACAAGATGCCGAATACTTCCGTGATGCTTTCCTGGCTGTACAAGAATTGGTAAACAAAGGATTGATCCTTGCCGGACATGATATTTCAGCCGGTGGTCTTATCACCACATTGCTCGAAATGTGCTTCTCTAACGTGGAAGGCGGTATGGAAATCGAGCTCGATAAAATCAAAGAACAAGACCTTGTCAAGATTCTGTTTGCTGAAAACCCGGGTATCGTAATCCAGATCAGCGACAAGCATAAAGATGAAGTGAAACAAATATTGGAAGATGCAGGTGTAGGCTTCGTGAAGATCGGTAAGCCAACAGACGAACGTCATATCCTCGTATCAAAGGACGGTGCTACCTATCAGTTTGGTATCGACTATATGCGTGACGTATGGTATTCTTCTTCTTATCTGCTCGACCGCAAGCAGTCAATGAACGGCTGCGCCAAGAAACGCTTCGAGAATTACAAGATGCAGCCGTTGGAAGTAAACTTTATGCCGACTTTTAAAGGCAAATTCTCACAATATGGTATCGACCCTAACCGTCGTACTCCTACCGGCATCCGTGCTGCCATTATTCGTGAGAAAGGAACTAACGGTGAACGAGAAATGGCCTATTCACTCTATCTGGCAGGCTTTGATGTGAAAGACGTCACTATGACCGACCTCATCAGCGGACGTGAAACACTGGATGATGTGAATATGATTGTTTACTGTGGCGGTTTCTCCAACTCTGACGTTCTCGGTTCTGCTAAAGGATGGGCAGGCGCATTCCTCTTCAATCCGAAAGCCAAAGAAGCTCTCGACAGATATTATGCACGTGAAGATACCCTTTCACTGGGTGTTTGTAACGGATGTCAGTTGATGATGGAACTCAACCTGATCAACCCTGAGCATAAGAAAAAAGGCAAGATGCTTCATAATGATTCACACAAATTTGAATCAAGATTCCTCGGCCTTACTATCCCTACCAACCGCAGTGTGATGTTTGGTTCATTAAGTGGCAGCAAGTTGGGCATTTGGGTAGCACACGGAGAAGGTAAATTCTCTTTGCCCTACGATGAAGACAAGTACAACGTAGTTGCAAAATATAGCTATGATGAATATCCTGCCAACCCTAACGGCTCAGATTATTCAATAGCTGCTTTGGCAAGTACCGACGGACGTCACCTTGCTTTGATGCCTCACTTGGAGCGCGCCATCTTCCCCTGGCAGAACGCATATTATCCGGCTGACCGTGTAAACAGCGACCAGGTTACTCCATGGATCGAAGCGTTTGTCAACGCACGCAAATGGGTAGAAGAGAAGAAAAAATAAACATATTCTCACAATAAACAAGTTTATAACTGGCGCGGGTTACACAATAAACAAGTTTATAACTGGCGCGGGTTACACAATAAACCCGCGCCAGTTTGTTTTATCATATCTTTATACAGTTTCTTGCTTTTCTCAAACAAAATCGCTACTTTTGTGTTAATTTTACAATTCCCCCAATTCACGTCAACACTCTAAACCAGTTCGACTATTATGAGAAAGTTTCTCTTTTTCTATATATTGCTACTACTTCCACTTATAAGTGTAGCACAAACATATAAATACATCGGAGTAGAAGATGGGTTAAGCAATAGACGAGTATATGCCATACAAAAAGACCATAAAGGATATATGTGGTTTCTCACCCATGATGGAATCGACCGTTATAATGGGAAAGAGTTTAAACAATATAAGTTAATGGATGGCGATGAGGAAGTAAATTCAATGATGAACTTGAATTGGCTTTATATCGATTCTAAAGGGACTTTATGGGAAATTGGAAAAAAAGGACGTGTATTTTGCTATGATAGCAAACACGACCGTTTCCAAATGGTATATAAATTACCCGAAAATGAAGTTAAAGGACGTCCGATACCTGTTTCTTATGGTTTCATTGACACTAATAATGTTGTTTGGCTTTGCAATGAAGATGCATTATACTTATACAATACGAATACCCAGAAAGAAATACTCATTAAAAATGAAATAGGCGAAAGCATCACAGATATTGCTCAAATAGATGCCACACATTACTTTATCGGCACCGATATCGGTATTCATTATGCAACATTGAATAATAACACCTTAATGTTGAGCCCTTGCCCTAAATTAGATACTTTGAAAATACAAATCAATGAGGTTTTTTATCATAAGCTCTCTAACAAAGTATTTATCGGAACATTTCAGAAGGGAATGTACGTATATGATCTGAACAAGCATGAAATCATGCATTTAGATGCCGGCCTAATGGATGTTACTATCAATTGTATACACACCTTTAACACCGATGAAATTCTCATTGCTACAGATGGTGCAGGAGTTTATAAGATGAATACTAAGACTTACGAATGTATTCCGTATATCATTGCCGATTATAATCGTTATAATGCAATGAACGGCAACACGATCAATGACGTCTATATAGATGATGAACAACGTATCTGGATGGCTAATTATCCAATAGGAATCACGGTACGTAATAATCGTTATTCTGATTATAATTGGATAAAACATTCCGTAGGTAATCAACAATCGCTCATTAATGATCAGGTTAATGCGGTTATTGAAGATGGAGAGGGCGATTTATGGTTTGCTACTAACAATGGAATCAGTTTATACATAAGCAAGACTAATAAATGGCATAACTTCTTCAGTGTGTTTAACGCTGATAATCCAGTTAAGAATAACACTTTTGTATCGCTTTGCGAAGTTTCTCCCGGCATTATTTGGGCAGGTGGCTACAGTTCTGGTATCTATCAGATAAACAAGAAGAATTTGTCATTCGACATTTTCAAACCTACTCCATATGAAGAGCAACATATTCGTCCTGACAAATATATCCGGGCAATGATAAAAACATCCGATGGCATGATCTGGTCCGGTGGATACTATAATTTAAAGGAAATAGACTTTGCCAGCAAGAAAGTGCGATTCATCCCCGGTCTTAGTGGCATCACATCAATCATAGAAAAAGATGCTGAACACTTGTGGATTGGTACTGCTACCGGATTATATTTATTAGAAAAAAAGACCGGAAAAATTCAAGAGATCAAGATGCCTGTCGAGTCTTTCTATATATATTCTTTAGCTCAAACTCCCGATAATTTATTGTATATCGGTACTAATAATGCAGGTTTGCTTATATACAATCTTGCAAAGAATACTTTTGAACATTTCCATAGAGAAAACAGCGCTCTAATCTCAAATAACATTTATACTATCATATTCGATGGAGATAGAGATCTCTTTCTAAGTACAGAAAATGGATTAACTTCTTTTAATCCGATAGAAAAGACATTTCATAACTGGACAAAAGAACAAGGATTAAAGACTGACCACTTCAACGCTACTTCCGGGATTTTAAGAAAAAACGGTGATTTTATATTTGGCAGTACAGATGGTGCCATTGAATTCAACAAAAACATGAAACTGCCTCGAGATTATGATTTCAAAATGGTGTTTAGTGATCTACGGCTGTTTTATCAAACTGTTTATCCTACAGATGAAGATTCACCACTGGAGCAAGATATTGATGAGACTAAGACATTACAATTGAAATATAATCAGAATATATTTTCATTGCAAGTATCGTCTATTAATTACGATTACCCGTCACTCATTTTATACTCCTGGAAGCTGGAAGGCTTTTACGACGGCTGGAGTCGTCCCGGACAAGAGAATATCATCCGATTTACAAACTTAAACCCGGGAAAATATAAGCTACATGTTCGTGCTATTTCTAATGAAGACCGCCGCGTTATCTTGGAAGAGCGCATAATGGATATCATCATTGAACAGCCCATTTGGCTCAGTATATGGGCACTTTTGTTGTATATCATTGTCATCGTGTCAATTGCAAGCATTGCAATACGCATCATTATACTCCGAAAGCAACGAAAAGTTTCTGATGAAAAAATACGTTTCTTTGTCAATACCGCACATGACATACGTACTCCGCTTACTCTTATCAAAGCACCCTTAGAAGAACTCGCCGACCATGAGGATCTGAGCGACAGTGGACGCAATAACATGAACACCGCATTACGTAATGTAAATGCTCTATTGCGCCTTACTACTAACTTAATCAACTTTGAGCGTGCAGATACTTATTCAGGTACCTTATATGTTTCCGAATATGAGCTAAGCACTTATATGGAAGAAATAGTAAATGCGTTCCGTCCGTATGCGGATGTCAAGCATATCAACTTTACTTATGAAAGCAATTTCCGCTATCTCAATATCTGGTTGGATAAAGATAAGATGGATTCTATCTTGAAGAATATAATTTCCAATGCCTTAAAGTATACCCCTGACGGAGGAAGTGTACACATATATGTTGCAGATACGGAAACCTCATGGAGCATTGAAGTAAAAGATACCGGTATCGGAGTTCCGGCTTCAGAGCAAAAGAAGTTATTCAAGATACACTTTAGAGGCAGTAATGCCATCAACTCTAAAGTTACGGGAAGCGGTATTGGATTGCTGCTGGTTTATAAACTTGTTCATTTGCACAAAGGTAAGCTCAATTTCAGTAGTACAGAAGGTAAAGGTTCTACAATTAAAGTAACTTTCCCAAAAGGAGAAAGACATTATCGAAAGGCTATCCGACGTCCTAAGCCAAATGCCGATAGAGTGGTTTACACGTCTTCAGGTGTACCTGCTAACATTGTATTACCTGCACCCTCCACAGCAAATGGTTATGATGACACCTTGTCAAAGACCCAGTCCAACGATAAACGCTCGAAGTTGCTTGTTGTAGAAGATAATGATGAATTAAGAGAATATCTGCGTAATACATTGTCCGACCAATACAACATTCAGGTATGTTCCAATGGCAAGATGGCACTTATCATTGTCAAAGAATTCCAACCCGACCTTATCATTTCGGATATTATGATGCCCGAAATGCGAGGCGATGAATTATGTAAAGCACTGAAAAATGATATCGATACCTCCCACATCCCTATTATCCTGCTCACCGCATTGAGCAATGACAAGAATGTGATTGAAGGTCTACAGGTAGGAGCTGATGAATATATAGTGAAGCCGTTCAATATCGGAATATTACGTGCTACTATAACTAACCTCTTGACCAACCGTGCCCTGCTACGCCGGAAATATGCTGATCTGGATCTTAATGACGATGAACATGATATTGAATGTATCAATTGTTCCTCTGACTTAGATTGGAAATTTATAGCAACTGTCAAGAAGCATGTGGAGGATAATCTGGATAACCCAAGTTTTAATGTAGATGTACTTTGCAACTTGCTGAACATGAGCCGTACTAGTTTCTATAATAAGATAAAGGCTTTAACGGACGAATCACCTGCAGATTATATCAGAGTAATTCGTCTCAAACGTGCTGCCCAACTATTAAAGGAACAAAAGCATTCTGTCACCGAAGTTGCAGAAATGACCGGTTTCAGTGATGCCAAATACTTCCGTGAAGTATTTAAGAAGCATTTTGAAGTAAGCCCCAGCCAATATGCCAAAGAAAACGGTGGCAAAAATGATAAAGCGATAGAATGATAGTAGTGATAAAATGATTAAAATGAATATTTATTTAGAAGCATTCAGCATATTCTTCAAAATCGGCGCTTTTACTATAGGAGGCGGCTACGCCATGGTACCACTGATTGAAAATGAAATTGTAACTAAACGTAATTGGATAGCTAAGGAAGATTTTATAGATCTGCTTGCCATCTCACAATCAGCGCCAGGCATACTTGCCGTAAATATATCAATCTTTATAGGCTATCGGTTACGAGGATTACGAGGAAGTATAGTTACCGCCTTAGGCACCATATTGCCTTCGTTCCTCATCATCCTCACTATTGCGTTATTCTTTCATAATTTCAAAGATAACCTGATTGTGGAACGTATATTCAAAGGTATTCGTCCGGCAGTAGTTGCATTGATTGCCGCTCCCACCTTTAGTATGGCTAAATCGGCTAAAATCAATCGCTATACAATCTGGATTCCGGTTGTTTCTGCCCTTCTCATTTGGTTACTTGGCTTCTCCCCTATCTGGATTATAATTGCAGCAGGCGTGGGAGGATACTTTTACGGAAGATTCCACCGTCGCAAAAAGCAAGAATAACAATTAGAGACGCACATTAATCACTAATCATTAATCACGAAAATATGATCTACTTACAACTCTTCTATACTTTCTTTAAGATCGGCTTATTTGGCTTCGGTGGTGGATATGCTATGCTTTCAATGATACAAGGTGAAGTAGTAACCCGTTATGGTTGGCTCACCGCACAAGAGTTTACAGATATTGTGGCTATCAGCCAAATGACTCCCGGACCGATAGGTATTAACTCTGCCACCTATGTGGGATTTACTGCATCGGGCAGTGTATGGGGCTCCATAGTTGCTACCTTTGCTGTAGTACTGCCATCCTTCATTTTAATGCTAACCATCAGTAAGTTTTTTCTAAAATATCAGAAACATCCGGTTGTAGAAGCTATATTTAGCGGACTTCGTCCTGCCGTAGTAGGTCTGCTGGCATCCGCAGCTTTAGTACTTATGAATTCTGAGAACTTTAGTACTCCACAGGACGATATGTATTCATTCATTATCAGTTGCCTTATTTTTGTTATAGCTTTTGTGGGAACTAGAAAGTACAAAGCCAATCCTATCCTAATGATTATAGCATGTGGCATAGCAGGACTTATACTGTATTAAAATGGCTACAAAACACGTACTTCCCCAGAAAAGGTGTAGCCATTTGGAGTAAAGGGTGTAGCCTTAGCACTAAGAGGGTGTAGCCCTATAATTTGATCTTCTTTCCTACTGATCTCGATTCATTATGTAATCGGTCGAGCGCCGTTACCACATATCGATATTTAGTTTTTCCATTGTCGTAGGGCAACTTATAAAAACTATCGCGAGTAATGGCTACGATATGAGAAGGATCATCCAGATTCACCTTTTCATTGGCATCAAAACGGTAGACTACATATTGCACCGCACGATCCATCTCTTCTTTATATTTTGGAGCCGTCCAGAATAGAATATAACCGTCTGCCGTCCAAACCGGTTTAACTTTACGTACTTTTTCCGGTGCTTTATTATCCATAAAGTCAAATACCGGAGGAATAGCCGGATATTTATGATATTCGGCAATCAGAGCATCTCTATATTTACCGGCATTTTCAATAACTGCACTCGCAGGCCATTGGCAACTACCGCCGATTGTTTGATAAGCACGTTGCAAAGCCATCTTACGAGGAAGTTGATTCATTTTAGGATCAATCGGATCAGCATTCTGCACCGTATTCATAACTGACTGACCAATGAATAGAGGACGATTCTCCGTATTTTTTGCCCACCACTTCACCAGTGTTTCGTAATCAGCGACCGGATGTCCTATTTGCCAATATATTTGAGGGATGTTATAATCAATCCAACCTTCACGTGCCCATAGCAAGACGTCTGCATATAAATCATCATAGTTCTGCAATCCTTTAGTTTTACTACCTAGCGGGTCACTGCTCTCATTACGATAAATACCGAATGGAGAAACTCCGAATTTCACCCATGGCTTTATTTCACGAACCGTTTCATGTATCTTTTTTATCAACACATTAACATTACTACGACGCCAATCAGCCTTATTCGTAAACCCTCCACCATAACGGGTGAAACTGGCATCATCAGGAAAATCTATTCCTTTGGCTGGATAGGGATAAAAGTAGTCATCCATATGAATGGCATCCACATCATATCGAGATACGATATCGCTTACCACCATACAAATATGTCGACGGCTCTCAGGCAAAGCCGGATCAAAATAAAGTTGATTATTATAAGTGACAAACCACTCGGGATGAATATTGTATACATGAGACGGGGCCAGCTCACTTTTCAACGTAGTTTTAGTACGATACGGATTGATCCATGCATGATACTCCATTCCACGTTTATGACATTCTTCAATCATAAATTGCATCGGGTCCCAATAAGGTTCCGGCACTTTACCTTGCACTCCTGTAAGGAAACGGCTCCATGGTTCAAATTGGGAAGCATACAAAGCATCCGCTTCAGGACGTACCTGAAATATTATAGCATTAATGCCTGCACCTTGCAAAGAGTTCAACTGATTAATCAACGTTTTCTTTAACTGCTCAGTAGGGACACCACGAAACTGCCCGTTTACCGTCTGAATCCAGGCAGCACGAAATTCACGTTTAGGATATGCAGACGCCTTCTGCACTTGCGCAAACATTCCTCCAGCCACTAAAGATAGGAAGAATGCACATAAAAGGGATTTTACTCTCATTTTCTAGTTATAGTTTTTACAAAAAACAAATTATTTATCTTCAAGGTTTATCCGGTATAGGCCATTCTATTACAAAACGGCACCCATCCTGGTAAGTGGAATCCCAATAAACACGTCCACCCACCATTTCGGTTATTTCGTGAGCAATGGCAAGTCCCAAACCTGAACCTTTGGTGAAAAGGTCTACTTTAAAGAAGCGCTCAAAAATATGTTCAGCCTCTTCCGGTCTGAGTCCGATTCCCGTATCTTCTATCATAATACGCAATATCCGATGTTGCTTATCTTCAAGACATGATATGCGAATATAACCTTTCTCTGTAAACTTCACAGCATTATCCAGCAAAGACATCAATACGATCTTCAACCAGGAATGGACTGTAAAAATAGTAGAAGTACCAGACATTGGTATGCACTCTAATTTAACTTCGGGTTTAAGGGTAGAGCGCAACTCACCGGCACACTCCCGGATGCATGCGTCAATATTTACCACTTCCCGAGGCTTATCTACTGCCAAAGAATCCATATCCGCAATGATAAGTATATTCTCCATCAATCCAAGCAGATAAGCATTGTTACTCTCTACCTGAGTAGCATAATCTATTCTTTCAGCCTCATCAAGTCCTCCTTCAGACAACAACGTGGAGAATCCGACAATAGAATTCAACGGAGTACGGATCTCATGTGTGATGTGCTGGATAAAAGAACTTTTCACATGACTCATCTTATGTACAGCCAAACGTGCAGCTTCCAATTTGCGATTCATTGAAAGTGTGCGAATATACAAATAAGTAATAAGCAGTAATAACACTAAGATCAATCCACCTGCAACCAACGCTATTACCAGCCTGTCGCGACTTAGTTTTGCACTAAGTTCCAGCTTTTCCATCTTCAAACGGTCTACTTCAAACTGAGCCGTATACTTGCTCAATTTATCATCCATTTCGACTGTACGTACCGAATCGTTTACCGTACCATACCGGGCATAATTTTGACATGCAGCACGATAGTCACCCAACTGCTCCTGCAATTGTGCTTTCATATAATAGTTATACGGATAACATATTCCAGACGAATTTTGATAATTCATCAGGGAGTCCACATAGGCTATATTACCTTTCAAATCTCCTAATATACGGCAACACATAATTTTATAGCCATACCAAGCTTCAGGAGTGGAGCTTCCGGGATTTTTCCTATAGAAGCTATCCGTTTCTTTGATATGAGGGGTTGCTACTTTTTTACCTTTGTTTGCAAGCAAGCTGATAACCCGAAACTCTAGGAAGCGCAAATGTAGTGAAGAATCAACTTGAACCTTCTTTCGGTTCATTTTATCTTCAAGTAGGATTATCTTATCCAGATAACTCTCTGACTCCGCATACTCACTACGTGAGAGGTAAGTTTGTATGATATTAAGAGAAACAACATAAGCATCACGATAGTAGCCACCATCTTCAAACAGTTTCAAAGCATTATTATAAGCCTCCAAACAAAGCTGCACGTTATTGCCGAAAATACGATGGTTATAACCAATGCACATTTCACTACAAGCCAATCCGTATTTATCCTTTGCATTTTTAGCATCATCATGCAGTTTAGCAGTTTCAGCCATTACCTCTTCCTGCATGCCTTTCTCTGTCATACGCTGAATATACTGACGCCAAGATATATAACGTTCTTTGGAATGGTTATATTTCACGCACCAGTCCATATATTCGTAAGTATACTTCTGCAGACTGTCGATATCCCCTAATTGATAGTAATGCGAAGTCAGGTTATTATAAGCATAAATAATTTGCGTCGTATCATTTTGTTGCTTTGCCAACTTCATCCATCGAGCATTAACAGCAGGCAATTGTTTTTGCCCCAACATATTCATTGCGCTATCTGCCAGAGCTTTCATTTCTCCATGAATATCAGCAGCTTGCAATACTAAAGGATAAATTCCCAGAATCAGTATTGCAAAAACCCATTTCGCATTATGCTTTATCATGTCCGGATAATTATATAAGAGTTGAGGCGAATTTAATGCTTTTATTTAAAGTAATTTAGCAGTCAATTGAAAGTATAACAAATCTTAACCTTGCCAATGTTATGGATTTTTTGGAGGTTGTGGTTATCTTTGCATCCTAAATCACTTAAGTGACCCTGATATGGCAGAAAATACATCAATTATCATAAAAGGTGCTCGCGTCAACAACTTGAAGAATATTGACGTTGAGATTCCCCGTAATAAGTTAGTAGTCATCACCGGTTTGTCCGGTTCCGGTAAATCCTCACTTGCTTTTGACACTTTATATGCTGAAGGGCAACGCCGGTATGTGGAAAGCCTCAGCAGTTATGCCCGCCAGTTTCTGGGGCGTATGAGTAAACCGGAGTGTGACTTTATTAAAGGAATTCCACCGGCCATTGCTATCGAACAGAAGGTCAGCAGTCGTAATCCACGATCAACAGTAGGTACTTCAACTGAAATATACGAATACCTGCGGTTGCTTTATGCCCGTGTTGGAAAAACCTTCAGCCCGGTCAGCGGACAAGAAGTAAAAAAACATTCGGCCGAAGACATTGTAAAATGCATGTTGGAATATCCCGAAGGTACAAGATATACTGTATTGGCTCCGGTTTTACTGCGCGAAAACCGCACCATGCAGCAACAACTGGAGATAGATATGAAGCAAGGCTTCAATCGCCTGGAAGTGAATGGTGAAATGGTGCGAATTGATGAATATAAGCCCAAAGCAGGTGATACAGTGTTTTTACTAATCGACCGTATGGTGGCTTCTTCGGAAAAAGATTCCATCAGCCGCCTTACCGATTCGGCAGAGACTGCGATGTATGAAGGTGACGGTTCCTGTCTCTTGCGTTTCTATCAGTCGGATGGCAGTACTTGTCTTTACCGTTTCAGTACTAAATTCGAAGCAGACGGCATTACTTTTGAAGAGCCCAATGACCAGATGTTTTCTTTCAACTCCCCTATCGGTGCTTGCCCCGAATGCGAAGGTTTCGGTCGTGTTATCGGTATTGACGAGCATTTGGTAATACCTAACCGTTCCTTATCGATATACGATGGAGCTGTAGTTTGTTGGCGAGGTGACAAGATGGGTGAATGGCGTGATATGGTAATACATGGTGCAGAAAAAGCCGGTCTGCCGATTTTCACTCCCTACTTTGAACTGACCGATGAGCAACGTCGAATGTTGTGGGAAGGAACTCCCTATTTTGAAGGCATCAATGCTTTCTTCAAAATGGTACAAGAGAACCAATACAAAATACAATACCGCGTGATGCTTGCCCGCTATCGTGGCAAAACACTCTGCCCGAAGTGTCATGGAACCCGCTTGAAACCGGAAGCCGGATATGTACGGGTAGGCGGCCGTAACATATCTCAGCTGGTTGATTTGCCGATCACTGAATTGAAACTCTTCTTCGACAACCTGAAACTGGAACAGCATGATGCTGATGTAGCACGACGCATTTTATTAGAAATCAACAGCCGTATCCAGTTCCTGTTGGACGTAGGTTTAGGTTACCTCACCTTGAACCGTTTAAGTAATTCGCTCTCCGGTGGTGAAAGCCAGCGTATCAATCTCGCCACTTCTTTGGGTAGCAGCTTGGTAGGAAGTCTTTATATACTCGATGAGCCAAGTATCGGCTTGCACAGTCGCGATACGGATAAACTGATTCACGTGCTCCGGCAGTTGCAACAATTTGGAAATACAGTGGTAGTTGTAGAACATGACGAAGAAATAATCCGTGCAGCCGACTATATCATCGATATAGGTCCTAAAGCAGGACGCCTAGGAGGTGAAGTCGTATATCAGGGTGATATGAACGATTTACAAAAAGACAGCAACAGTTATACTGTACGTTATCTGCTTGGTGAAGAAACCATTTCTACCCCGGAACATCGCCGTCCCTGGAATAATTATATTGAAATTAAAGGCGCTCGTGAAAATAACTTGAAAGGGGTAAATGCACGTTTCCCCTTAAATGTAATGACCGTAGTAACCGGTGTCAGCGGTTCGGGTAAGAGTACATTGGTACGTGATATTTTCTATCGTGCCCTGAAACGTGAACTGGATGAATGCAGTGAACGTCCCGGTGAATTCGTTTCCATCGGCGGCGATCTGCAAAACCTGCGCAATGTGGAATTTGTAGATCAGAACCCAATTGGTAAATCTTCGCGAAGCAACCCCGTGACTTATATCAAGGCCTACGACGAAATTCGTAAACTGTGGGCGGAACAGCCTCTTGCCAAACAAATGGGATATGGCCCCGGTCACTTCAGCTTCAATAGCGAAGGCGGACGATGTGAAGAATGTAAAGGTGAAGGAACCATTACTGTAGAAATGCAATTCATGGCTGACTTAGTATTAGAATGTGAATCTTGCCACGGTAAACGTTTTAAAGCTGACACACTGGAGGTCAAATTCCATGACACTAATATTTACGACGTACTGGAAATGACTGTAAACCAAGCAGTGGAATTCTTTACCAAACATGGGCAGAAGAAAATTGTCAAGAAATTGCAGCCATTACAAGACGTAGGCCTAGGTTATATCAAACTGGGGCAATCATCCTCTACTCTATCCGGCGGTGAAAACCAACGTGTAAAACTGGCATACTACCTCAGTCAGGAAAAAGCAGATCCTACACTATTCATCTTCGATGAGCCTACTACAGGCTTACATTTCCACGATATCAAGAAATTACTCGAAGCATTCGATGCCTTGATACGCCGTGGACACACCATCGTTATCATCGAACACAATCTTGATGTGGTAAAGTGTGCGGATTATGTGATTGATTTGGGTCCCGAAGGTGGAGACAAAGGTGGAAATCTGGTCATATCGGGTACACCGGAAGAAGTAGCTGAATGCACAGCCAGCTATACAGGACAATTCCTGAAAGAGAAACTGCAAATTAATTGATTAGCAAAACTAGTGTGTCTGAATTCATCACAGATTACGCAGATTAGCACAGATTGAAATATATATAATCCGTGAGGATCTGCGTAATCTGTGGTGAGTTTCATTAAAAATACAGACCGAATCCAACCTTCAATCCGAACTTAGAGCGGTCGCTATTCACATTCCAATATGCAGCAGGTTCAATAGTTACCGTACGGGAAAGGAAGAAAGCATATCCGGCTTCCAAACCAAAAGAAAATTTAGTATCATCATCGCCATCCCAATTCCAACGATCTACGTTTACATTAGCACCCAAGTACACGCCTACTTTGTCGATATAATAACGACCACCTACACCAAGCGTATAGACATCGATATCAGAACCACCGGTATTCCAAGCAGCACCGGCATTTACTAACAATGCAACATTGTCCAGCAAGAATGCACCACCCTTAGCCTCGAGGCCAAAGCTCGTCTTGTCAGTTCCTGTATCATGTGATAGTTCTAAGCCTGTGACTGACGGATTTACAATCCATTTTCCTTTTTCAAACTGTGCCTGAGCTGCTACTGTGACAACGATCAGGCAAACGAATAATGCAAGTTTTTTCATCTTGTTTGGTTTTTGAGTAAGTTAATGTAGTTTATTATCTTCTTCACGCCGTTTCCTCTGTAACTCTTCCTTCTTACGAAGAACCAGCCACAACACTAAAACTATAACATAGGAAACAGCAACGGTAACATACTTTTCAGTATTGCTGATTTCTGTATTACGGGGCAAAAAATACGCCGCTGTTGCAGTAACATAAATAAGTAAGGCCAAAGTTAAGCCGGTAGATTTTTTAAATTTCTTCATTACCAAAGTTTTTTAGTCGTCTTAAAATACCAGATTTTAAACCAGATGACTGCTATCCCCACAGCCAGAATGCCAATAATCCCGGATGCCTGTGGCTTTACGCCGAATCCTTCCGGAGCCACACAGATATATGTAGTGCATACTGCCGTCATAAATAATGCAGGCAAATAAGTAACATAAAAAATATGTCCTTTCTTCTCACGCACCAAATAAACAGTGATTGCCCACAAAGTAAAAACAGCCAACGTCTGATTAGTCCAAGCAAAATAACGCCAGATCATATCGAAACCATCCTTGTCGCGCATGCTGTACAACAGGAGTGCAATAGCTACAATAAACATCGGGATACATATATATAAACGGCGACGCATGGATTTTTGTTCCACCCCCAGGAAATCTGCTACGATGAGACGAGCTGAACGGAAAGCCGTATCGCCACTGGTAATTGGAGCTGCAATCACTCCCAAAATAGCCAGTACACCTCCTACAGCTCCCAACCAATTTTTAGTGATAGCATCTACTACCACAGCGGCATTCGTCTCCCCCATTCCATTTTCATGAAAGAAATATGTGGCGGCGGCAGCCCATATCAAAGCCACTATGCCTTCGGTTATCATCGCCCCATAAAACACAGGACGACCGTGACGCTCGCTCGTCATACAACGCGCCATAAGCGGACTTTGTGTAGCATGGAAACCACTGATAGCTCCGCAAGCAATACTCACAAACATAATCGGAAAGATAGGCAGCAAGGCAGCATTAGGATGTGTATTTGGCAAACCATCCCATATTTCGGGCAAAACCGGATGGTGTACATATAGCATAACCAGAATACCCACAGCCATAAATAGCAAAGCTACGGCAAACAACGGATATATCTTACCTATAATCTTATCAACAGGGAGTAAAGTAGCCAATATATAATAAGCAAAAACAACAATAATCCAGAAAGTAGTATCCAGATGTTCCGGAGTCAGTTTTGCCAACAGTCCTGCGGGACCGGCCACAAAAACGGCTCCCACTAATATCATCAAGATTACTGTAAAGCCACGCATTACTTGTTTGGTAGTCAATCCCAGATAACGCCCGATAATTTCCGGAAGGCTTTCACCACCATGACGTAGAGAAAGCATACCGGCAAAATAATCATGTACAGCACCGGCAAAAATACTTCCAAATACAATCCATAAATAAGAGGCTGTACCGAATTTAGCACCCATAATAGCACCAAAGATCGGCCCCAAACCGGCAATATTAAGGAATTGAATCATAAATATTTTCCATGTAGGCAAAGGGATATAGTCTACCCCATCAGTTTTGGTCAAGGCGGGAGTTTTGCGGTCATCCGGACCGAATATACGTTCAATGAAACGTCCGTAAACAAAATACCCCACAATCAATGCTAACAAACAAAGTGTAAATGTAATCATGGCGTGTTAATCTTTTTAATGTATGCAAATGTAATAGTTTCTATCTAAACTCCACAAAATAATCAGGTGTTTTGCTTATCTTCGCCGCAATTTATCGAACTTCTGCTTCGGTAAAAAGTTGAAAATAGAAAATAGTATATGAAACGAATAATCTTCATCTTATTATATATAGCATTCATCCTGCCTCTTGCCGCAAAGCCTCCCAAATACGAGGTACGCGCAGCATGGATCACTGCTGTTTATGGTCTGGATTGGCCCCGCACCCGTGCAACTTCTCCCGAAGGCATACGCAAGCAACAAGCCGAACTGATTGAAATACTGGATCAGCTGAAAGCTGCCAATTTCAATACGATACTGTTTCAAACCCGAACGCGCGGAGATGTGCTTTATAACTCCTCCATAGAGCCTTACAACTCCATCCTGACCGGCAAGACCGGCGGCAATCCCGGTTATGATCCACTAGCGTTTGCGGTACAAGAATGCCATAGACGGGGCATGGAATGTCATGCCTGGATGGTAACCATTCCTTTAGGAAACCGCAAGCATGTTGCCGCTTTAGGAAATGAATCGGTAACCAAAAGAAAATCGGCTATTTGTGTACCCTACAAACGTGAATATTTCCTCAATCCGGGTCATCCGCAAACCAAAGAATACTTGATGAGCTTGGTCCGAGAGGTAGTAGAACGCTATGATGTAGACGGAGTACACTTCGATTATCTGCGTTATCCGGAGAATGCACCCCGCTTTCCGGATAGCTACGATTACAAGAAGTACGGCAATGGGCGTAGTCTTGCCCAGTGGCGACGTGATAATATCACCGAAATTGTCCGCTATATCTATAAAGGTGTAAAAGCCTTGAAACCGTGGGTAAAAGTAAGTACATGCCCTGTAGGTAAATATCGTGACACTTCCCGATACTCTTCACGCGGCTGGAATGCCTTCCATACCGTGAACCAAGATGTAGAAGGATGGTTGGGAGAAGGCATTCAAGACCAAGTTTATCCAATGATGTATTTCCGTGGCAACGGTTTTTATCCTTTCGCCCTCGACTGGAAAGAACAAAGTAACGGACGACAGATTATTCCCGGTCTAGGTATCTATTTCCTTCATCCCGACGAGGGAAACTGGACTGTAGATGAAATAGAACGCCAGATTAATTTTATCCGCGCACATAACCTGGACGGTGAAGCACATTATCGCGTCAAGTATCTGATGGATAATACTCAGGATATTTATGATATTTTGGAAGAAAACTATTATACCGCCCAAGCTTTGCAACCCGCTATGCCGTGGATTGATAATATTCCTCCCACTGCTCCTACTAAACTCAGCGTCGAGCATCAAGGAGACGGCTATACTTTACTACGTTGGCAACCCGCCACAGACAATGATAAGCGTAATGCACCGACTTATGTGATCTACGGTTCGGACACTTATCCTGTAGATACCTCCAACCCGGAAAACATTCTGGCGCAACGGGTACAGGGTACAGAATACCTATATGCGCCGATACGTCCGTGGAAAGCAAAGAAATATTTTGCTGTAACAGCTGTTGATCGTTGTGGGAATGAGAGTAATGCCGATCAAATAACTAATACAAAGAATTGATTTAGAATATTTTCATTTGTATTTTCTAATTCTTTCATTACATTTGTTGAACTTAAAACTAATGCAATGAAAAGAGGACTTTTTTTCCCATGTTTACTCCTTGTATCATGGATTGCAGGAAGTATCAGTTGCAGCTCACCCGTTTCTCAAAAAACAGATTGGCGGCAACGCATAGACTCCGTAGCTCGTATTAATTACAATTTAGCATTCGGCTATCCCGATTCGGTGCGGCAAATACTTTCACACCTACCCATTCCTGCGGAAGACAGTATAAACCAATATTATCTCTACCTGCACTACGGTCGTTGTTACTATTTAAACGACCAAATGGATTCAACTCTCGCATGTATGAGCATTGTAGAAAATTTTTGCAAGCGTAATCCGTTTTCTCCTTCCATACACTCTCTTCTAGCGGGTGCTTACAATATACGGGCAGTAGTTTACCTGACGCGAAATGAACGAAAGGACGCCCTATCTTATCTCAATCTCGCTTACCAGCATATACAGCAAGCTGATATTCGCCGCGAAATGCCCAATATATGTGTAAATGCCGCCGACATTTGCCGACAAATGGGAAAGTTACCTCAAGCTACAGCTTGGTATAGGCGTGCAATGGTCGCTGCCGACTCTCTGCAAATGCCCGAAATGATGCACTGTATCCATACCGGATTAGGATTAATTTATGCCGACTTGAATAATTTTGAAAAAGCACACTTCTACTTATCAATAGCTGATACCCTCTATCCTCCTCAAACCCCTTATGAATCATACTACTTCTATAACACAAGGTCGAATTGCTATACCTTCGAAAATAAGCATCTTCAAGCTTTAGAATGCAGTAGAAAGGCCTATGAATTTGCAAAAGAAATAAAACAAGATCTGGCCAGAGCTACAGCAGAAGCCAATATCGGCGAAACATTTCTAGCACTCGGAAATATTGATTCTGCCCGATATTATCTAGATCTTGCCAGCAAATACTATTTTGTTTCACCAGATGCAGATACTAGCATACGTTTTTTTATCAAAGGAATATATGCTTCGATTGCCTTGGCAGAAAATGATCTTGCTAAAGCCAACCGCATTCTATCAGAACCATATGATCCTTCAGTCATCGGAGCTGCCTACCTCTACCTGCACAATAAACGCTTGGTGGAATATTATACAAAAATCAGTGATTTTAAAAAAGCAAATCAATATCAGAAGTTAGTTACACTATATGACGACTCATTACGAAACTCACGTTATCAGAACAGCATTGCCGAGATCGATATGCGTTACCGTCAGGATACCGCCCTACTTCGTCGCGATATCGTTATAGCCAATACCAACAGCCGGGTTTCGGATTTGCAAAGTACTGTCACTCTTACCATTTCATTATTGGTATTAACCTTAATTGTTGTACTATCTATTTATAGTTATATCCGTCGACGGAATGAGCGCAAACGTCGTGAACAACTCAGTCTTATTACCAAACTGCGTATGGAAAATGTACGAAACCGATTCTCCCCTCATTTTGTATTCAATGTACTAAATGCCGTTATTGGTTCCTTGTCTCGCGAAGAAAGTAAAGCACTGCCGTTACGACTTCTCATTCAAGTATTACGAAGCAACCTGCTCATTTCGGACAAGATAGCCATACCGCTCCATGAAGAGATTGAACTGGTAAAAAGCTATGCCGGACTGCGCCAAAGTACCAATCCGGCAACCCCAACCGTAGAATGGAATATTTCACCGGATATTAATCTTGACCTGCTACTACCTGCCATGATTATCCAAATACCGGTAGAAAATGCTTTGAAACATGCTTTCCCTTCGACTTACAATTCAGATGAAACACCTTTGGTATCTATACAAATAATACCCAAAGGCAATGGCTACACTCTAATCATCATAGAAGACAACGGAATAGGCTACATACCGGGTGCCAAACCTTCCGACAGACTTCATTCCAACGATACAGGAACAGGCATCCACATACTGTTCCGCACTGTGGAACTATTGAACTTGAAAAATATTCATAAAATGACATTTGAGATTACCGACCGTTCTGTCAACCAAACAGAAGCACATGGTACCCGTGTCACCATTCTAATACCCTCCATATACAATTATAACTCATGAAAAACACTCCTATTACCACCATGATTGTGGATGATGAACCGGCTTGCATCAAGCGACTCATCCAAGACCTGGAAGCTTTCCCCGAAATACAGGTCATAGAAACCGTTACTTCTGCCGACAAAGCCCGGAAGACAATCGTCAAACAGCAGCCCGACCTTCTATTCTTGGATGTGGAGATGCCAGGAACCAACGGCATCGAGCTATTACAGAGTATTCGTCCCGAAGTTCATCCGGGTCTGTGCGTCGTGTTCTATAGCGCTTTCAACCAGTATATGATTGACGCTCTTCGTGCCGCCGCCTTTGACTTCTTATTAAAACCGTATCAACCGGAAGAGTTAGAGTACATCATTAATCGTATCAAGCGTGAACAGGAACTGAACCCGTTAAACTTTGAGCAATCCATGCGTCGACTGCTTTCAGATGATCGCAAGTTTGCCATACAAACCATCACCGGTCTACTGTTACTTAAACGCTCGGATATTCTTTGTTTCCAGTTTTTAAGCGACAACCATTGTTGGCAAATGATACTTACTGACCGAAGCCACCACAAACTCCGCAACAGCACAACAGCAAAAGAGCTACTGAACATCAGCAACTCTTTCGTTCAAACCGGGCAGGATTGCATTCTGAACCTCGATTACTTGTTGAGTATTGAAAACAAATCTCTCCGTTGCATTCTGCATCCTCCATTTCAGGACTTAGCGATTACGGTATCACGCAGATACTTTGGAAAAATAAGAGAATTGTTAGAGATGATATAAATATTACAGTCACTTTTTTATTAGAACCGGATATCCTTGGTTTTCTCGTTCTGATACAGCCTGTCCAAACTTAAATCCACAGTCTGAAGGCAATGCAGCATTCAATTGCTGCACTGTTTGATTCCTCATCTGTAATACAGACATTGCAGAATTGTTTTCTCCCATATAATTTCCAGATTCTCCATATCCTTGTTTTATACCTAGATTTCCATCATATAACCAATAGCTATTAATAACTTTATGGAATTCTATAGTTATGCCATTACCAGAAAGTCCACCAACCTTGCCACTAGAACTTTCAATTTTTTGAGCAGTACTATAACTTCCAATAACATAAGGATAATTATAGAAAGACATCAATCCTGTAATTCCACCAGCAAACACATCTTCTGAATTGACAGAGGTCTTAGCAAATACGTTTCCTGTATTAAAACAAGCTGTTACCCAAGCATCATATCCTGTAATACCACCGGCATAAACTTGAACATCTCTTGCTTTTTCACCTTGCGCATATACATTTCCATGATTTTCACACCCTTCTATTTTGATCTTTTCTACAAAAGCACAAATACCTCCCGCATAAACTGCCGTAAGATTACCTATAACTCCATAATGCTCACCATAGGCATAAACGTCTCCAAAATTAGTACATCCGGAAACTATTTTAAAAGGTTGACCACATATGCCACCGGCATAAGAATGTGCAGCATCTGTATATACCGTCCCCCAATTAACATTATCAATGTTAGAACTACTCATTCCGGCTATGCCACCAGCATAGCCTCCTATTTCTGCTTTCAAAGTCACAGTTCCTCTATTAACACATCTTGCAACATTCCCAGAACCAGATATACCACCAGCACAAGCATTAAAGTCTCCAGATTTAATATAGACCGTACCATTATTAAAGCAATCTTCCGCATCCCCCATGCCACAAATACCACCAGCATATCCATCAAAATGATAAGTGCTTACCACTACACTTCCATCATTCGTACAAGCAATTATTCTCGTATTACTATTTGAGAAGAATCCACAAATGCCTCCACCCATTGAACCTGACCCTCTTATGTAGATCGTAGCATTGTTATAGCAATTAATAACAGAAGAGTCCAAAGCATAACCACAGACACCTCCAGACGAGCCAATAGTTATAGAAGTGCCATAAAGAACATTCCCACTCATAATATTAATATTTGATAAGTCTGAGTTCACCACATGACCAAATAACCCTCTGTGAATATTAAATGAGTCACTTTGGGGAACATTGAGGTTATATATTTTCTTTCCATTCCCATTAAAAACACCCTCAAAAGGACTCAGCATTGTACCGATGGTTGCCCATTTTTGGGAGCCTAAGTCAATATCAACCATCTGAATAAACTTCTTACCTTTAATGTTTTTCATATTGGCAGACATCCAAGCCAGTTGCCGTGCATTCTCTATCATAAAAAAACCTTCAGAATTCAATTTGGTTGGTTCTTCTTGCCCACCGTCCCACACTTCAATTGCGCTACTCTCATCCAAAACCAATTCTTTTACATATCTCTTTCCGGCAACAAAATCCTCTTTGACATCCCAAACCACCGGAATACCTTTACCTTCACTCGTATAAAAGCTGAATACTATTTTCCCTTTTCCTTGCTTTACGGGATAGATAACATAACGAACAGTTGTAAATTCACTAGTTCCTATCATCGGAGCATCCGTAATATTCACTGTTACATAATTCTGACTATCCATGCCACTAAAATTCACATCATTCAACGAGCCATCTTCTATATTCAACAAAGTTCTAGCCATCACTCCATTTCCCGACATTGTGAACTGCTTCAATATAAAAGGCATACTCTTCGATTTGATTTTTAACTCCACAATGGCACATACATGTTTCATTGTAAACTCTATTCTATTAGTATTATCTGGTTTGGAACTACCATCACTAACCATGCTCAGCATATCACTGATACCCTCCCAGCTATTACTTTTCATATCCTGCACAGCCAAATCCTTTAATATGATTTCTGTACGTGAAGAAGATGATACATAAGGATAAAAAGCATAATAAGCCTGCGAGCCAATCACTGTACCCGCAAAGTCTGAAGTCTTGGATTCCACTCCCTCTGCCAAAGTAGAAGTCAGATATGCCGAGTTGCTTAAGTTCGTTCCAAAGATGCCCAATTTATCACCACTCTTCCACTTTACAACTGCCATTTCATCTTCTTCCGATACAGCTAGTCTTGTATCAGCAGATGTATGCTGATGAACGGTAGCAAATAAAAAGCGTTCACTCGAAATACTTTCATCAAACATTTCCTGTCGGCAGGAAACCAATGCCAATAGTATACTACTATATATTATAATCTTTTTCATATCATTTCAAGTTTAGACATTACCACTCATTATCATTTTCGAAGTCAGGCAATTTCGAAGCCTTTTGTACAATAGATAATATACATTTCTTCTGTCCGGCACTAAAAACGACATCTGCATTCCTTTCTGCCTGATATTTATTAGTTGTGTATGATAACTTTACAATTGAGCTACCGACCCCACTGTTTTGAGACAAAGTTATCCACTTGGGAATTCCATCGGCTTGCCAAGCTGCATCATTCGTTGTTATGGTTAAATTGAATTCTCCGGAATCAGACGATACTATTTTATCAAGGACATCCAGACTAATCAAAGGCAGTGCTCCTCGTCTAATAATCGTGACTTTTCTCTCTATAGAACCAGAGGTAAAGGTTAAAGTTCCATTCTCTTCAAAAACGCTTGAAGTAGCAGCAACCATTACTGAAACAGTTCCATTTCCGTTACCTTGATTAACATTTGTTGTAATCCATTTTTCATTAGCTTCCACCGTCCATTCCGCATTACTTGTAACCGTTATATCAAAAGTTCTTCCTTCGGCTGTAACATCAATTTCTGATTCAGCCGATATAGTCATATAAGCTACTGCAGCAGCTCTACTTATATTTAAAGCGCAACTAACTCCTGCAGCGGTAAATGTGATTACAGCCCTGTCTGCCACAAGTGTCTCATTTTTGGCAACCGAAACTTCTACATCATTATTTCCATTACCACTTTTTTTATTAGGTACAGCCCAATCTTTGTCAGATGTAACTGTCCAATCCGTATTCGACGTAATTATCACTCTTACATTGCCACCATCTGAAGTTAGATTCTGTTCATTTGTCGGTGATATTGTTATCAAAGGCATAACTCCCGCTCTATTAACAGTGGTAGTCGCAGAGGTAGTTCCAGCATAGAAAGTCAATACAGCCTTGTCTGATTGAAGCATGAGATTTTCATCTACCCAAACAGTCACGTTCGCATTGCCATCACCCATTGATGGATTTACAGTTATCCATCCTTCACTACAAACGCATTTCCAAGACGCATTTGATTCAACGGAAAGTTCAAATGTACCTCCAGAAGATAATATATCCTTATTAGCAGGAGTCACTTTTACATACGCAGGTCCATCTTCACTTTTGCTGCCACAAGCATAAATAGTAATTAAGAAGGCCACCAAAATACAACAGTAATACCATCTTTCCAATTTCATAACATTTCATTATTAAAAAATTACAAACATCTGTCCATCACCTAAAAGCCATCTATCTAAACTTAGATACTACCACAGGCGGAGCCAATGGGACAAAGTCTTTGGCAGCTTTTTTTATACCAAGAGCACGTGTAACGACGGTACGATTTATCGCATCATACTCCAAGAATTTTCCCATACTATAAGTTTCACCTGATAATTCCATGATCCATTTATAAATAGCTTGACGGGAAGGAGCATTAAATACCCCCATATTATCAAGCATAATGCTATTCTGCGTTGATCGCCATACACCGTATTGATAGGTACATCCTCCTTCATAGATACCTACTTGACCGGTATATGAGGCATTATTCAAGAATGAATTCCAACGAATAGTATTCGGATCATTTGTAAAATCGACATTATTCCACCAGCCCAATGTACTTTGTTGAGTGATATAACCATTTTTTACATCTGTAGGAATAGTTCCCGAATATGCATATTCATCAGCAAGTTTTCCGAAGCCATGCCCTACAGCTTCATGATGAATTATCTGTGAGAATGCTTCTTGGCTAAATCCAACAATTGGACAATACGCAATAGAAGCATTGTTATTATACATATAACAAGTACCTGCATATTTAGCATCATTCAACACTGTTACAATAAACGTATTACTTGTTTCCGTAATAGAGGGCACCTTCAATGCATATTCAAAACATTTATTATCATCCCCGCTTATTTCTGTACCTTCACCATACTTCGTAGAGAAAGCAGATTGATTATGATTTCCAATTCCTTCATTTAGTGACACTGCCTTAACACAATATACATTAAATCTATTTCGGAAAGTTTTAACAGGCTCTACAGAGAAAAAATTCTCCATTGCGTCCTTCATTTTACTCTCATATTTACCTCCGGTCTCCATATCCTTATCTACAAACCCATCTCCCATAAATACAATATCAATTCCTTCGCCTACTGTAGAATTTTGCAAAGTGAGAATTTCCCCATCTTTACTAAAATCTGTAGAGACGTAGGGGGGATCCGGCACTCCAAACAATGATTGGATAAATTCCGGAAGCTTATTCCGGTCGTCAGCCAAGCCATAGACTACCCTTCCTAATTTATCAACAACTATAACCTCTGGCGTTCCCCTACCATATGCAAAATAAGGAACATTAAGCCCTTCTTCAGAATTCTTCTTAAACAACCATAAATTTACAAAATCATCTAATTCGTATTGCGCAATATATTTCTTTATTTCATTCAAATCTGATGCTTTATCCGGGTAACCAGACTGGAGAGCTACGACTCCCAGCCCCTTATTCTTATACTCTTTCAATAACTTCACGATTGTAGGAGTATAAGCTAAAGAAAAACCACATCCGAACCATGTCTGAAATATTATAGTATATTTATTTTCAGCAAAAAGATCTAACATGTGACATTCGGAGAAATTTAGATCCTCTACTACTACATCAGGCAATTGTGAATACTCAATAGGAGGAATCATAGTATACCCTCTTTGATAGATGACAGCAGACATCCTCTCTTTCCAGTCACTTCGTTGCAAAACGGATAGAGGGATTGGTCCCGATAAGTTATTATATCCTAATCTATAGTCTGCTGAAGCTCCTAATTTCCCAAAACTTTCAGGAATTGTTCCTGTTAGTAAATTGCTATATAAATCTAATGAATTTAGTTTAGGCATATTGCCTATGTTTCGAGGTATATTGCCAGACAAATTATTAAAACTCAAATTAAGATATGACAAATCACTCAATAGGTATATTTCTTCTGGAATAGAACCTATGAGTGTATTACCATCCATGCGAATGTATCTCAAACTCTTCAAATTTCCTATAGATGAAGGAATGCTTCCACTTAACTGGTTTGAACAAATAATCAAATCCCAAAGATTATCACATCCTGACAAACTGTTTATAAGACTTCCCGCATCATCGTTCATTTTATTACAGCTTAATGTAAAAGATCGTAAAGATTTTAGTTTTCCAATAGAAATCGGAATCTTTCCGACAAGATTATTTGCGGAAAAACATATTGACTGTACTTGCCCATCTAATCCTGAAATGCCAAACCATTCCTTTATTGGCTTATCACTACCCCAGTTCGTATTATCTTTCCAGCTATCACCACCGGTAGCATTGTATAAATCCATTAATATTGTTTTAACTCCATCTTGGCAGAGATATAAAGTATCTTTCTTATTATCTTTTCCTGCAAACAATATATAACCTTTACGATCAAACTCATTATTGATATCTACCTTAAATTCAATTTTATTTTCCACTAGACCTTTTGTTTGCGGTGTTGCAGGATGTATCCAACTTGATACCTCTTGAGGTATTACATAGGTATAATCAATATTTGATTTCACAGTTATTGTAAATTGCTCCCCGCAACAAGACAAGCCGTTTATCTTCTTTTGTCCCAATATCAACGCATTCACTTGAGACTGTACTACAGTCAGCGTATCCGCCAGTGCCGAATTCTTATCTTTCACCACCACCTGCGCACTACGACCATCATAACTTTCATTGGCATCCACGGATAAAGTCAATTTATCGACCCTTAGAGCTCTTGTCATAACTTGCTTTATCCAAGTAACATCAGACGGAATCAATACATCATACTCTATATTAGCCCGTATATCAATTTCTACTTTAGCCTGTTCATTGGACACATAACACTCGTTTTCCGACAAGATCAAAACATCTTTTTGCGCTTGAAACACATGTACTGTATCTTTCAACCCGGCACTTTCAAAAACAATCATTCCTTGACGACGCCCATCTTCAGTACCTTCCTTAACTTCAAATTTCTCCACTTTAGTTTCAAGAGCCCTCGTTTTTGCTGCGTTCACACGGCTAATCCATACCGCACTTTCCTCCGGAATCTTTACAGTATAACTATTATTCGTTTGCAACTGTATATCGAATTTTCCTCCACCGGCATCAACTTCTATCTTATCTTGGGTTAAAATAAGAGCATCTTTTTTCTTTTGGGTAACTGTAAACACCTTAGAAGCAGTACCGGCTTCTATTTTTATATAAGCATTCCGGTCATCATAGCTATCATTGTCTTCTGTAACAGTCACATTTACCTTGACTGTACCCACTCCCCCACTCATAGGGCTGACTTGTAACCAGCCCGGTACACTTCTTGTATCAGACAATGCTATTTTCCATGGTACATTTGAGGTAATATCAAAAGACTCCGTTTTTCCTATTTCATCAGGAAAAGATAGATCTGCTATAGATATCTCTATTTTAGGAGAATCGGGAGCAACCGGCTGTTCTTCTTTTGAACAACTAAATAATAAAAAGAAGACAGAAATTAATAACCACCACAACTTTCTCATAGTGCAACGATTAACGGTTCAACAATAGTCAAAGATACTAAATTTCATTAACTCAAAAAACACAAGAAGATGTTTCATATTATCAAACTATTGATTTTGCGCTTAAGCGGTCAATAATAACTACCAAGTTGTCTACTTTTTATATAACTTCAAACATAGTAAGTATGTCGTCCTAATTAGTTTGTATTATTGATAGTAACTTCATTCTCCTCCTGGGAGAAGGGGAATGAAGATACCTTATTTAATATAAACTAATTACGAAGGAGTACTTAATGCTTAAAAAATAAGTGGTACATAAATGGATATTTAGGTTTCACCCCAGAGTGACGCAAGTAATAAAAGAGTTCATGCGCAAAAGTCCGTTAATAAGACAGCTGCTCTAACCTCAAAAGCCTCATACTATACATGAAAACTTTAACATGTAGAGATTCTGCAATTATCCGGAGACATGTAATCATCTTTATTGCATAGATAGCTCTTGCCGTGTGATTCAATGGAATTGCCGCAGGTTGATTTGCTCATTGCTGCTTCTCAATGCATCAATGCTTTGTGTGTAATACATGTAACCCTCGTATTTATTGTGCTATACCTATGTCATTATAAAGTGTTCACTAATGTGATCCGATATATCTACATCAATGAATAAATATATTTATTGCAGTGAATAGATTGCTTCACAAATGTAGACACTTAATATACATATGGCATTAACAGAAGAAACATAAGGTCTGAGCAGAAGAGACATAAGGCATTCATGTATTCCATGTCTGTGCTTGCCATCGGCAATATGTGTAGATTTCAGGATGAAAAAGGAGGTAAAAATGCAAGCGAAACGGTGTGAAATACCCGTACGCCCTGATTAATATATAATACTATAAAACAGTTTATTAAGTGAATAATTCCGCTTTTCGGATATGAGAGCAAACGGTTACCCTCATACCTGCCATCAGGGTTGCTATCATGTCTCAAACATCGATGAATAAAGGAATACAAAGCATCTATGAGAGTATGAGAGTAAAATTGCGTGCAAAACAGAAATGGTTTTATGTAAATCTACTGCTTACAGGCAGGGGGAAAGTACGAGATATTCGTGACCTACTTTCCTATAACTTTTATGTTTCAATAAACAGGATTCTCCTTTTCAAGTGTAGACGAGAAACGCGAATGCTACAAAAATATTAAGCTTCAAGTGGCTGTACCATTACATAAGCCCGGTAGCGGCATTGTTTCGATACCGGAACTAATGGAAGATAACCGGATACGATTCTTCCATTCTCTACTAGTAAAGGAAAATCTTTCAAGTTCCGTTCATGTTTCTCCTGCAATTCGCTATTCGTCGGATTACTTTCTATATAGAAATGCCCTGTACTTTCAGGCATCATAAAGTTCTTGTAAAACCAACAAGAGACTACCCCCATATTCATACGCATATTAATTTCTACGCAAGGATGAATGGCATATCGGTTATCTCTCAATAAACAAACCATCATATCCACCCCCAGATAACCAGTATAGGAAGCGCCATATTTCTCCAACAACATAGTGCGCATCCTCTCGCGCAAGCGAACCAACACCGCTAATGAAACATACTTTTCAATCTCCTTTTCTATAGCAGACGAAGACATCAATACATTACCGTTGTAGGCACCTGTCTTATTTGTAGTGAATAGAGAATAGCCGACAAACAGTAACTCTCCATGCCCGTTGGAATAGAATTCCATCGCAAAATCTACAACTTTATTATAAAAAGGTTCACCTACCACAAATCCTTGTTCCCGCAAAACACGTTCACACCATCCCTCAATAGATTTGGTAAAAGTACCCTGACACCAGTTCAAACCTTTCCCACTGCCAGACCAGGGAGCCTTCAATATACATGACTTAAACATCTTCACAAACTCTTCGCAGGAATATAGTAAAGACAGACAATAAGACTGGCCGCAGGCCCATTCCTCCTCTTCAAGATCAAACACACCCAATATGTCCATGGATGTTTCCCGCGATGAAAGTTTCCGGTATTCAGCAAGACGTTCAGCAGTCGGCAATTTACATTCCGGGATACCTCCATTCAATAATCGTTTCCTGATAGCCCGATTCCATCCCCAAGGCATCACTTGCGCTTCAGCATATTCAGGCAGTTCCGGTTCAGTAATTAATTGTATGGGCAAAGAGAAGATTTGCTGCATCGTTTTCAAATAAGCGGCATTATAAGCTGAAGGTGCCAGAACGGCACTTCCGGGTTGTGCATACCATATCGGCAATAAAGCTAAGTCATGCTCCATTTGCCGGATAGGAGCAGGAGCCATATAATTTTCGTCATTATGGGCAAGCGCCATATCCGAGTCCGGATTGAAAACGTAAAGCTTCATTATATGATAGTTCATTATTTTTTCGTTCTGCAAAATTACAGAGAAAAAGTATAGTTGCCAAATATATAAAACTTCACTTAGAAAAAGATAATTTGCCATCTCTACTTTGCAAATACATAATAAAGTTGTATATTTGTCGCCCGATAAACCGAATATAAAGCATGGAGTCATTCTACCGTACACACGCCTTTCTCGTAGAGCATACTAACGCCCCTGTCCGCCGCGATCTCATGGATGAGATAAACTGGAACGACCGCCTTATCGGTATCAAAGGTACCCGTGGCGTAGGTAAAACTACATTTCTCTTGCAATATGCCAAAGAAAAATTTGGTACAGACCGCTCTTGTCTCTTTATCAATATGAACAACTTCTACTTCTCCGGACATAGCATTATAGAGTTTGCTACTGAGTTTCAGCGCCGGGGTGGAAAAGTATTGTTGATAGACCAAGTTTTTAAATATCCCGACTGGAGCCAAGAGCTGCGTATGTGTTACGACCGCTTTCCAAACCTGAAAATCGTATTCACCGGTTCATCCGTGATGCGTCTGAAAGAAGAAAACCTGGAATTGCGTGATATCGTCAAGAGCTATAATCTCCGTGGTTTTTCATTCCGCGAATATCTGAACTTACAAACAGGCATGAAGTTCCGTGCTTATACCCTCGAAGAAATATTGAGTAATCACGAATTCATCGCCAAAGGCATACTTTCCAAGGTGCGTCCGCTCGATTTCTTTCAAGACTATATGCACCACGGATTTTATCCTTTCTTCCTGGAAAAGCGTAATTTCTCAGAGAATCTGCTTAAAACCATGAATATGATGGTAGAGGTGGATATCTTGCTCATTAAACAAATTGAGCTGAAATACCTTTCGAAAATTAAGAAATTGCTATATTTGCTGGCTGTAGACGGACCGAAAGCTCCGAACGTAAGCCAACTGGCAAATGACATACAGACCTCACGTGCCACCGTGATGAACTACATCAAGTATCTGGCAGACGCACGCCTCATCAACATGGTATATCCCAAGGGAGAAGAATTCCCCAAGAAGCCATCGAAGATAATGATGCACAACTCCAACCTGATGTTTTCTATCTACCCTGTAAAGGTGGAAGAACAAGATGTGCTCGAAACATTCTTTGCAAACTCCTTGTGGAAAGACCACAAAGTGAACAAAGGCGATAAGAACATCTCGTTCATGGTAGACGAAGTAATGCCGTTCAGGATTTGTATGGAAGGAACCAAAATAAAGAACAACCCGGGAGTAACCTATGCCATGCATAAGGCTGAAATCGGACGAGGCAACCAGATTCCTTTGTGGATGTTTGGTTTCCTATATTAATGAGAGATATTTTTAATTTAATAAATTCAATTTAGTTATGACTAAACAGAAGAAATTCATTACTTGTGATGGTAACCAAGCTGCTGCGCATATCTCGTATATGTTCTCTGAAGTAGCCGCTATCTACCCCATCACTCCCTCTTCTACGATGGCTGAGTACGTAGATGAATGGGCTGCCGCAGGCCGTAAAAACATCTTCGGCGAAACAGTTTTGGTACAGGAAATGCAATCGGAAGCCGGTGCTGCCGGTGCTGTACACGGATCTTTGCAAGCAGGTGCGCTGACTTCAACGTACACAGCTTCTCAGGGTCTGTTGCTGATGATCCCGAACATGTACAAGATAGCTGGTGAATTCCTGCCTTGTGTGTTCCACGTATCAGCCCGTACATTGGCTAGCCACGCTCTGTGTATCTTCGGTGACCACCAGGATGTGATGTCTACCCGTATGACTGGTTTTGCTATGTTGGCCGAAGGTTCTGTACAAGAAGTGATGGACTTGTCTGGTGTTGCTCACTTGGCAACTATCAAATCTCGTGTACCGTTCGTTAACTTCTTCGATGGTTTCCGTACTTCTCACGAAATCCAAAAGATCGAGATGTTGGAAAACGAAGACCTCGCTCCGCTGATTGACCAGGAAGCGTTGGCTGAATTCCGTGCACGTGCATTGAACCCGATGAATCCGGTAGCTCGTGGTATGGCTGAAAATCCTGACCACTTCTTCCAACATCGTGAATCATGCAACAGCTTCTACACAACAGTTCCTGAAATTGTAGAAGATTACATGAATGAGATCTCTAAGATCACCGGTCGTAAATATGGATTGTTCGACTACTATGGTGCAGAAGATGCAGAACGCGTTATCATCGCTATGGGTTCTGTAACAGAGGCTGCCCGCGAAGCTATCGACCACCTCGTTGCCAACGGTGAAAAGGTAGGTTTGGTTGCCGTTCATTTGTATCGTCCGTTCTCTGCTAAGCATTTCCTGGCTGCTGTGCCTAAGACTGCTAAGGCCATTGCAGTACTTGACCGTACCAAGGAACCGGGTGCTAACGGCGAACCGTTGTATCTCGACGTAAAAGACTGCTACTATGGCGCAGAAAATGCTCCGGTTATCGTAGGCGGTCGTTATGGTTTGGGTTCTAAGGATACTACTCCTGCTCAGATCATCTCAGTATTCAAGAACTTGGCTTTACCGATGCCGAAGAACCACTTCACTGTAGGTATTGTAGACGACGTAACTTTCACTTCTCTTCCTCAAGAAGAAGAAATCGCATTGGGCGGCGAAGGTATGTTCGAAGCTAAATTCTACGGTTTGGGTGCTGACGGTACAGTAGGTGCTAACAAGAACTCTGTTAAGATTATCGGTGACAATACCGATAAACACTGTCAGGCTTACTTCTCATACGACTCTAAGAAGTCAGGTGGTTTCACCTGTTCGCACTTGCGTTTCGGTGATACTCCTATCCGTTCTACTTACTTGGTAAACACTCCGAACTTCGTTGCTTGTCACGTTCAGGCTTACCTGCACATGTACGATGTAACTCGTGGTTTGCGTAAGAACGGTTCTTTCTTGCTGAACACTATCTGGGAAGGTGAAGAACTGGCTAAGAACTTGCCTAACAAAGTGAAGAAATACTTCGCTCAAAATAACATCTCTGTTTACTATATCAACGCAACTCAGATTGCACAGGAAATCGGTTTGGGTAACCGTACCAATACTATCCTTCAGTCTGCATTCTTCCGTATCACAGGCGTAATTCCTGTTGAACAAGCAGTTGAGCAGATGAAGAAGTTCATCGTTAAGTCTTACGGTAAGAAGGGTGAAGATGTAGTTAACAAGAACTATGCTGCCGTAGACCGTGGTGGCGAATACAAGACTTTGGCTATTGATCCGGCTTGGGCTAACTTGGCAGATGACGTGAAAGCAGCCAATAACGACCCTGCATTTATCAATGAAGTAGTTCGTCCTATCAATGCACAAGACGGTGACTTGTTGCCGGTATCTGCTTTCAAGGGTATCGAAGACGGTACTTGGATTCAGGGAACAGCCAAATACGAGAAACGCGGTGTTGCAGCTTTCGTTCCTGAATGGGAACCCGAAAACTGTATCCAGTGTAACAAGTGTGCTTATGTTTGTCCTCACGCTTCAATCCGTCCGTTCGTACTCGATGCAGAAGAGCAGAAGGGTGCTAACTTCCCGATGTTGAAGGCTGTAGGTAAAGCATTTGATGGTATGACTTTCCGTATTCAGGTAGACGTACTCGACTGTCTGGGTTGCGGTAACTGTGCCGACATTTGTCCGGGTAACCCGAAAAAGGGTGGCAAGGCTCTGTCTATGAAGCATCTTGAAAGCCAGTTGGCACAAGCTGAAAACTGGACTTACTGTGCTGACAACGTGAAGAGCAAACAACACTTGGTTGACATCAAGGCTAACGTGAAGAACTCACAGTTCGCTACTCCGTTGTTCGAATTCTCCGGTGCTTGTTCAGGTTGTGGTGAAACTCCGTATGTGAAACTGATTACTCAGTTGTTCGGTGACCGTGAAATGGTTGCTAACGCTACCGGATGTTCTTCTATCTACTCTGGTTCAGTTCCTTCTACTCCTTATACTAAGAACGAAAAGGGTCAAGGTCCTGCTTGGGCTAACTCTTTGTTCGAAGACTTCTGCGAATTCGGTTTGGGTATGGAGCTTGCAAACGAAAAGATGCGCGCTCGTATCGTGAAACTATTCAACGAAATCCTGGCAGCCGACAATGCTCCTGCTGAAGCAAAAGAAGTACTGAAGGCATGGATTGAAAACATGTACGACGCAGACAAGACTAAAGAACTTGCTCCTCAAATCGAGGCTATCATCGAACAAGGTATCGCTGCCGGCTGTCCGATTAGCAAGGAACTGAAAGGCTTGACTTCATACTTGGTAAAACGCAGCCAGTGGATCATCGGTGGTGACGGCGCTTCTTACGATATCGGTTACGGCGGTCTTGGGCAGGTAATCGCGGT
>USLU01000003.1 GCA_900555635.1 uncultured Bacteroides sp.
ATAAAATATTTTGTTTGCACGCGTTTTTAGAGTTGCTGCCACCACCGAATTTTTACTGTTTATCAGTAGATTACAGCGATTAGTGCAAGCGTGCAGGCAAAAAGCAGCATTAAATTCTTAGTAGCCCCTGAGTTCAAGTTTTAAATGCGACAGTTCGGTCAGATGGTGCTGTTATAACTCACCACAGATTACACAGATTAACACAGATTGAAATTAAATTAGTGATTATCAGTATATATAATCTGCGATAATCTGTGTAATCTGTGGTGAAAAGTATTTTTGACACACCTTCATCGTAGCAAATTCTTTTATTAAGTATTGCCAAAAGCTCCTTGTTTTGATTTATTAACACAAATATTGTTGAGTCGGTTTAGGGTATTAAATGTTTTGTTTGCTTGTTATAATATAAAGGAAATAAAATGGAAAAAGAGACTCTATACAAATTTTTTGCGAACTTGGCTTCGAAAGCTGAGAAGGAAGCTGTTAAACATTGGCTGGAAGAAGATCCCAGTCATCAACAATGGTTGCTGAAAGAACGTGCCTTTTATGATGCAATGATGCTGGTGGACGAAAGGAAATTGGCTGCTGCACACCGTCCGGTTTATAGCTTCAGAAAACTGACACAACAAACCATGAAATGGGCAGCTGTTCTCTTGGTTGCCTTCATTTCCAGCTATATGTTTTTCAACGCAAGGCAAAGTTCTTATGATGAATCAACCAATACAATCAGCGTCCCACCCGGACAGCGAGTAAACCTGTCTTTATCCGACGGAACAAAAGTTTGCTTGAATGCAGGCTCTACTTTTACATATCCTGCGCTTTTTGCCGGCAACACCCGTAAGGTGAAACTGGATGGTGAAGCCTTCTTTGATGTTTCGGCAAACAAGGAAAAGCCTTTCATTGTACATACGGATATCTGTGATGTGGAAGTGCTTGGTACGAAGTTTAACGTAGATGCTTATAAAAAGGAGAAAACTTTCTCTACCGCCTTGATGGAAGGCAAAGTAAAAGTGAAGAACAATGCACAGCCCTTAAATGTGATTTATCTCTCGCCCAATAATAAGGTGACGTTGAAGGATGGACAACTGAAAGTAAGTAATATTTGCGACTACGACGTTTACCGATGGAAAGAAGGACTTATCTGTTTTACAAACCTCAACTTTGTAGATCTGATGAAGCGCATAGAGAAGTACTATGGGATAAATCTTGTTATTGAGAATCCATCTTTGGCTAAACACTCTTTTAGTGGTAAATTCCGTATTTCGGATGGAATTGAGAATCTGTTGAGAGTGTTGCAAAAAGACGTCAGCTACCGTTATACCCGCTCGGAAGACGGAAATGTAATTTACATCAAATAATAGTATATAATCCAATAAATACCTGTTAGCCTATGTGGAAGGAATTGTTTTAAGTGAATTTGTAAGAGCCATTTTTCCTTTTTTATCCTAATACTAAGTTTTTGTGAATCTATTAAAAGTACAAATGTATGAAAAAACACACCTTGAAGATTTTTGTACCTCAGGAACTTCGTAGCCTGTTATCTTTCAGAGCTATGACACTGGTTTTCTTCTTATTGTTTGCATGCGTCATTCAACTACATGCAGTAAGTGCACAATCGCAGAATGCATTGATTACACTCAGGAAGAGCAATGCGGATCTGCTGAATATCATGGGAGATATTGAGAAACAGTCCAATTATCTGTTCGTTTATAATAAAGAAGTAAATGTACATCGTCAGGCTTCAATCAATGTAAATCAGCAACCTTTGGGTGAGGTCCTTCAGAATCTTTTCAATAACTCGGATGTGCGTTTTGCTATTGAAGGTTCGTATATCGTATTGTCTTCCAATAAGCAGAATGATGCGAAATCCGTAGCACAATCACGTATAAATATATCCGGTACGGTAACTTCTACCGACAACGAACCTATGCCGGGTGTTACTATCATGGTAAAAGGTACCAATACCGGTGCTATCACTAATGTAGACGGAAAATATACCATAGAAGTTCCGTCATCCGGTAGTGTATTGGTATTCTCTTTTATCGGTTATCAGAAGGTAGAACAAGCTGTAGGCAACCAACGGGTCATCAATGTGGTTTTAAATGAAGATGTCCGCACTATCGACGAAGTTGTAGTTACAGCCTTGGGTATTAAGAAGAAAGAGAAGTCTCTTACGTATTCAACTCAAGTGGTAGGTGGTGATGAGCTGATACGTGCCAAAGATCCCAATATGATAAACTCACTGGCTGGTAAGACGGCGGGTGTACAGATTAACCGTAGCTCATCCGGTTTGGGTGGTTCTGTAAAAATGGTGATCCGTGGTTCACGTTCTGTAACGGGTAGTAACCAACCGTTGTATGTAATAGACGGTGTACCTATCAACAGTTCTGCCAATGATGCTACTTCCACAACTATCGGTGGTAATAATGACTCGGGCAATCGTGACGGTGGCGACGGTATCTCCAACCTGAATCCGGACGATATCGAAAGTATGAATATCCTGAAAGGTCCTGCCGCCGCAGCGTTGTATGGTAGTTCAGCTGCCAATGGTGTGGTGGTCATCACTACCAAGAAAGGTAAAGTGGGACGCACTAACATTACTTTCAGCTCAAATACTACTTGGGAGAATGCTGCTTATGGTATTCCCGAATTCCAAAATTCTTACGGTGGCGTAACTTCCAGCTGGGGTGACAAAATCAGTGGCAGTCCCGATTATACGAAAGACTTTTTCCAGACTGGTGTTACCACTATCAACTCACTCTCGTTGAGTGCGGGTTCAGAGATGATGCAAACTTACTTCTCTTATGCCAATACTTACGGTACCGGAGTTATTGAGAACGGTAGTCTGAACAAGCATAACTTCAACTTCCGCGAAACGGCTAATTTCCTTAATAACCGTCTTACGGTAGATGCCAACGTCAGTCTCATGTTTCAGGATGTGAAGAATCGTCCGTCACCGGGTGGCTTCTATCTGAATCCGTTGACCGGTTTGTATAAGTTCCCTCGTGGTGGTGTGCAGGGTGGCGAGTCTTTTGACTACTATCGTACTAACTATAAAATAAAGAATGCCGAACGTAATATGTATTTGCAAAACTGGTACACTGCCCCCACCAGCTTTGAACAGAATCCTTACTGGCTAACAAACATGCTGCCTAATGATGCAAAGCGCTACCGTACCATTGCCAACCTGAGCTTGTCCTTCAAACTGAACGATTACTTCACCATTCAAGCACGTGGTAATGCGGATTTTGTATCAGATAATTATGAAATGAAGATGTATGCCGGTACCGATACTTCCATCGCCGGAACCAATGGCCGTTACATTACCGATGAGTCCAATGACTTGAGCGTATATGGCGACTTGATGTTGACTTATCAACAGAGAATCAAGGATTTCACAATCAACGCCAGTTTAGGTGCCAGCATCAAGGACGATAGCGGTAAGAGCATCGGCTTCGACTCTTTCGGCGGAGGCTTGTATAACCCGAATATTTTCTCATCCGGCAATATAGACCACAATAACGGTTCGCCTTCTTTGAATAAATATCATGCTCAGAACCAAGCTGTGTTCTTTGCCGGGCAGGTAGGATTTAAGGACTGGTTGTTCCTGGATGTTACTGCACGTAATGACTGGACATCTACACTGGCCTATACCAAGTACTTGAATAAGGGTTTCTTCTATCCTTCCGTGGGCTTGACGTGGATTATGAACGAGGCATTAAAGATGCCCGAATGGATTGACTTGGGTAAGATTCGTGGTGCATGGTCGAAGGTAGGCAATGGTTTGCCTAGATATCGCAGTCGCCCGTTGAACAGTGTAGGTCGTGGTGGAGTTATCAGCTTTAATACCACCGCTCCTTTTGACGAGCTGAAGCCCGAAATGACTACCTCTTACGAGTTTGGTACGGAGTGGCGTTTCTTTGGTAGCCGTCTGGAGTTTGACTTTACCTATTATCAGACTCGCACCAAGAACCAACTGTTCTCTATGAGCGCACCGTCAGGCTCTAGATTTACTACTTATTATGTAAATGCAGGTGATATCAAGAACGAAGGTGTCGAAATCGTATTGGGCGGTACGCCGGTTATGACAAACGATTTCCGTTGGAAGACCTCTGTAAACTTTGCACTCAACCGCAACGAGGTTATGGAACTGGCAGAAGGCTTGGGTTACTTTAATTTTGGTGGAGGCGGCTCTAACAGCTATAGCATGCGCCTGGAAGTAGGTGGCTCCTTCGGTGATGTATATGGACGAAAATTCTTGCGTGATGACGACGGTAATTATAAATACGATAAAGACGGTATGCCGATGCCCGACAAATCGGATTTAAAGAAGATAGGCAATACAGCTCCCGACTTTAACCTGGGCTGGCAGAATACCTTTACATATAAAGGTTTTTCACTGTACTTCCTTATTGACGGACGTTTCGGTGGTGATGTTATCTCTTTGACGCAAGCCGAATTGGATAAATACGGTGTCAGCAAGGTAACAGGCGATGCCCGTAACCAAGGTGGTGTATGGTTCGATGGAAAGACGATTGATGATGTTTCCCGTTTCTATACCATCGTGGGTGGTCGTGACGGTATCACGGAGAATTACGTCTACAATGCTACCAACATCCGTTTGCGTGAACTCTCTTTGGGTTATTCCTTACCGGCTAAGTTACTCGCCCGTATTCCGGTAATAAAGGGAGCAGATATTTCTTTGATAGGTCGTAACTTGTTCTTCTTCAAGAATGATGCTCCGTACGATCCTGATGGCACATTGTCCGTAGGCAACGGATTGCAAGGTATAGATGTATTCGGTATGCCAAGTACCCGTTCATTCGGTTTCAATCTTAAGGTTAACTTCTAAATTGCGAATAGTATGAAAAAGATAATAACATATACAGCATTAGCGTTTTCTTCTCTACTTTTGATGCCTTCTTGTACAGGTAACTTTGAAAGTATGAATACGCCTCCTTTCGGTGTGACCGATGAAGAACTGGGGCAAGACAACAACTTTATAGGTATGCACTTTCCTACTTTACAGAAGTCTATTTACTATAACCGTAACGGTTGGGGATGGGATTTCCAGACTATCCAGAATCTGACTTCCGATATCTTCTCAGGCTATATGGCCACTCCCAGCAATTTCAAGGGTGGTATCAATACGCAAACTTATGCGTTGACCAATGACTGGACGGACGAAGCATGGACTTATACCTATTCTTCCGTAATGACCAACCAGCTGCGAGTGAAAGAGAAATGCGAACAACTAGGCATGGATACTTACGCCCACTTCAACGCTATCAATTCGATTTTGAGAGTATTTGCCATGTCCCGCGTTTGTGATGAGTATGGCCCGATAATCTATACAAAATATGGAGAGTCAAAAACAGGCGGTACTTATGATTCTGCACAAGATGCTTATAAGGCTTTCTTCACCGAACTGACCGATGCCAGCCGGGTATTGGATGAGGCTCTGAAGAAACCGGCAGTTGCTTCGATTGCCAAGTTCGACATGGCCTATAAGGGTGATCTGAATAAGTGGCTCAGGCTTTGTAACACTTTGCGTCTGCGTTTGGCTATGCGTGTGGTGAAGTACGATAAAGAGTGGGCGAAGAAAGAAGCCGAAGCTGCTATAGCCGCTCCCCAAGGAGTGTTGCAAACCGGAGAGAGCTTCATTGTTTCCGGTTATGGCTGGGTGCATCCGCTTTATACTTGCTCTATAGAGTATAATGATATATTCGTGAGTGCGAATATGGTATCTATCTTGGGTGGTTATGGTGATCCTCGGCTTGAAAAGTTTGGTATAGCTAAAGGTAAGAAGGTAGTCGGAGTGCGTACGGGCATACCGGGACTTGAGGAAACTGCGGATAAATATAAAGCCGTTATTTCTAATATCAATGTTACTACTTCTACTCCGGGTACTATAATGACAGCGGCAGAAGCTTACTTCCTGCTGGCAGAAGCCGCTTTGCGTGGTTGGAATGCCGGTGGCAGTGCGAAGACCTATTATGAACAAGGTATAGCAGCTTCTTTTAGCGACTTTGGTGTTCCTTTGGGAGATTATTTGAATAATTCTAATGTTCCGGCAGCGTGGGTAGACCCGTTGGTAGCTGATTTTAATTCCCCGGCAGTTTCAACCGTTAGCCCTAAATGGGATGATGCGAAGACAGATGAAGAGCGATTAGAGAAGATCATTACTCAAAAGTGGATTGCTGCATTCCCCGAAGGCAAACAGACATGGGCCGAATGGCGCCGTACCGGGTATCCTAAGTTGTTCCCGATTCTAAAGAATGATAGTCAGGGTATTATAACTACAGAATACGGAGTACGCCGTTTGCCATTCGTTTTGAGTGAAGTTTCGAAGAATCCCGAAGGATATGCAGATGCTGTTAAGTTGCTGGGTGGTCCTGATAACGGTGCAACCCGTTTGTTCTGGGATGTAAATAAGGGGAACTTTGAATAGCCTCTACATAATCCGCTCTTCACCTCGCGGTTTGGATTTATTAACTTAGTTATATTAGGGATTGAATCTTTTAACTTGTTCTTAATATATAAAGAAGTTCTAACTTAACATATTCAGGCTATTGACCCCCGATTAATCAATAGCCTGAATTAAATCTTATACATATAATATTATGAAGAAAATCACTAAATTTTTTTGCTTGCTTACCGGTTTGCTTTGTGCTCCCGCAGTCTTGCTACATGCCCAGGTGGACAAAAAGCTGAAAGCTGACATCATCAGTACCGGCTATGTACATACCCCCTTACCTCTTGACGAAACAAAAGCCTTCGAAACATTCGGTTTAAAAAAGAAGGTGTTGGAAACAGTCATGTTGTGCGATATGGAAGACTTCTCAAAGTGGTCGCACAAGGGGATCGGCAAGATCGGTTTGACTACCGAAAGAAGCAAGTCCGGTAAACACAGTCTGCGCTTGGCATCCGAAACTGCTCCTGCCGAAATGCTTGGCTGGGGACTGGGACGTGGCACTTGCATGGCTTCTTACGATGTTGGCGGCGCCAATTGGGAAGGTTACAACCGATTGAAATTCTATATTTACCCTACTTGCGAAGGTGCTCGCAGCATTTACCTTAATCTCTATGTAGAGAATGACGGTAAAATCAAGGTACCCGATAAATATGGTCGCGAAGGGTATCATGAAATAAATCTGAAGAACGATCAATGGAATGAATGTTTCGTCGAGATGTCCGGTCTGGCTCGTGATAAAGTGACTAAGATTTCATTTGCTATCGAGATATTCGGAAAGGAGAGCACAATGGGAGATTCTCTCCGCTTTGATGTTGATGCGGTAGAACTTCAGAAAGTAGAAAATCCCGAAACAGTGAAAGGCTGGATGCCTGCTCAGAACCGTATTATCTTCTCTACTACCGGTTATAGTCTCGAAAGTCCCAAAACCGCTATCGTTAATGTAGAAAATCATAGCGGACAATTCCAATTGAAGGATGCCGATACACAAGCTATTGTCTTTACCGGACCTATCAAGAAAGAGAAAACGGGATTGGGCGAGTTTGAAACGATTGATTTCTCCAACTTTAAGACGCAAGGCAGATATGTGATTCAGGTAGGGGATATTACTACATTCCCCTTCTATATCCATAAAGATGTATGGGATGATTCTGCTTGGCGTATGGTCAACTTCCTGTTCTGCGAACGTTGCGGTTATCCGGTTCCCGGAAAGCATGGCGCTTGCCATACCGATCTACATGTTAACTACAATGGTAAGGTGATGCCTATGAACGGAGGATGGCACGATGCTGCCGATATGTCTCAGCAAACTTTGCAGACGGGAGAAATAGCCTACTCTTTGCTTTCGATGGCTAAACGTGCAAAGGAGAAAGGAAATGTCGATCTCTATAACCGCCTGATGGAAGAAGCGCTTTGGGGTATGGACTTTATCCTGAAAACCCGTCTAGGCGATGGCTATCGTGCACAAACATGGGGAACTAACCTTTGGACTGACGGAATTCTAGGTACCATTGACGATGCCGGACGCCGTGAAATGCTTGTACATAACGGTGCTTTGGAGAATTTCCTGCTTGCCGGAATAGAAGCGTATACTTCCATGATGGTTGAAAACGATGTTCCCCTTAAAAATAAACTGAAGAAGATTGCTAAGGAGGATTTCGGTTTTGCAATGGAACGTTTCAATAAATTGGGCTTTGCCGAATTGATTAAGAAGGGTGGGGGACATGCCGGTATGGCGTCCGAAAGCCAGTATCATGCCAATATATCCTGGGCTGCCAGCATGCTTTACCAACTTACCGGAGAACAGCAGTATGCCGATGAGGCGGTGAAAGCCATTCGCTATACTTTGCAGTGCCAGCGCACCGAACCGTTGAAAGACAAGAATAAGACTTGTGGCTTCTTCTATCGCGACTTGGCTAAGAAGTCTATTGTTCACTATACCCACCAGTCACGTGATTATGCCTATATGGAAGCATTGGCGGCATTGTGCGAAACACAACCTGACCATGCCGAATATAATCAATGGATTCATTCCATGAAACTGTATGGCGATTATCTGAAGAACATCATGCAGCATGTTTATCCCTACGGAATGCTCCCTAGTGGGGTTTACCATAAAGATGAAGTGAAAGACTCGGTTAATTTCTATGCCGTTCAGGTGGGTATCCGTAGCGGTGCGGAGAAAGATTATCAAGAACAGCTGGAAAATGGTATTCGTTTGGATAAGGAACACTATCTGCGTATATTCCCGGTTTGGTTCTCGTTTAAAGGAAACATTGCCGTACATCTTTCTACCGGAAAAGCGGCTGCTATCTGTGCCAAGATCCTGAAAGATAAAGAACTGAAAGATATTGCCGAACAACAATTGTTCTGGGTGGTAGGTAAGAATCCTTTCGGACAATCGATGATTTATGGAGAAGGCAGCAATTATCCGCAACTCTATACTGCTTTGCCGGGCGAGATGGTGGGGGAAATACCCGTAGGTATGCAGTCTTATTTCAATGAAGATTCTCCTTACTGGCCGCAGTTCAATACAGCTACTTACAAGGAAGTGTGGGGCTCCTCGGCTGCACGCTGGCTCATGTTGATCTCTGAATTCTAAAAAAGAAGAAAGTTATGAACGATACAAACATTTATTCACGTCGTAACCTCGCGATAGATATGCTACGTGCATTGACCATGTTTACCATGATCTTTGTGAATGACTTTTGGAAGGTACACGGCGTTCCTCATTGGTTGGAGCATGCCGCTTACGGAGAAGATTTCATGGGATTGGCAGACATTGTATTTCCCTGCTTTCTCTTTGCTGTGGGTATGTCCATACCATACGCCATAGAGGGCAGATATTCCAAAGGATATTCGGCGGAATCAACACTGGGGCATATCTTGTCGCGTACTTTTGCCTTATTGGTAATGGGAGCCTTCATCACAAATTCAGAATATCGTCTTTCTCCAGAGGTCTGTTATCCTATCGGTGTCTACTGGTTTATAATGGCAATAGGATTTATCGGAGTGTGGAATCAATATCCGCGAACGACATCAAAGATGCAAAAGAATATCTTCCTGGCTTGTAAGATTATAGGCGTACTTGCACTGCTTTATCTGGCTTTTACTTTCCGTAATCCTAAGGGAGGAGTATTCGGATTTTCCGGAGGCATTTTGGGAGCTATCGGCTGGACGTATCTGGTATGTGCTGTTACCTATTTTCTGACTCGTGACCGTTTGAAGTATTTGCTGCCTATCTGGATCATCTTTATTCTGATTTGTCTGCTGACTACACCGTTGCGCGAGGAATTTGGCAGTACCCCTATTCTTGATTTTCCTGAAAGGAACTTTCTGAGTGGTTTTCTGGGTGCATTGCATATAGGCAATGGAGCGTTACCGGCATTTACGATGGGAGGTGTCTTGCTCTCTGTTCTTAGTGCACGTTATGCCGGCAAGAGTGATCTATGGAAATTGCGCACTTCGTGGATGGTTGCTGCGGGACTTTTGCTACTCGGTATTCTTTCGTACCACTTCTGGATTGTTGCCAAGATTGGTGGAACACCTCCTTGGGTATTCTATGTCATTGCTATCTCGGTAGCGACCTATGGTGTATTGAATTACTTGGTCAACCATCAGATAACCGGATGGTTCAAATTGATAAAGCCGGCGGGTACAGCTACGCTGACTACTTATCTGATTCCATACGTATTCTATGGCTTTGCCGATGTCACAGGCTACATACTTCCGGATTGGTTTACTCATGGTTTTATGGGAATAATCAATTGTATCTGCTTCGCTTTTGTTGTGATTGGCGTTACTTGGGTTTTGGAAAAATTGCATGTTAAACTTAAAATTTAGATAGATATTATGAAGAAGAACCTATTATCAGTATTTGTATTGATGTGTTTGATGCTGGGGTTTTTTGCGTGTCAGCCCAAAAAGGAAGCTGTCAAAGAGTACCCTATGTTCTGGACGTGGCTTGATTATCGTCCCGGAATGAATTTCGACTCTATTTGTCAAGTCATGAACGATATCGGCATGGACGGAATCATGTTGAATGCACCTACTCCCGACGATTATCGGGTTGCCATACCTATTGCCCACAAACATGGTATTGAAGTTTATGCCTGGTTATGGACTATGAACCTGGAACACGATCGTGATAAAATACTGAAAGAGCATCCCGAATGGTTTAGCGTGAACCGCAACGGCAAGAGTTTGGCGGATACAACTGCATATGTGGGCTATTATAAATTCCTTTGTCCTGCCTTACCCGAAGTACGGGAGTTTATCAAGGACAAGATCAAAGCCTATTGCGAAGTCGAAGGACTGAACGGAATCGCTATCGACTACCATCGTTTTGTAGATGTAGTGCTACCTACTACCTTGTGGCCCAAATATGGCATTGTACAAGACCGTGAATATCCGGCATGGGATTATGGCTATCATCCTGAAATGATTAAGAAGTTTCAGGCAGAATACGGCTATGACCCTCGCGAACAAGAAGATCCTTCTCTTGACGTGAAATGGCGTCAGTTCCGTTGTGACCAGATTTCGGAAGTGGCAAACATGATTGCCGAAACTGTACATTCCTACGGCAAGACTATGGCAGCTTCTCCATTCCCTACACCGAAGATGGCTTCACGTATGGTCCGCCAGGATTGGGGTAAATGGAATCTTGATATCGTATTCCCGATGGTTTACCATACATTCTATACAGGAGATGTAAGCTTCATTTCCGATTGTACGGTTGAAAATGCACGCGACAAGAATGATATGACTACTCTCTATTGCGGTATGACTGCTACCAATGGTCCGGAGATGTTCGAGTGTATGGATGCAGCGTTTAATAGTGGTGCACAAGGTATCGCCGTGTTTACGATGTTAGGTCTTCGTTCTCCCGAGGTAAAACAACAATTTAAGGCTTATACGGATAGCATGCGGACAGTACGTGCTGCCAATGGCGGTGTCATCAAAGCAACTTATCCGAAAGTGGCTGAAATTGATCCTTTCAAGCACGAAGGTATCATGAAACAGATACAAGAACGTATGCAGCAGATGATAGCTAAAGCAGCGGGTAAAGAAGAACCGGCACCGCTTTCTTTGGGTGAATATAAGGAGGTGGATTCTTATGATGCAACCCGTTGTTATCAAGTAGTGGACGATACTAGCAAGACGACTTTTGACGTCACTTTCTATCTCTACGGAGATGTAGTATCCGGATGGGATGTTGCGGTAGCCGATCAAGCTTCAACGAAAAAATAATAAGTTGGCGTATCGATGAAATATTGTATGAATAAACTTTCTCTGATCTTTGTTTTCCTTGTAATGGGGCTGACTTATAGTAATGCCCAAGAGGCAAAGAACTTAGTTATAAAGAAAATAGTATGTACGGCTTCACCGGAAGGTGAGGCTGTACCTGCATTGCTGGATGCAAACAACATAGCATTTCAGCCTATCGATGTAGTAAACTGGAAAGAATATCCGTATAAACCGGAAGTCAGTTTCCGGATAGCTCATACGGGTAAAGAAATTCTGATTCACTACAAAGTAAAAGAAGCAAGTGTACGCGCCGTTGCCGACAAAGATAACGGACGTGTATGGGAAGATGCTTGTGTTGAGTTCTTCGTCTCTCCCGATGGAGACAACTCTTACTATAACTTTGAATGCAATTGCATCGGCAAGCTTTTAATTCAAGGAGGTGCAGTAAACAAACCCCGTCCCACAGCCGGTCCGGAGGTATTGGCTATGGTGAAGCGCTGGAGTTCATTAGGCAATGTACCATTTGAAGAACGTATAGGTGAATGCAGCTGGGAGTTGACGATGGTCATTCCTGTTACCGCTTTCTTCAAACATTCGTTGAACTCACTCAATGGAAAAGAGATGAAAGGGAACTTCTATAAATGCGGTGATAAACTACAAACCCCTCATTTCCTCTCTTGGAGTCCCATCAACTTGAAGCGGCCTATGTTTCATTGTCCTGACTTCTTTGGAATGTTGTCTTTTGAAGAGTAATTGTTTGATATGTAATGCTAGGCGCCATTACTCTTTAGTTAAATCAATTGCATACTTATTGAGTTGATTACTGCTGGATTATGCGTTTTTTTCATACCTTTGCAACTCGAAAATTCAAAGAGTATATTTATAAAAACCGTAATTTGACGTATGATTACCGTTGAACAACTGAAGGATATTAAAGAACGTACCGAGGCGCTGAACCGCTATCTGGACATCGAAGGAAAGAAAATACAGGTGGAAGAAGAACAACTTCGCACTCAGGCTCCCGGTTTTTGGGACGATCAGAAGGTTGCCGAAGCCCAGATGAAGAAAGTAAAAGGTTTGCAGCAATGGATTTCGGGCTACAATGAGGTGAAAACATTGGCGGATGAGCTGGAACTGGCTTTCGACTTTTATAAGGACGAACTGGTAACAGAGGACGAAGTGGATGATACCTTTGCCAAAGCTTCTGCCGCTGTCGAAGCGCTCGAACTCAAAAACATGCTTCGTGATGAAGCCGACCAGATGGACTGTGTCTTGAAAATCAATTCCGGTGCCGGTGGTACTGAAAGCCAGGACTGGGCAAATATGCTGATGCGTATGTATCTGCGTTATGCTGAAACACATGGATATAAAGCGGTAATCTCCAACTTACAGGAAGGAGACGAAGCTGGTATCAAGACTTGTACCATCGAAATGTCCGGTGAATATGTATATGGTTATCTGAAAGGCGAAAATGGTGTACACCGTTTGGTGCGTGTATCCCCCTACAATGCCCAAGGTAAGCGTATGACTTCTTTTGCTTCGGTGTTTGTTACTCCGTTGGTAGATGATACCATTGAAGTTAATATCAATCCAGCCAATATTTCATGGGATACTTTCCGTTCCAGTGGAGCCGGTGGTCAGAATGTAAATAAGGTAGAATCCGGTGTACGCTTGCGCTATCAGTTCAAAGATCCTTATACAGGTGAGGAAGAAGAAATCCTGGTTGAGAACACCGAAACACGTGACCAGCCCAAGAACCGTGAGAATGCAATGCGCCAATTACGCTCTATCTTGTACGACAAGGAGCTTCAACATCGTATGGCAGAACAGGCTAAAGTAGAAGCCAACAAGAAGAAGATCGAATGGGGCTCGCAGATACGCAGCTACGTTTTCGACGACCGCCGTGTAAAAGACCATCGTACTAACTACCAGACCAGCGATGTGAATGGCGTCATGGATGGTAAGATTGACGAGTTCGTAAAAGCATACCTGATGGAGTTTGCCGGAAGCGGAGAATAATTACTGCTATATAAGATAATGTGCCGGAGCTAGTTTAGTTTCCGGCATTTTTTGTATTACTCTCTATATTCTTAATGAACTCCGTCGGTAGCATTCCGAATTGTTTTTGGAAACATTTGGCAAAATAGGAAGAAGAACTGAAGCCGACAAGAAAGCCTATTTCGGTAATTCTGTATTCCCCTTCTATCATCATTTTACAAGCTTTCTTCAAACGGGTTACTTTAATGAAATCGTTCGGAGTCATATCTATAATACCTTTGATTTTTGTAAATACGGAAGTGCGGCTCATATTCAATTGCTGTGCCAATGTATTTACAGAGAACTCAGGATCTTCAATGTTGCTCAATATTATCTCGGTGCATTTATTCATAAACTCTTCATCCAACCGGTTGTGGACAGCCGAACGTATATCCGACAATGGAGTAGAGGCATAAGTCTGCTGAATGTTTTCTCTTTTCCTGAATAGATTGCGCAATTGTGCTTTCAGATGGAAAGGCGAGAACGGTTTGTCGATGTATGCGTCAGCTCCGGCTTCCAACCCTTGTATCTTACTTTCGGTATCGGTTTTTGCCGTAAGCAAGATAACGGGTATATGAGAAATGTTGATGTTACTTTTTATCTTCTGGCAAAGTTCGAATCCATTCATGTCTTCCATCATCACATCACTGATGATAAGATCTATATTATTCTTTTCAAGTATTTGTACAGCCTCTTCACCACTTAATGCGGATATAACGAAATATTCTTCCGAGAGAATTTTAGAAAGAAAGTCTAGTATTTCCGGATTATCATCTACCACCATGATCGCATACTGCTTCTTCATTGGCTCGTTAACCTCTTCTTCATTAATCGCTTCTTCCGGATGGGTGTCAGCAAGAATCAGGTCTTCTACTTTTCTTGTCGTTTGGAGTTTCTCATTAACCGGCATTAACTTAGGCAGATAAACGGATATGGATACCCCATTTTTGCCATCTTCGCGGTCATTGGCTACTATTCTGCCATTCATGAGTTGTACCAGCGAACGCGTCATGTGCAGACCTATTCCTATACCCAGTTTATTGATCTCTTTGTTGTTTTTAACCTGATAAAAAGCATCAAAGATTTTATTCTTTTCTGTATCTGTAATGCCTATGCCATCGTCAGTGATGGTCAGTATTACTTCGGAGTCATTTTCTTGGGCAGTAATGCCGACGGAGCTCTTCGCATATTTCATTGCGTTACTTACCAGATTACTGACTATTTTCATAAGTGCTTCTTCGTCAGTAATCATCATCATATTTTCGTTGATAGAAGAGGTATCGATGGTGATTTCTTTCTGTTTGGCAGTTAGTTCGAAGATGCCGGTGACTTTTGCGATAATTTCTTTCATCCGATAAGAATCGTAAGAAAGCTTATAGGCTCCTGAATCTACTTTCCTGAAGTCTAACAATTGGTTGACAAGTACATAGAGCCGTTTGTAGTTTTGCTCTATGATACCTAGATACTCTCCGTATACGTTGTTGATGCTGGCGGTTTTCATGAGATATTCCAATGGTCCTATGATGAGGCTCAGCGGGGTACGTATCTCATGGGCTATATTGGTAAAGAATTCTATTTTAGAGTCATATAGCTCTTTCTCTTTTTCATCATTCAGTTTTTTGATATGTTCTTGTTGCCGCTTCTCCGAGCGCTTGATGTAGTAACGGACACTCAGGAAGATGATGATAGCAAAGAAAACAGCGTATAGAAGGAAAGCAGTCTGCGATTTGAAGAAAGGGGGGAGTACCTTGATTTTTAGCTGTATTTCATTTGTACTCCATAGTTTGTCACTGTTGGTACCTTTTATTCTGAGTGTATATTCACCAGCCGGCAGATTGGCATAGGAAAGGTGATTATTATTGCCTTTGGTGAATTGCCATTCATTATCCAATCCTTCCAGCATGTACTGGTAATAGTTTTCTTTGGGGGCAATGTAACTGAGTGCGGCAAAATCAAAACTAATCATTGCCTGGTCATGCTCCAGTGTAATTTCGTTTGTATATCCAATGGCTTGTTTTAGGGGGGAGTTTTCTGTGTTGACCGAAATCTCTTTGCCTAAAATGGTCATACTGGTTAATATGACAGGAGGATTATATCCGTTCTCTCTTAGGTTTTGTGGAGAAAAAGAACAAAAACCATTTGTTGAGCCTAAGAAGAATCTTCCATCTGAGGCTTCAATGCCCGAGTCGGGAGTAAACTGTTCATTATACAGTCCGTTTGATTTGGAATAGACTTTCAGGTATTTGGTATCGGGATTGTAGACTACCAAACCTTTATTGGTGGCAATCCATAATATGTCGCCTTTCGGGATAATGGACGTGATGATTTGGTTGGGCAGTTCGAGGTTATCATACCGGGTGAAGTCGTTTGTAGCTTCATTATATTTGCATAAACCCTGACCATGAGTACCTATCCATAGATTTTTCCGGCTGTCTATTGCTAAAGTAGTTATCACATTCTTTGTAATAGAATTCGGACTGTCGGTATGCCGGTATGACTCTATTTTTTGTGTTCTTATATTGTAGGCTAATAATCCACTGGTACTGGTGCCTATCCAAATAGTTCCGTTATTGTCTTCGATGATGGAAGACACTCTGCCGCTGAAAGACGCAATTCTGACGAATGCTTTTCGGGAGGCATCATAGTAGCAGACACCATTGGCGGTACCAATGTAGATTTGTCCGTTACTGGCTTTATACAACTCGAATACCCGTGAGGAGGGGATGCTTGTTGCATCGTCGGGGTTGTGCAGGAAAGTCTCTACCTTTTTTGTTTTTATATCAAACACTTCCAGACCTCTTTCATAAGTGGCGGCAAAGAGTTTGTCTCCGTCCAGCAGAAGATCGTGTATACAGTAATAAGTAGAGCCGATGTCGGCAGCACTTCTGAATGGGGTGATTGCCTGAGTTTTTGCATTAAAATGAAATATGCCGTTATCGTCGGTGCCAATCCAGTAGTTGTTGTCTTTATCTTCCCGTATTACGTTGATTACTTTGCCGGCAAGACTTCCCGGAGTAGTGGAGCAACTGTAATATTCGAAGTTATTTTGAAAGGATGAGTAGAACTTTACGCCATCAAAATAGGAGCCCAGCCACAAGCTTTCTTCCTTGTCTATAAACATGGTATAAATAAACTTGTTGGCATCTGTTCTTATTTTGAGTTGCGGATTGTTGGACGGGATAACTTCTCCTTTTTCGGGTTTGAAGATTCCTACGCCGTTGTCCGATGCAATGAGAAGTTCTCCGGGTCGATACTCTTTTATGTCATGGATATGGTATAATAAGTTGTTGGCGGTTTTATCCTGATAATTGGTGAAAGTCTCGGTCTCGGGATTGAATAAGTCTATTCCATTTTGGAAAGTGCCTATCCATAAATTTCCATGCGAATCCTCAAATATACTTTGGATAGAATTATCGGAAAGGCTTTGCGGGTTTTTTCCTCTCTGATAAGTTTTGAAAGTCTTGTTTCTGGGGGTGTAGCGGCATAGTCCTTCCGAATAGGTACCGATCCATAGATTCTGTTTGCTATCCAGTTGCAGGGACATAATGATATCTTGGGGAATGCAATTGGTTTTGCCGGGTGTATTACGGTAAGCTTGGAGTGCCACTTTGCTATGAGGTGAATAGCGGTACAATCCTTTTCCGTTTGTAGCAATCCAGATATTGTACTCATTGTCTTCTACCATGTCTACTACATAAGATTGTATGGTTTCTCCCGTTTCGGTTTTTGCCCTGAAGGGTTCGAAGGTGTCTGTCTTTGAGTCATAGATTACGATTCCGCTATCCAGTCCGATCCACATTCTGCCTCTATAGTCAATGAGGATTTTCTTCACGCTATTGCTGGTGGTGGCATCTATGTACTTGGACAAGTAGTAGTTCTTGAAACGGATTCCGTCGAACCGGCTCAATCCGTCGTCAGTGCCGAACCAAATGAAACCACAGGAATCTTGCAGGATGCTGTAAACCCGGTTGGCTGCTAATCCGTCGTCCATGGTGTATGCGGTGGAGAAGATGCGCTGTGCATGTAATGTAATGCATAGAAGCTGAATGACTGCAAAAATTACGATTTTCTTCATAGAGAGTCGTTTTACTTTGTTTCAAATGATTTAACAGTCACAATATTAAGAAGAATAAGTAGTAAAAACAAACGCTGTACTATCTTTTTCGTGTTTGAAAAAGACTTTTAGAAACGAACGAAAAAAACGTTCAAATCTTGGATAATTATTGGTGAAATATAGGTGAGAGTAAGATGCATATTGTGATATTGTTGTCTTTTTGTACACGATTTATCTTGCTCTATTATATCCTTTGCTATTTTTGTCAACGCAATCTTCAGTGAATATCATCATGAAGTAGCACTTGCTTTGTAACCTTTAAAATCAGACTAGTTATGTTCACTTCAATTAAAACAGCAATCTACTTTTTGCTACTTATTGTTCCATTTCATACTGTACAATCACAGAAAGCTGTATATGTACAAGGTACTTCAAACTTTGAAGAGGTTGATTATATTAACCTAATCTTTCATGAATGTGAAGGTCATCAGGTTTGAATGAGCATCCTAAATAGCCGGAAGAATAAATTCGATTTTGCTTGATACTTTCTCCGTACCTGCTCCGTAGTTTCTCCGTGTCTATAGAGAGGGAGTAGGTACGGACCGGATACGGACCAGGTACGGAGTTGATCTGCCTGTCCACTTTTTGAGATAAAGTACCAAGTTTTTTTTAACATTACTAAATAATGCTGTGATGAATAATTATCGATTCTATTGTTTGATAGTTAGCGTGTTGCTGACTTTTTATAGGGTGATACCTTTGTTCTCAAATACTTTTGGTGCCGGACAATCAGTCTGCTCAGGTTCTATTATTCCTCTTCCCGTACAATATGAATGGGGAGAAGGCTTTTTCAAGGTAGATTCTATTGTGCTCTGTTCGGGCAAATCTTCAGCGGGGATAGAATCTGTGATTGATAAGCAATTAATAGATTTGGGTGAAGAAGGGTATTTGCTGAAAGTTACTCCCCAAGGAATATCCCTGAAAGCTAAATCAGAAGCAGGGCTGTTTTATGGGCGGATGACATTGAAACAATTATATGCAGAGGGTAAGGTTCCATGTGTACAGATAAAAGACATTCCCCGTTTTCCTCACCGGGGCATTATGCTCGATGTGTCAAGGCATTTCTTTTCAAAAGAAGAGATCAAGAAACTTCTGGACCGTATGTCTTTCTATAAACTCAATCGCTTTCATTGGCATCTGACCGATGATGGAGGATGGCGCTTTGAAGTGCCCGATTATCCTGAGCTGACTCAAACGGCAGCTTTCAGAACCCACCATGTATGGCGGGATTGGTGGAAGAACGGTGGACGGTTTGCTGCTCAAAACGCTCCTGGTGCCTACGGTGGATATTATACCAAGGCGGATATTAGGGAGATAGTAGATTATGCAGCTGATAGATTTATAACTATCATTCCCGAAGTCGAATTCCCAGGTCATTCAAAAGAAGTCTTTGCCGCCTATCCCGAACTCTGTTGCGCAGGTCAACCCTATTCGGGAGGAACTTTTTGTGTGGGCAATGCCGATACATATGCTTTTATGAAGAGTGTGTTGAATACGTTGATGGAACTTTTCCACTCGGAAGTGATCCATATAGGAGGTGATGAAACTAATACTGCTCCATGGATGAATTGTGCAAAATGTCAGAGTTTGATGCGTCGTGAAGGTATGAAGGATGTACACCAACTTCATAACTACGTTATCGGTAAAGCAGAAGATATATTGAGGTCTGCCGGTCGCAGAATGACTGGCTGGGACGAGATAGCTTGTGATGGACTCGATAAAAGTTCAATCATCATGTCCTGGCAAGGCGAACAAGCTGGGCTTGATGCTGCCCAAAAAGGTTATGATGTAATATTGACGCCTTTACATTACTTATATTTGGACTATTTCCAATCTTCTCCCGATAAAGCCCCCTTGGCACATGATGGATATACGCCGATTGAAAAAGTATATGCCTATAATCCTATACCCGAAACGATGGCTGCTTCATGTGTTCCTTATGTTTTAGGTATTCAAGGTAACGTATGGACTGAATGGATAGCTGATGCGAAACATTTGGAATATATGACTTACCCACGTTTGCTGGCAGTGGCCGAGGTTGCTTGGACTCCGCAACAAATGCGTTCCTGGTCTGATTTCAGGAGCCGTTTGAGCCCTCATATCCGTAAAATGCGGCAAGAGGGAGTTAATACTTACACCTTGTCATCGGATGTGGAAGTTGTAATGCAGCCTGATGTTTCCCGAAATACGTTGAATCTTCTCTTGAAGTGCGAGCGAGACGATGTCGAGATACGATATACTACAAACGGAGAAATACCTATAAATCATAGCTTGTTATACCAAACCCCGTTATTAGTTAAAGATTCGCTTCTGCTTACAACTGCTACCTTCAAAGACGGTGAATTGCAAGGTGAACCATTTTCCGAGACTTATTATTGCCACAAAGGTATTGGGAAAAGAGTAGAAAGTTCTTTAGATAATGCGGTAGGCAAGATACTGGCGGATGGTTGCCTTGGGGGAAAGACCTATTTAGATGGCAGTTGGGTGAATTTCTCCGGTAACCAACATTTCACAATTGATTTGGGTCGTGTCGAGCCAATCCGTCAAGTGTCAACCCGGTGGATGCAGCTACGGGCTGGTGCACGCCGCAATCTTCCGCAACAAGTTGAAGTGCTCTTCTCGACCGATGGAAGAGAGTTCGCATCCGGTGGAGTGATTGATAAAAAAGATTTGGAAGAGACTCCGGCTTTGCAATATCAGTATTATAGGTTGAATGCTTTGCATAATGCACGATATATCCGTATTCAAGTAAAAGCAGGGAATGGTGGCATGTCGTTGGACGAGATTATTGTGAGATGAGAACTGACTATCATCTTCTATTTTTAACCTGAGTTTGATATAAGAATTTAGTTCATTTCTTACGCGATTTGAATCAATTGTCTTATATCGAACTCAGGTTTTTAGGGTGCTTTGCTCACTGACAATAAAATCTTCAACTTTAGGATAAAATCAGCAAAGATGTACTGTAAGGGCTTTGAAAAGTGGATAGCTTTACAATATTATCCTTTATTTGTACGCGATTTTTCTACCTCGAGTGCAGTCACCGTTATTTTTGCAAGCAGAACCTTTTGTGGATGGAGTTGCGCGACGACACGATGGGGTTATTAGAAATGTTATCTTAATCAACTACTATTATGAATGTAGAAAAAACATCAGAAAAGGATGTCGGCTTCCTGTATAATCGCCGACCTTCAAGTAAGCTTTCAGCTTTGGTGGCATTATTTATCTTTTTGGCTTGTGCCACAGCAAGTGCACAGAGTGTGCAGAAAAAGGTTATAACGGGAATCGTGACCGATCAGACAGGCGAATCAGTTATCGGTGCCAATGTGATAGAAAAAGGAACTTCCAATGGAACGATTACCGATATAGAGGGAAAATTCAAATTGGAAGTTAGCGAAAAGGGAGTTATTCAAGTCTCTTTTATTGGCTATACCACGTTTGAAATACCTGTAGGTAAACAATCAAACCTCGTAATCAAATTGCAAGATGATTCGCAGGCATTGAGTGAAGTAGTCGTAGTGGGTTTCGGTACACAGAAAAAGGTTAACTTGACGGGTGCGGTCGATGTGATTGATAACAAGCAGTTACAGGAACGTCCGGTAGCTAATGCAGTACAAGCATTACAAGGCGTAGTACCGGGGCTTCAGATTACACAAGGCAGTGGTAGTATTGAGTCAAAGCCCAGCATAAACATTCGTGGTACTTCCACTATTGGCGAAGGAACTTCAGGTAGCCCTTTGATTTTGGTTGATGGTATGGAAGCTGACTTGAATTCAATCAATCCTCAAGATATTGAAAGTATCTCTGTCTTGAAAGATGCGGCTGCTTCATCCATATACGGTTCACGTGCGCCTTTTGGTGTTATTTTGGTGACAACAAAGAGTGGGAACGATGGTAAGGTTTCGATTAACTATAACAATAACTTTCGTTTCAATAGTCCGGTACACATGAATCGTATGATGAATTCGCTGGATTTTGCTACATGGGTGAATGATACACATATTAATAATGGAGATAGTAAGTTCTTTGGGCGAACTGAAGATGGAGATTCTAGCAATCGGTTTAATGAAATCGTAGATTATTATTATGCCAAACCTTACAGTCCCGGCGTGAGAGTTAAGGAAGATGGAACCTTTGTATATGCCCATCCCAGATATAACGCAAATGGACAGTGGAGTGGAGGTTTCTCCAATGGTGTGGACGATATGGATTGGTATGGCATGCTTTATAAAGATTGGTCTTTTTCTCAAGATCATAATTTTAGTGCTAGTGGAGGAACTAAAAAATTTAATTATTATGCTTCAGGTAGTTTCCTCGATCAGAATGGTTTTTTAAAGATGGGCGAGGAAGACTTGCAGCGCTATACTGCTACTGCGAAAATAAGCTCTGAATTGACCGATTGGCTGAGCTTTCGTTATAGTATGCGTTTCACGCGCGAAGACTATAAGCGTCCCGCAGCTTTGACTGATTTTCTTTATGAGAGTCTTGCCTACAAAGGCTGGCCTGTAGTTCCTGCTTACGATCAAAATGGTAATCCTTTTTATAGTGATAATACTTCTGTATGGGCATTGGAATATGGCGGGATAGATCGTACACAGACAGATAACACCTATCATCAACTAGGTTTCACTCTCGAACCAATCAAGAATTGGCGAACCAATGTAGACTTTAACTACCGCATTAAGTCGGCCAACCGACACTGGAATAAACAGCCCTATATCAATTATGATAAAGATGGTGTACCTTATTATCGTGACGCAACCTCTAATGTGCATGAAGATTATTTGAAGAACAACTATTATAACTTCAATGCACGTACAGAATACGCTTTCTCTATAGCTGATAAGCATAACTTTTCCATTTTGGGGGGTATGCAGATTGAAGATATGAAAGAAACGAAATTCGGCATGCAACGTAGCGGTATAATGATTAACGGTAAACCGCAAATCAATACAACATCGGGCTTGGAGAATGGAACGGTAGTGCCTCCGTCGGTGAATGGTGAACGTAATGAGTGGGCTACGGTTGGTGTATTTGGACGCTTGAACTATGATTATATGGGTAAGTATCTATTTGAAGCCAATGTGCGTGGTGATGGTTCTTCGCGCTTTCGCAAAGGTAACCAATGGAAGGTATTCCCTTCTGTGTCTTTAGGTTGGAATATTGCCCAAGAAGGCTTCTTTGAGAGTGCTCGTAATATAATGAATACCTTTAAGGTGCGTGTGTCTTACGGTTCGTTAGGTAATCAGAATACGGATAACTGGTATTATACTTTTCAGACTCTTACTGTATCTCCTTCAAGTGGAAGTTGGTTGCAAAATGGAGCGAAGCCGAATGTTGCTTCTGCACCCAAATTGGTCTCTGAATCTCTTACTTGGGAAACTATTGAAACCTACAACGCTGGTCTAGATTGGGGTTTTCTGAATAATCGCCTCACCGGTTCGTTCAATTGGTATATTCGAAATACAAAGGATATGGTGGGAAAAGCACCTGCACTACCCGATATTCTGGGCACTGATGTTCCTAGTACTAATAATACCGACTTACGTACACATGGTTGGGAATTTAATATAGGATGGCGAGACCAGTTGAATAATGGATTGACTTATGGGGCTAAATTTATGCTTTATGATTCGCGTACCAAGATTACACGTTATCCCAATAATCCTACCCATTCTATAGATACTTATGTAGAAGGACGGTATATAAATGAAATCTGGGGTTACGAAACTATCGGCATCGCCAAAACAAAAGAAGAAATGAACAATCACCTGACTTCATTGCCTAAGGGTGGACAAGATGCACTTGGCTCAAAATGGGATGCAGGAGATATAATGTATAGAGACTTAAATAATGACGGCAAGATATCTGGAGGTGCCGGAACGGTGGAAGACCCAGGTGATCGTAAAATCATCGGTAATAGCACGCCTCGTTTCCAATTTGGTTTAGATTTGAATGCTGTATGGAAAGGTTTTGATATTCGTATGTTTTTTCAAGGGGTGATGAAGCGTGATTATTGGCAAGGTAGTGGTTATCTGTTTGGTGCTAATGGCGATGGCTTGTGGAGTGCTTGCAGTCTAGACAATGCAAATGATTATTTTCGTGACGAGAATACTTGGTCTGTAAAAGAGGGCTACCGCAATGTCAACCTGAATTCTTACTTGCCACGTGCTTTATACAGTAATAAGAATATTCAAAAACAAACACGTTATCTGCAAAATGCTGCATACATCCGTTTGAAGAACCTGTCTCTTGGTTATACGCTACCTTCGACGCTTACCTCAAAATGGGGGATTCAGAAAGTTCGTTTTTATTTCTCAGGAGAGAACCTTTGGACTGGCACAAAATTGGCCGAACAATTTGATCCTGAAACTATTGGAACAAACAAAGGTAATGCTTATCCTCTATCGAAGACGTTGTCATGCGGTTTAAGTCTAACATTCTAAAAACAAGAAAACAATGAAACTGAATATAAAGAACATATTATTGATGATGTTTCTGAGTGGTACATTTGTATCGTGCGAGGATTTACTCAATCAGCAACCTCCTTCATACATCATTCCCGAAGATTATTACAAAACAGAGGATCAGGTAGCAGCTTGTGCAAATCAATTTTATACAGATGTGTTACCATCACATAGTGGCAGTTACGGTATCTATGGATCGGACAATAATACAGATAACCAAGCAGGTATAAGTGCCGATAATAAGTATGCAACAGGACAGTGGAAAGTAGGTATGTCTAATGGTGAATGGTCGTGGGGAACCATACGAAATATAAACTATCAACTCAATACAATTCTGAATTTGTACAATCAGGGGCAGATTACGGGCGTGGATATGAATATCCGTCAATATATTGGTGAGATGTATTTCTTCCGTGCTTATAGATACTTTGGATTATTGCAGAAGTGGGGTGATTTGCCTATTCTCACTCAAGCCTTGCCTGAGAATGAGGCAACTTTGGTTGCAGCCAACAAACGTAGCCCACGCAATGAGGTGGCACGCTTTATCGTCTGCAATTTGGATACAGCATTGACTTATATGAGTGAAAACTTTGAGAAACGCCATACGCGTGTGTCACCCGATGTGGCTAGACTTGTAAAATCTCGTGTTGCTCTTTTCGAGGCTTCTTGGCTGACAAATTTTAAAGGCACTCCTTTTGTCCCTAATGGAAGTGGGTGGCCCGGAAAGGCTAAGGATTATAATGCGAATTATCAGTATCCTTCGGGTGATATTGATGCCGAGATAAGGTATTTCCTCAATATCGCAGTAGAGTCTGCCGAAAGTGTGGCTGAAAAATATAAAGCCTTGTTAGTGAAGAATACTGGAGAGATTCCTCAGAAGGATTCAGATCCTGTTAACCCTTATTTTGCTATGTTTGGTACTATTGATATGTCTGGCTATCCTGAGATTCTATTGTGGAGAGAGTATAGCGATGCTTTGGGGATAAGGAATGCTGTGGAAGTAGCCATACAACGTGGTAACTTAGGTATTGGTGTAACCCGCAGTTTGGTAGAGGGTTTTCTTATGGCTGATGGAAAACCTATTTATGCACAGCATGACGACTATATTTATGATGATAATTCTCTAGCTAAAGTGCGACGGAACCGTGATCCACGTATTTCTATTTTCTTGAAAGAACCGGGTCAGGTTAATACTTTTAAAAACATGGAAAGTTCAGCTACTATGTATATTCCCATTGAACCTCGCCCGGATATAACCAATGGTTCAGACGATCGACTTTATAAAACAGGATATACCTTGCGCAAGGGTGGTACTTTTGATCGTGCCTTGTGTGAAAACAGCAGGAGTTATAATGCAGCCGCTTGTTTTCGGGCTACAGAAGCTTTGCTGAATTATATGGAGGCACAATATCTGTTGTCGGGAAGCCTTCATTCGGGCAAGATACTCGAATACTGGAAACTGATTCGTGAAAAGGCTGGCTTTACAGGTGACGCAATTAATCCCAATACTACAATCAACGCTACGGTAATGGCTAATGAGAAATTGGATTGGGGTGCATTTACGGCTGGTGTATTGCTCACAGATCCTATACTTTATAATATTCGTCGTGAGCGTCGTTGCGAACTGATGGCAGAAGGATTACGTTGGATGGACTTGATTCGTTGGCGTTCTCTCGATCAATTGAAGACTGAAAATTATCACGTGGAAGGTTTTCGCCTTTGGAATTCTGATATGACAAGTTGGTACAGCTTTACTCCGAAAAATTATGACGGAAGTGGTAGTGCTTCGGTTTCCAGTCCGGAACTTAGTCAATATCTGCGTCCATACGAAAAAAATATGACTTCTGGTAACTTGTTTCGTAATGGCTATACGTGGTCGATGGCTCACTATCTGCAACCAATTCCTATTAAGCAGTTTCAGTTGACAGCCAGTGATCATGTTTCAGTAGAGTTATCTTCATTATATCAAAATCCGTATTGGCCGACAATGGCAGATATGCCGGCTGAACAATAATCTTTGTTGGAGTTGGAAAACATTGTTTAGGAGCCTGATCTCATCTCTTCTTTCAAGAAGAAAGTACTAAGTGTAAATGTGATTTCAGAGATTTCCTAAAATACTTACCAAGTAGCTAGTTAACTACTTGGTAAGTAAAAGGGCAGTTCCTTTTCAACGTTTTCTCATTCTTTCATTCAATATCCTATTTATTATGAGAAAAAACATTTGCTTTTTAGTAGCAATTTTATTAATCAACTTTTTAGCAGTGCAAGCTGCTGAGTTTGACTTGATAGGAAAACATCGCATTGTTTCCGCCAAAGAGGAACAAGAAGTAGTGAACACAGCTATCAGTATCTTTAGCTCTGATCTCACCAAAGTGGCAGGCAAGGAACTGCAGAATACAGACACGGAAATTATTATAGGAACGATCAATGAAAGCTCTTTGATTGATCAGTTGATAAGCAAAGGCAAGATTTCAACTAAAGATATTGTAGGAAAGTGGGAGGCTTTCAAAATAGTTTGCCTCAACAATAAGCAGCTTGTAGTGGTGGGTAGTACAGCTCGAGGTACAGCGTATGGAGTTCTTGAATTATCACGCCTGATGGGAGTTTCTCCATGGGAGTGGTGGGCTGATGTTACTCCCAAACCCCAATCATCCATTAAGATAAAGAAAGGTACTGTTACTGTACAAAGTCCGTCAGTTGAGTATCGTGGAATATTTCTTAACGATGAAGATTGGGGCTTAGTGCCTTGGAGTTGTCAAACATTTGAACCTTCGACCACTCCTAATCATTTGGGTCCTAAAACATACTCTAAGATATTTGAGCTTTTACTTCGCTTAAGGGCAAATACAATCTGGCCGGCTATGCACGAAGAAACAACCCCTTTTTATACAATAGCAGGTAATAAAGAAGCCGCTCAGAGATATGGTATAGTAGTAGGCACTTCACATTGCGAACCTATGATGAGAAATAATGCAGGTGAATGGTATAAAGCCAAGCTGGGGAGATATAACTTTAAGAACAATCGTGAGAATATAGTCAATTATTGGGCTGAACGCCTTAAGGAAGTTGCTAATACAGAAGTCTTTATGACTGTAGGTATGCGTGGGGTGCATGATGGAAGAATGGAGGGGGTTAAAACAACTTCGGAATATAGAGATGCATTACATGAAGTTTTTGATGTTCAAAAGGATTTATTAGCTAAATATATAAATCCTGAGGTAGAGAAGATTCCTCAATCAATGGTTCTGTATAAGGAAGTGCTGAATGTTTATAAGGATAGCCTTAAAGTTCCCGACTATGTAACTTTGATGTGGACTGATGATAATAATGGGTATATAACCAATTTAAGTAACTCTGAAGAACAGAAGCGAAAAGGAGGTTCAGGTATTTATTACCACATTTCTTATTGGGGCTCTCCACATGATTATTTATGGTTATGTTCTACTCCTCCGGCACTTCTCCATCTTCAAATGCGCCGTGCATGGGAACATAATGCACGTAAAATATGGATTTTGAACGTAGGTGATATTAAACCTGCTGAATATGATACAGAGCTTTTTATGGATATGGCCTGGAATATTAACTCTGTTGATTATACAAGCCTGGAGAATCATTTAGAGAATTGGGCAATCCGTGAGTTTGGAGAGCAGAGTGCCAAGCCGATTGTTGATATAATGAATGAGTATTATCGTTTAGCTTCGGTTCGCCGACCTGAACACATGGGCTTTAATAGGGTGGAAATTAGTGGTTATCCCAGAGGGGGACTGATGCCGGTAGCTACTCCCGAATTTACCGAAGACGAAGCCCGAAAAAGACTTGAAGACTATGATAGGATAGAAAAAGCCGCAACCGAACTTGCTGCTTCTATTCCTTCAATTCGGATGGATGCTTATTATCAGTTGGTCGAGTATCCGGTCAGGGCTGCTTCGCAGATGAATAAAAAGTTATTGCTTACCGGTCAGCCTGCATTAAGTGCCTATAATGAGATTGTTAAATTAACAGACCGGTATAACAAACAGATATCCAACGGGAAGTGGAATTTAATTATGGATATGAAACCGCGCAATTTACCGGTTTTTGAACCACCCGTTTATACTCATATTGATGCAAAACTTTGCCTTCCGAATCCTAAAAGTAGCTATACTATCAAAGGAAGTGAGTTTGCAAATAAAACTGGAACTATTCGTGTGATCAAAGGATTGGGACATAGTTATCAGGCAACAGAAATAGGAAAAGAGTCTTCATCGGAATATTTGTTGAAAGTTAATGAAGGGGGCGAATACGAGATTCAGTTAGGCTTTATACCTATGCAGCCAGCTGTAGGCGGTGATTTGCGTGTACAAGTGACTTTGGACGGAAAAGACATGGGAGTGTATTCTATTTTTGAGAAACCTTTTACAGATCCTTGGCGTGTAAATGTAGCACAGCATCAGGCAATCATAACATTGAAGCACATATTAGACAATATGAAAGAACATACTCTTACTATAAAAGCATTAGACAATGATATAATTATTGATTGCATAAAAATGATTGGCAGGTAATGTTCTTGTGTATTGGTTAAGATGTCTTTCTGCTTGTGTTGGAAATGAATGTACTTTCGTATTCGTATGAAGAAACGTATATCTGACAGGCCTTTTTTATTTAAGCAGGAGGTGGCAGACGCAATGTTAACAAGGTTTTAATGTATTGTACACGTATATTAAGCCTCTTGCACACTCTGTTTTGACGTATCATACACTGGTGATGAAGACGAAATTACGGCATATATTGACATCTGTATGATTACACAAGACGAATGTGACAACAAAATAGTACGCGTTTAGGATAAATTCAGCTAACATGTGTCTCTATAGCTTTTAAATCAGCATCTTTTTACGATATTATCCTTTATTTGTACGCGATTTTTCTACCTCAAACGATGTCCTCATTATCTTTGCAGCACGAACCTTTGTAGATGGAGTTGCGCAACGAAATGACAGGTTTAATAAAAATGTTATCTTAATCAACTACTATTATGAATGTAGAAAAAACATCAGAAAAGCATGTCGGCTTCCTGTATAAGCGCCGACCTTCAAGCAAACTTTCAGCTTTGGTGGCATTGTTTATCTTTTTATCCTGTGTCACGGCAAGTGCACAGAGTGTACAGAGAAAGATAATAACGGGAATCGTGACCGATCAGGCCGGCGAATCCATTATCGGTGCCAATGTGATAGAAAAAGGAACTTCTAATGGAACGATTACCGATATTGAAGGAAAATTTAAACTCGAAGTGAGTGAAAAGGGTACTATTCAGGTAACTTTTATTGGCTATGCTTCTTATGAATCTCCTGTAGGAAAACAAACTAATTTCAATATTAAGCTTCAGGATGACTCTCAGACATTGAGCGAAGTAGTTGTAGTGGGTTATGGCGTACAACGCAAAGTAACCACTACCGGCGCCGTGTCCAAAGTAGATGGTGGCGAACTGAAGAAACTCTCTATTCCCAATGCTGCTAAGGCACTACAAGGGCAAGTTTCCGGTCTTACGATTATCGACCGTGGCGGTGTGCCGGGTGGCGATAGTCCGGTTATTTATCTGCGTGGTATCGGTACTACGGGTAATTCATCGCCGCTGGTTCTGGTGGACGGTGTGGAGATGTCGCTCAGCGCCGTGCCCTCTTCCGAGATCGAGAACATCTCTGTATTGAAGGATGCTGCTTCAGCCTCTATCTATGGTTCGCGTGCTGCCCACGGTGTAATACTTGTGACCACAAAGAAAGGTAAAGCCGGTAAAGTCAATGTGAGCTATAACGGTACCATTGGTTTGCAAGACCGTGCCATCAAAGCCAAGCAAGTTTCCGCCCGCGAATATATGGATATGGTGAACGAAGCTTTGTTGAATGCCGGCAAAGCAAAAGGCAAATACTCGCCCGAAGATATCGACATTACCGAAAGTGGTACTGATCCCTACAAACATGCCTATAACGTTTGGCCCGACGAAGTATTCAAGAGTACCTATATTACCGAGCACAATCTCGCAGTGAATGGTGGTAATGAGAATGCCCGCTATATGGTATCCTTCAACTACCTCGATCAACCTGGCCTTACAGCCAATACCGATTTTCAACGTTACAACTTCCGCACAAGCACTGAAATCCAGATAAATAAGTACATCAAATTAAGTAGTGACCTCACTTATCGTCACGACGACCGTCTGAAGCCTCAACGTTTGGGCGACGCCCTCTATCGCGCTTGGGCCATGCAACCCACTACAGCTGCCCGCTACGAAAACGGCGACTATGCCTTGGACGGACAGAATCTAAGTGTTCTTTCTTATACCGACCTCGATGTAGTAGGTGAAGAACGTTACGTAGCCGATGCTGTTTTCGGTCAAGCCAAGGTTGATATTGAGCCTTTGAAAGACCTCGTATTTACCGGTCTTGTATCATTAAACGGACTTTGGGACAGACAGAAGATTCACTACAAGAACCATAAGTATTACAATGAAGAGGGCAAGCTCATCACTCAAGCCAACAATCCCAATAGTGTGGAAGATGCTCGCAACAACCGCTACGAACTTACTCTTCGTTTCCTTGCCAACTACAAGAAGCAACTGGGTGAAGACCATAATCTTGCCTTCCTCTACGGTATGGAACAGATTTCGTATCGCAACTACTGGTCGAAAGCTCAGCGTAAAGATCTTATCTCGGATGATCTTCCCGATGTGTCACTCGGCTCTGCAGCCAGCCAGTTTGCTGAGGGTAAACCCGAACAACGCGGTCTTAACTCTTTCTTCGGACGTATCAATTATGCCTTCAAAGACAGATATTTATTTGAAGCCAATCTTCGTGCCGATGGTTCTTCACGCTTTGCCAAAGGGCATAAATGGGGTATCTTCCCTTCATTCTCAGCTGCATGGCGCATCTCGGAAGAGAACTTTATGAAAAGCTTGACTTTTATCGACAACCTGAAACTGCGTGCATCTTGGGGACAGACGGGTAACGAACGTATCGACAACTTTCTGTATCTGCCTCAGTACACCACTGAAAATGTAATTGTCAACAACAGTCTGTCTACCGCCGTTTATCAAAAGAAGATGGCTAATCCTGACATCACTTGGGAAACAGTAGAGCAAACCAATATCGGTATTGATTTCAGCTTATGGAATGGTTTGTTCTTCGGTGAGTTAGACTGGTATCGCAAAGACACCAAAGATATTCTTCTTGCATTGGGTATTCCTCGCTTCATTGGTCTTGATGCACCGATGCAGAACGCCGGTGTTGTAAGAAACAGTGGTATTGAAACGATGCTTGGTTTCCGCAAGTCATTCAAAGATTTCAAGTTGACTACTTCGGTGAATTTCTCATACAACGACAACAAATGGGTAGATCGTGGTAGCGATAAACGTAATATCAACGGTTGGACTATCCAAGCCGAAGGCTCACCTATTCACGCATTCTACATCTACAAAGCCGACGGATTGATAGCCAACGACGAAGAACTGGCAGAATACAAAGCAAAGCATAAATCCGATCCACGTGGTATGGCTGTACTGAAAGCCGGTGATGTGAAGTTTGTCGATACGAATCATGATGGTACTATTGATGCTGATGACCGTCAGATATACAGACCGAATATTCCTGCATTTACCTTCGGACTTAATGTAAATGCTGAATATAAAGGCTTCGACCTTAGTCTTCTCTTCCAAGGAACAGCTGGTGGTAATCAGTTCCTTGAGAAAGAGTATGTAGAGGGGCCCAACTACGAAGTGTTTACCGGTATCCACTTCCGTGACCGTTGGACGGAAACCAATCAACGCGGCGATGCTTCCATGCCCCGCCTCGAAGCTGCTAACAACCGCAACTCATCCAACTACAACTCCTTCTTTCTGCAAGACTGTTCATACTTGCGCTTGAAGAATGCGCAACTGGGCTACACTTTACCCTCTACGCTTGTTAAAAAGATGGGTATGAACACACTGCGTTTCTATGTATCAGGCTCTAACCTGCTTACCTTTAGTAGTATGTTCCAAGGCATCGATCCTGAAAAGGAAAACGGAAGAGTGGATGCTTATCCTGTACTGCGTACAATAAACTTTGGTGTTAACATTAATTTCTAATACAACAAGATGAATATTATGAAAAGATATAAGAAAGCATGGCTTTACGCAGCTCTTTGCTTGACGATGGGATTGGCAAGCGGATGCGAAAGCAATATTGACTTGGAACCGCAAGGTATTATAACTGCGGAAGGCTATTTCAAGTCACAAGATGATTTTGAGAAAGCATTGAGCGGACTGTACGACCGCTTCCACTATGACAACTATCCTTTCTGGATGGACGGTGTGACCGATAATGGGCTTATCAATCAAAGTTGGAACTGGGGGTATGACCTCAGTCTGGGCAATGGAAGCCCCACTTCCAGCTTTTCGACTGACAAGTGGACGCGCAGCTATATCTGTATACAGCGAGCCAACAATGTTATCAATAATATTGATCGTTTCCAGTGGCCTGGAGGTGCTACTGATACTAATCGCAACCGTATTTTAGGTGAGGCAAAGGTAGTGCGTGCCTTCTTCTACCTCGATCTGCTTGGCAGTTTCGGCAGAATACTGTTCTATACTGAAAACCCTGCCTCCGTAGCCGACAGTAAGAACCTTAAGCAGGTGGAAGACATGAAACCCGTGTACGACTTCCTGCTGAACGACCTCAAAGAAGCTATTGAAGGCTTGCCCGAAAAGGCTGCTCATAAATTCAAGATTGGCAAACCCGCTGCGCGCTTACTTCGTGCCCGTATAGCTGCTTATGCTGCCGGTTACCTGAAGGAAAAGACTTATTACAACACCACCCTCGAAGAAACTGCCTTGCTGATAGCATCCGCTCCCAAGTTGGGTGACTATAACAGCCTTTTCACCGACGGTTGTGAGAAGATTGACGAAGTGATTTTAGCTAAAGGCTACACAATTGATAAGAAGAACGGTTGGGGAAACTGGTACAATCAATCCATTAACGGATATTGTGTTACCGTGCCTACTAAATCGATGGTGGATGCTTACGAATACCTGCAACCCCGCAACGAAAAACTACCCTACGTGAATAAGGATCCACGCCTCTATGCCAGCATCTACGTGCCGGGTATGAAGTTGCGCGACAGATACTATAACACTATCCCCAATAATATTGTGACCAAGGATGGAAAGAGCTACTTCGACCCTGCACAAGAGTACGGTGCTCTGCAAGATGCCCCTGTATCAGTGGGCGATGCACCGGGCGAAGGCGGCGGCAGTGAGTGGAATAAAACTTGCTCGGGCTTCTCGTGGAAAAAGTATTGCCAGGGATTGGAGACATGGACTACGTTTAACTCCTTCATTGTCTTCCGTTATGCTGAGGCTTATCTGCTGAGAGCCGAAGCGCTGGTAGAAACCAACGGTGACATTACCGAAGCAAAAGGGTTGATAAAGACCATTCGCGACCGTGCTGGAAACACCAACGACATAGATCAGGCTGTGAAAGACCTCTATGGTGGTAGTTTGCTCAACCTCATTCGCAACGAGGCTCGCGTAGAGTTTGCTCACGAAGGATTGCGCTTCTTCGATATCCGCCGTTGGGATATTCTGCTCGATGTAATGAACCAACCGATAGGTGGAGTAGAATATTATGTAAATACTGATAAGGGACGTGTAAAGAAAGTGCATGTACCGGCAGTACGTACTACTTATACCAAGAAGGACTTTTGGTGGCCTATTCCGCAAGCCGAAATCGATGTGAACGAAGGACGCTTGACACAGAATAAAGACTGGAAGTAACGGTCTGGTGACGAGGTATTAGTTGAATAGTATAAATGTGGACCGTTATATTGTAAAAAAGCGATATAACGGTTCTATGTTTAATTCAAGACATTAAAATAGATGGATTACTATGAATAAAAGAGTTGGTTTAATAATAGCAATGGGACTGCTGGTATCGCATCCTTTATTGGCTAAAGATTATTTGATCTCCACTCCCGAAACGTCATTGATAGTTACGGCTAATAAGGGAGAAAAGCCCAAAATACAATATTACGGAGTTTTTATAGCTTCTAATCAGGTGCAGGGTGTTTACGATGCCGGACTGGCTATGAATGCAGACAGCTATCCGGCTTTTGGCCTTCAGACGGTTGGTGAAAAGGCAGTGGCCATGACCCAGGCAGACGGTAATATGTCACTGGATCTTGCAGTAGATACTGTAATGCAATATTCTTCTGAGGATGGAGATATCACTGAGATATTTATGAAAGACAAAGTCTATCCCATCCGGATAAAGCAATACTTCAAAGCATATAAAGGAACGGATTTAATTAGTACTTGGGTGGAAATCACCAATGAAGGAAAAAAGCCGGTGACGTTGTATCAGTTTGCTTCTGCTTATCTGCCCATGTATCGTGGTGATAATTGGTTGACTCATTTTCATGGTGCATGGGGAGCGGAGCATACGATGGATGAAGAGAAGCTGACAAACGGACAAAAAGTGATTGCAAACAAAGATGGGCTGGCTAATACGGAAACGGATAATCCGTCTTTTATGTTATCGTTTGATGGTAAACCTCAGGAAGAAACAGGATTTGTTTTTGGAGGTGCATTGGCATGGAGTGGAAACTATAAACTGAAGCTGGATGTCCGAAATACCGGATTAAATATTGTTGCCGGGATGAATGAAGAGAATTCCCATTATATATTGGAATCTCGTGAAGTCTTCTCTACACCGGAATTTGCGATGACATATAGCTCAAAAGGTAAAGGAGGGGTGAGTCGTGCTTTTCATCGCTGGGCACGTCAATACAAGATGAACCGGGGAGATAGATTGCATGATATTTTGCTCAACAGTTGGGAAGGTGTTTATTTTAAAGTAAACCAGCAAGGCATGGATGAGATGATGGAGGCTTTTTCTGCCATGGGTGGCGAACTGTTTGTGATGGATGACGGATGGTTTGGCAATAAATATCCGCGTAATGGTGGTAGTAGTAGTCTGGGAGACTGGGACGTATGCAAGGAGAAACTACCACAAGGTATTGAAGGACTATTGACTTCTGCCAAAAAGAACCATATAAAGTTTGGTATATGGATTGAACCCGAAATGTCGAACACTCAAAGTGAATTGTTTGAAAAGCATCCTGACTGGATAATGAGAATAGAAAATCGACCGTTGTCTACCGGAAGGGAAAAAACACAGGTTGTATTGGATCTGACTAATCCCGAAGTGCAGGATTTTGTTTTCGGTGTAGTTGATAATCTCATGACCCGTAATCCGGAGATTGCTTACATGAAATGGGATGATAATAGTAGCTTGATGGATTACGGTTCCTCTTATCTGCCTAAAAACAAGCAATCTCATCTTTATATTGAATATCACAGGTGCTTGAAAAAAGTACTTGAACGCATTCGTGCCAAGTATCCGGATTTGGTGATGCAGGTTTGTGCCGGTGGTGGCGCACGTGTCAATTATGGGTTGCTTCCTTACTTTGATGAATTTTGGACAAGCGATGATACGGATGCATTGCAAAGAATCTATATGCAATGGGGAGTTTCGGGCTTTTATCCTGCCATGGCTATGGCATCTCATGTCAGTGCTGACAAGAATCACCAGACGGGTCGTCGTCTTCCGTTGAAGTTCCGTTTCGATGTAGCTATGTCCGGACGTCTGGGGATGGAAATCCAACCGAAGGATATGAGTGATGTGGATAAGGCTTTTGCCAAACGCGCTATCGCTGCCTACAAAACTATCAGACCAATAGTCCAACAAGGTGATTTATACCGGTTGTTATCACCCTATGATAATAAGGGGGCAGCTTCTTTGATGTATGTTACTTCTGAAAAAGATAAAGCAGTGGTTTATGGATATAAGATTTCACATTTTATCAATATGTCTGTTCCGAAGATACGGTTGAATGGTTTGAACCCTTCAAAGCTCTATCGTATAACAGATTTGACACCGGTTGATAAAGAAAAACCTTGTAATTTGGATGGGAAGGTCATTTGTGGTAAACTGTTGATGGAAGAAGGACTTGCAATGAAAGATTTGCTTAAAAGCGAATATTCAAGCTTTGCTTTAGAACTTCAGGCTATAGAATAACTAGCTGATATATGAAGAAAAGTAATAACCCGATCATCGGCATCTCTACGGAAATAGATATTCCGGAAAGAATAGCTGTCAAAAGAAAATATGTGGATGCCGTTATTCAGGGTGGCGGTATCCCTTTTCTTCTTCCTTTTACCGACAATGCGGATATACTTAAATCAGCTATTACCATCATTGATGGTTTGCTTTTGACCGGAGGAAATGATATATCACCTGCTCTTTATGGCGAGGAAGCTATGGCGGAATGTTCGGCTTCCTGTGTAGAAAGAGACTCTTTGGATTATACATTGTTACGATTAGCCTCAGCAAGTAGAGTTCCTGTGTTAGGCATTTGCCGGGGCATGCAGATAATCAATACTTATTTTGGAGGTACATTGTATCAGGATTTGCCGACTCAATCCCCCTCTAATGTATGTCATCGTTCTGAAAATGTTGATGTGGTGGCAAGACATGATATACATTCTCCGGAAGGTGGCATACTACATTCTATAACCGGAAAAGAATGCTTGGAAGTTTATTCTATTCACCATCAGGCAGTCAACAGGGTAGCTGACGGTTTTAAAGCTACAGCATTCTCGGTTGATGGTATTGTGGAGGTTATAGAATCTGTTTCAGGTGATATCTGGGGTGTGCAATTTCATCCGGAGTTGTCAGTAGCTGAGGGCAATAAGGATATGCTGCAAATATTCAGGTACTTTATTAATCAAACGAGAATAAAGAGATAACTTTTAATTTAAGCGGTTATCTTTGCGAGGAAAGATAAAACTACAGAACATTATAAAAAAGAATACCAATGAAGAAACACTTATTTTTAGTATTTACTTTACTAATCGGCATAACTACTTCTATGTCGGCAAAATCGATTCCCACTACCCGTTTGAATATGGATTTAAGCGGAAACTGGGCTTTTGCACTCGATCCGGATAACGCTGGAATAACCAAAGAATTCTGGAATGAGACGTTTGGAGAAACTGTAGCACTTCCGGGCACAACGGACACTAATCGGAAAGGGAAAGAGAATACCAACCGGAATGAAACAACCCAACTGTCACGACTCTATCGTTACGAAGGTCCTGCATGGTATTCCAAAGAAATTAATCTTTCCGCAGAATGGAAGGGAAAGGAGATTATGCTGTACCTGGAGCGTACTCGTCCTACTACCGTTTGGGTAGATGGTAAATTGGTGGGGAAATGTGATTATTTATCGGTTCCTCATTGTTATAATCTGACTTCTTTTCTCACACCAGGAAAGCATAAACTGACGATCCGCGTCGATAATAAAGAAAGCATTCCTTCGCAAATCCGCTCCAGTTCGCATTCGTGCACTGAATCTACTCAAACAAACTGGAACGGTATCATTGGGCAGATGGAGCTACAAGGTACTAACCCTGTGCACATTGCATCCATGCAAGTATATCCGCAAGTAGGCGACTGCTCAGTAAAGGTAAAGGTTGTTTTATCTAAGGCTCTCAATAAAGGCGAGAAGTTAGCGTTGGATGCAGAAGCTTTCAATACAATAAAACAACATCGGGCAAAAGCAGCGGAATTCTCACTTGCCGCAGGTAAGAAAGAATATGAAGTGGTATTTCCATTGGGCAAAGATGCTTTGTTGTGGAGCGACTATGCTCCGGTACTTTATAAGCTTACTGCCAGTTTGGGTAAGCAGGATCAGTATAGTGTAAACTTCGGCTTGCGTGAGTTTAAGGCGGATGGAAAACAGTTTTCCATCAACGGAGAAAAAACATTCTTAAGAGGCAAACATGATGCTTGTGTATTCCCTTTGACGGCTCATACGCCTATGGGATTGACCGAATGGCAACATTACTTTAAAGTATGCAAAGCGTATGGCGTCAACCATGTCCGCTTTCACTCCTGGTGTCCCCCCGCAGCATGCTTCGAGGCGGCCGATCTGGAAGGAATCTATCTGCAACCGGAACTTACAATCTGGGGAAGTTTCAAGAAAGACGCCAAAGAGTTGATGAGCTTTTTATTGAATGATGGCGAAAAGATTCAGCAAGAATATAGCAATCATCCGTCATTCGTCATGTTTGCATTGGGTAATGAATTGGGTGGAGACATAGATGTGATGAAATCATTTATTGATCGGTTCCGCGCATTGGAATCGCGCCATCTATATGCATACGGTTCGAATAACTTTTTGGGTTGGCGTGGGTATATACCCGGCGAAGACTTTCTGGTTACTTGCCGGGTAGGTGAAGGGCAAGGGTATACAACGCATGCCAGAGCATCATTTTCGTTTGCCGATGCCGCTGAGGGAGGTTTCTTGAATAACACCTATCCCAACTCCCAAATGAATTTCGACGGTGCTTTGGAAAAATCACCCGTACCGGTGGTTGGTCACGAAACAGGACAGTTCCAAATCTATCCCAATTATGACGAAATGAAGAAATACACCGGTGTATTGGCTCCTTGGAACTTTGAAGTATTCCGTGCACGATTGCAGAAAGCAGGAATGTTGAAACAAGCGGATGATTTTGTAAAGGCATCCGGTGCACTTTCCCTTCTGCTTTATCGTGCTGATATTGAAATGAACTTACGCACCAAGCAAATGGCAGGATTCCAATTGCTCGATTTGCAAGACTATTCCGGACAAGGATCGGCTTATGTAGGTGTTCTGGATGCTTTTATGGATAGCAAAGGTCTGATTACTCCTGAGCAATGGAGAGAGTTCTGCTGTGAGGTTGTACCGCTCTTCACTACTCCCAAATTCTGCTGGACTGCCGGTGAAAAGTTGTCGGGTAAAGTGGAAATAGCCAATTATGGCCCGAAGTCATTAGATGGAAATAGCCTTGATTGGGAATTGGTATCGAACGGGCAAGTACTCGAAAAAGGCAAATATACTATTCCTGCCGGAACAGGATTGCTGGATGTAAACGAACTCTCTGTTCAATTGCCGAATGTGATGAAAGCATGTAAGGCAGAAATGAATCTGAAGATAGAAGGAACTGCTTATAAGAATAGTTATCCCCTTTGGATATATCCGTCGACTCAACCGGTCAATAAAGACGGAATTGCAGTGACTCGTACATTGGATGATGAAGCTATCCGCACCTTACGTCAAGGAGGTAAAGTACTGTTATTACCCCGTAGGGAAGATTGTAGTGAAATAACAGTAGGTGGGTTGTTTCAGAGTGACTATTGGAATTACCGTATGTTCAAAAGCATTTGCGACCGTATTAAGAAACCGGCTTCTCCCGGAACTTTGGGAATACTTACCAGTCCCGAACATGCCATTTTTAAAGATTTCCCTACGGAATTTCATACCAATTGGCAATGGTTTCCCATTATCAAACATAGTTATCCTATGATTTTGGACAGAATGCCTTCGGATTATCTTCCTATTGTGCAGGTGATTGATAATGTAGAAAGAAATCACAAACTCGGCTTGGTGTTTGAACTGAATGTAGAAGGTGGAAAACTGTTGGTCTGCATGGCCGATTTGGACGCTGTACAGGATAAACCGGAAGGTCGCCAGTTCTATACCAGTTTAGTTAACTATATGCAATCTGCCGATTTTACTCCAAACACTCGCATGTCTGTCGACGAGGTAAGGAATTTATTTTCGGTAGGAGTAAAAGCAGATGGAATTAAATTGTTGGATAATATTTCTTATGAGTAAGATGAATATAAGAAGAGATCAACAGATGTCCAACGTCATAAAGCCTGTAATGATTATGATGGTGGTAACGTTGTGGAGCATATTTGCAAGTGCACAAGACGCTTTTCCTATTCCATATTTGCAGAATAATGGGAAAGCGGTACAATTGATGGTGGATGATAAACCCTTCTTGATGATTGCCGGAGAGTTGCATAACTCTTCTTCTTCTACGACTTCTTATATGCAACCTATCTGGGAAAAATTGGTTGCTGGAAATCTCAATACAGTATTGGCAGTCGTAAGTTGGCAGCAGATAGAACCGCAGGAAGGAGTGTTTGATTTTACTTTGGTTGATTCTCTTTTGAAGGAGGCCGGGAAGAATCGTTTGAAATTGGTACTTTTATGGTTTGGTACTTGGAAGAATGGAGAATCTAGTTATACACCGGATTGGCTAAAGAAGGATACTAAGCGTTTTTTCAGGGTGAGAACCAAGGATGGGAAGAATATTGAAACCATTTCTCCTTTCTGTGATGCGGCCCGCCAGGCTGATAAGAAAGCTTTTCGAGCATTAATGTCACATCTAGCAGAAGTCGATAAAGAGCGCACGGTTATAATGATGCAACCGGAGAACGAAATGGGAGTTTTTCAGGAAATAGATTTTTGTCCGCAGGCACTCAAACAGTTTGAGGGGCAAGCACCTTCTAAATTGATTCAATATGTCACCAAGAATGAAAAAACGCTGTATCCCATTCTTCGTAACCAGTGGGTGGATAATGGACGAAAGATGAAAGGAACCTGGAAAGAGATATTTGGAGACACTCCTTATACCAAGGAATTCTTTATGGCATGGCAGTATGCTTCTTATGTGAATGAGGTCGCAGGAGCAGGGAAAGAGGTATATCCGTTGCCGATGTTTGTGAATGCATGGATTATTCAGAATCCCCAACAACTGCCGGGCGAATATCCCAATGGCGGACCCGTATCAAGAGTATTGGATATTTATAAAGCTGCTGCTGAAAATATAGATATACTTAGTCCGGATATATACTTGCCCGATTTTAAACAGGTCGTTTCCGAATATATTCGGAAGGACAATCCTTTGTTGGTTCCTGAATCAAAATATGAGCCGGGAAGAGCATTTTATGCTTTTGCAGAGTGTGATGCTTTAGGATTTGCCATATTTGGTATTGATAGTCAGGTTACTAAACCTCTGTTGGTTGGTACTCACAAAGTGTTAAGCGACTTACAATCACTTATTCTACAATATCAGGGTACAGGGCAGATGAGAGGTTTTTTGAAATATCAGGAAAAAGGGACTACCCTAACTCTTGGAGATTATATTTTTAATGTTACGTACAATGATGAACCTGCCTTTGGATTAATGATTCAGACTGCGCCCGAGGAGTATTTGGTAGCAGGAATGAATTTTAAAGCGACTGTTTCTTCTGTAAAGAAAGACAAGACTGCTTATTTCCTTCAAATATGGGAAGGTGATTACAAAGAAGGTCATTGGGCTCCTATACGTCTATTGAATGGCGATGAAACTTTACATAACTCAACTTTCTTTGCTTCGGGTGTTAAAAAGCAAGATATTACTATTCCTGCTATTTATAAAATAAAGGTATATACTCGCGATTAAACGCCGGAAAGCCTGTATTTATTGTTCTTTTGTACGTAATTTGCCTTGATGAATTTTGCTAACCCGTACATTTGCAGAGGAGAATTGAGTACGAAAGAACTTAAATATTTTAAATCTATACCCATGATAAGAAGACTAATTACACAATCATGCCTCGTCGTCTTTGCGGTAGGGGCTATGGCACAAAACCAAGTGAAAGATGCCAAAATGAATCCTTTTATTTCCAATCTGATGCAGAAGATGACATTGGAAGAGAAAGTAGGACAGTTAAATCAATATGCCGGTGGCTTTGCTACGGGACCCAATAATACACGTGTCAGCCGTACGGAAGATATAAGTAAAGGTCTGGTAGGCTCTCTGTTGAATGTATCGGGAGCAGCCAATACCCGTAAGTATCAAGAAGCTGCCATGAAATCGCGCTTACAGATACCTTTGATTTTCGGGCTCGACGTGATTCATGGTTTCAGAACCGGTTTTCCTTTGCCGCTGGCAGAAGCTGCCAGTTTCGACCTCGATGCTATTGAACGTGGTTCAAAGTGCGCTGCCAAAGAAGCTGCCGCTGCCGGGTTACATTGGACATTCGCTCCGATGGTAGATATTAGTTGGGATGCCCGTTGGGGACGTGTGATGGAAGGTGCGGGCGAAGATCCATATTACGGGGCTAAAGTTGCTGCCGCACGTGTGCATGGTCTACAGGGTAACGACTTGTCGAAAGAAAACACAATTCTTGCTTGCATCAAGCACTTTGCCGGATATGGGGCTGCTGCTGCCGGAAAGGACTATAACAGTGTGGATATGTCGATGGGGCAATTCGCCAATTTCTATATGCCACCTTACAAAGCTGGGGCTGAGGCTGGTGCTGCTACCTTTATGAGTGCTTTCAATGACTTCAATAATGAACCGTCTACCGGAAGTAGTTTCTTGTTGCGTGATTTGTTGAAGAATCAATGGGGCTTTAAGGGCTTTGTTGTTTCTGACTGGGGTTCGGTGGGTGAAATGATGAATCATCGCTACGCCAAAGATGAAAAAGAAGCTGCTTATAAAGGAATCACTGCCGGGCTGGATATGGAGATGGAAAGCGGATGTTATGCCAAAACGTTGGTATCGTTGGTAAAAGAAGGAAAAGTACCGATGGAACTGATAGATGATGCCGTTCGCCGTATTCTGGAACAGAAATATAAACTAGGTTTGTTTGATGATCCTTTCCGTTATTGCAACGAAGAAAGAGAACGTACGGTCATTGGTTCGGAAGAATCACGCCGTGAGGCCCGTTATGTATCCGAACGCTCCATTGTATTGCTGAAGAACGAGAACTCGCTGCTTCCGCTATCTCCATCCGTAAAGAAAGTAGCCCTGATTGGTGCGCTTGCCAAATCGCAGAAAGATATGTGTGGTGCATGGTCATGTGCCGAGGTGAGTAAGGTAATCACTCTGTATGAAGCAATGGAGAAAAGGGGAGTGACCGTCAACTACAGCGATGGCTATGATCTGAAGAGTAACGAAATTGTAAATCTGGAACAATCTTTGGCTGCTGCCCGTCAATCGGATGTAGTGGTGGTAGCTATGGGTGAACAGGCTTGGGAGAGTGGCGAAATGCGTTCGAAGGGAGATATCTCCATTGCACCTGGTCAGCAACAGTTAGTGGCCGAATTAGTAAAAACGGGTAAACCGGTGGTAGTGTTGATGATGTGTGGTCGTCCGGTTATCTTCAACGAAGTGCGTCGTGATGCTCCTGCTATCTTATGCACCTGGTGGTTGGGAAGTGAGGCGGGTCCTGCTATCTGCAATGTATTATGGGGAGAATACAACCCTTCGGGCAAACTGCCGATGACCTTTCCGCAACATAACGGACAAATACCTTTGCATTATCAGTATAAGAGTACAGGACGTCCTACCGCTCTAGGTGGATGGTGTGCCAAATATATTGATATTTCGACGGAACCTGCTTATCCTTTCGGATATGGACTGAGCTATACAAGTTTTGGTTATTCGGATGTGAAGGTGCTTCCAGGCAATGGCAAGGATGTTCATGCACGTGTAGCGGTGACTGTAACGAATACGGGTAAATATGCAGGTGAAGAAGTGGTTCAGTTGTATGTTCGCGATGAGGTCGCTTCGATTACCCGTCCTATCAAAGAGTTGAAAGGCTTCGAGAAGATAGAATTGAAAGCCGGAGAAAGTAAAACTGTGACTTTCGATGTAAAAGACGAACAATTGGGCTTCTATGACAATCGCATGAATTATGTAGTGGAGAAAGGAGACTTTACCTTCATGATAGGTGGAAACAGTGCTGACTTGCAATCGGTAAAATACACCCTTAATTGATAATTGCCATGATATATCACAGTGAAAAGAGATGGCTTCTTATTGCCTTGCTGGTTTTATTTGCAATAGCAGGAACAACCACCCTGCGGGCGGTAACTACGAAACAACTTACAGATACAATAGACTATAAAGTATTTGTAGCTGTGGATAAAGCCGCCGTAGAGCACTGGGGTGGGAAAGAGGCTTATCAGACCAAGCTGAATACCTTTCTCGACCAAGTAAACGACTTCTGGAATCAGGCGGGACAGGGTAAGTTCAACTACTATTTTCGCTATCTACCGGACTTGCAGGTTGTTTATGATTGCTCGTCGCGTCAGTTGGAGAAGGTTTATAAGCATAGCGCCGGTTTCCCCAACCATGATGTATTGCTGATTATCGACTCCATTCTCGACCATGACGATGAAGAAGAAGGCAAAGGCTGGTACTGTGGCGGAGGAGCCGATGATATGACGATGGTGGTATGCCGTAGCCGCAGTAATACGGAACACGAAGATTTGTTCGGCATTGACTATTTCTGCCGTGGTGTGGCTCATGAACTGGGACACTACCGTGGAGTGACAGACCTTTATGCCGACCGCATCCGAGAAAAAAACAATCCGGTGAACGGCATCGGCTATGAACCCGACTCCTGTGTGATGAACAATCACTATAAGACTTATAAATGGAGTTCTTATGCTGTGAATATCATTAACTATACGGCTCGTTCAAAGCGTCCTTCACGTGATTTTCCGGGTTTCTTCAAGCAGATGTTTCCACAGAATATACAGGTGACGGTGAAGGTAAAAGGCCAGAAACAAAAGGGTGTACTGCTGAACTTATACGGTTCACGGGCAGGATTTAACGACTTGATAGCAACTCCCTATCGTACTTATCGTACTGATAAACAGGGAGAATATCTCATTACCGGTGTGCCGGATTTATACGATTCGCCCAACGGTCCCTTGCATACGGATAAACTGCCTTATAATCGCTGGTTTACCTTTTTGCTCGAAGCCGAATACAAAGGTGAGAAGAAATATGTATGGCTACCGGAATATGAGGTGCAACAAACTTTCTTTGAGAAGAAAGATACCTATCAAGTCAAAATTGATTTTTAGAAGCTAAGATTCAGAGTAGAGAATTTCTTATTGATTATGCTTGAATAGCAGGATGAAAAGTCTTGTTACTGCTCTGCTTTTGTCCCAAAGCGAAGGCTATTACTTAAATAGAAAATGTAACATAACAACTTATTGATTTATGAAACACATAATGAAAAAACTTTTGCCGGTTCTAATGGCTATAGCACCTTTATCTCTTTCTGCACAAAATGTGTATGAACTGAAAGACCCTAGTGGTAAGGTACAAGTGAATGTGAGTGTTACTGACAAAGATCTCAGTTACTCAGTACTTCATGAAGGAGATTTGATGATCGATAAATCTCCTGTATCTATGAAGTTGACAGATGGAACAGCTTTTGGTATCGATCCTAAAGTGAAGAAGATAAGTCGTCGTTCTGTAAAAGATACTATCTATCCACCTATTTACAAGAAGAAATCCATAGACAATCAGTATAACGAATTGACTATTGATTTCCGGGGAGGATACAGTCTTGTATTCAGAGCTTACGAAGACGGTGCCGCCTATCGTTTTGTCTCAAACCTGAAGAAGCCTTTCATGGTAGAGAGCGAACAGGCTACTTTCTGTTTTCCTGACGACCCGAAGGTATATGTAGCTTCTCCGAAAGGCAGAATGAATGAGGGAAAGAAAGATCCATTTTACAGTTCATTCCAGAATACATACGTTCAAACAAGCTTGTCTGCATGGGATAAAGAGGAAATCGCTTTCTTGCCGGTTTTGGCAGCAGGCAAGAATCAGAAGAAGATTTGCATCACAGAAGCCGATCTGTTGAATTATCCGGGCATGTATGTGAAGAGTGGTGCTGGAAAAGTTTCATTCGAAGGTGTATTTGCTGGTTATCCCAAGAAGATAGTCGATGAAGTACGGGGGCTTAAAGGTGTGGTGAAAGAACGTGAACCTTTTATAGCTAAAGTAGCCGGTACTACTGCATTTCCCTGGCGTGTAATGGTTATTTCGAAAAACGATGCCGACCTGTTGTGTAACGATATGGTGTATAAACTTGCTACACCTGCTCAATTTACCGATTTCTCCTGGATAAAACCCGGTAAGGTAGCTTGGGATTGGTGGAATGATTGGAACATCTATAACGTAGATTTCAAAGCAGGAATCAATAATGAAACCTATAAATATTATATTGATTTCGCTTCTAAGTTTGGTATAGAATATGTGATTTTAGACGAAGGATGGGCAGTGCCCGGTAAAGCCGATCTGTTTGAAGTAATACCTGAAATAGATTTGAAAGAGCTGATTGGTTATGCCAAAAGTAAAAATGTCGATTTGATTTTGTGGGCAGGTTACCGTGCTTTTGAGAAAGACATGGATAACGTTTGCAAGCATTATGCGGCAATGGGAATTAAAGGTTTCAAGATTGATTTTATGGACCGCGATGACCAATTGGTAGTTGACTTCAATCGCAAAGCTGCCGAGGTGGGAGCTAAATACAAACTATTGATAGACTTACACGGCACATTTAAGCCTACCGGATTGCAGCGTACCTATCCCAATACCATCAATTTTGAGGGAGTACATGGGCTGGAAGAACTGAAGTGGGCCGAACCGGGAACCGATCAGGTGGTTTACGATGTTACAGTACCTTTTATTCGTATGGTGGCAGGTCCGTTAGATTATACACAAGGTGCGATGAATAACGTTATCATGAAAAACTTCCATGCAGTGTATACTGAACCAATGAGTCAAGGTACACGTTGCCGCCAGTTGGCACTATACACAATCTTCGATTCTCCTATTAACATGTTATGCGATGCTCCCACTAATTATATGAAAGAGGAAGAATGTACAAAGTTTATAGCGGCTATCCCAACCGTGTGGGACAAGACTCTTCCCATTAATGGTAAAGTAGGCGAATACATTGTCATGGCACGCCAGAAAGGTGATACCTGGTATGTAGGTGGTTTAACAGACTGGAACCAACGTGATGTAGAGGTTGACTTATCATTCTTGGGTGAAGGTCAATTTCATGCCGAAATCTTTAAAGACGGTATCAATGCGGATCGTGTGGGCAAGGATTATAAACGTGAAGTAGTAAGTGTGTCGGCTGATAGTAAATTGAAACTGCATCTAGCTCCCGGAGGAGGATTTGTCGTGAAGGTTACGAAATAAGCGGAAACAATGATAGAGGTTGCCTCTGATATAGGAATATATGTTTTACTATATCAGAGGCAATTTTATTCTATTTTCATTTGGAATCTTCCCAAATTTCATCTTACTTTGTTTATCGTTGAACTTTAAACTATTAGAAACACCATGGGAAAGAGCAAAAAGAAAGTAATGCACAGTCAGAGAGAAGAGCAACAAGCTAAGAAAGTATTGCTGATTATCGGAGTATCTGCTTTGATTTTAGTACTTGCCATGTTTGTAGGCTACTCCTTCCTGGCAAAATAAACCGGATATGCCGCAAGAGATAGAACGAAAATTCCTCGTAACGGGAGATTATAAATCACAAGCATACGCGCAGAACCACATCGTGCAAGGCTACATCAGCAGTGCACGCGGAAGGACTGTGCGTGTGCGCATTCGTGATACCAAGGGTTATCTTACTATTAAAGGAGCTGCCAATGCATCGGGAACCAGTCGTTATGAATGGGAAAAGGAAATTCCTTTGAATGAGGCAGAAGACTTGATGAAGTTATGTGAGCCGGGTATCATTGATAAAACCCGTTATTTGGTGCGTAGCGGTAACCACACTTTTGAAGTAGATGAATTCTATGGCGAGAATGCAGGGCTGGTAGTAGCCGAAGTGGAACTGTCCGCCGAGAACGAGCCTTTTGAGAAGCCCGATTTCATAGGACAGGAAGTAACGGGCGATGTTCGTTATTATAATTCGCAACTGATGAAGTGCCCTTTTACTACGTGGGAATAAACCAATTGGATGCCATAATTGTTAAATCATTATGGAGAAACTTTACGACTATCTCCCCCGAGAGTTGGTTACATTTGTCTTAGTAACCATTTTCTCTTTGCTTATCGGGCTTTCACAGCGGAAAATCAGCTTGAAGCGCGAAGGGGAAACTACGCTTTTCGGAACCGACCGTACATTTACTTTTATAGGTATATTGGGCTATTTGCTCTATATCCTTGATCCCGTCGATTATCGCCTTTTTATGGGCGGCGGAGCCATACTCGGGCTGTTGTTGGGCTTGAACTATTACGTCAAACAGTCACAATTTCATGTATTTGGAGTTACGACCATTGTTATCGCATTGATAACCTATTGTATTGCACCTATCGTTGACACACAACCTTCGTGGTTCTATGTCATGGTTATTGTGACAGTACTGACACTCACCGAGTTGAAGCATACTTTTACCGAATTGGCACAGCGCATGAAGAATGACGAAATGATTACGCTAGCCAAATTCCTTGCCATCAGCGGTATCATCCTACCGATGTTGCCCAATGATAATCTTATTCCAGGAATTAACCTGACACCCTATAGTGTCTGGCTGGCAACTGTGGTTGTATCGGGCATTTCCTATCTCTCTTATCTGTTGAGGCGCTACGTTTTCCGTGAATCCGGTATCTTGGTATCGGGTATTGTGGGTGGTTTGTATAGTAGTACGGCTACCATTTCCGTACTAGCACGCAAGAGCCGTAAAGCATCTCCCCAAGATGCTCCCGAGTATGTGGCATCCATGTTGCTGGCTGTAAGTATGATGTTCCTTCGGTTCTTGATATTGATAGGCATCTTCAGTAAGGAGACGTTGCATGCCATCTATCCTTATCTGCTGATTATGTCGGCAGTATCGGCGGGAGTGGCGATGTTCCTTCACTTCAAGTATAAGCGGAAGGGTAATTCCGGTGAAGTAGAGGAGGAGGAAGACGGTAGTAATCCGTTGGAATTTAAAGTAGCGCTTATATTTGCCATGCTGTTTGTGGTATTTACTATCTTGACGCATTATACATTACAATATGCGGGTACAGGCGGACTGAATTTATTGTCTTTTATATCAGGATTCAGTGATATTACTCCATTCATCCTGAATTTACTGCAACAAAGTACAGGCAGTGTGGCAATGCTCATTATTACTGCTTGCACCATGCAGGCCATAGTCAGCAATATAGCAGTGAATATGTGCTATGCACTGTTCTTTGCAGGTGGCAAAAGTGCTTTGCGCTCATGGATATTGGGCGGATTCGGTTGCGTCATTGCAGTCAATATTTGTTTGTTACTATTCTTTTACTTCTTGTAAATCAACTACTTTTTGCTTTTTTAACTCCGAAACTATCGTAAATAGTTTAAAAGAGGCTACTTTTGCGCCATTCGTTGTGACAAATCCCGAACGAGAAACGTCTAATACCAAGATAAGAATTTTAGAATAGTCACTAAATAAAAAGACGCAATGAGAATTAAATTGATCGTGCTGCTGTGGATGCTTATGTTATCCGGGCAAGCAGTAGCGCAAAACACGGCAAACACTTCTTTTCAAGTTAAAGGAATCTTGCTTGACTCGCTCACCCAGGAAGGTGAACCTTATGCCACTATTAAAATCGTGAAGAAAGAAGCACCTGCAAAGGCTTTGAAGATGCTGGTTACGGACATGAAAGGCCAGTTTCAGGAGAAAGTGCCGGGTACGGGTAACTTTGTAATGACCATTACTTCTGTAGGGCGTAGTAATATTGTGAAGGATTTTACAGTAAAAGCCGGTGAGAAGGTGGTGGATTTCGGTACTTTGTACATTACGGATGCTTCCAATGAATTGGGGCAGGTGGAAGTGATTGCCCAGAAACCTTTGGTGAAGGCGGATATCGACAAGATAGAATATAATGTGCAGGATGATCCTGATTCCAAAACAAATACTGTATTGGAGATGCTTCGGAAAGTTCCTTTGGTAACTGTAGACGGAGAAGATAATATAAAGGTAAACGGCAGTAGCAGTTTTAAGGTGCACGTTAATGGAAAGCCCAACAATATGATGAGCAACAATCCGACGGAAGTACTGAAAAGTATGCCTGCTAACAGCATCAAGCATATTGAGGTTATTACCAATCCCGGAGCTAAGTACGATGCAGAAGGTGTGGGCGGTATCTTGAACATCGTTACAGTGGGTAGCGGTTTTGAAGGATATACAGCCACCTTTAGCGGTAATGCCAGCAATACGGGCGTTGGCGCAAGTGCGTATGCCACCGTTAAGAAGAATAAATTGACCGTTACAGGCAATTACAGTGTCAATTACAACAATCGTCCCAAGAGCTATTCGAATGATATGCGCGAGAACCTGGATGATAAAGGCAATACTGTAAGCCGGGTGATGAGCGACGGTTCGAGTGATAATAGTGGTACATTCCAGCACGGTAATATCGAGGCAAGTTACGAGATCGATACGTTACGTCTGTTCACTATGTCAGTCGGTATGTATGGCGGTAACAATGATGGAGATGGTTTTTCAAATGCTTTCATGACGGATGTAGCTTCCAATGCTCAGGTATATAAGTATAATACCCGCAATAACAACAGTAGTTCCTGGTATTCCATTCGTGGTAGTGTCGACTATCAGCGTATCTCTTCCAAAGTGAAGGACCGGATGTTTACCCTCTCTTATAAGGTTAGTACACAACCTCAGACATCGGACGGCTATACTCACTTCTCTTACGAGAAAGACGAAATGACGGACGAATGGCTTAATTTCCTACGCTTGAAGAACCTGCGGTCGGATGGAAAGCAAAACAGCGCCGAGCATACATTCCAAGCCGATTATACCACCCCGATAGCTAAGATACATACCATAGAGGCTGGTTTGAAGTACATTATCCGTAATAATACCAGTGAAGATTGGCGTTACGAGGCTACTTCAAACGATAGCTACGAGCTGGATAAAGACCGCAGTAGTGACTATAAGCATCTGAATGATATTCTTGCCGGTTACCTGGGTTACTCGGTCAAGGTTAAGAAACTTTCGTTGAGAGCCGGGTTGCGTTACGAACGTACCATGCAGAATGTGAAGTACATTGTAGGAAAAGGGGATGACTTTAAGGTCAACTTCAACGATTGGGTGCCTTCCGCAACGGTGGGTTACAAACTGACTGATATGTCGAATATACGTTTCGGATATAATATGCGTATCTGGCGTCCGGGTATCTGGTATTTGAACCCTTACGTGAATGATGTAGACCCCACAAACATCTCAATGGGTAATCCGAATCTGGAGAGTGAAAAGAGCCATGCTTTCAATTTGAGTTACAGTAACTTCACTCAGAAGTTTAATATTAATCTTTCTGCACGCTATTCATTTAATAACAGTGGCATAGAGCGGGTAACGGAATTGATTCATTCGGGTGAAAATATTCCGGGATTGGGTACCATCGCCGAGAAAGATTTGCTTTTCTCTACTTACGAAAACATTGGTCGTAGCAAAAACGGTGGTTTGAGTGCGTATATCAATTGGAATGCTTCCTCTAAAACACGTATTTACATGAACCTTAGTCTCGATTATTCTTATCTGAATAGTCCGGCGCAGGATCTGTCGAATAGTGGCTGGAGCGGTTTTGCTTACGGAGGTGTTCAGCATACTTTCCCGCTTGATATTCGTGGTAGCTTGAATCTGATGGGAGCTACTCCGTACGTTACGTTACAGGGTAAGGGTAGTAGTTTCTATGACTACAACATTAGCGTCAACCGTTCTTTCCTGAAGGAGAAAAGACTGACACTTACTGCATTTGCGGGTAACTTCTTCAAGAAGTATATGGATAATAAAAATACGCTCGAAGGAGTGGGTTTCCGTCAGGAGAGTAATTATAAGTATTCTCGTATGCGTTATGGCGTGAGCGTCAGCTACCGTATCGGTGAACTGAAGGCAAGCGTCAAGAAAGCTGCACGTACCATTAGTAATGATGACGTGAAGAGCGGTGGCGAAGGTGGTGGTGGCGGTGAGTAGTCCCCCAAGCTAGACTTATTATAAGAGAAGCTGTAAGAAGAGTGTGAATCCGCTTTCTTACAGCTTCTTTTATTTATCAGAATGAGCTGCCTCTTTAGGGTGTCGAAGCACATTCTTATTTTGTGGGTTTAGTAGAATACATTGATATAAATATTATCAATTCTTATTCATGTATTCTTTTGGAGACATACCATACTTCTCTTTAAAGGAATTGGAAAAATGCGATGGGTTTGTATATCCTACAGCGTATGCAACTTCCGATATCGTCATTTTCTTATTCTGATCCAACAAAGACGCAGCTTGTTGCAATCGAATATTTTTAATGAAATCATGCGTTGTCAGATTAGTGAGTTCTTTCAATTTGCGATGCACATGTACTCTACTAAGTCCGACTTCCGAGGCAAGCATCTCAACATTCAGTTCCGGATTGGCGAGATGTTTATTTATCACTTTCATAATTCTATCCATTAAAACCTCGTCATTCGATTTCATTGAAATCTTTTCTATTTTATCTTCTTGTTGTTGTGCTCCGCTGAATTTATTACGCAATAATCTCCTATTCGTTATTAAGTTGGCAACCGTCCTTTTTAGCAGTTCTGTGTTAAAAGGTTTCACGATATAGCCATCGGCCCCTGTTTCCATACCCTCCAAAGTATCTTCCATTCTCGACTTTGCAGTCAATAATATAATAGGTATATGATTTACATTCGTATTCTGCTTTAATTTATGGCACAATGTCAAGCCATCTATTTCCGGCATCATAATATCACTGATAACCAGATCTGGCATTTCCTTCAGAATAAAATCGTATGCTTCCTTGCCGTTGCAACAGGTTGCCACTTTGTAGTCATCCGACAATTCTGCTTTCAGATAAGCCCTGATTTCTTCTTCATCTTCAACCACCAATATCCTTTGACGAGTTTTCGGCTTACTTGTCCGGCTCTTATCAATATCTTCTATCATATCTTCTTTAAGATTAGGTAGATGTGAATGAACCACTGGGAAAGTAGCTTCCTCCATTTCATCTGCTCTTAAATGTTTAGAGCCTAATGGCATACGAATGATGAGACGGCTACCTGAAACGTCTGTTCTATTTTCGGCACGAATAACTCCATGATGCAATTGAACTAGCAGACGAGATAAATGTAGCCCAATACCGGTTCCGAAATTTGATTTTGTCACGTCATTATCTATTTGATAGAAACGTTCGAAAATACAATCTATTTTGTCCTTATCAATGCCGATGCCGCTATCTGTAATTGTAATTTCAAAATAGTTCTGTAGGGCATCTTTGCAAGAAGGATCTTTGCCTACAGAAAGACTAACTTGTATCTCTCCACCTTCAGGCGTATATTTGAAGGCGTTGGAAAGCACATTCATCAGAACTTTATCGAAATTATTCAGATCGACCCATACGTTTAGCTGGGGTATATCATGCTGAAAAACAAAATTGATATTCTTGTTATGTGCCATGTATTCAAATGGCTGCATCACATCATCAATGAAACCAACGATATCGGTTTCAAGAAATTTCAAGAACATTTGCCCCTTGTCCAGCTTTCGTATATCCATCAACTGATTAATTAGTCGGAGAATACGCTGGGCATTACGATATATCATTAAATATGTTTTATGCAGTTCTCCTCCTTTGTTCTCTTCTGCCAATAGCTTTTCCAGTGGGTTAATAATTAAAGTCATGGGCGTACGGATCTCATGGGATATATTTATGAAGAACTGTAATTTGGCTTCATTTAACTGTTCATCATGTTCGCGTTTCATAATCTCACGACGATGGCGTATACGTGACATTACATTATTTATAATTCCCCATATAAGCAATACCGCCAGTCCAACATAGAGGCAATACGCCCACCAAGTTGCATACCAGGGTGAGGCAATCAATATTTTTATAGTACGTATCTCCGAATAATTACCATGATTAATGGCACGTACATGGAAAGTATATTTACCGGGAAGTAGATTATTATATGTTACACGATTCGTTCCGGGTTCTGTTACAGACCATTGATTACTCAGCTCAACGATCTTGTATTGGTAGACTATCTGTTCCGGATTATTATACTGTAAAGTGGAGAATGCAATACTGAATGTATTATCATTATGTGAAAGCTGAAAGATATCGGCATCTTGCACCGAAGAGTAAATTACAGGGTTTCCACCGGAAAGAGTATTTTTATGTACAGGCTGATTATATATAAAGAAATCTGTAATGCAAACCTTTAATTCTTTAGAGTCTGCATTTATCTTTTTAGGAAAGAAACTTGTTATGCCATTTACTCCACCAAAATAGATTTTACCTGCTTCGTCTTTATAATAGGCTCCATGTGTAAATTCGTTTCCTTGTAAACCATCCCCGGAATAGTAATTCACAAAAGAATTCTTTTTTACATCATATTTACTGATACCTTTATAGGTGCTGACCCAGATGTTCCCCTTTTCATCTTCGCAAATTCCACAGATTACATTATTCGGCAATCCATTACTAGTCGTAAACATTTGCAGTTCACCTGTTGTCTTCGAGAAGCAATAGAGCCCATTTGTGGTACCTGCCCAAATATTTCCTGCACTATCTTCCGCAAATGCATATCCAATACATCCTGTTATTAGCGTATTTGTCTGTTTATAGTTTAAGAAGCTATTTGTTTTTGGATTAAAACAGCTCACTCCTTTATAATGTCCTAACCATACGAGCCCTTCATTGTCACAAAAAATAGAGTTTATCCAATCATTTACTAATTCATCACGTTTTAAATCACCTTTTTCATCTTTAGACGATTCAAAGTGTTTCAATTCTTTAGACTGCAAATTATATTGATAAAAACCGGTACCAAACATTCCGAAATATAAATTCTTTTCTTGATCCTCTGCAATTGAATATATAATAGGATTATTTATTGGTTGGAAATACTCACATTTTCCCGTAGCTTTATTTAGTTTGGACAATCCTTGCCCATAAGAACCTATCCATAAATTTTGTTCAGAGTCTTCAAATATGCATATGATAGTTTTAGGAATGGAATTTTCTGAATAATCAGGACTATAATGACGCAACCGTTTGCCGTCTGTTCCCAATTCATAAAGTCCTTCGTTATCTGTACCTACCCATAAATGTCGGTTATGATCTTGAAAAACAGACATAACGCATCCTTGTCCAATGGGATTATAGTAAATTGATTTATTGCCATAATACTCAAATAAATTTTCTTGTTTGGGCACCAGAACAATTCCCTTTTGAAATAGCCCTAGCCATAAATTACCGTCTCGGTCTTCCATGATAGAATGTATCTTCCCTTCCGAGAAATCTACCGGTGCAGAATTTATTTTATAGTCTTCCAATTGTTCTTTTAAGGGATTATAGATTTTCACTCCCTGTCCATCAGTTCCTACCCAAAGCTGCCCATTCACTATGGACATACAATATATAGGTAGTTTTCCATCTTCACCGTTATAAGAAACGGGCACCATCTGTCCCTTCTTATTATCATATCGTGATAACCCTTGTTTCTGTGTACCGACAAAGATATTTCCCAAATGATCTTCTATGATGGAAGTCACATTGTTATCACTAAATGTAGGATACTTGAAAAATTGCAGTTCCTTTGATTTCGGTATATAATGAGCCAAACCATTCCCTTCCGTTCCTATCCAGATCTCCGAACGGGAATCAATACAAAATTTAGATTGATAAGTGCAATCCTGCTGCTGAAACAAACTGTCAACAGATACGGCCTGATTCAACAAACTATCCAAACGAAATAACCCCTGTCCACTTGTACTCAGCCAAATTTCACCGCTGGGTAGTTCTTGGAAATGTGTAACATGTGGAGTAACCCGCTTGCCTGCACGTATCAAAGGAATCTCCCGAAAATTATCCGTTTCCCGGTTATACTCCATTAGCCCATTGATACATCCTATCAACAAATGATGGCGGCTATCCTCAAAGAGCGTACGAACATAGTTACTCGTTAGGGAAAGAGAGTCATTAGGGTCATGGGTGTAATTGGAAAAACTAAGTCCATCAAAACGATTCAGTCCATATTCGGTAGCCACCCAGATAAATCCTTTACTATCTTGTAAGAGTTGATTTATTAAGCTGCTGGACAATCCATTCTCGGTAGAATAAAAAGACCTTGTTTGGGCTTTTAAAAAAGGACATAGCATGAACAATGTTATTGCCATGATCCAGATACATATATACTGGGAAAGTGTTTTCATAGTATAATTTGGTATTTGTAAGATTAAGCAAAGGTAACAAAACTTCTTAATTCTCACAAAACAAGTATGCCTTTCCAGGGCAACCGAACTGAAAACTTTAGATACGCACAGCTACCTAGGGAGTCAAAGTCCTATACCTAGGGAATTAAAGTCGTATACCGAAGGCATTAGAGTCGTATACTGAAAGGTCAAAACATCCGGATGTACTTAAAAAAAAGACCCGGATGTTTTACCCTAAAACATCCGGGTCTTTTGGGGTAAAAGCTGGGGATCTTTTGAGGTAAAACATCCCCATCTTTTCACCTTTCAGTATACGACTCTAAGGGTCTAAGTCCTAATAGGAAAGACGCTAAGTCTAGGCAAGTTGGAGGCTGCGAAAGCATATTCACTGCAGTGAGCCCTTGACAAACAATTCATTTTCATTTTGGGAAAATAATTTGGTATTTTCCACTCAGGTGCATAAAGGCGAACAATCGAAGCAGTCCGTCGTAATAGGCATCAAAATAACCGTCTTCGTAAGGAACATGCTTCGCATTCCAAAGCCGGTCAATGAATTCACGGCTCTTACAGTGCGTAGTGGTTAGGGATACAGCCGCCGCAGTAGCTACTAATCCCAAGGAATGGCGGAGTTGTTTATGCTCTCCGGCTCCCAGAATCTCTTTCACTTGAGTGCCGTCTACATTATACTGGTCGACAAAAGTATCTATGCCTTGGCTATAAAGAAAGTTCTGTATCTTGTTCCCATACTCCTGCTGCCATTTGATATCTTCACATGCCCAGGAATAGTCCAAAGCAATATTCATGGGTACACGCCAAGAGTCAAAACGGAAGGCATCGCCGATAATCCGATTCCAGCCAAGCAGAGTGCCGTCATAATTATTATAATCCGGATTAAGACCTGTCACAGGATGGATGCTGCGATGCAGATACTCTCTGCTTTGACGGGCACACTCTCTCCAGAAATTTGTTCTGCCATCATTTGCCCATCTGGCCCATACTTCATAAAATGCAGGCAGATGATAGGAAGGATCGGTAAATTTTCCTCCCCAAGAATCGGGAGTGAATGTAATTAGCTTCTGTTCCAGATTGATGAGAGGAGCCACTTGATCCATACCGGCCTTCTGCATGGAACAGTCCAGGATATTCCGGGCTTCAGCCAAGTAATCGATGCCTGTATCATTGCCCCAACGATTCGAAGCAAAGATTAGGGCTGTAACGTAATAAAGCTCCCCATCCGAAGCCGGACCTTGCGCATTGTTTGAGCCGTCGGTCTTACAACTCCAGGCAAAGTAACCTTTCAGAGGTCCGTCCTGATGTTGCATATTCTTCTTTCCCCAGCGCCACAAGCGGTCGAAAATCTCTTTACGGTCAAACTGTACGGCAATCATCAATCCGTAGGACATACCCTCGGTACGCACGTCGTGATTCTTGATGTCACTAATGTAGGCCATTGAATCGCCCACTTCAAAATATACCTTGTCGGGGCCATAGAACACACCATCGAATGCTTCCTTCAGTTTGGTATCAATATCTTTCTGTTTATAACCCACTTCAGCGAATAAATTGCGATACTTGCGGGTTTTAAAAGCACCTTCTTCCCACGGCAGTGCATCAAAGCCTATCCAATCGATCTCAACCTGCGAGCCACTTTGAAGTGATACATACAAATCTTGTATTCCGGTGGGAGACGATGCAACCGGTACACGGTTCTCCACCCACTCTTTGCTGCGAGGTATACGGACGGTTGCTATCAGTTTGCCGCTCTTTCCGGTACGCACTTGCAGTACTCCGCCGGATGCAGAACGGGTGCGCACGGTCAGTTCCTGTACTTTCTCGTTGCCAAAGTCCACTCGGTTATATTGCAGCCAGGCGTTCTTTTGGTTAAAGACCACTTTCCAGCCCTGAAACTTATCGCTCTCATCTATAAAGTCGATAGAAGCACCTGTAGAACTGATACTGCTGTAGCGGTCTATCTGAATACGCGTGCGTGCATCAGTAATACCTACTCCACGTAGCGTAGGGGTTACCTTACAGATTGTGCCATCGGCATTGAAAGAGAGAGAATCCACGCGTACCGAACGATTCTTGTCGAAATCTGGCGAATAATCGTTATGATGATAGAAGAGATACCATTGTCCCTGATATTCCACGATAGAGTGATGGTTCGTCCAGCAATCCGTAGGTGATTCATCCATAATGATCCCTTTGAACTCAAAAGGTCCCATCGGACTGTCTCCCATGCAATAGGCTAATTTTTCCGTCTTATCCTTTACCCAAGGGAAGGTGAAATAGTATTTTCCTTTCCGCTCAAAAACGAAAGGGCCTTCTTTGAATCCGTCAGGTAATTCCGAAACAGGAATAGGATCTGAAGCCAATTCAGTCATATTATCCTTCAGTTTAGCCATATACATTCCCTGCCCGGCCCAGTAGATATAGCTTTGTCCGTCTGTATCTATCAATACACACGGATCGATGCCGTTTACTCCCTCAATGGCTTGCATTTGCGGGATAAAGGGACCGTAAGGTTTGTCTGAGATAGCTACTCCTACTGCAAAACCTTTTTCTGTGCCACGAGGAGCAGCAGGAAAGTAGAAGTAATACTTGCCATCTTTACAGACGCAGTCGGGCGCCCACATGGTGTAGGAATCAGGTTGTACCCAGGGGACATGCGTTTGGCTGACAATGACACCATGGTCTTTCCAATCAGTCAGATTATCAGAAGAGAATACATGATAATCGGCCATGCAGAACCATTTTTTCAGCCGCTCTATAGGACTTGGTATGTCGTGAGAAGGATATAGATACAGTTTTCCTTCGAAGACTTTAGCCGTAGGATCGGCCGAGAACTGGTCGCGGATAATAGGATTCTGTGCTTGTACCATGCCTGTCATGAGACATAGGGAAGCAATTGCGGACAATAATAAATTGTTTTTCATAAGTATGATATTGTAATTAATTCATAATTTCATCGGATGTTTATTGCTACTTGACGGCGATTACCTTCAAATCTTCATTATCGGAACTGCTGCCATAATATACTTCATAACTGCTGTCGGGAGTCACGCGCATCGTATTGGTAGTATAATCAAAAAACTCGAAAGTCTCAGCCGGTAGTTGCAATACTACATCTTTGCTCTCACCTGCTTTTAAGGTTACTCGCTGATAAGCTTTCAGCGTTTTCAACGGGCCGTTAGTATCACCTACCTTACGTACATAAACCTGAATCACTTCAGTACCCTCACGCTTGCCCGTATTACTTACCGGAACAGTCAGCTTCATTGCTTCTTTATCCATCTGAGCCTCGCCGATGCTGAATGTAGTATAGCTTAGTCCGTATCCGAATGGGAATAATGCATCGGACATATATCTATAGGTGCGTCCTTTCATCGAATAATCTTCATAATCAGGAAGCTGCTCAGTCGACTTATAGAATGTCACCGGCAGTTTCCCTGAAGGATTATAGTCACCGAACAAAACATCGGCAACAGCCGTTCCACCAACTTCACCTCCATACCAAGCCTGAAGTATAGCATCACAATTCTCCGTTTCGGGTAACAGAGCAATGGCCGACCCGGAACAATTGACCAATACTACTTGCTTTCCTGCTTCTTTCAGTGCTTTCAGGAAATTGCGTTGCACAGCAGGCAATTCTATGTCAGTGCGGTCTCCTCCCTTGAATCCGGGAAGCTGCACGGGCATCTCCTCACCTTCCAGTTGTGGCGAAATGCCTCCAACAAAGATTACCATATCCACATCTTTCAGTTTGGCAATGCTTTCTGCGTAATCTATTGCAAATTCCTTACCGAGATTGAATTTTAGATTGGCTGCCCAATTCTCCACCTGCGCATACAAAATTTCTATTTTATACTCTTTATCTTTCTCTACTTGCAGCAAGGTGCGCGTGTCGGTAGTACGCCATGTACGTTCCTTGTGCATGGATTTGCCATTGACAAACAATTCAAAATAACTGCATCCCTCCATACTTAGAAGTACCTCACCCGATGCTTCAGGTTTGAATACAGTCTCATATTTAGCGGAGAATTTCTCTAGATTTACACCGGGGCCAAAAGAATGTTGTCCATAAGTAGTCACATTGATAGGTTGTACTATGCGAAGTGAGGATACCGGTTCTCCTGTTCGGTCGGGATTATTCCAAAAAGTAGCCTTTATACCCGGCTTACCGTCTATGCTACATTGATTGAGGTAGGATTTTAGAATTTGGTTATTCACCAGATCACAGCCTTTCATGTACATCACCTTGTTTTTGCCTATTTTATTCTGTATTCCTTCCAGTATGGTGACTGTCTGGTTAGGTGTACCATTATAGTTACCCCATAACGTGCTTTTTTCGTCAGCATTAGGGCCGATAACAGCAATTTTACGTATTGATTTACTTAGCGGTAACAGGTTATTTCTGTTTTGCAACAACGTCATACTCTGCCTTGACATCTCTAATGAAAGAGCCTTATGTGCCTTGCAGTTAATAACAGATGCCGGAACTTTTGACCAAGACACGATTGAAGGATCATCCATCTCGCCGAGTTCGAAACGACCTTCAAGTAAACGAAGTACGTGCTTGTCTATTTCCTTTTCCGAAATCAGTCCTTGGGCCACGGCTTTGGGAAGTTCCTTATAGGCATAACCATATCCACATTCCACATCTGTACCCGCCAGTGTTCCTTTGGCTGCGGCATGCATGGCGTCCGAAGATGATTTATGCGAAGTCCAGAAATCGGCGATGGCTCCACAGTCGGAAACCACCATATACTTGAATCCCCATTCATCCCGCAATATTTGTTGAAGCAGACGACTGTTGCCGCAACAAGGGTCATCGTCCAGGCGTTGGTAGGCACACATCACTTCGCGTACATCCGCTTTCTGCACCAATGCCTTGAAAGCCGGTAGATAGGTTTCCCACAAATCACGTGGGTTCACATTATTCAGATTAGCCGAATGCCGGCTCCATTCCGGTCCGCTATGCACGGCATAATGTTTGGCACAAGCCAATAGTTTGCGGTATTTCTCATTCTCGGGTCCTTGCAGCCCTTTCACTACGGCCACTCCCATCTGAGAAGTCAGGTAAGGATCTTCTCCGTAAGTTTCTTGACCCCTTCCCCAGCGTGGATCACGAAAGATATTCACGTTGGGTGTCCACACAGAAAGACTATGAAAACGTTCGTCTTCCTGCCCATTGCGTATGCGCTCGTTATACTTGGCACGCATTTCGTCAGAGGTTGCCGTGAAGATTTGGAAGAGCAGATCTTCGTTAAAAGAAGCTGCCATGCCTATGGGTTCGGGAAAAACCGTGACGTTTCCTTGATTGGCTACTCCGTGCAGTGCCTCACTCCACCAGTTGAATTTCTTGATACCGAGCCGGGGAATAGCTTCGGATACATCACACATCAACCCAGCTTTTTCTTCCAGCGTCAGGCGCGAGAGCAAATCTTGTGCTCTTTCACTCGAACTAAGATTCGGATTCTGATATGGATAATTTTCGGCTTTGATCGCCAAAGCGCATAAAACACAAACAATGGATAGAACTACTTTTTTCATACTATTTCAATTTAAAGATTTCTCAAAGATGGAAGATATTACTTTGGATTAAAGAATCCCTCCGCTGCAAATGTAAGAAATGCAATTCTTGTAATGGGTATGATTGTGTAACACGTTATATTGTCAGTGTTACCAAGGCTTTCATCTATGTTACATTCGCCTTTATACCCCTAATAAGAGGTCCGAAAGTACCCCTCCCTCCCCATCTTATAGCCCTGTAACAAGGTAATTCCGTAAAATAAGTGAAGTCTCTTTTTCTCCCTTGCGGTCTTTTTCTTTCAGGCTTACTACCTTTTCTTTTCGTTGGCATAGAGCTGAGAAGTTATAGGCAGGGAAAAAAGAAAAGATAACTAAGAAATATAATGTTCAGTTTAGCTCATTTCTTACGCAAAAAAAGCGCATATAAAACTGCCAAACAACATATATGTTACACCAAGAAAACGATATGTAACATTAAGGAAAGTCATGTAACATAGATATGTAACACGGGATACATTACAGCAATAGTCTTTCAACAGAATAAAGTAAATTTGTACCAAAGCAATAACAACAATACTTCGGTAAGAATTTGCTGGGATATAGGTTATTAACGAACTATAGCCCATTTTAAAAAGTGAATTTTGCAAAAAGAAATGTTCAGATTAGGCGGTTTAAAGGGTTCTGTACGCCTATTTCGGACATTAAAATATTAAGATAACAGAGCCCTCCTTAAATCAAATACCAACATTGCAAAAGATCCCTGCAATGCAAATATGGTAAAACATCGGATCAAGATTCAAACAACATGTGTATTAAAACTATTAAATCATGGCTCGCAAGCGCATTGTTCGTATTGTTTGCCAGTGGTGCCCCGGGGTTTGTATGTGGAGGTGGCAACATTGCCATTGCGCAAACACAGTACATCACAGGTACGGTTGTTGATGATTTTGGCGAACCAATTATCGGCGCCAATATCCGCGTAAAAGGTACTACCAAGGGAACGATTACCGACATCGACGGTAAATTCTCCTTGGATGTAGCTCCAGGTCAAACCCTTGAAGTCAGCTTCGTGGGCTTTTCCACCCAGACGGTGGCTGCTGCTTCGGGTATGAAAATCCTTCTAAAGGAAGACACACAGTCACTGGACGACGTAGTGGTTGTGGGTTATGGCGTACAGAAAAAGAAACTTGTCACCGGTGCCACGGTGCAGGTGAAAGGCGATGACATTCAGAAACTCTCCACCACCTCGGCATTGACAGCCATGCAGAGTCAGTCTCCCGGTGTCACTATTATGCAAAAGAATGGTCAGGCAGGCGAAGGCTTCAAGGTGAACATCCGCGGTTTGGGTACTACGGGTAATTCGGACCCGTTGTACGTAATCGACGGCGTTGCCGGCGGTAACCTGAACGACTTCTACCCCGCCGACATCGAATCCATCGATGTGTTGAAAGATGCCGCTTCTGCAGCCATCTACGGTGCCCGTGCCGCCAACGGTGTAATCCTTATTACCACCAAGCAGGGCAAGTCCGGCAAGCTGCAAATATCCTATGACGGATACTACGGCCAACAATACTTATATAAGGCTCCCGACGTTCTGAATGCCCAGGAATACATCTACAGCCGTCAGCTTCGCGAGTTCAACGGCGGTGCTGCCGTGCCCGAGTGGCAGGCAAAGCTCCCCGCAGCCATCTATGAAAGCCTCTTCGATGCGGATGGAAACGTTAAGAAGAACGGTTGGAAGGGAACGAACTGGATTGACGAGTCCTATCACAAAGGTGCCGTAACCCAGAACCACTCCATCAACCTGATGGGCGGTTCAGACGCATCGAAGTTCTCCTTCGGCTTCTCCTACACCGGACAAGACGGTATCTTGGGTGGTGAAAACCAGTCGCAATTCGACCGCTATAACATCCGCTTGAATTCCTCGCACACCCTGCTCCGTTCCAAGAACAACTCCTACGATGTAATTACCATAGGCGAGAACGTGAACATCGGACATGGCAGCAAGACAGGTATCTCCCAGGGGAGCATGTATTGGAACAATGTACACGATTTATTGAACGCCAATCCGCTACTCCCCGTTCGCGATGCCAACGGAAACTACTACACCAACGCCGAAATGTCGGCCGACGGGTGGACACTGGGTGCCGCCATCAACCCGCTGGCCATTGCCAACACCACCAGCCAAGGATTGAACGAAAGTAACAACTGGAACGTGAACGCCAGCGCCTACCTGGAAATACAGCCCATACGAAACTTGATTTACAAGTCACAGTTCAGCTACCGCTTTGGCAACAGTTCTTATCGTACCATGACCAGAGTCCACAGCTCAGGTACAAACGTGGCCACCCAGGACAACGCCTCCCAATCGACGGATTCTTGGTCGAACATCTCATTTGAAAACACTTTGAGTTACAAATTTAACATCAACAGGCACAACATGGACGTCGTAGTGGGGCAGACCATCGAACAAAACAAGTTCGGCGAACACCTTGAAGCCAATGGTAACAACCTGCTTTTCGGTGACAGCTGGGACCATGCATACTTGGACAATGCGCAAATCAAGAAACTGGCTGACGTCAGCGTAGGCGGTCATCCTGCATACGACAGTTCTCTGGCTTCCTTCTTCGGACGTGTCAATTACAACTTCAACGAAAAATACATGTTGCAAGCCACAGTTCGCGCCGACGGTTCTTCAAATTTTGCCAGAGGTCAGCGCTGGGGTATCTTCCCCTCCGCATCAGCAGGTTGGGTAGTGACCAACGAAGAATTCATGGAACCCGTCAGAGGCTACATGGATTTCCTCAAAATCCGTGCATCTTGGGGACAGAACGGTAACTGCAACATTCCCAACTTCCAATACTTGACACAAGTGGGATTCAACGATTCTGATGCCTATTACTTCGGCGTGGGCAACCACGAAGAAGCCACCACCGGCGGTTCGTTCAACGTACTGGGCAATCCCAAACTGACTTGGGAGACTTCCGAGCAGCTGAACATCGGTATCGACGCCCGCTTCCTGGACAGCCGTTTGGGACTAGCTTTCGACTGGTATAAGAAAAGCACAAAAGACTGGTTGGTTCGCGCTCCGATTTTGGGTGTATATGGTATCGGCGCTCCCTACATCAACGGTGGTAATGTAGACAATAAGGGTATCGAACTCTCTCTCAGCTGGAACGACCAACTCAAGAACGGTCTGCGCTACGGCATTACCGCCAACATGTCCTACAACAAGAACGAAGTGACCAAGCTGGCCAACGCCGAAGGCATCATTCACGGCCCCGGAGCCGTTTGGCACCAGCTCGAAGGCGAAGTATACCGTGCACAGATAGGCAAACCCATCGGCTTTTTCTACGGTTTCGACACGAACGGCGTGTTTCAGAACGGCGAACAGATTCGCCAGTTTTCCGAGAAGTATGAGGACAAACTTCATGGTGGAAACGACAAGCTGAAACCGGGTGACATCATCTACCGCGACGTAACCGGTGACGGCGTAATCGATGACAACGACCGCACCATGATTGGCGACCCTCACCCCGATGTAACCATGGGTTTGAACATCAACCTCGGCTACAAGGGCTTCGACTTCTCTGTAACCGGTGCGGGAGCCTTCGGACAACAGATTCTACGCACTTGGGCAAACCAGGACTTCCTCACGGAGAACCTCAATAAGAAGATTGTCTATGGCTCTTGGAAGGGCGAAGGCACTAGCAATAAACTCCCCCTTTTCGATGGTTTTGACACTCCGAACTGGAAATACATGTCGGCAGCCATGCTCGAAGACGGCGACTACTTCAAGATTCAGAACGTGACTATCGGTTACGACTTCAAGCGTCTGTGGAAGTCTTGTCCGCTCCAGCAGCTCCGGGTTTATGTGGCAGCCAACAACCTTTACACCTTTACCAAGTACACCGGTATGGATCCGGAAATCGGTTCCAATGGTGGAGCGAGTGATGACTACTCCTGGGCAGGCGGTATAGATACGGGTGTTTATCCTTCATCCCGCACCTACTTGGTTGGTGTAAATCTTAAGTTCTAATCACCTTAATATATTATAATATGAAATTCAATAAATTATTTATACTTGGGATTGCATCCATGCTCACTTTCTCCGGTTGTGATGACTTCCTCGACTCGCAGGACTACACCGGCAAAAACAGTACCAACTTCCCATCAACGACCGAAGACGTTAACAAAATGGTAGCCGCTGTTTACAAGTCAACCTTCTACGGTCCCTTTCAGGGCAATAACCTTGAACAGTATTTCTCAGTGGCAAACATCATGTCGGATGACATGTTTGGTGGTGCCGGAGTCGGCGACCCTTGGTGGCAAGGTCTTGACCACCTGATGTATGCCCAAACTAACCAAATGCAAGATTTGTGGACATATTCCTACGAGGCCATTGCCCGCGCCAACTCCGCTTTGGCCGTGATAGACAACATTCCGGATGAAGAGACGCGCAACCAGACCAAAGGGGAACTCCTTTTCATGCGTGCTTATAATTACTACAACCTGGTGTTGGCCTTCAACAATGTCCCAATCATTGAAAAAGCCCCGGAGACGGTGGAAGAAGCACAGATTGCCCCTGAACAACGCGAAGGCAAGGAAGTGCTGAAACTTATTGCCGACGACCTCTATGAAGCCTGCGAATGCATGCCGAGCTACCCATACGACGGTTGGAGTAAACTGGCATTCGGTAAGGTGACCCGTTGGGCGGCCGAAACCCTGCTGGCCCGCGCCTTCCTTTTCTACACGGGTTTCTATGGCGAATCGGAGATGCCCAAGACAGAAGGTTCCATCAATAAGCAATATGTAGTAGAGAAACTGGACGATTGCATCAAGAATTCCGGTCACGACCTTTTGAGTGACTACCGCTCACTTTGGGCTTATTCAAACCAATACACAGCCAAAGATTATGACTTCGTAAAGGATATGACTGAAGCAGGTACCTGCTACAAGGAAGGTAATAAGGAGGTGATCCTTGCCATCAACTTCCAGTATCAACCGGCATGGTCCGACAAGCTCCACCTGACCAACCAATATGGTCTGTTCTTCGGCATCCGCGCAGACAACAACAATGCGGACGATGAGCGTTTCCATGTGGGCACAGCTACCTCCGTTTATCCATTCAGTACCGGCTGGGGCTGCGGCACCGTGGCAACAAACCTCGTGTCAGACTGGAAGAACATCGAACCTGGCGACCCACGCCGTGATGCTTCCATCCTCGCATTCCCGGCAAGCTTGAAGCCCGAGACCTTCTCCGATGCTTGCGAGCTTACCATGTATCACAACAAGAAGATTCCTTCCGTACGTTCGGCCGGTGGTAAAAGACTTTCATGGTCGCTCGACCAAATGGGTGCTGACCCAACAGAAACCGGTAACTACCAGGCCTCCAACTGTACGCCTCTCATCGTCTACCGTTTTGCCGATGTGCTTCTGATGTACTCCGAACTGACACAAGATGCCGCCACGCTGAACCGTGTACGCAATCGTGTTGGTTTGCCCGCCGTGGCCTATAGCGACCAAGCCCTGCGCAACGAGCGCCGCTGGGAGCTGGCATTCGAAGGAAGCCGTTGGGACGACTTGCGTCGTTGGGGCATTGCCGGTGAAGCCCTTGCCAAGCAAGCAGGCCAGGTGATGTACAATTGCGGCAAGCCGACCACCATGCCTGAAGCTGGTGGTGGCTACAAGCAACGCTACAATGAAACCAAGGGCTTTTATCGCATTCCGAAGTCCCAAATCGACCTTTCAGGTGGCAAATACAAGCAAAATGCCGGATGGGAAGACGATACCAAGACTCAATTTGCAGGTTATTAATTCTTAATAGGTAGATAATATGAAAAAGATAATGCTATCATTGGCAACTGTATTGGCTTTCGCATTCACCGCTTGTGACCCTGTTGAAGACTTTACAAAGAATACAGCTTCCAATTATTCAGAAGAACAAATAGATGCCACCCTCATACAGAATGGTGGTGACAACCTTGTAGAGGTGACTGTACACAGCAATGCCACCGCACAGATATCGAACGGCAAGCAGAACTTTAAGGCCAACTATGCCAAAGTGGTGATGCGCGAAATAGGCGAGAACTTCATCTACATCAAGCTTTTCAACGCCAACGGTTCTATTACCGAACGTCAGTATCCCATCGAAGTTACCAACATGAAGTATGAGTTACCAGTTCTTGAAACCATCATCTGGCAGGGCGAACAGTCTTGCGGCGGTTGGGACGGTGCCGGTCTCCGCTTCAGCGACACCGAAGGTAAGGGACTACCGACTTTGAGCGATGACACTTACGACTGGATGGTAGGCAAGAAACTGAGCCTGGACATCAAAGCCGTGAATGGTGATGGTACTACTATCCGTGTGACAAACGGGCACTGGAGCAAAGAATATGTTTCTGATACCCCTGTCACTCCCGGAAAGTTCCAGTTTGAATTCACTCAGGAAATGTGCGACCAATGTAAGAAGGGCGGTGAAGGGAGAGATTTATTGTTCGTAAGTAACAACGGCCTTACCATCACCAAGTTCTACTTCGAACTGTAAAACAGCTTCTACCCCTAAGAGAAAGATACAAATTATGTGAACTGCACAAGCGGGAAGGCATGGAATTGGTCTATTTAGGGGTACATTAATAGGGATTAGTTTTTATAAGACCATGTCAGAAAGGAAAATAACCTTTTGACATGGTCTTTTTAATAGATATCTATTTAGTCGTTGAAAAACCTAACTTGGTTAATCCCTGTTGTACATCGGGATGACTCATGAAAAGTTTCCAAAGCAGTCCGGTACGGTAGTTCTCTATCATTACAGCTATCGGACCTTGGTCGATGGCGAGGTAACGTTGCGGGTACCAGTTATCTGTTTCGCTGAAAGCGTCGTAGAAACCGTAAGGACCAAATACTTTGTTACCCATCTCGTAGAGGTGACGCATTACTTGCATGGACTCCTCCGGCGTATAAACGATAGAAGAGAGGGCGGCAGTGGGGGAGATAACACCTTGGTCATCACGCTCATTGGGAGCGTGGGCGGCATAGCCGTTTACGGAATAACTTGCTGTAAGTCCCCAACAATCTGGACCGAATCCTTTGTACTTCTTCGGGTTACGTACGCAATAAGCACGGTTGACAAGTGTTAAGTTACGCATTTCATCGAAATAGCTATTGCAATATTCATCTTTCAATCCGGTAGGATTAAGACCTAAGAAAGAATAGTGTGCCCAGAAAAGCGGACCGGCTTTTGTGCCTTGATAGCGCAGATGCAATTCGATATCTTCTACTTTGTGCGGCTCTACAATAGCTCCGTTTTCTGCCCATCCCTCGTGATAAACAGTAGCGGGAACGCCATGGGTAGGTGATGCAGCGGCAAGAATGTACATAATGAGGCATTCGTTGTAGCCATGAACGGGGAAGTTCATTTCCCATCCATACTCAGGACTCCAATGCCAATAGAGAACATTCTGGTCGTTCTGACGATAGAAATTCCAGTCCACTTCGCGCCACAACTTGTCGATGCGGGCTGCGAGGGCTTGCTCTTGTTCGTTACCTTTTACATAATATTGGTGTACGGCAAGAAGAGCTTGCATGATGAAAGAGGTTTCCACTAAGTCACCACCATTGTCTTTTTTGCCAAAAGGTTTCACTTTGCCTGTGTCACCGTGCCACCAGTGCGGGTATGCTCCATGAAAACGGTCGGCTGTTTCGAGGAAAGTAATAATCTTCTCCATGCGTGCCAGGCCTTCTTCGCGCGTTACATAACCGCGGTCGATACCTGCAAGAACTGCCATGATACCGAAACCACTACCACCGGAAGTTACTACATTCTGGTCGTTTTCTGGATAGATACCATCGATGTGGATGCGTTCGCGTGCCAGTCCGCTATTGGGCTCGGCTCCGTCCCAAAAGTAATTGAAAGTCCGGCGTTGAACAGTATCCAATAAAGCGTCGTCACTCAACTGTTCCGACTTTTCCGCAGGACTTTTACATTGTGTAAAGCCTAACAGCAGGGTAAGCAATATTAAACTATACTTTATTCTCATATCATTTCTACATTATCTGTTTTACCTAAATTTACCTATTTGTTTGACTCACATTACTTACCTTTTTCACCAATCGTTAGGTTGACAAGTACCGGCAGATGGTCGGAAAGGCATACTTTATCGGGAGTATCTTGAATTACACGGTAGCGATCTACTTTCGCATCATCCGTTACGAAAACATAATCCAGCATCACACGTTCTTCCAGCGGCAAACGGAAGAAATCGTGGAAAGACCAAGACGGCCCGTATGATATGGCAGCTACTTCAGCGGCATTCTTCATTCCACCTGCTTCCAATACCTTGAGCGGTTCTTCGCCTGATGTACAGTTAAAGTCACCTGTTACGAATGCAGGCATGCCCGGTGCTAATTCTTTGATTTTGTTCAGGACAAGTTGGATGCCTTCCTTGCGAGCTACCACTCCGTCGTTGTCGAGGTGGGTATTAAAGAATGCAAGTTTTTTTCCATTGCTCTTCTCTTGCAAGATGGCCCAAGTTGCTATACGGTTGTATGAGGCATCCCAACCTCTTACGCCGATACTGTCGGGGTGTTCGCTGAGGGCGAAATTACCGGAATCTACTAAGTCGAAACGTGCGGTATTGAAGAATACGGGGCAATATTCGCCTGCTTCTTTCCCGTCGTCACGACCTACACCTATGGCGGTATATTGCGGAAGTCCCTGCTTCAGGTCTTCCATTTGATTGTGGCATACCTCCTGCATACCCAGCAGATCGGGTTGGTAGTAGGTAATCATTTTGCAGACATCGTCTTTGCGGTATTTCCAGTTGTTGGCACTGTCCGATGGGGCATCCAGACGGATGTTGAAGGTCATTACTTCTAGTGGCTGTTCGCTTTGTGCGGGTTTACATCCGGTGAGGAGAAACAGACCGCATGCACAGAATAGCAGGGATTTATATATATTGATGTGTTTCATGGTGTCAAAAGTGTTTTTCACCACAGATTACACAGATTTTCGCAGATTATTTATAATAATCAATTAGTTAATTTCAATCTGTGTGAATCTGTGTAATCTGTGGTGAGTTTTGATATGCCTTTGTTAGTTTAATGTCAGACGGGCAGTCTTCACAGCTTGGCTGTTGCTACCAATCATTACATCAAAATCTCCCGGTTCTATTACATGCTTCATTTCGTAGTTGTAGAAGCGCAATAATTCAGGAGTAATCTTGAAAGATACTGTCTTGCTTTCTCCTGCTTTGAGGAAGATTTTCTCGAAGCCTTTCAGCTCTTTTACCGGGCGGGTAATGCTTCCTACCAAGTCACGGATATAGAGTTGAACCACTTCGGCGCCATCACGTTTGCCTGTATTGGTCACGGTTACTGTAGCGGTAACAGAACCATCCAATCCCATTGAGGGAGCGCTCAGAGCAACGTCACTGTATTGGAAACTTGTGTAAGACAAACCATATCCGAAGGGATACAGCGGGTCATTATCTATGTCCAGATAGTTAGAACGGAACTTTTCGAACCATTTGCCTTCCTTCAACGGACGACCTGTATTCTTATGGTTGTAGAACAAAGGTATCTGACCTACATTCTTAGGGAAAGTCATTGTCAGTTTACCGCTCGGGTTTACATCACCGAACAATACATCACCGATAGCGTAGGCAGCTTCGCTACCACCGAACCATACATTCAAGATAGCGGGTACATTTTCCTGTTCCCAAGTCAGCGTCAACGGACGACCGGTGAAGAGGGTCAGTACTACCGGTTTGCCAGTTTTCAGCAATGCTTCCAGCAGTGTGCGTTGTACATCGGGGATATTCAAATCTGTACGGCTTGAACTCTCACCGCTCATCTCAGAAGATTCACCAATGGCTGCGACAATGACGTCTGCTCCCGCAGCTACTTTCAGAGCTTCGTCCAGCATTTCTTTGTCTGTACGATTGTCACGATTCAGCGAACGACCGAACATGGTAGCACGTTCTTCGTAAGCGGCATCGCTCATCAGGTTACTACCTTTGGCATAAGTGATATTCACTTTACCGGCAGTTATTTCTTTCAAACCTTCATAAAGTGAAGGATAATCGTTGAGACGTGCAGCTACACTCCAAGTACCGGGCATGTTACTGCGTGTATTTCCTAACGGGCCGATTACGGCGACTGTACCTTTCTTCTGCAATGGAAGAACAGGAGCTTGACCGGTAGCTGCGGGCTGATTCTTTAATAGAACAAAGCTTTCGCTTGCAATCTTGCGGGCTACTTCACGATGTTCTTTGGTAAAGATATCGCGAGCCGGACGTTTCAGGTCACAATATTTGTAAGGGTTATCAAACAAACCTAGTTTGTATTTGGCTTCCAGCATGCGGCGGCAAGCAGTGTTCAATGTTTCCATGCTTACTTTGCCTTCGTCGATGGACTTCTTGATGGTACCTACAAAACCTTCGCTCACCATATCCATATCTACACCGGCTTCGAGTGCGCGGGCAGAAACTGTTTGGAGGTCACCGATACCATGTTCAATCATTTCGGCAATACCGGTAAAGTCTGTTACAACGAAACCATTGAAGCCCCATTGTTTGCGCAGTACGTCGGTCATCAACCATTTATTGGCAGTGGCGGGTACACCGTCTACCTCGTTGAAGGATGCCATTACGCTACCTACACCGGCATCAACGGCAGCCTGATAAGGATATAAGTATTCATTGAACATACGGTTGTGGCTCATATCCACCGTATTGTAATCACGTCCTGCTTCACCGGCTCCATAGAGAGCGAAGTGCTTTACGCACGCCATAATCTCGTCGTTGCGTTTCAGCTGGTCTTTCAGGTTAACGCCTTGATATCCCAGCACCATGGCACGTGCAATAGCACCACCCAAGAACGGGTCTTCACCGTTGCCTTCGCTTACACGTCCCCAACGTGGGTCGCGGCTGATGTCTACCATCGGACTGAATGTCCAGGAGATACCGTCGGCACTGGCTTCAACCGCTGCAATACGTGCAGATTTCTCAATAGCTTCCATATTCCAGGTACAGGATAATCCCAATGGAATAGGGAAGATTGTTTCGTATCCGTGTATTACGTCCATACCGAACAGCAAAGGGATACCCAGACGAGAATTCTCTACTGCCAGTTTCTGTACGTCTTTAATCTTGGCAACTCCTTTCAGGTTGAAAAGTCCGCCAACCAGACCTTGTTCAATTTTCTTGGCTACATCGCTGCTCTTAGCCTGTCCGGTAGTGATTTCTCCCGTTACGGGCAAGTTCAACTGGCCAATCTTCTCCTCCACAGTCATCTTCTTCATCAGTGCGTCGATGTAGCGATCCATGTCTTGCGGAGATTTTTGCGCCTGTACAGCGGCTGCCCCAAAGAGGGCAGCTGCAAGTATCAGGTTAATTCTTTTGAATACTTTCTTCATGTTATCAGGGGGCTATTTATAAGTTTATCTTGCTTATTCGGCAGTTCCGTCAATAGGCTCCAATTTCAAATCGGGAAGATCGTCTAACTGATTAGATGGAATAGGCCAGTAGGTCTTTGCTTCTGTCCATCCCTTGGGACCGAGTACAGTGGTGGCTTCACCTGTGCGGACTAAGTCCACATAGCGAATACCCCATTCGCAGCAAAGTTCCATGCGGCGTTCATCCATCACATCTTTCAGTGTTACACCAGTCTTGGTACTCATGCCTGCACGTTGGCGAACCTCGTTATATCCTGCGTCTCCGTCTTTGCCTTGTTGTATTTTAGCTTCGGAGTTCATCAGCAATACTTCGGCGTAGCGTATGATGCGCACGTTGTTATTGGCTCCATAGGTTGTGCGAGGGAGAGTCATCTGATTATAAGGAAGATAGCCTTTTCCGTTCCAGCAGTCGGTCATAGTGCCTGATGTGGGACCTACTTGCCAGCCTTCTCTTGTTTTGCTCAGCGCTTTCAGGAAAGATGTTTCTGCACGTACACTTTCTCCGCGTGTTTCGGCCCATGCAACGAATTCCGGTTCGTATCCGATGAAGTTCCAACCACCCATAGATTCTGCACCGTCTGCCTTCTTATAGGTGATATTACCTTTGTCATCTACTACCTTTACATATTCCTCAGCTAATGCTGGACCTTGGAAGTTGAACCATTGGTCTACACCCAAATAGTCGCCCGAACCATTGCCATAGTCTGTCACCTGACATTCGAATAAAGACTCGTCACATAACTTCCCGGGAATCTTGAACAGTTGGTAGTAGTCGTCGTAGAGTTTGAATCCACCATTCTTGATGATGTCATCGGTTAGTGATTCTACTTTGGCATAATCTTTCTTTAATAGATAGACACGGGCGGCTAATGCTTGGGCTGTAAAAGCGGTCACGGCACCTTTGTGTTCCATCTGGTTGGGGCGCATGCGTGGTAGCTTTTCGGCAGCATAATTTAAGTCTTCAAGCATGTAATTATATACGGCGTCTACTGTAGAACGGCGGAAATTAGTCTGAAGGTTATCGCTGTAGATTACGGTAGGACCGAAGTTAGTTACCAGATTGTAATAAGCCCAAGCGCGGATAGTGCGTACTTCTCCGCAATAAGATTCGTAAGTCTTATAGTCGTCGCTGCCCGGAGTAAAGTATTGGGCATATCCGTCCAGTGTCAGCAGGGCGGCGTTAGAGATACGGATGATATCGTAGAAGTTCATCCATACCTGGTTTAATCCCCAGTAAGAGTTGGTGTAATTGAACTTACGTCCCATTTCAACCACATCTCCCTGGTCGTTGGTGCGTCCTGACCATACATCACCGTCGCGTGTGAATATAAGTAACGCATTACACCAGTGCATACCTTGCGTGCGTATTTTTGAATAGGCTCCTACTACAGGTTGGTACATATTGTTCTTGTTTGTAAAGTCCACGCTCTGTTCAGGCACTTTGTTTTCCGGATCAATATCAATGAAGCCGGTACAAGCGGTAGTGCTACCCAGTATCATCATTGCCGGGAGCATATATAGTAATGTTTTCTTTAAGAATTTCATTGTTCTATGTTTTTTATGGTTTAGAAATCTATTTGTACTCCGAAAGTGTAAGTAGAAGTCAAAGGATAAACTTCAGTATCCCATCCTTCTGCATCCGATACTTCAGGTGTGAAGCCGTTAGACTTGAAGGTTGTGAATGGACGGTCGGCTGTCATTGAAAGACGGAGTCCCGGCATTACGTAGCTACCCACCTTGATGTTTTTGAAGGAATATCCCAAAGTAATGTTCTGAATGCGGAAGTAGTTGGAGCTTTCTACGAAATAAGAAGCACTGTTACTATCTGATTTGTTCCAGCTTTTGAGAAGAGCCTTTGACGACGGATGTTCGTTGGTCGAGCCTGCACCCGTCCAGCGGTTCTTGTACTGTGCTTTGTCGAAGTTGTAGTCCGAAGCAGCATAGCGAAGAGCGCGTTTGCGGTTCCAAAGTTCGCCGCCCGCCTGTCCGTAAGTAGAGAGGCTGAAGTCGAAGTTTTTGTATGAGAATCCTGCATTGAATCCGTAGGTGAAGTTAGGCACGTATGAACCAAGAACCTGCTTGTCATTTCCGTCTATCACGTGGTCACCGTTTACATCTTCATAGATGAAGTCACCGGGTTCCAAGCCATTGGCTACAGCGATAGGGTCGGCGGCACATTGTTCAGGAGTTTGATAAATTCCGATTACTTTGAAACCATAGAATGAGTTCATGGTTTCACCCACCATATTCACGGTTTTTCCACCTTTGATGATATTCATGTTTCCTTTCAGACTTTTCACTTCGTTGTGCAGATAAGCGAGATTAACACCAATGTTGTAGTTAAAGTCTCTGCCAATCTTGTCGTTCCAGTTCAAAGAGAGGTCGATACCGGTGTTCAGAATCTGTCCATTATTGCCAGCCAGAAGTTCGCCGGACATCGGAAGTTTGGGAGAAATTACGGCATTGTCCGTCAAACGGTAATACCAGTCGATATCTGCATTCAAGCGATTGTTCAGAGTAATGAAGTTGATACCTACGTTGGTTTCATTCACAACTTCCCATCCCAACCAACTGAAGTTGGTAGTGTTGATGAAACCGTCAAGTGCGGTGTTGGGACCGAATACGGATTGAACGTTCTGTATGCTGGCGAAACCTGCACTGGCAGCAATCTTGTCGTTACCAAGCTTACCCCAGCTGGCGCGCAGTTTCATGTAATCGAATACTTTCTGGTTCTTCATGAACGGTTCTTGTGAAACAACCCATGCTGCACCAATGGAGGGGAAATAGCCCCATTTGTCGTTGTATTTAGAAGAACCGTCGGCACGGAAGGTGAACATCAACATATATTTATCATCGTAGTTATAGTTCAAGCGGGTAAAGTAGGAGAGACCGCGGTATTTCCAGCCATCGTCTTTCACGGTGGCACCTTCCTTGTTACCTAATGAAATATATTTCCATACGTCTGCACCTTCGGGTACGTTAGTGGCGCTACCTTCGAGCAGGCGATATTGTTCCTGGCGCATAGAAGCACCCAGCATTCCGGTAAAGGAGTGTTTATTCCAGCTGTCGGTATAAGTCGCTACATTATCCCATACCCATTTGTTGTAGGTCGAGTTTTTCTTAGTGAGTTTGGTAGTTTCGTTTTTCTGGTTGGTGCTTACATAATAAGTCGGGTTGAATTCAGTACCGCGAACCTGTGAGTAGTCGTAACTATAGCTAGTGCGGAAGTTCAACTTTTCGGGTACAAGGTTCAATTGTGCGTAGAAGTTACTCAATACCTGATAAGTTTCATTGTTATTGTCATAATAATTGGCTGTGGCCACAGGATTATTGAAGTTGTTGCCCAATCCCACTTGTTCGGGGGCTGCATACTTCACAGGAAAGATTTGGTCGTCACGACGGTCATCATACACCGGGATAATAGACGGTGTGTTGAAAGCTTGTTGCCATGCGGCATTCTTGGGCAATTGTTGCTGAGAGTTACTGAATACGCCGTTGAAGCCTACTTTTAACCATTTGCGGGCTTCGTAGTCAAGGGCTGCACGGAAGTTCAGACGGCGGTAGTAGTTTTCCACGTCCATAATACCGTCTTGTGCCAGGTAACTCATACCAGCAGAGTAAGTGGCCTTTTCTGTACCACCTGAAACATTCAAACTGTGGTTGGTCATCATTGCTGTGCGCAGCAATTCGTCATACCAGTTGGTGTCAGCATTGAATTGCAGATTTTCCATGTTACCCCCGAATTCAGCTATTGATTTCTCAAAATATTGACTGTAGGTTTTCGGATCAGCTTCCATCAACATAGTGGCATACTCGTGAGAGTTACACATTTCAAGTAGGTTAGTAGCTTTCTGGATACCTACATAACCATTATAAGTGATTTTAGCTTCTTGGTTGCGGGTACCTTTCTTGGTCGTGATGATTACAACACCGTTGGCAGCACGTACACCATAGATAGCGGATGCAGATGCATCTTTAAGAATAGTCATATCCTGAATATCAGAGTTGTTCAGGAAGTTGATGTTGTCGTAGAACATACCGTCTACCACATAGAGCGGAGATGTGTCTCCAAATGAACCCATACCGCGGATGGTTACCTTCGGACCATCACCGGGAGTTCCCGAGTTGATGATGTTGACACCCGGTACTTTACCTTGCAAAGCAGCCATCGGTGATGAAGTGGGAACATTGATAAGGTCCTTTTCCTTCACTACATCAATCGGGGCAGTCAAGTCTTTCGATTTGGCTGAACCATAGCCGATTACTACTACCTCTTCGAGCTGCTGTGTATCGTCTTTCAGTTTTACATTGATAACTGATTGACCATTTACTTTGATCTCTTGCGTCAGCATACCAATATAACTAACGATAAGTGTTGCATTTCCCGATACATTACTTAAAGTGTACTCTCCATCCAGATTGGTAACTACACCATTACTAGTACCTTGTACAAGAATGGAAACTCCGATCAAGGGTTCGCCCGTTGCGTCGGTTACGATACCTTTCACTGTTCTAGTCTGGGAAAATGCCGGCATTGTTGCCATTAACAGGCATGCCATCAAGAATAGACTCTTAAGCCATGAGGCTTTTTTAAGAAGATGTGTTCTCTTCATTGCATTAAAATTATTAGTGGATAACTCATTTTAACTGATTCGTTGCTTTGTTTAGTGCCTCGAATCAACTTCGTGGCAAATGTAGGGAAATCAATATATGGCAAATAAAAAATATATTCACCAACAATACATATCCCTAAAAATTAACAAATATGTGACTACTTATTTACTACTCAAAATAAATTAAAGTATTGGTTAATAGATGTATATATTAATAGTCTACGTTTTTAGAAGTAATTTTCTTTGGACGTAAAAATAAGATTGAGTATTTAGGTTTCAACTTATAATTTGATTATACGAATAATAAAAGTTGTTTGCACTGAGCTATTACTTCTGCTTTCTACCTCAATAGTTCTTAATCATTGAGATGATATAATGAAAATATTTAAGCTTCCAGATTTTGCCATTTAATATATTTTTTGTAAATTGTAATACTTGCTAGTTGAATTTGTTTAAGCATAATACGATACATTTTATTATGAGATTTTTGTATTATTAAATATGCTAAATCTCATTGCTGTTTATGATAGAGGAATAAATAGTGTGAATTTATTAGTGATTATGTTTATAATATTAATTATAGTAGTAGAACTTTTAAATTTTTTTTATTATGAAACATGTATCGATTTTATTTATTCTTCTGTGTGGTTTTGTGAATTATTCATGTACGGATGAAAACCAAAACAATTTGTTGGATTTAGAAGCTGGCACATCAACAACTACTAGATCGTTGCACCCTTCGGGCTTTGAACAGGATTGGGAAAATCGAACCACTATTCAATTGACTGATAATAGAACTTATGATTTGCCTTGGGTTGAATATGCCCCTACAAGTATAATCAGTGAAACAAGAATGGACATTAAGAAGCAGGATGGATGGACGTTCTTAAGTACTCCCAGCAAAGATAATGGTAGTGATTATTTGATATTTTATAATAAATATACTGGGATCTTAAAAGTCTTTTACTACAATAGAGGCTCTTTTCTGAATAATAATGCTGTTTGGGAGTTCTTTGATGAAAAGTATCATGGCTATTTCAATCAAGGAACTACATTTACAGCTCCATTGGATAAAACAGCAATCCAGCGTGTAGGTGTCAATTGTTTGAGCAATAACACTACCTTGGGTATTGATCAGGGCTGGAATTGTTTTCAAATACCACTTACTTATACAGGAAAAACTGATGGAAGCATTAATGTTTACTCAAAAGTATTGAACATAACAGATTTAACACTTGCGGGAAATTATAAAGAAACAACAACAGGGACTATCATTGAGGATCATTATTCTTCTTCTCCAAATCTTCTGCAAAAAGGTGCAAATTCTTTAGCAAAGGCAGGAGGAAAAGCTGCTGAAAAATGGGTGAAAAAAGAAGCAGAAAAGGGGCTAAGTAATGTCTCATCTGGAATTTTTAAAAATATTGGCAATATGGTTGCTGATGGATTGGCCGGATTAGCTAAAGGAGGAATAACAAGTATGATAAAGGGTGGATTAAACGCTCTTTTTGGTTCATTCCTTGGCACGAAAACAGTTAATGAACCAACTATACAAACAGTTGAATTATCTACTAATGGAACTATTGAATTAAAGGGGCAGATGACTGGAAACAATTCAATTCCCGTATTGCCGTTAACTGCCGTAAAATATGATAAAGGGTTCGGAGCTTGGAATTTAGCATCAGCACCAATATTGGATGTCACAGGTACTTATCATGAAATTATTGCTCGGCCAGATATAGCTTCTGCTTATAATTGTAAATACTCAGGTAAGTATTATTCTTTATCCTTTCTTCCAAGATATAATGTAATTATTAATCCTTCTATAGCTAATGAAGTTACTTATAAAGTTAGATCTACTCTTGTTGAGTTTGAAGGAAGTGAATGGGATACTCAATTTAAGGAATATTACAATGTCACTCCTAATTATTCTCATATGGGATGGTATGGTTATATACCAAGCAAAAGATCGGGATATAATAATATTCCAGCAGTTATTCAAGATGAAGATAAAGGCAAAAAAATCAAATGGGGGAATTATTATGACTATCCAATCATAGTAGGTGATGTTGATACTTATATTGGCCCTACTTCAACATATACTGAAACCTTTGCGCTATATAGCAATACAGTCTACTCATATATAGGATCTTATAATCGTACTGACGTTGATACTTTCCCCTTAGCTATGAGTAATGCGTATTTTAATGGTAAGCCAGTATTATATGTGGCCAATTTTGGAGTTAATATAACAGTCACTATGACTGTTAAAAGTACAGGTCAGGAAATAATATCAAGTAGAACATTCTTACCAGAGTATAATATTAAATTTCAATAAGTTTTTGTGTATTGATCCTTGATTAACAATATAGGCTAATAAATATTGGATATTCTAGTAGGGTGTGTACTCATTGTATAGGGATACAATGAATAGATAAATGAAAAGCCGGTCACAAGTTTCTTGAATCCTGACCGGCTTTTCTATTTATTATTTTATTTGCTTTCCGCGAATCCTAGTTTCTTTAATCCCTCCTGCACATCAGGATGGCTCATAAAAAGTTTCCAAAGTAACCCGGTTCGGTAATTCTCAATCATTACTACAATCGGTCCTTGGTCAATGGCAAGATAACGTTTAGGATACCAATTGGCTGTCTCGCTGAAAGCATCATAAAAGCCATAAGGGCCGAAGACTTTATCTCCCATATTATAAAGGTGACGCATTACTTGCAGCGACTCTTCCGGCGTATAAACAATTGAAGAGAGGGCGGCAGTGGGGGAGATGACTCCCAGGTCTTCACGCTCATTGGGTGCATGGGCGGCATAACCGTTTACGGAGTAACTAGCTGTTAATCCCCAACAATCCGGACCGAAGCCTTTGTAATGCTTTGGATTACGGATGCAATAGGCACGGTTTACGAGAGTTAGGTTACGCATCTCGTTGAAATAGTCGGAACAATATTCATCTTTCAATCCGGTAGGATTAAGCCCAAGGAAAGAATACTGTGCCCAAAAAAGCGGTCCTGCCTCTGTGCCTTGATAACGTAGGTTCAGTTTGATACCCTCTACCAGATGCGGTTCGACAATAGCACCATTTTGTGCCCACCCATCGTGATAAACAGCAGCGGGAACACCATAGGTAGGAGAGGCGGCAGCAAGAATATACATGATGAGGCATTCATTATAGCCATGTACCGGAAAGTTCATAGCCCAACCGTATTCGGGACTCCAATGCCAGTAAAGTACGTTTTGGTCACCTTGGCGGTAATAGTTCCAGTCCACTTCCCGCCATAGCTTATCGATACGGGCGGCTAGGGCTTTCTCTTGCTCATTGCCGTCGACGTAATATTGATGAACGGTTAGTAAAGCTTGCATGATGAACGCTGTTTCCACCAGGTCACCGCCATTATCTTTCTGGCCGAAAGGTTTCACTTTACCGGTATCTCCATACCACCAGTGAGGATATGCCCCATGAAAACGGTCGGCTGTTTCGAGGAAGGAGACAATCTTCTCCATGCGGGCAAGACCTTCTTCACGGGTAACATAACCACGGTCTATACCTGTAAGAATGGCCATGATGCCAAAGCCGCTTCCACCGGAAGTAATCACATTCTGATCGTTCAGTTCATAGGCTCCGTCCAGGTGGATACGTTCCCGCGCCAGTCCGCTGTTAGGTTCGGCACCTTCCCAAAAATAGTTGAAGGTTCGGCGCTGTACGGTGTCCATCAGTTGGTCGTCACTGAGTTGTGCCGGTTTTCCTGCCGGACTTTTACATTGTGCAAAGCCCAGCAGGAGGCTGAATAAGATGAGACTGAATTTTATCTTCATATAGGTATGTATTATTTTAAAGTGAGTTTCGCACTCTTCACAGCCTGACTACTTCCGCCAATCATTAGGATGAAATCGCCGGGTTCGGCTACATGATTGAGATCGTAGTCGTAGAAACGCAACAGCTCGGGAGTGATTTTGAAAGACACCGTTTTGCTTTCACCGGCACGAAGGAATATTTTTTCGAATCCTTTCAGCTCCATTACGGGGCGGGTGATACTGCCTACAAGGTCACGGATATAGAGTTGTACCACTTCGGCTCCATCCCGATTGCCGGTGTTGGTAACGGTTACCACAGCCGTTGCCGAACCGTTTTGCGTCAGTGTCGGAGCAGTCAGTGCAATATCACTGTATTGAAAGGTGGTGTATGATAAACCGTAACCGAACGGATATAACGGATCATTATCCACGTCAAGGTAATTGGAGCGGAACTTCTCGAACCATTTACCAGCCTGCAACGGGCGTCCTGTATTCTTGTGATTATAGAACAATGGCACCTGTCCTACATTCTTGGGGAAGGTCATCGTTAATTTACCACTCGGATTTACATCACCGAAGAGTACATCGCCGATAGCATATGCCGCTTCGCTACCCCCGAACCATACATTCAAGATGGCAGGTACATTTTCTTGTTCCCAGGTTAAGGTCAGTGGACGACCGGTGAAGAGGGTTAATACGACCGGTTTTCCTGTTAATAGCAAAGCTTGAAGCAAAGTGCGCTGTACATCGGGGATATTCAATTCTGTACGGCTGGAACTTTCACCACTCATTTCGGATGATTCGCCCAGCGCAGCTACAATAACATCGGCATTGGCAGCCACTTTCAATGCTTCTTCCAGTAGCTCTTTGTCCGTGCGGTTGTCCCGGTTCAGTGAGCGCCCGAACATAGTGGCACGTTCTTCGTAGGCGGCATCACTAATGAGGTTGCTACCCTTGGCGTAGGTGATGTTCACCTGTCCTGCCATCATCTCTTTCAGTCCTTCGTACAGAGATGGGTAATCGTCGAGGCGGGCCGCTACACTCCATGTGCCCGGCATATTGCTGCGAGTATTTCCCAACGGGCCGATAACGGCTACCGTACCTTGTTTGGCCAATGGCAATACGGGAGCTAAACCGGGAAGGACAGGTTGATTCTTCAAAAGCACAAAGCTTTCACCGGCAATGCGGCGTGCAGCCTCGCGATGCTCTTTGGTGAAGATGTCGCGTGCAGGACGGTTGAGGTCGCAATACTTATAAGGGTTGTCAAACAGTCCCAGTTTATATTTAGCTTCCAATACTCGGCGGCAAGCGGCATCTAGTGTCTTCATGGTGATCTTACCTTCTTGAAGAGATTTCTTCAGCGTGCCTACGAAACCTTCGCTCACCATATCCATATCTACACCTGCATTGAGCGCACGGGCCGATACGGTCTGCAAATCGCCGATACCGTGGTCTATCATCTCCGAGATGCCTGTATAATCGGTCACAACAAAGCCGTTGAATCCCCATTGCTTGCGCAGTACATCGGTCATCAGCCATTTGTTGGCAGTGGCGGGTACTCCGTCTATTTCATTGAACGAAGCCATTACGCTACCTACACCGGCATCTACTGCTGCCTGATAAGGGTACATGAATTCGTTGAACATGCGGTTGCGGCTCATATCTACGGTATTATAATCGCGTCCTGCTTCACCGGCTCCATAGAGAGCGAAGTGTTTCACGCAGGCCATAATCTCGTCGTTACGCTTCAGCTGGTCGCTTAAATTGTTTCCCTGATATCCCAGCACCATTGCCTTGGCGATGGCTCCACCCAGGAAGGGGTCTTCACCGTTACCTTCGCTTACACGTCCCCAGCGGGGGTCCCGGCTGATGTCCACCATTGGGCTGAACGTCCACGAGATGCCGTCGGCACTGGCTTCGACGGCTGCAATGCGGGCTGATTGTTCGATGGCGGTCATGTCCCATGTACAGGACAAACCCAATGGAATGGGGAAGATGGTTTCGTAACCATGTATCACATCCATACCAAAGAGCAGGGGAATACCCAGCCGGGAGTTCTCTACGGCTAACTTCTGCACATCGCGTATCTTGGCTACTCCTTTTAGGTTAAAGAGTCCGCCCACCATGCCTTGCTCAATATTCTTGGCTATGTTACTGCTTTTGGCTTGTCCGGTAGTAATGTCACCGGCTGCGGGCAGATTCAATTGGCCTATCTTTTCTTCCACAGTCATCTTTTTCATCAAGGCATCAATGAAGCGGTTCATATCCTGTGGAGTTTTCTGCGCCTGTACGGTCATTGCTCCCATAAGGGTGGCGACCAGTAGGGCACTTACGTTTTTGATTATTTTCTTCATATTTGAAAGCATTTTGAACTAAAGCGTAAACGTATATGATTAAATATCTGCGCGAATAACAGGCTGCATGATAAATGCTGATAATCAAAGACTTTGCACTTTATTATTTTTTATAAGGAATACAGTTGCAGTTTATCCCCAATACAGTACTACTTTATTCCTAATAAAGTGTTACTGTATTCCTAATAAAGTAATACTGTATTGGGGATAAAGTAACACTGTATAAAGAGTAAAGTAATTATATAGTTGTAGAACACTGCCAATGAACTATTTACCTGATACAGATAAAATAGATTCATTTCTTTCGCGAATTCAACTTTTTAATAATTCGGGTTCTGTACCAACACCCCTTTTGACTTGTCTATTTCCGTTTGCGGCAGAGGCAGCAAGGCATTCTTAGGTTGATAATTTACTTTTCCTGCGGCATGCAGCACATCGGAAGCGATGCCCCAACGTACCAAGTCGTAGAATCTACCCGGTTCCATACCCAATTCTACCCGGCGCTCATGACGTATAGCTTCTCGCAATACACTCTGATCGAGTGAAGTAACTTTGGGAAGTATGTTCGGATTATTCCCCCTTGCACGAGCTCTTACCATTTCAAGATCGGCATTGGCTTCTCCTGTTTTACCCAATTCATTGGCGGATTCGGCAGCCATCAACACTACGTCAGCATAGCGTATTAAGCGGATATTAACCCAATAACCCTTGTTTGTAAACTCGCGGCGCATGGCAGGATCGGTATAAGCTTTCTTATTGAAGGCAAATCCCATAGCTTGCGATACAGGCGATTCACCGTAGGGTGTATTGGTGTTTTCCGGAGTAATAGGGTCACTGTCTTTCTGGCGGAAGTAGAGCAGTGTGGCGTCACGACGCGGGTCACCCGGTTCAAAAGCATCGTACAGCAATTTGGTTGCCATATTCCAACCCCAGCCTAAGTCCCACTTGTCGGCACCACGCACACCTTGCACTTCGGCCCACTGGCTACCGATTTTATCACTTTGCGGCATAGCGGCTGTAGCCGTACATTGCAGCTCGAATACAGAACCGCCGGAGTTCTCACCTTCTTCAGTGAAGATCTTGTCGTACGCAGTATTCAAATTATATGTATTACTTTTCATCACATCTGTGGCGGCTGTGTACATATTGTTCCAGTCGTTGCGCATCATATAGGTGCGAGCATGAAGCGAACGGGCGGCACCCCAAGTCAATCGGCCCAGAAACTCCGGTTCCCAACTCTTAGGCAGTAAAGTTTCGGCATCGGTAAGATCCTTATCTATCTGTTCGTAAAGCTTGTCCGCAGTTGTTTTGGGCAGGTTGGCATCCGACGATTCGTTTACCTTAAAGGTGATAAGCGGCACTTCGCCGAAGGCACGCACCAGGTTGAAGTAACAATAAGCACGGAAGAAGCTTGCTTCACCACGGTTGCGCAGGTCGTTCTCTGTGAGCTTGCCCGCCGCTTCGGTTTCGGCAATGGAAGTGAGGATGTCGTTACATTGGAAGATAACGGCATAGTTCTGATTCCAGTAAGCACCCAGCAAACCGTTGGTAGGGGTATAGATAAAGTCGTCGTACATTTCCGCTACATCCGAGCCATCGCTTACTGTACTACCTTTTTCGGCATCTTCGCTACGGAAAACTTCGATGGCGAATGCCGGAATGCCGGCAGTGATATTGTAGTTACGCATCATGGTGTATACATTGTATATCTTTCCATCAACAAGCGCATTCGGATTGTCGTCCTCGGTGAACTGTCCCTGCGGACTACGATCCAGGAAGTCGTTACATGAAGTCAGGGCAAAGCTTGTCGCACCTGCCATGATAGTGGATAATATATAAGTTTTTAGTTTCATAATATATTAAAATGTTAAGTTTACTCCAAATGTATAGATAGCCGGCACAGGATACGTTCCATTGTCTGTTCCGAAGGAGATGGCGGAGCCACCTATTTCGGGTGTATAACCCGTATTATGCTTCCACGTCTTCAGGTTCTGAATGTTGGCATAGAGTTTCAATGCCTGCAAGCCGACTTTGGCTATCAGCGCTTTATCGAACGAATAAGCCAGCTGCACGTTGCGGATACGGAAGAATGAGCCGTCTTCTATATAATATTCCGAGTTCAGGAAGTTGATAGAATGCTTGGTATTCAGCAACGGTTGGGTGTTCGACGTTCCTTCGCCATGCCAACGGTCCATGCGTTGCGCAAGGTAGTTGAACTGTGCGAAGTTGTAGTTATCCCAAGTACGATATATCTGATTACCGCTTTGTCCCATCATCTCTACATTCAGTTCCCAGCCTTTGTAATCTACTCCAAGCGTAAAACCGTAAGTTACGTCCGGTGTAGGATTACCAATCATGGTGCGGTCCTCAGGGGTAATTTCACCATCACCGTTCACATCTTTGAACTTCAGGTCACCCGGTGTCACAGTACCCAATGTGTTTTTCGGTGAGTTCTTGATGTCGGTTTCCGACTGGTAAATGCCGTCTACCTTATATCCATAGAAATAACCGATGGGATAACCCGCCATAGTATAACTTTGGCTCTTATCGCCGGCAATGATGGAGTATCCTTCTTGAACGAGGCTCTCTACTTTATTAGAGATGGTAGTCAGGTTGGCGCTTACCGAGTAACCCCAGTTGCCTATCTGATCGCGCCAGGTGGCGGCAAGTTCTATACCGCTGTTGCGTATCGAACCTAAGTTACCTATACCCGGAATAGTACCTGATATCCCCGGAACTTCAGCCAGCAGGTCTTTGGTGTTCTTCTTATAATATACACCTTCCAAGTGCAGGCGGTTATTAAACATATTTGTTTCGAAACCGGCCTCCCAAGCTTCTACTTTCTCCCAACGCAGGTTAGGATTAGGCAGGTATGCCAACTGATAACCCGGATAAATAATGGATGGTTTGCCAAATACGGCAGAGTAAGCATTCTGTAACAGCGGTTCTGCCGGATAAGCGGTGGCGAGGTTCTGGTTACCCAGTGTACCCCATGAACCTTTCAACTTCAACATATCCAGCCATTCGATGTCTTTCATCCACTCTTCTTCACTCATCAACCAGCCTAAGCCCACGGAGTAGAAGTTCTGCCATTGATTACCCGTATACGAGAAGGCCGATGAGCCGTCACGACGGAACGAAGCATTCAGCAGATACTTGCTTTGGTAGTTATAGATGATACGTGCCAGCATACTGACTGTGGTGCGCTCCCATTGAGTACTTCCGTTGGTAGCTGTAGCGGCGTCGCCGATGCTGACGAACCATTTGTCCGAATTATCGGGGATGACAAGACCTACACCTTGTTTGCGGGCACCTTCCAGTCTGCTCAGTGAGTTGTAGTAGGTGGTGAAGCCGGCTGTGGCGATCAGGTTGTGTTTACCTTCGTCGAAACTATTGGTATAGGTCAATACATAGTCGCTCTGTACCTTGGTTTCGTCCTGTTTGAACTGGCTCACTTCTGTCTTGCCTGTACCTAGCGTGGCAACATTGCCGGCTACGGTATGGTCGTAAACCTTCAGAATAGGCAGGTAAGTCCGGCCATCGTTTGTTCCATAATCCATGGAGAAAGTGGCGCGTGCCGAGAAATGTTTCAAGAAGTTCCACTCTCCGTAGATGCTTCCTGAAGCACGATAGTTCACTGCTTTGGTCGTATTTGCCTTTAAATCAACGTCCACCATCGGATTGTTGAGCTGGGCTTTTTGGAATTCGGGCAATGCGGTGTAAAGTCCGTACTCTTCATTAAAGACCGGAGCGACAGGGGTGGCCCGGATAGCGTTCAGTACTTGCTTGGCATCGGCCGGCAACATGCGGGCACCATTAAACTGGAAGCCTACCTTCAAATCGGGGGTTATTTTGTACTCGTTGCTGGCATTGATCGTTACCTTGCTGAACTTCTCATGCTTGATGTTTCCTTGTTCGTAAGCATAACCCACTCCAAGGTAGAAGCTATGTTTTTGCGATGCACCGGTGATACTTATGTTGTTATTGGTAATGAATCCACTTTGGAAAATCTCATCTTGCCAGTCGGTATTGGCAGTCCAGGGTCCGAAGTTGAATGGCTCGTTGCCTTGGTTGGCAAGTTGCTCATTATATAATTCTTTGAATTGCGATGCATCGGTCAACTTGATCTTATCTACTACCTGCTTCCATCCGAAGGAAGTATTGATGTTCACCCGGGTCTGTCCTTCTTTGGCTTTCTTTGTGGTAATGATAATTACACCGTTGGCTCCTCGTACACCGAAGATGGCGAGTGAGGAAGGGTCTTTCAGGATCTCCATGGACTCTATATCTTCCGGGTTTAGGAAATTGATGTTGTCATTGAACAGTCCATCCACAATGTAAAGAGGTTTGTAACCATTGATGGAGTTTGTACCACGAATACGGATTTCGGGGTCGTCACCGGCACGTCCGTTATTCACGATCTGTACGCCTGCTACTTTTCCTTGTAGCGAAGACAATGGATTAGTGGACGGCATATTGGCGATTTCATCACCCTTAATGTTGGTTATGGAACCCGTCAGGTCACGCTTCTTGGCGCTACCGTAACCTATGACCACAGTCTCTGCCAGCATATTCGAGTCGTCCTTTAACTGAACGTCGATCACTGACTGGTTGCCAACTTTGATAATTTGTTTCACCATTCCTACATAGGAGAATTCCAATGTGTTTTCTGGTGTAACCTGGATGGAGTATTTACCGTCTATATTAGTAATTACGCCGTTCGAAGTCCCTTGTACTAGTACAGATGCACCAATAAGCGGTTCACCCAGCATATCGGTTACGGTACCTGTTACTGTCTTTGTCTGTGCAAAAGCAGGCACTGCCGCTATCAGTAGGCAGACCATCAACAATAGATCTTTCAGCCAAGAGGCTTTTTTTAATGGAAGATACAATTCTCTCTTCATTGCATTAAATTTTAGTTTAGGTTGATAATTCATCTAAATAATGCAATGAAACAAACAAAAAGCAAAAAAGATGTCAGTCAATAGTTAAAAAGAACTCATTCAGGTTTTGGCTGGGTTGTAAATTGAGTTTCTTGCGCAGGCGATAACGGTTATTTTCTACAGCTCGCACTGAAAGATTCATCAAAGAAGCGATGTCTTTGGTGTCCATGTTCAGTTTGAGGCAGGCGCAGAGGCGCAAGTCATTGGTTGTCAGTAAAGGATAAGCCTCTTTTAAAGTCTTGAAGAAGTTGTGATGCTTCTGCTCAAATTTGATAAGGAACATTTTCCAGTCGTCTTCCGTATCCAGGTTATTGGTAAGCAGATTGTTTATTTTCTGATAGAGGGGAAGCAATGCCTTTTGGGTGTTTTTGGTGCAAACTTCATCTACCATCTCTTTCAGTTTCAAGATAAGTTCGTTCTTACGGATGATAAATGAGGTTTGAGTAAAGATTTCGGCATTCTTTTCCTCTATCTCATTCTGTAACTGTTCGTTCAATATACGGAGATGTTCCGCCTCCTGAGCCTTCATTCGTCTCATGTGTTTCGTTTGCAATTGCTTTTTCATCAGCCAGAAGGCGATGAAGAGGGCAAGAATAGTCACAATACAACAAGTAAGATACCACCAGACAGTACGATACCAAGGGGGGGATATCTCAAAGCGGATGATGGTGTCGGGAGAATAGTTATTCAGTCCATCCGTAGCGCGAAGACGTAAAGTATATGTACCTTGTGGCAGGCGGGCATACGAAATACTATTCCGCAGTTCGGGCTGGCTCCAGGTACTGTCTACTTCTTCCAGCAGATATTCTACAAACAGATTACCGGCAAAAGCATCGTTGACGGAGAAGCCGACGGTGACGGTGTTGTCTTCGTATGGAATTTCAATAGGCTTGTTGAGTTCGGCATAACCACTGTTCATGTCTCTGCCGGTATGTACAAATTCCAGATTAGGAGGAGCGATTTGTACACTTTGCTGTTTGCTGTGCATGGAATTATGAAGGATAAATCCGGCATCCAGACAAATGAGCGAAAGTGAGTCATTGAGTATGGATATATTCTCGAAAGCCGTAATAAGCGATAGATTGTCGGCTTCTACATTGTAAGCTTCTTTGATACGTGCTATATAACCGTCATAGAAAAATCGGTAAACAGAGGAACTACTGATAGCCCAACTCTCCTGACTATTGATAGAGACTATTCGCTTGAGATTATTTACTTTCTTGAAACATTCGTTCAGGAGTGGATTAGGTTGTAAACTATCACTGGTTTCATTGTACGAAAAGAAGCGGTTGTCTCCCAGCAAGACTATACGTCCGCTTACTTTGTATACTTGCAGATGAACAGGGAGTTCTTTGTCTTTTTCATTCCCGTAGTAAGTGTAGTAGCGGAATGCGTTCATTTCTTCATTTAACCGGCATTTATAGATGCCCCGGCTGACTGTTTCCAACCATATATTGCCTAAATGGTCTACTTCTGCATTGTTAATAGGGTCAGTAATTTGTTGCATTCCATTTACTTGCCCGGTCTCTTTATTAACAATGTATAATTTGTTGTATGTGATAATAATTTGAATCTGTTTATCGTTAATGGTAGCTTCCAATATCCTGAATACGCCACTATTGATCCGGTATAATTGTTTAATACTGAAATTGGGACATATTTCAAGGAGTCCATTGTTATGACCGCAGAATAATCTTCCGTCAATCTGTTGGAAAGACCAAACCTGGCCTTGAGTTCCTTCAATTAATTTCAATGAAGAAAACATTTCCAGGTCGTTGGCATTTTCTCTTGGGGTATAATAGACGCCTTGATTGGTACCTATCAACAGGTTTCCATTCCATAAAGTGGCAGCATATACAGCGCTGGAGCCATTGTCTACTGTTCGGTAATAACTCAGTCCGTCTGTATAACGGATATAGGCAAGACCACGGTCCATGGCAACCCATATATTGTTCCGGTGGTCTTCGTATAGGGACAGGATGGTATTATTCTGCAAGGAATTTGCAGAATAGAAATGGTTGAGAATATTGCCATGAATGTCTACCTCATATACTCCGCTCAGTTGCGTTCCCAGATAGTAGGTATTCCGTTTAGCACAAAAGATACCGCAGTTCAATTCTTGTCCGCTTAATTGTTGGGTAAGGGCATTGTTCCATAAAATGAAGTTCTTTTGGTCGTATATATATACTTCTCCGGTGGAAGTACCGATTAAATAGCGATCTTTTCCATAAGGCAGGATAACACGGGTAGTGGTTCCTTCCAGGAATTCGGTACCTTCAATCTTACTTAACTTACCATCTTTTAAGCGGTAAAGAGAACCGTAAATCTCTTGCACCCAATATTCATCTCTGACTTTCAGCAGCAATAGGAATCCTTTGGGGGAACTCAATTTCTGCATAGTCTTATGGTTGTAAACATAAATATTGCTGAATGATTGGAAATAGACATTATTCCCGTCTATCCAGATGCGCCAGAAACTTTCATTATCCAGGCTTTTAGGAGGTAACAGCCCTTTTAGAGATGTATATTTCAATCTGCCGGACTGATCTCGGTCCCAACGCCCCAGTTCTTCGGCGCCTCCGGTATAAATTGTTTGATGTGATTCTACAGCTAAAGCCCGTACAATAAGAGAGTTGGGCATGGGGAAGAGTTCCCACTCCATACCGTCGGATTCTAGTAGACCGATGTCATTACCAAAATACATAATGCCTTTTTCGTCCTGCCCAATAGACCAATTTTTATTGGCTGCATGGTATTTATCACGGGCGAAATTTATAATATAAGGCTTTTGATTGGCATAAGACAGACATGCCACCAGCAAAAACAAACAAATTAAAGATATATGTCTTTGGAGGTTCATAGTATGGATAATATTGGATATCTTTCTCTTAATAAAGGGCAAATATACGCTATATTTCATAATGATACTTCAATAATATCATAAAAAAACCTCCGAGATGTTATTCTCAGAGGTTTTTAAATTGCTTGTAGTTGTTTGTCTTAGAGTATAATAAGTGCGGGTGATAGGACTCGAACCTACACGCCTCTCGGCACCAGATCCTAAGTCTGGCGCGGCTGCCAATTACGCCACACCCGCGTGGCTTTTCTCTAAAGCGAGGGCAAAGATAGAAAGATTTTTCATTCTGACAAACTCTTTGGCGAAGAAAGTCTATTATGGAGTAATTTTAAGTAGTTTTCTTGCCTCCTCAATGATGGTGTCCAGGTCTTTTGCCTCATCTTCTTTAGTCATATCTACCTTTATTTTGGGATCAATGCCAAACTCAATTTGCTGTTTATTCGCATCCAAGTGCGGGCTGGCAGAAAAACGTACCCCCCAGCCGTTAGGTAATTCCGAAGAGAAGGGAAGTCCGGAACCTCCACCTGTTTTGTCACCTATTTGGGTTACATTAGGGAAGTAACGCATCGAATTTACAAAATCATTGGTAGCGCTGTAGGAATGGCGATTGGTAAGAAGGGCAACTTTTTTTTGCCAGCGGATACTGTTGGATGGTTCCTGATAAATGGCGGCAGGTTCGGAGAAATCATTGTGTCCCGGACCGGTCTTGTGCTGAATATAACCTGTTAATACCTTTTCGTTGGTGAAACGGGCGGCAAAACGGGTAGCATAAGTCAGGTTGCCACCTCCATTGTTGCGTACATCAATGATTAATCCATTGCAAACAGCTAGATAGGAGAGTATTTCATCCAAGTTGCCATCGCCGATACCGCTGGAAAAATCTCCATAATATACATAGCCTATGTTATCATCAAGAATGGTGTATTTGGCACCGCCGGCAATACGATAATCACGCCCGAGATATTTTTCGATAATACTTTCGTTGAAGTTACGCGGATAATCCAGGTACCAGTCCCAATAACGAGCCATGTTTGACGAATTGTACAGGTTGACGTGACCGTCTTTTAACTCGGCGAGCATATTCCCCAATACTTCAAACAGTCCGTCATTGCTCATGTTTGAAGTGATTTGCGGTTGATATTTATCATGGATGGCATCCCAATCGATCTGTTTATAATTAAGGAAACAGTACTTTTCATCAATAATCTGCCACAATGCTTCAAAATTACCTTGAGGGGTATTGTTGAATTCCTCTTCACCAATACATCCGCTGAAGAGAGGAAGTATGAAGAGTAATAAACAGAAGCGATATGTTTTGATTCTCATATTCATTATTAATTATGTAGAACGAAGGTTCTTATTTACCATACTTCCTGTTAGGAAATAAATATAGCTCTTTTACGAATCCCACCATGAACACGTGCGAGTAGGTATGTGTCTTTATTTTATTGACATTGGACTGCTGTGCATCCCATATATAGCCAAACCGCATTCTGGCACGTCCTACGGGGAAGTCGGCAGTCAACATTTGTCTCATGGAAGGCTGGTTGTGCAGAGAAGTGAATTTTATGACTCCATCCCAATGTCCTAATGTGAAAATCTCGTAGTAAGACTGTCCGTAGTTTGGCGAGAACATAACACCCATTAAAGGAAGATTGATTTGATACCTTAAAGTAAGAAGGCTGTTCTTGATACGCAGGTTCCAGATAGCCATACCCGAAGCGGCAAGATTGATGTAGGCACGAGCCGAAGCAGGATTGTTCCCATTGCGGAGATTATATACAAAACCGCCGTTAAAGTCTCCTACACCTCCGGCAAGCAGTTTAAAATTGCTTGTGATAGGGAAGTTGTAGTGCAAACCGTAATTCCAGTTAGCCAACCCTGAGAAGGTATTATTATTGTCTACCTTATTATGAGTATATCCCAAGTCTGCCTGAAAGAAGGTTTGCAAAGATACGTTCCCTTTCATCCATTGGGTCATACGCATACTTTCGCGGGAGATACGGAAGTCGATGCCTTTGTATTCCTGCGGAGAAAGATAGGTATCGAATACATTCGTAAAACCTGCTCCGTACATGGTGGCACGGGTAATGATGCGGTTGCGCTCTAAGCCGGGCAATGTAGCTTGTAAAGCAGAATCGGTGTACTGCTTAGGTACAACTGCCTCTTCCTGGGCCTTCATTCCGATACTACCTGATAGTAGGATAAGGAATATTCCTATTTTATATGGTTTCTGAATCATTGGTCAATCACTAATCACTTAAAACAGTTGCATTTGCCCCGTCATTTCATCTAATATATCTCCTTCGCTCTTGCCGTGGTCAGGGTCTAGTATCTCAGGCTCTTCGTCATTCTTCTCTTCGGGTTGAGATTTTTCGGGTTGGCGGGTTGGCTCCAGTTCGTTGATCGTATCGATGGTAAAGGTGGTTATACGCTTGCCTTTAGCTTTGAATCCCTTTACGGCAATGAACTCGTCGGCATCTACTATCAATGGTTCACGGAAATTATCATGCCCGCCGAAGATAACTTCAAGGCGTGGATAGCATTCATCTGTGAGTAAGATCAGACTACTATTTTTGTTTTCACCGATGTAATTTTGCTTACGGGAAGAACTTTCGAAACAGAAACGTTTGATATACGGATAATTTTGTTGGTCGGCATCGTAAAGCACGGCTGTCCACACCTTGTTCGGATCGTATTTCTCCAGTATGTGGATGTTGCCATCATAGTGGTTGTTCAGATCAAAGTTAGTAGTATAGAAATCACCGTTATTCTGTACAACAAGTATGCTGTCTTCACTTTGGAATTCACCAAGGTATTCTCCGCGTTCGTCGTAGTTGAGGCGAAGTACATCACGGTCAAACCAAACCTTTCGTCCGCCCAGTGTGGAGCCTCCACGCTGTTTCAAGGCTATCTTGTGTACAGGGTTTCTCGTCAGGATGTTTCCCATTGCCTGACGTCCCTTGATGTTGATGGCGCTGAAGTCTTCTTCGAAGATGATGCGACGAATGCGCGGGTTGGGCTTCAGGGTTACTTTGATAATCTCTGCTTCACCGTTGGGATTGGCTGTGAAATAAACAATTCGTGATTCCGGTGTACCTTGAGTTACGTCATATTCCCGGTCGCGAACGATGGAAGTCACGGCAAAACGTTTGATATAATGCGTGCCTTCTTTGCCATCGCGGTAAACCACGTTGTAAATAGTGCGCTTGTCGTTCTTTTTGAATACATTGGCATAGAGTATATTCTTCCCGACAAATTTCTTTTCGGCAACCGGAGTGATGATATATTTGCCATCACGGAAGAAGATGATTACGTCGTCAATGGGCGAGCAGTTTGCCAGGAATTCGTCTTTCTTCAGACTGGTACCGATGAAACCTTCTTCACGGTTGATATACAGCTTTTCGTTGGCCTCGATAACTTTGGTTGCTTCGATAGTGTCGAAGTTACGAAGCTCGGTACGGCGTGGGAAACCTTTGCCGTACTTCTCTTTCAGCATGCGATACCAGTCTACGGTATATTCTACGATGTTTGCCAGATGGCGGTCTATTTCTTCGATGTCCGCTTTCATGCGGGCGATTAATTCTTCTGCCTTTTCAGAGTTGAACTTAAGGATACGTGCCATCTTGATTTCCATCAGCTTGAGGATATCGTCTTTGGTCACCTCACGGATGAAATTCGGATAGTAGGGAGTCAGTCGCGTATCAATATGTTCACAGGCAGCGTCCATACTTTTTGCTTGCTCGAATTCCTTGTCTTTATAGATGCGCTCTTCGATGAAGATTTTCTCTAACGAGGCGAAGTGTAGGCTTTCCAGTATTTCGCCTTTTCGTATTTCCAGTTCCATGCGGAGCAATGCCAAAGTGTTGTCGACCGATTTGCGCAGTACGTCACTGATAGTGAGAAAATGCGGCTTTTGGTCGTCGATGACGCAACAGTTGGGTGAAAGGCTTATCTCGCAGTCGGTGAAAGCGTATAATGCATCAATGGTTTTATCCGATGAGACGCCCGGTGCCAGGTGCACGAGGATTTCTACGCTGCCGGAGGTAAGATCTTCTACTTTGCGTATTTTGATTTTTCCTTTTTCACTTGCCTTTACGATGGAATCACATACGGTAGCTACAGTTTTCCCAAAAGGTATTTCTTTAATGGCAAGTGTTTTGTTGTCAACTTTCTCTATTTTAGAGCGCACCCTTACCGTGCCACCACGTTCACCATCATTGTATTTGGAAATGTCGATGGAACCGCCGGTTTGGAAATCGGGATACAATTTGAATTCTTCGTGATGCAGATATTTAATAGATGCTTCACACAATTCGTTGAAGTTGTGCGGCAATATCTTTGATGACAAGCCTACGGCAATACCTTCTACACCTTGCGCCAGCAATAACGGGAACTTAACCGGGAGCGTGATCGGTTCTTTGTTTCGTCCGTCGTAAGAAAGTTTCCATTCGGTGGTTTTAGGATTGAATACCACGTCGAGGGCAAACTTGGAGAGGCGCGCTTCAATATAACGCGGTGCAGCGGCGCTATCACCAGTCAGGATGTTACCCCAGTTACCCTGGCAGTCCACAAGTAAGTCCTTTTGTCCCAACTGCACAAGGGCGTCTCCAATAGAAGCATCACCATGAGGATGGAATTGCATGGTATGTCCTACGATATTAGCCACTTTATTGTATCGGCCATCCTCCAAACGTCTCATGGAGTGCAGAATACGCCGTTGCACAGGCTTCAGACCGTCCATGATGTGAGGAACGGCACGTTCCAGAATCACGTACGAAGCATAGTCCAAAAACCAGTTTTGGTACATTCCGCTTAGCTGATGCTTCACGTTGACATCTTTTGTGTCCGCCGGTTTGTAATCCGAATGTTCTTCGCTCCCTTTTGCAGGGAGTTCTTTGTCCAAATCGTCTATTGGTGCTTCAAAATCTTCGCTCATATTTGTCAGGGAATTGTCTATTCTATGGTATTACTGAATTTTCAGTTGCACGCAAAAATACAAAATTTATCGAGAAAATATGCAAAGAAGAAAGAGAAAGCATGCTATAATCCTTATTTTATCTGTTATTGATTAATTTCTTTACGAATCACCAGTAAAGATGGAAGGTTCTCCATAATGGCTTCATCATTAACCAATTTCGAGTAAGTGGCATAACTCATAATTGCCAAACCATTCTTATCTTCATTTTTTAATTCTTCATAATCGATAAGGACTGATTGACTGGAATAATGTTTTAATAGTTTATTTACCTCCTGAAGTATCTCATCATGGTTTTTGGATAAGTATAACTTTAGTTGCTGCCCATTACTGAGCATCTTTTCGATATAAGGGAATATAAACATATCCGTGTTTTCTAAAACGAAACTTGTGGAAGAGCCTTCCTGAAAACCACGATTCAGAAATACAGCGACGGGGCATTTTACTTGTTCTATCACTTCGTCTACTTTATCACGTAAAAGCGACAGCCAGAGAATAGTCCCCGGTGAGCCGAATTTATCGGGTTGAATATGGCTTCGTGCACCCAAAAGCAGCATGTCCGGCTGTTCTTTCTTAACAAACTGAATCATACCTTGCACGAGCATATCCGTGACCCGGTAGTAGTTCTCAACGGAAACGCCAAGTTCAGAAGCCCGTTGGTTCAGTGGTGCAAAGCTTTCTTTGGCATATTGAGCTGCGTTCAAGGGATTTAGGTCTGTACCTATGGTATAGTGTGCGGCAATAAGTTGTTCTTTCTTTAATTCTTTCCCGAATAACTGATTATAAATGGATAACAGATTACGTCCAGCTTCGGGACGGCCAAAGCAAAGTATCAACTTTCGTTTGGCAGATAATTTCTGTTCCCTATGGGTAAAGTAACGCTCCACCAAGTGAAGCAGGGGAGTTGTCATGAATGTAGTAACTAATGCCATAATGACGAGGATAACAAAGATGGAAGGTGGTAGTACTCCCATTTCATAACCTATATTCAAAGCTACAAGTTCCATCAAACCACGGGTGTTCATTAAGGTTCCTATTGTCAGGCTATCTTTCCACGACTCACCTACAAGGCGTGAAGCTATGGCGCAACCTCCTAATTTTCCGGTAATAGCAACGGCAATCAGCAATGCACACACGCCCCATAACTCCGGACTGTTTATTAATCCTATTTGGGTGCGAAGTCCTGTGAACGCAAAGAACAACGGAAGAAAGAAAACCAATGAAATATCTTCTACTTTTTCCATCATGACTTTGCGGAAACCAATATTGGAAGGCATTACTACTCCCGCCATAAATGCTCCGAATAGAGCATGGATACCGATCACTTCGGTAATACATGCCGATATGATTAATATCAGCAGGATAAAGGCGACAAATGTTTTGTTGATAGCTTCGCGATTGGCATATACTTCACCTACCTTTTTCAAGAATGGGCGAACCAATAAGAACATTACGGCTATATAAGCTATAGCCAGCCCTACAGAATAAAGGGCACTGGCAAAAGTACCGGCTTTAGATATAGCAATGACGATAGCAAGTAAGCACCAGGCTGTTACATCGTCATTGGCTGCGGATGCAATGGTCAGAGTACCCAGTTGGGTTTTCGTCATATTGCGTTCCTGTATGATACGGGCCAGTACGGGAAATGCGGTTATACTCATCGAAATGCCAATAAACAAGGCGAAAGGCATGAATGGCGTATGCGATGAGGCATATTTTTCGTAAATCCAATAAGAAGATAAAATGCCGAGGAAGAACGGTACCAGTATGCCCGCATGGCTGATAACCAACGTTTCGTTAATCTTGTTTTTCAAGACCCTGAAATCTAGTTCCATTCCGATGACGAACATGAAAAGTATCAAACCTACTTGGCTAAGAAGCTCAAGATTAGTTAGTGAACTGGCAGGGAACAAGAAGTGGAAGGCGTCCGGAAAGAAAAAGCCAAGTACGGAAGGTCCCAAGACGATACCGGCAACAATTTCACCGATAACACTGGGCTGACCGATATAACTGAAAAGAAATCCAAATAAGCGCACCATCATAAGTACTGCTATAATCTGGAAAAGTAAAATCGTTAATGGATGATGAAGATTGGTAGTCAGGAATTGGCGGAACATTTCGAACGGGGTATCTTGCACCATGGTTAATGTACCTGTCGCATAATGTGAAAAACGATCCCCTTCATCAATGGCAAAATAAATCAAAGCTCCGAAGAGGAGTAACATAATTACGTAAATGATATAGTTCTTCTGGGCTCTTTTCATATTTCCTGTATATCTATAATGCAGGGATGTCCAATGCCTGCTTGGTGTAAAACAAATGAAAGGCTAATATAGTTTAAAGGAAATAAAATTTATTGTGTTATGCCCTTTAGCTAATGCGAGGATTGGGAAATATAGTTGACAAAAAATGCTTTTATTTCTTTCCGTTACTTTGCAGGTAACGGAATAAATTTCCGTGCAAACATAAGCGTTTTTCTATAAATGAGCAAATAAAGCTGAGGTTTTTTTATAATAAATCGAAAAAATGGCGCAAAAAGCCACATTTTTGTTAATGGCTTTTTTAGGTTCTTTATTATTTATGAATTTATACGTATTTTGAATTCATAGAAGATAAACGCTTACACTTATTTACTAATTAAAAGAATGAATTAACCGTATTGAAATGAAAGAGATTGCTTTACAAGAGATGCTGTCAATTATTATTAGAGAGCTTCGTGAAAATGGGCAATGGGGAACAGCCCATATTTATCAAACCACTTTGAATGTATTTTCTGCATTCAATAACAATCGTGAATTACCTTGTCGTAAGTTGAATCCTGCGATTCTAAAACAATTTGAAGTTTATTTAAGGCAGAGGAATTGTAGCTGGAATACAGTTTCCACCTATATAAAGACGCTTCGCTCTTGTTATAACCGAGCGGTGGACTTGAAGTATGCGCATTATATTCCCAGGTTATTCGAGCACGTGTATACTGGTACGCGCGCTGATAAAAAGAGGGCATTAGAAGCTTCAGATATGAGTGGATTAATTCGGGGTACTAAAATGGATTTGTCAGGAAAAGTGTCTCCTTCGAGTATGCAAAAGACGAAAATGTTATTTGTCCTTATGTTCTTGTTGCGTGGACTTCCTTTTGTTGATTTGGCCTATTTGCGTAAAAAGGATTTGCAAGGTAATGTTTTGGTTTACCGACGTCGCAAAACTGGACGTACATTGACTGTGGTTTTACCTCCTGAAGCTATGCAATTAGTTCATATAATGGCCGATACAAATAAAAATTCTCCTTATTTATTTCCTATATTGCATAGCAGAGAAGGCTCTGAGGCTGCTTACCGCGAATATCAATCGGCATTGCGTAGCTTTAATTACCGGCTGACTGCTTTAAAAGAGAAAACAGGTATGGAGGCAAGCCTAAGTAGTTATACTGCAAGGCATACGTGGGCTACTATGGCATACTACTGTGAAATACATCCCGGTATTATATCGGAAGCTATGGGACACTCGTCTATCAGTGTTACGGAAACTTATTTGAAGCCTTTCCAAAACAAGAAGATAGACGAAGCAAACCAAATGGTAATATCTTTTGTAAAAGACGCAGGAAATACAAAATAAAAGACGGCATAATTTAGCATATATTAGACTAGACTTGTCATCTATTTTTCTTTCTTCAAACAAAGAACTTTGAGGAGCGGGCTTATATTGGCTTTGGGGTAGATACCTTATTTAAAATAGTAGTCTGTAAATAAGTACGTTATACAATCTCATTGAAACACCTTTCAACATGCTGGCTGCATTTTACTTTGTAGGCATGTTGTTATTTTATCTTTTCATCATAATCCACACTGCTTAGCATGAGCTAAGTTGTTCGCTTTTACATATATACTGATTTGGGGACTTGAAAACAGAGCCCTATTTGCATGGCTTGCTTTAGCTTTTTCCGTTACCTGCAAAGTAACGGAAAGAACGTAAATCAATGCAAATAGAAATTGGCATGTCAACGTGTATGAACTATGAATAGTTGCAAGACATCTTGAGACAGAGTGTTTAATAATATATTATTAATGTAATTTAAAAACAATTATGAGAAAAAGATTTGTTAAAGTGGTGCTTTTTGGAGCATTGGCACTCGCTACCACGACGTCTTTCATCAGCTGCAAAGACTATGATGATGACATCAAGCGTATCGATAACGAAATCGGCCAAATCAACAAAAGCCTCGATGAACTTAAAACCTCTATTGGCAACAATGGGATTAAAAGTGTAACCTATGATGCAGCTACAGGAAAGCTGACTATCGTTGATGCTAACGATAAGAGTTCTTCTTGTACGATTGCTCAAAATTTGCCGGAATATACTATAGAAGTAGTTGGTGGTAAGGTTGTACTGAAAAAGGGTGGACAGGAAGTATCTTCCGCAGACCTTCCCGCAGCAGCTGCCGGATTCGATCCTGCAAAATTGACTGTAAATGCTGCCGGCGAAGTATCATATGACGGCGTTAAGACAGGTGTTAAGGTTCCTACCAGCAGCATTGCTGTAATCGAGAAAGATGGTGCAGTTGTAGGCTATACATTTACTATTAATGGTGTAGAATATCCTTTCTATGTAGCTGATGCTTTGCCCTTGACAAGCTTGGTATTTAAACCGGCTGCTTATCTGAGTGGTGTTGAAGCTATGAAAGCTGCTAACTTGACTTACACTAAGTGGGCAAAGAACGCCTATACATTGAATGCTGTTGGTGAAACTTGGCAAGCACCTGTTGCTGCTGCTAAGGCTAGCAATATTACTCCTGATATGGTTGCTTACTATCATGTAAGCCCGGTTGGTGTTACTATGAAACAAATCTCTAAGTTGGTATTAACAGCCGACGACAAAGACTTCATCGGTACACGTGCTGCTTTTGCAATCGGAGATGTAGATCTGAGCAAATGTTCTATTGAAGATGGTCTGTTGAGAGTTGTATTCAATGGTAACAGTGAAGCTATCCAGAAAATAGATGCTTCTAAGATCACTGTGATGAACTTGAAAGCTACTGTTAATGTAAATGGCGGAAGCAAGACAATCCAGTCTGACTATGCTGCTATCTATAAGACAGTGATGAAAGACTTTGTTTTGGCTAATGCTAAATCAACTGCTACTCCTGATAAGGCACACTTGTATGGTGCAGACAACAAACGCAATTTAATTGGTAAGGCTGAAGACGCAATCAAGGCTGAACCAATGTGTGAAGTTGCTTACGACAATACTAAGGGTATTGATTTGAAGGATTATGTTGAAACTCACTATAAAGAGTTTACTGATACGGAAAAGACTCCTAGCGAACAAATTGGTGCGGAAAAATCACTTACTAACGCTCAGTTGGCTGATTACGGTTTGAAACTGGTTTACTCTTTGTCTGACTACTATCAGGGTGAAGAAAACAAGACTAACCAAAGCTCATTCGCTAAACTGAACGGTAGTGTATTGGTTGCAAGCATTGAAGGTGTAACCGAAGCTCCTATCGCTGCTGTAGGCCGTATGCCTTTGGTTCGTGTAGAATTACAAAGAATTTCTGACGGTGAAGTAGTGAATGTTGGTTGGATCAAGGTTAAGATCACCAGAGGTGATGTTGCCGGTCTTAACTGGACTAAGGATTGTGGTAACTTCAACTTGAGCTGCAACGACCAAAAGTACTCAGTACAGTACATGGAAATGAACATTAATATTTATCAGAAGCTTGGTTTGACTAAGGCTGACTTCCACGCTATCTATGAATTGGATGTAGATGCAAACGGAAATGCGAAACTGAAAGCAACTGATGATGGTGTTGTTTCTCCGTTGACCGATGCTGATGCAGATCGTGAAACTATCTGTCTGAAGTGGACTTTGACTCCGTGGGATGCATTGAACGCAATCAATAAGAAAGAAGGTAAAGTAACTGCTACAGCTACTTACAAACCGAAGAATGATGATTCTCGCGGCAATGTAACTATCACATTCACTGCTGTTGTTAATGCTCCTTCTGCAAGCTTCGACGCTGGCAGCAAGATTGCCGAATACTGGTACAATAGCATGAGCGGTATCAGAATCAACACTGTAGTTCCCGGTACATTGACTAATGACTGTGCATTCATCTCTGATATGGATAACGTATTCGTTGGTAACAAACCTTCATTCAAGTTGAACAATACTGCAAGCGAAGACTTCCAGATCAAGAACGTAACTTACAAGTATATCTTTGCAAGCAAGAACGAAAAGGTAGAAGCTTTGGGTAACGACGGTGTAACTTATGTATTGCACGTTGCAAGTGAAACTTTACTGCAAGCTGCTCCGAAGGGTAGTGTTGCTTATAAAGATGTAGCTAAGATCAACCAGGCTACCGGTGAAATTGCATACCAAGATAATGCTGTTGCTAAGGCAATCCTGAATACTTACTCTCATAGCGAGACTCCGTTCAGCGCTAAGGTTGATGTTATCTTGACTAACAAGTGTAACATGAACTTGCCGATGACTGATGGTGAATTCGATGCAGCATTCTTGCGTCCTGTTAACGTATTCCCGAACACTGGCAAATACTTCGTTGATGGTAAAGATGCAGGTTCTTCAGTGAAGATGCTTGACTTGGTTTACTTGACTGACTGGAGAGATTACAAGTTCGAAAAGACTGCTGATTACGACGGAAGTACTTACTATAACTACTATGGCGTACAATCTATCGCAATTGACAAGGACAACATTACTTGTGACTTGAACAAGGGTAACCTGGAAACTCAGAAGTTAGCGAAAGTAACTGACCAGATCGTTATCGATCAGACAGGTGCTACAGCTCATCCTTACGGTACTATTACTTATACAAACAACACTAATAACGTTCAGGCATTCAAGGTTAAGATTCCTGTAATCGTTACTTATAAGTGGGGTACTGTGAAGACTGCAGTTTATATGGAAATCAAGAAAACTGAAGGAAACTAATTCTGGATCTCAATATAACCAGTAATATTAAGAAACTCGTCTGCGAAGATAGGTCTCACTTTCACAATCGTGAAAAGTAAAACATGTTATGATGGAGGATGTCCCAAGCGGGGGCATCCTCCTTTTTCATGGTCCTGCTTTTTCCGATTGCAATATTCATTACTTAGAAAAATAATTGATTATGAAATTAAAAAGAAATCTTTTGCTTTTGGTATTGGGGTGCAGTACTTTGGCTGCTTTAGGGCAAACAACTTCTTCAAGACAGGTTTACGAAGATGAAGAAACTGTTTTTATTCCACATTGGTATATGCAAGTTCAGGCAGGTGCCGCCCAGACAGTGGGTGAAACCGGACTCGAAAAACTTATCTCACCTGCTGCAGCTCTTTCTGCCGGATACAAGTTTACTTCCTTGTGGGGAATACGTGCAGGCATAAGTGGATGGCAAGCAAAAGGCACATGGGCAGTTCTTCCGGATGCTTATAAATTCAACTTTTTGCAAGGCAATGTAGATGCAACGCTCGATTTGAGTAATCTGTTTTGCCGGTATAACTCCAAGCGTTTTTTTAATGCTTATATGTTCTTGGGTATGGGGCTAAACGGAGCGTTCAATAACGACGATGCCATTGCATTGGATGATGCCGGTTATCGCGGAGAATATTTGTGGAAGGGTAAAAAAGTCTTTTTCGCAGGTAGAGGAGGAGTAGGTGCAAACATGCGTTTAAGTAACTGTGTGTATTTCAACCTCGAAATGAATGCGAATATCCTTTCTGATAAATTCAATTCTAAAAAAGCGGATAACCCGGATTGGCAATTCAATGTATTGGCCGGATTGACTTTTAAGTTTGGAAAAAGCAATAAAAAAGCAAAGGTTGTGCCTTATGAAACAGCTCCGTTGCCCGTAGAAGTGGTAAGAGAGGTTAAAGAAGAAGCAATTGCACCGGTAGAAGAGAAGAAAATCGAAGTAAAAGAAGAGATAAAGCCGTGGACTGGAAATATATTTTTCAAAATAAATTCAGCTGTAATTCGTCCTTCTGAGGAGAATAAACTACTGAATCTGATAGCCTTCTTAAAAAAGAATACAGAGGTGAAAGTTGCTGTTTGCGGATATGCGGATAAGGCTACCGGCACGGCTGCTATTAACATGCGCTTGTCTAAAGAACGTGCGCAGGCTGTGGCAAAGGTATTGAAGAGCAACGGCATTGCACCCGATAGAATTATACTCGATTATAAAGGCGATACGGTTCAGCCATTCCCGGTGATCGAAGAGAACCGCGTAGCCATCTGTGTCACCGATAAGATAAATTAATACCTTCATCCGTCCTATTTATGATATAAATCCCTATCTTTGTGGCGCTTTTTAGCTAAAAATAAGATTCAAATTAATTTAGATACAACAGAAAATGGCACAAGAAGACGTTTTTAAGAAACTCGTATCGCATTGCAAGGAATATGGTTTTGTATTTCCTAGTAGTGATATTTACGACGGACTGGGAGCCGTATATGACTACGGTCAGATGGGTGTGGAATTGAAAAATAACATCAAGCAATACTGGTGGCAAAGTATGGTGCTGCTGCATGAAAATATTGTCGGCATCGATTCAGCTATCTTTATGCACCCCACTATATGGAAGGCCAGCGGACACGTAGATGCTTTCAATGATCCTTTGATCGACAATCGCGATTCTAAGAAACGTTATCGTGCTGATGTATTGATAGAAGATCAGCTTGCCAAGTATGATGATAAGATAAATAAGGAAGTTGCTAAAGCTGCCAAGAAGTTTGGTGATGCTTTCGATGAAGCACAGTTCCGCAATACCAACGGACGTGTGTTGGATCATCAGGCTAAACGTGATGCTTTGCACGAACGTTTCGCCAAAGCTTTGAATGATAACAACCTTGACGAACTCCGTCAAATCATTCTGGATGAAGAAATTGTTTGCCCCATCAGCGGAACAAAGAACTGGACGGAAGTACGTCAGTTTAACCTGATGTTCTCTACCGAGATGGGGTCTACAAGCGATGGTGCCATGAAGATTTATCTTCGTCCGGAGACTGCACAGGGTATTTTTGTAAACTACCTCAATGTACAGAAGACCGGTCGTATGAAGATACCTTTCGGTATTGCCCAGATTGGCAAAGCATTCCGTAATGAAATCGTGGCACGTCAGTTCATCTTCCGCATGCGTGAGTTCGAACAGATGGAAATGCAGTTCTTCGTAAAACCGGGAACAGAACTCGACTGGTTTGCCAAGTGGAAAGAAATCCGTTTGAAATGGCATAAGGCTCTTGGCTTCGGTGATGACCATTACCGTTACCACGATCATGATAAATTGGCTCACTATGCCAATGCTGCTACCGATATCGAATTCCTGATGCCGTTTGGCTTCAAAGAAGTAGAAGGTGTTCATAGCCGTACGAACTTTGACTTGTCTCAACACGAGAAGTTCTCTGGTAAGAATATCAAGTATTTTGATCCCGAAACCAACGAAAGCTATGTGCCCTATGTTATTGAGACATCTATCGGTGTAGACCGTATGTTCCTCAGTATCATGTCAGCTTCTTATTGCGAAGAGCAATTGGAAAATGGTGAGTCTCGCGTAGTCTTGAAATTGCCTGCTGCATTGGCACCTGTGAAACTGGCTGTTATGCCATTGATAAAGAAAGACGGTCTGCCCGAGAAAGCACGCCAAATCATTGACGACTTGAAGTTCCACTTCCATTGCCAATACGATGAGAAAGATTCTATCGGTAAGCGTTACCGTCGTCAGGATGCTATTGGTACTCCGTTCTGTGTAACGGTAGATCATCAGACTCTGGAAGATAACTGCGTGACTTTGCGTGACCGTGACACTATGAAGCAAGAACGCGTGGCTATCTCTGAACTGAACAATATCATTGCAGACCGCGTCAGCATCACATCGTTGCTGAAGACGTTGCAATAACAAATAATATCAAAATTAATAGTTAGATGAAGAAAACCATCCTTTTGTTTTTGCCTTTCTTGTTTTTCTTGGCAGGTACATTTGTTTCTTGTGAAGAAGTCGAAGAGGTAACCAAGTACGATCACTGGAAAGAGCGTAATCAGGCATACATTGATTCTATAAAGATCGTTGCGAATAATGGACATGTTGCTACGGAAGAACAAATAAGAGCTGTAAAGGTAGGAGATATGTTCATTCTTCAAAATTGGTTGATTAGTACTAATGAAACTCCTCAATATATATATTGTAGGAAACTAATAGCTAATCCTGAAGGTAGGATTCCAATTCAAACAGAGACTGTTAATGCCTATTATTATGGTACAATGATTAACGGTGAGAAGTTTGATGGCGGTTTTGACGGATACGGAGCATTGGATCAAAATATTCCTATTCCGCCAACTAAAAAACCGGACCCTTTTAGTTGGAATACAGACTTTACAATAGCAGAACCTAAGCTGACCAGTGGTTGGAAGATATGCCTTCAATACATGGCAGTTGGTGAGCGTTGGATGGTTTATATTCCTTCTGATTCAGCTTATGGAAAAGATGGACAGGGGGCTATTCCAGGCTACTCTACTTTAGTTTTTGATATAATATTAAACGGCATTGTAGAATAGTTTGCTTTAATAATATCCCAAAAGCAGCCTCAATGGAGGTGCTTTTGGGATATTATTATATTAAATGATTAAATGTTTGTATCCGATTTTGGATGAAGTTGGGTCTCGGCATTATCTATCTACAGAGTTGTCATAAATATAAGTCATATCAGCAAACTCTGTAACAATACATCTATTTGCTAGTCAAGGCACAGTGCTTGATGCTCATTCCCATAGGGTATACTTTATTTCCCTTAAGGAAACAAAGTGTTTCAACATGCAGAATACCTCGTTCCAACAAGCAAAACAAATCATTTCCATATGTTGGAATGGTTTGTTCTTCTAGTTGAAACAAATCGTTTCTACTGCTTGAAACAAAGTGTTCAGTACTATGAAATAAAATGTTAGCTGTTATATGTAGTCGAGAAAAGAACTCTATCGTAAATGATTGGTATGGGCGTGCCACTTGTTTATATTGATGTTGCAGATAGGTGGCAGATGGCAGATGTTTTTCAGAAAACAAACTTTTGTGTAGAGTCCGTTCTTGAGCTTAAGTTATAAATGCCACCTTTTCTTCATCATGTGACTTACGAATTATAGATTCTTCTTCAAAGCTTTCGTCCAAATCTTATATCCAGCCTCATTCAGATGCAGCCCTTCGCTAGTAAACTCGGGGCTAAGCACATTCGTTCCTTTTTCGGTGAAAAGCGGGAAGAGATTGACGAAGGTAGCGCCTTTCTCATGGGCTAAAGCCTCTAGGCCGGCATTGATTTCGGGTATCATTGTGGATTTACCTTCCAGTTTCTTCCAGCGGCCGAAACTTTCGTTGATGGGTAGCAGACTTTGCAGATAGAGTTTTGTTTCGGGCGACTCTTTGCGAATGCGGTCTACTACCATGCTGATATTGTTGATAATTCCGTTCGTGGTGGAGTCTTGCGAGAGGTCGTTCACGCCGATAAGCAGGAAGAGCTTTGCGGGATGGCCGGGCAATATTTGATGCAGACGGTCATAGATACCCATCACATTGTCGCCGCTGATACCACGGTTACGCACGTGCTTGTTACCGAGACGCTGCGCCCAATCTTTTCCACCTTCGGTCAGGCTATTGCCTAGCATTACGATGTCTTTGCTCGTGATGGCAGACTCGTCCATAAATTGGAGGAAACGGTTGTAATAATGATTGGTGTAGATACGTGGCGTGGGGTAGATCGATGCTGCTACTGCGTTGGCTATCAGTGAGCGCAAACGTACAACACTATGTCCATCTTCGGGATGTACGGCATTGATAAGCAGGATCACGGAGGTATTATTGTCCGGGTCGATAACAATGGATGTTCCTGTATATCCGGTATGGCTGTAAGTATTCGGACTGAATAAATCTCCGTTATTCGAAGCGTAGGCAGTGAAGTTGTCCCAGCCGAGGGTACGTCCCAGAGTTGCGGTAGCACGGGGCACGGTACGCATGGCCTTTACGCCGAGCGGACTAAGAATGCGACGTCCGTTCCACTCACCACCGTTTTGCAGGGCGGCACAAAGAACAGCAATGTCTTCGGCACAAGAGAATACACCGGCATTTCCACTGATGCCACCGTTCAATACACGTGCCAGCGGGTCGTGTACTTGTCCGCAAAGAACTTGTCCGTCGGGTTGCTTCTCCGTTGGGGCGATGAGGCTGTGCCAGTCACCTTCGGTCAGGTTTGCCCAATGAGCGTCGGCGGTATTGCTCCATTTCCCGGATTTGTCACGTTGGCAAGGCAGGTAGTCGGTATGATCCATGCCAAGCACGTCGAAGAGATTTTCACGGGCAAATTCGCGCAAAGACTTTCCACTGATGGTTTCAATGATATGCTGTAGGGTGATGAAGTTCAGGCAGCTATATTGAAAGTCAGTTTGTGGTTCGAAGTCGCGCTTGCAAGTGGCAATGTACTCCATTAAGCCGTCGGGATTGGGAGAACCGTATTTCTTTTCCAACTCTGCTGCTGGGGCGTAAGGAGGAAGGCCGGAGGAGTGCGTCATCAGGTCGGCAATGCGGATGGTCTTCTTGGACTTTCCGTCTTCACTCTCCCAACTTTTGAAGTTGGGGATATACATGCTGACGGGATCGAGCATGCGGAGCTTGCCTTGTTCTGCCAATATCATAGTGCAGACGGCTGTGCTCATGGACTTGCTGCAAGACGCCATGTCGAAGATGGTATTGACGGTCATCGGCTCTACGTTGGGGTAGATGCGTTTGTTGCCGTATGCTTTCAGATAAGCCATTTTGCCATTGCGTACCACAGCAAGTACGGCACCGGGGATATTCTTGTCGGCAATAGCCTTTTCGATGGCTTCGTCGGCATACATCAGTTTGCGTGAGTCCATACCCACTTGTTCAGGGGCTACCCGTTGCAAGGGCTGTGCTACTGCCTGCAAAGCAAGTAGTGCAAGGATAAGTGTAGCAAGAATATTTTTCATACTGTAAGTATTAAGTTGTGCCTGAAATATTGTTTATTCAATGCCGCGATAGGCATCACATGCTTTCTTTACAGAACCGTGCATCAGTAGCAAAGCTTTTGCTTTACCATAATCCAGTCCGAGTTCCTCGACAATCATACGTGTGCCACGGTCCACCAACTTTTGGTTGCTGAGCTGCATATTGACCATCTTGTTACCTTTTACACGTCCCAGTTGAATCATAACAGAAGTCGTAATCATATTCAGAATCATCTTCTGACCTGTACCCGACTTCATACGTGAACTTCCGGTTACATACTCCGGACCTACAATCATTTCGATGGCCACATCTGCTTCGGCAGCCATAGGCGAATCGGGATTACTGGTGATGCACCCGGTCAGAATGCCATGCGCGCGTGCTTCGTGCATGGCTCCGATTACATAGGGAGTGGTGCCCGAAGCGGCAATACCTATGACAGTGTCCTTGTCGGTAATGTTGCGCTCTACCAGTTCTTCCCAGCCGCGGGTGGTGTTGTCTTCGGCATTCTCTACAGGATTGCGCAAGGCGGTATCACCACCGGCTATCAGACCGATAATCAAGGTGGGAGGCATGCCGAATGTAGGTGGTATCTCCGAGGCATCGAGAACGCCGAGGCGTCCGCTGGTACCGGCACCCATATAGAAGATACGTCCGCCTTGTTTCATACGAGGAACAATTTGGGTTACTAACTTCTCTATTTGGGGGATTGCTTTCTGCACAGCAAGTGCCACTTTCTGGTCTTCTGTGTTGATATCTTCCAGAATTTCACGAACTGATTTCTTTTCCAGATCGTTGTAGAGCGAAGGTTGCTCTGAGATTTTTTCGAATGCCATAGAATAATGATTAGTGGTTAGTGATTAATGATTAATGACTTGTGAGACCTGGCTGTGATACTTTATCAGTCCTTCCATCGGGCTTTTAATGATGGTACCCAGTTGAATGCCCATTTCCTGTGCGGCCTCCTCCAATACTTCCTTGTAGTGGAAAGCTACAGAGCCGATCATGTGTACCTTGCTGTGCTGGTAGTCGTATTGCATTACATTACGTTTCAGAAAAGCCTTGAAACTATTCAAGACAAGCGTACGTACACAAACCTCGTTCAAATTCTGTGAAAGGAATGGAGATAAACTTGCAAGGAAGCGGTTAGGGAACGGCTTGCGATAAACACGGTCGATGATGTCGGCAGGAGTCAGATTGAACTGGGCCAGAAACTTTTCTTTCAGTTCCGGCGTCATTTGGTTCTTGAGGATATCGCCTACCAATAGCTTACCCAGGCAAGCGCCGCTACCTTCGTCTCCTAATATGAAACCCAGCGGGGAGACGTTGGTCACAATCTCTTTGCCATCGTAATAACAAGAATTAGAACCCGTACCCATGATGCAGGCGATTCCGGCATTGTGTCCGCACAATCCACGTGCGGCAGCCAGCATGTCGGTACTTACTTCCACTTCACCTTTTACCTTGAGGTGCTTGGTTATGGCTCGATGCACCATTTCTATTTTGTCGGGAAATCCACAGCCGGCTCCGTAGAAATAGACGGCATCCAATTCGTTTGATTTTAACTGAGGTAGAAGTGCGGTTGCTATCTCATTACTGATTTCCTCTTCCGACTGGAAGAATGGATTAGTTCCTTTTGTGAAAATCTGCTGGAGAGGTACTCCGTTCTCTACCAAACACCAATCGGTCTTTGTAGAGCCACTGTCTGCTATTAGAATCATGATTAGTTAGAGTTATAAGTTATTAGTTATAAGTTATAAGTTATTTGCTTACGATAGGGCTGTGCTAAGCCGAAGGGGAAACACAAGCAAATAACTTATAACTCATAACTCGTAACTAGTTATTATATCTTAATATATATTTTCCGTTTGTATAGTTGATAGCCGATGCACCAATTGATGGCAACGAACAGCAAGGCGTAAGCTAGCGATCCATTCAACTCACCCAATACAGGTGTGAGGAGTTTATTGTATAAGAAACCATGTATGCTGATGCTGCCGCCGTCCCATGGGAAGCTGATACTTCCGAAGAGGATGCTCAGTACGCCACCCAATACATACATAAACAGCGGATTTACGCCGAATGACTCGAAGAAAGTACACCACTTCTTATAACCTTTCACATCGATAATCCATATGAGCAGTGCCAGGAAGCTGGATGCAAGACCGCAAGTGACGAGTACGAAAGTGGGTGACCATATCTTTTTGCTGATGGGGCATCCGTAGCTCAGCAAGAAGCCGGAGAAAGTAAGGATAACACCTGCCAGAAACAAGGTGATGAGTTGTGAGTTGAGGAAAGAGGCACGGTCTTCCGATTTGTTACCGTCCAGCATCAAGCGTCCTACATAGAAGCCCAACAACACATGTGCGATAGCGGGAATAGTACTCAATACACCTTCCGGATCAATACCGTTGTCTTTATACATGTGTGCAGGGGTAAGGATGGCACGGTCCACAATAGACAGGATGTTTGTTTCATTGTAGGCAAAACCATTACCAAATATCAGTAGGATAAAGTATCCCAGCAACAGAGTAACGATAAGATAAGGGATGTAGCGATGTTTCAGAGTCAGTGCAATGATAGCAGTCGCTCCGTAGCACAAGGCCAGGCGTTGCATGACGCCCAATATACGCATACGGTCGAAAGTCCATACGGATGCCCAGAGGTTTTCGCCGAAACTAAGGTCTTCGGGGGCGGAACTCCAATAATAGCAGAAACGTGAAAACCAACCGATAGCCATACCGATGATGAATATCACGATGGTACGTTTCAGGATTTTCAAGGCAGCGGCATGACTGAACTCAAAGTTGTACTTCTTCAGTGAGATATAGGTCGATATACCCATAATAAACATGAAGAAAGGGAAAACCAGGTCGGTGGGGGTTAGGCCTATCCATTCGGCGTGTCTCAGGGGGGCGTAGATATGTCCCCATGATCCCGGATTATTAACAAGGATCATGCCTGCGATGGTTACCCCCCGGAGGATATCGAGGGCGAGTAGGCGTTTGTTGGTTTTTGGACTGTTCATGGTATTTTGATGTGTTAGTTAATTGATTTTGCTACTGTGCATTGATCTACCAGGTAGACGATAGATACGTATGGAATGCCTGCATTAGTCGTCAGCCCTATTTCACAGGTGCGGCTATTGGAGTAGCCGATGCTTATCTGTGCTGCTTCTATTTGTGGGCGAAGTTTGCGTAAGGCGTATGCATTCAGTTCGGGATAGGTGAAGCCCCGGTCACCGGCAAAGCCACAACATCCCACTTCTTCGGGGACCACTACATGGCTGGAGCAGAGGCGGGCAAGGGAGATGATGGTATCTGCCAGTCCCATTTTACGCATGGAGCAGGTGATATGAAGTGCGATAGCACGATCTGTTTGGGTAAAATCCAATTTATCCCGCAAGAAGGTATAGATGAATTCGGCAGGCTCATAGAGTTTCATCTTCTTGATAGTTTCGCGCATGCGATGCAAGCAAGGGCTTTGGTCGCATAACACAGGATACTTGCCTTGTTCGCTGGCCTCCCAAAGGGCAGCCTCCAGTTCGGCGGTTTTGCGGTCGGCAATGTCGAGCATACCCTTGCTTTCCCAAATAGTGCCGCAGCAAAGATTCTCCATATTCTTGGGGAAGATTACTTCATAACCGGCCTTCTGCAATAAAGAAATCATCTTGTTGACCAATGGTTGTTCAACAGGACTCTTCTTGGGCAAACCCATAGTCTGATTGATGCAACTGGGGAAATAGACCACTTTGTTTAATGAAGGATGAGGTTCTTCATTCTTCATTTTATAGGCTTTTGGCATGGCAGGCGTCCACAGTGGGATACCCAAAGCTTTGTGCATGCCTAGGGTAACGGTGCTCATGGCTTTGGTACCGAGAATGCTGTGTCCGAGGTCGGCGAGGGTTAGTACGGGGCGGAGTACGCTCTTGATACCGGCAAAGTGCCGGGCGGCGTAGTTTCCTGCCTTGTAGCCTAGACTGTTGGCAGGCAGAGCTTCTTGGCGGATGATGTGGGTAAGGTCGCCTGTGCTGATATCCATGGGGCAAGACATCGAACATAATCCGTCTCCCGCACAGGTTTGGTTGCCGGGATAATTGTATTGTTTCTCAAGCAGGGCGAGACGTTGCGGGTCATTGCCACTTTGCTTCAAGCGGGAAATCTCGCGTTGTAATACGATGCGCTGGCGTGAAGAAAGCGTGAATCCGCAGGAGAGGCAGTTTACCTCGCAGAAACCGCATTCTATGCAACGATTGACTTTGGCTGCCGGACTATCTTCACTCAGAGGAATAAGTGGCAGTGGCTTGAAGTTCTTGATATGGCAATGGGGATCGTCATTGAAGATGACTCCCGGATTCAGCAAGCCTTTGGGGTCGAAAAGAGCTTTGACGGCTTTCATGACATTGAAAGCGGCGTCTCCCCATTCGTAACAGACAAACGGGGCCATGTTACGCCCTGTGCCGTGTTCGGCTTTTAGGGAGCCGTCGTACTTGTCCACCACTAAGGTCTTGACATCGTTCATCAGCTCTTCGTAGCGTTTTACTTCGGTATCGCTGCTGAAAGATTGGTTGATGATAAAGTGATAATTGCCTTCCAAGGCATGTCCGTAGATGCAGGCGTCGTCGTAGCCGTGACGGGCTATGAGTTGTTGCAGTTCTGCCGTGGCTTCGGGCAGGTCTTCTATATGGAAGGCGATGTCTTCAATCAGGCAGGTGGTTCCCGGCTGGCGGGTGCCGCCCACTGAGGGGAAGATACCGGAACGGATAGCCCAGTATTTGGAATACTCCTCCGGTTTGTCTGTAAAATGTACGGGAATATAGGTTTTGAAAGTACTCAGTGTGCTTTCTATTGCAGATATATTTTGCTTTAGCTCCTCCGGTGTACATGCTTTGGTTTCGGTCAGTATAGCGGTTAGCCCGGTTTCGTCGCCCGGTTCTACACCCGGGAGGACGGATGAGGCAACTTCGCCTTTGTAACGCAGGAAGACAGGGTCGTTGACGGAAGAGAGGCTCTTGTAGTCAAGCAGTTCGGCTCCTTTCACAATCCATTCCTCTTTCTCGTTGGTCAGTTTCTTTAGAGCAACTACCGCACGGCAGGCATCTTTGATGGTCTTGAAATAGAGCATGGCGCTTGCCTTGCAGGGATAATCGTATTCAGTCTTCATGGTGACTTGTGACAGGAAAGCCAAGGTTCCTTCTGAGCCGACCATGAGATGGGTGATTATATCGAACGGGTCGTCATAACGCACGAAAGGCAGGATATTCAGCCCGGTTACGTTTTTAATGGAATATTTGTAACGTATGCGTTCTGCCAGCTTTTCGTCGGCACGTACTTGGTCGCGTAGGTTGCAGATTTGACGGATGAAGTCGGCATGTGTCGCTTCGAAAGAGGCGCGACTGACGGGATCGCCGGTATCCAGGATGGTTCCGTCTGCCAGTACAATGCGGGCGGAGAGGAGTACTTTGTCACTATTGGCATGCGTACCGCAGTTCATTCCCGAAGCGTTGTTCATAACGATGCCGCCTACCATGGCACTCTTTACGGAAGCGGGGTCCGGTGCGAATTTACGTCCGTAAGGCGCTAGTAGTTCATTGACCCGCCCGCCGATAATGCCCGGTTGAAGGGTGATTTGTTCGTGATCGGCAGAAATGGAATATTTCTCCCAATGTTTGCCGGCTACAATAAGGATAGAATCACTAATAGCCTGACCGGATAGGCTGGTTCCGGCCGGCCCAATTCAAAGACACGGAAAGTAACGGGCAGCCTATAACGGTCGGCAAGTTTCAACAGTTGCGAGACTTCATCTTCTTCCGTCGAGCGGATTACTATCTGAGGGATGAGACGATAGAATCCTGCATCTGTACCCCATGCCAGCCGGCGGAGTTCGTCGGTGTAAATTCTTTCTTGCGGAATGAATTGACGGGCTTCTTGCAGGAAGCCTAAATACTCATTGTTCTCCATAATGAAATCTCCTTTCTTTATCTTTTTAATCTGGTCTCTATGATGTGAAACTACTTGTATAAATAGTACTTTTTCGACAATTTGCGGAAGTCGTCAGCATCCTTATACCAGTAGTCGCGTATGTCTTCCCAACGGTTACTTTTCGAGAAGCGTTCGCGTATCTGCTTTGAACCGCTTACTTTGTCGAACATGTTAAAGCGTCCCTTGTCGGCATGGTCGAAGACGGCACGATCCGGATAAAGTGCCGCCACTTCCTGCATCACCAGGAACTGAATATCACTCAGCGGCGCTTTACCAAAATCCATGATGTGTACTTGTACGCCTTGCAACAATTCTCCCTTACCTACACTGTAGAAGGGTTTCAAGTACATAGGTCTGAATACTACTCCCGGTACTTCCAGCCCGTTCAGGTTTTTGGCAAGTTTCTCAGCTTCTACCCATGGAGCTGCAAACATCTGGAACGGAATAGTATAACCTACACCGATAGACATGTAACCCAGTTCGCCAAGAATACCACTGACGGGGTAGAAGAATGCTGAATGTGGATGTGGAATGTGAGGAGAGGAGGGAACCCATTGCAATCCGGTCTGCGTGTAATCCATCCGGCGCTTCCAACCTTTCATCTTTACGACTTGCAAGTTGCATTGTTCCCCATCTTTCAACATCTTTTCTCCGTTCAACATCAATGCTAACTCACCGCAAGTGAGTGCGTAAAGGTACGGAATTTTAAATTGACTGACAAAAGATACGCAATCATCTTCAGTCAGGTTACCTTCTATCTTCAATCCGCCTACAGGGTTGGGACGATCCAGGACGATAAACTCTTTGCCATTCTCGGCAGCAGCTTCCATAGCCAAACCCATCGTACTGATATAGGTAAATGAACGGCAACCGATGTCCTGAATATCATATACCAATACATCGACGTCCTTCAGCATCTCCGGCGTAGCCTTGCGTGTCTTTCCGTAAAGAGAATAGACGGGCAGCCCGGTCGAGGCATCTTTGATATCTGTAACATGATCGCCTGCATGTACATCGCCACGTACTCCATGTTCGGGTCCGTAAAGGGCAACTAAGTTTACATTCCCCGCTTCGTGCAGGATGTCGATAGTAGACTTCATGTTGTTATCTACACCGGTCGGATTGGTTATCAACCCTACACGCTTACCTTCCAGGCACTTGAAATTCTGCTCCTTCAGAACTTCGATACCCGTCTTGATATTAATCTTTTGTGCCTTCAGTGCACCACATAGCACACATAGCACACAAACGAGAATATATTTCTTCATAACAAATAACTAATCACTAATAACTTATCACTATTTCTTTATTTCTTCCCATATTCCGGATCTATCTTCCTGTCTGCAAAGATGGTAACGATTACCGTAGCAATACAACATACTATTACCAACCAGAAGAAGTTGATATAACCGATTGCCTCTTGAATATACCCTGCAAACATACCCGGAATCATCATGCTCAGTGCCATGAATGCGGTGCAGATGGCATAATGGGATGTCTTGAACTCGCCTTCGGAGAAGTACATCATGTAGAGCATATATGCAGTGAACCCGAATCCATAGCCGAATTGTTCGATGGCAATGGCGGTTGAGATAGCAAACAGGTTTTCGGGTTGACCGATGGCTAAGTAGACGAATGTAAGGCAAGGCAGCGTCATACATCCTGCCATCCACCAGATAGAGCGTTTCAGTCCGATGCGCGATGCGAACAGTCCTCCGAGAATACCACCTGCGGTAAGGAATATCACGCCGATAGTGCCATATACAATGCCTACTTCGGCTGTGGAAAGTTCTAAACCTCCCGATTCCTTGCTTGCTACAAGGAAAGGCATACACATCTTGATAAGGAATGCTTCGGGCAAGCGGTAGAGCAGCATGAATACGATGGCAAGCACTGCTCCCGGTTTGGTAAAGTAGGTGGCGAATGTGCGTCCGAACTCTATAAAGATAGCCTTTGCACTGGCTGTACCCGCTGACAACACGGACTTATCGGAAGTGGGGCGGGGTATGGCAAAGAGATGATAGAAAGTCACTGAACTGAATATAATAGCTGTAACCAGCATCGTGATAGTCCATGATAACGGGATATTGTTATACTTCAGTTCGATGGCACCGGCTATTGCCACGAGTACGCCTTGCCCGAAAATGGATGCCAGACGGTAGAAGGTGCTTCGGATGCCGACAAATGCCGCCTGGTCACTTTGTTTCAGCGCCAGCATATAGAAACCGTCGGCGGCAATATCGTGTGTGGCAGAGGCAAATGCTGTGATGATAAACAGTATCAGCGTGATGGTGAACATGCTGATAGGGGTTTGTCCGGCTGCCATTGTCGCTTCATCGGGGCGTGGAATGGATAGGGTAAGCAGGATAAATGCAATCGACATCAGGATCTGCATCGAGAGAATCCACCATCTTTTAGTCTTGATGATATCTACGAAGGGACTCCAGAAGGGTTTGATAGTCCAAGGCAGATACAGCAGGCTGGTAAATAGAGCCATCTCGCCATTGGGAACACCCATCTTGGCGAACATCAGTACTGAAATGTTATTCACGATAAAGTATGGAATACCTTGTGCAAAGTAGAGTGTCGGTACCCATGCCCAGGGTGATATGTTTTTTAGGTTGTTCATGATATTGATTTTTATCTGTTTAAATTAGTCGTACAGCTTATCAATGCTTGCACCGATGTAGTAATGCAGAAGAATCGCATCGTATTGATAGCCTTGTTCACCCATCACAGCGGCACCTATCTGACATAATCCCACACCATGACCCCAACCGGCTCCGGTAAGGATGAAGCGTCCGGGGATGCCTTCGGGCGAAACGTCTTCTTTGTCTACCACAAAAGCCGAACTGTAAAGGTGTGACGTGGAAAGTGTGCGGCGTATTTCCAACTCCTTTCCGATGATGAGTGTTTTCTTTGTACCGATGATTTTCAGTTTCCAAAAACGTGCGGAGGTACCGCGGGCTATAGGAACAAGGTCGATAATTTGTCCATAGTCGATGCCCGAACGTTTCAGAATGAGGGCTGAAAGTTCGTCTTGTGTATATACCACTTTCCAACGGTAGAAGTCTGTAGTTTCCTGGTCGTAATTATTGAGTACTTGAGAAAGTATCTTCTTGTCCGTTGTGTTACAGAAGGCTTCCGGTGAGGTACGAATCCAACGGTCGGCTTCGGCCTCTACAGTGAGATCGGGCAAGCTTTCCACTTTATAGTCTCTTTGCTTCCGGAGGTAGGGATACTTCACGTCTTCCCAGCAATATTGAAATTCCTCGAATGCACCGCCGCAACATTTGGAGAAACGGGCATCACAGATCTTTCCGTCGGACATCAGCACCTGCCCGCGAGTGGCGGCAATGGCTTGCTTCACGATTTCGGTGGAAGCACGGGTAATGCCTTGGTAACGTTGGCAATGGTCGTCTGCACAAACGTCGAAACGGGTGTGGTCTTCGCGGTCGTACCAACGGATGAGCTCTTCTTCGGTCTGCGTCATTGCTGAATAGCCGGTTTGGGCGGCTTCAATTTCTTTATTCTTCTGAATCTGTGCCAACAACCAACTACGGGAAATGACGGCATGGGCTTTCAGAAGCTCTAAAGAGGCGGTTGCACTCATCTCAGAAGAGATGACGCTGGTCAGGTAGTCTTCTACGTTGATAACATTGATGCCGGTAAGCTTGCCGTTCTCAACAATGATTTTCAAGGCACCCAAGAAGCGTTGGTCTTCTTTACGTTCCCAATGGAAGTTGATGCCAATGGTAACATCTAATAGCTCAAAAGCGTCTGTAGCTTCATGCAGTGGCTCGAACAGAAGTTCATCATACCGACGTCCGTTCCAAAGAATTTTACCTTCATCGTAGGTCACGACTTGTTTGCCGCTGATTTCCGTTCCGGCAATGCGATACGGATTCAGCAAGACAAACTCTATTTGAGATTCGAATAGGATGCCTACATGTACTTTGGGCTCTTTCATACTGTTTTTATTTAATCTGTTCTTTTATATGTTGTCTTAACTGGTGGAAATCATTCTCCGAAAGACAAACTTCACCAAGAATCCGGTCAATGTCTTCGGCAGTAATCTTCAGGAAATCCTTTTCTACGGGAGTGATAAACACACCACCCAGATCGACGGAAGCAGGACTGCTCAGCAGATTGGCTTCGCCCTCGGCCGTGTAGCAGGCAGGGCGATGCTGGGCACGGGGGAAGACAAACACAATCCATTTATCTGATTCATACATTGCAAGCACATTCATCATCGGTTCCTCTTCGCCGGGTTTCACGGTCATCGAACGGTAAATGATTTCGAACAATTCCGTAGCAGCATTCTTATCGGCAGATTCGATGACGAGCGTGGCACGAGGGGCATCATTCAGATACCAAAGTATCGCTTTCTTGTAATCTGCAATTTTTCCTGCAATCTGTCCTCTCCAATCTTTCTCGATGGGCATAAAACCTTTGTTGCCTGCCTGGAAGTGTGCATGGTCGGGGGCGGAAGCGCCGCATTTGGGTCCATTGTAAAAGAGGGTATAATCCGATAATGCTTGCGCTAAGTCCAGCATATCTCCGAAGCGAACGGCAATGCGTTGGTCTACATGCTCCATCTCCGGTATCGTCAGGTGACGGGGAAAGATGGGGAAGGGGTTGACCAAGATATTGTAATGTCCGTCAAAAGGAATCCCTTTCTGTACAGGCGGCAAGTTAGCCGGGCAGAGGAAACATTTTCTTTCCCGGATGGACTTGGTATCTACCTTGGCACCGGAAGATACGATGCGGGCAGGGTTGAACTGTACTTTATAGGGAATGCCGTTTACATTCAATTCCTTCACCTTTACTCCTGAGAGGGCGGCGTAGTTGTCGTGCGCCGTTTCCCAGGAAGCCAGTTGTTCGGTTAGAAGATTGTGTACCGTTTGATTCATATATTATGTTCGATTAGACGATTTGCGACCGGATTTATTTCTTCTTGTTTAAGGCGACACGTGCTTGGAGTTCCCAAGTGCGGATGCGGTCTTTGTACACATTGTGACTATTCATTTTCACAATGTCCAGTGAAGCGTCGGAGTTATCGTCCCAACGGCGGCAGAGATATACTACCTCATACACACGTCCTATCTGATACTGACGTGAGAAGTTCAGTCCCAGTGCATAGTCTTCACCATAGCTGGTATTGGGCACTTTTACTTCACGCAATACCGGAGTGTAGAAAGCACGGGGAGCGCCCAAACCATTGATGCGGAGCGCATTGTTGCGACCGTTCTCCGGAGTCCATTCTTTATGGTCGATGATGCCTGGAGCAATCATATGCATATTGAAGTCTGTCATCATATAAGTACCTACCACCATGGCGCAATTCTGTTCGTAGAAGGCACGGACCATGATAGACAGTGTGTTTTCGCTGCTATATACATCGTCACTATCCAGCTGTACGGCAAACTTTCCACATTTAGGATGGTGTACACCCATGTTCCAGCAGCCTCCGATGCCCAAGTCGTTACGTTCGGGAATGATATGAATTAGTCTTTCGTCCTCTTTGAATTCATCGATTGCTTCGGTGGTGCCGTCCGTAGAATGGTTGTCGATGATGATAAGGTTATATTTGAAGTCTGTCTTCTGGCTCAATACAGATTTGATGGCGTCACGAATCGTGCGGATGCGGTTGCGTACCGGGATGATAACAGATGCTTCATACTCAAAGTTACCCGCCGAGAACTCAATCTTCTTAAATTCCGGTGCAAGGTATCCGCCAATCTCTTTCAGATGTTCGGTACATGCCTGTTCCATCTCGATCTGCCGGTCACGGTTCTTCGGGTCAACGTAGTCGAAGATTTTTTCGCCACTCTTGCGAGTGTCATTTTCTACTTCACTGTACAGATATTCGTTAATGTGTACTAAGTCTTCTTTCTGACTTAATTTCAAGCGTAAATCATAAAGACCGGCGAAGTTATAGTCCGACTTCATTCGTCCGGCAGCTTCTTTGAACTTCTTGGCGTCGAACAACAGCACGGAACCGAAATTAAAATCATCTCTCAATGAACCGAATTGATAGTCTATTACCGGGGCATTAGTCTGTTTCCCTTCTGCTATCTGGTAGTGGTCGGCATATACCATACCGGCTTTGGAATCTTCAAGAATATGTATCATGCGTTCCAAAGCAAACATGCCCATTTCAAGGGTTGTCTCTTTGGTATAGAGTAATATATAATCTCCTTTGGCAACTTTTGCAATGGCTTGCATAGCCGCACTACTATAAGGCATGTCCACAAACAACACTTCGCAACCGGGGAACTCCGATTTCAAAGAGCCACTGGTGGTTATTAAACGGATCTCTTCTACAAGTTCTGTAGCCTGAAGCCCTTTTACTGTTTTCTCTACTTGGTCTTTTCCTGCGTAAGGAAGAAAGCAACTGATCTTTTTCATATAATAGTATTTTTTCTTATGTCATTTTCTTATTCTCCACTTTCCACTTTCAATTTTTCACTTTCAGAAGTCCCACCTCTCCGCTTGTTGCTGTGAAAAGTACTTCCCGCCTGCTTAATGGAACTACGGTGCTGATAAGTGAATTTCCTATTTTGTGTTTCCACAGTACCTTGCCCGTCTTGGCTTCCAGTGCGAAGATAAGTCCTTCTTTGGTACTGCCAAACATTACACCGTCTTTTTCTACTTGCATGGAAGGAGCATGTTCGTAGCCAAAGCCTACATTAGATGCCCACAACTCTTTTGGGGTGTCGCCTTGGGTAGAATAGCAAACAATGCTATCGTTCATCGTTTTACTGTAGATACGTTCATGGTCTTCGGATAAGCCGATGGTTTCGCGTACCATAGACTGGAATGTGCGCCAAACGGTGTTACCTGTCTTTAGATCGATGGCGGTCATGGCACGTTGGGGATCTGTAATGAATACTTTCCCATTGGCGGCTACCGGCCATACGGCAGCGGGAGAGAAATGCATGCGAGTTAGTCCGCCGGTCCATTTCCACAGTTCTTTTCCGTCTGCTTTGTTCAGTGCATACAGTGTATTATCCCATGCACCGAAGATTACTTTGTCTTCTGTTACCAATGGCTTGGTTTCAATGTAGCCCTTTACGCCTGTAAAGGTCCACTTTACGTTTCCAGAGTTGAGGTTTATAGCACGGAATGTATGGTCACTTGCACCGATATAGGCAATGCCATTCTCTATGGTTACAGCTCCGAGTACAGGCTCGGCAGCTTCTACTTTCCACAGGAGACTTCCGTCTTTCGCGTTCAGTCCGTAGATGTGACGGTCGGCAGAACCGAATACAACAATACCTTCACTTACAGCCGGAGTGCCTACGATGCGTTTACCCGATTCAAAACTCCATAGCTTCTTACCGTTCTTTAAAGAGTAAGCTGTCAGGCGTCCCATGTCATCGCCTACAAAAACTTTATCTTTTTCTGTGGCAGGCGAGCAGTATATACCGGCACCGGTTTGTACTACCCACTGTTCTTTTACTTGCGGATAGGTTTTGTTTACGGTAAAGTCAGGGTATTTTTCTGCTTTACCATTACGGTCATAATATGCTTGGGTCAAGGAGAAAGCAGCCCATTGTTTTTTCGGTTCTCCGATACGTTGAGTATAAACTAAGATGGAATCGCTGGTTACTTCATAAATACCATAGCCCGGCTTGTCTTCTTTATCTCGCAGATTACTACGCATCAGGATGCCGGGAATACCATCATATCTCAAATTACGGTTACTATGATAATGTCCGCCTATCATCAGGCGAATGTTATAGGGGCGAATAGCGTCTGTTACCTCGTACCAGTTATCTACGTCACCATCCATCAGGGGATAGTGGGTAACGAGTATCACGGGTTTGTCTTTTCCGGCTTTTTCCATTTCTTCCGTCATCCAGCGGATGTCTTGAGGTACTACATGCCCGTAAGCCATACGCATCAGCGGTCCGGAATTGAACCCGAGGAACAGGAAACCTTTGTGCTCGAACTCAAAGCGCTCGCTGCCGAAGATTTCTCCGAATGCAGTACATCCCGAGTCACTCCACTTTGTCTCGTGGTTTCCAAGGGTTACATAGTACTTTGTTTTCAGCAAGTCAAGGCATGATTTCACTCTTTCCATAGTAGCACGGTCGCCTTCTTCCGTAATGTCTCCCGTAACCAGAACAAAATCAATGCTGTCGGTCGCATTAATCTGTGCTACCGAACGCAATAAATCCTCTGTCGGATTCGGATTGTTCGGACTGAAATGGATATCTGTCAGCTGTGCAAAGCGGAATTTCCCATGCTGTGCCTGCGCCCCGAGGGGAAGCAGACAAGCGATCAGGATGATTATTAATAGTCTTCGATTCATAGATGATGATTGGTTTTATTGATGATGTTATTGGTCTTATAAGATATTACTTATTCTCGTCGAAGAACGTTAATACAGCTTTCATTAAAGCATCTCTTTCAGAATCAGTGCGAACAGACTCGAAGGGGAAACCTAACACACAAGTCTTGTAAGCACCTTTATAGGCTACGCCGGCACTTAGATTATTTTCGGAATAACGCATGATGGTGTATGCGTCTTTGGTTGCCGGTTCAATGGCATCCGGTGCTTCTACTATGTATGAGTTCGGGTTTAACTCGTTATAGTATGAGTAATTACCGGTAAGTGCTGCGAACGGAGAAGTTACACTTTTCACTTTGCCCATAATAGCGGCCTGTCCTACGCGCCATTTATACTTCAGTATCTCTGTGGCGAATTTCTTGTCTGCTTCTTCAGCTTTAGCAAGACGGTTGTCCCATAAATCGGTTCCCACAAATGCGCCTGATACAAATATATTTCCACCTTGGTTGCAATAAGCGGTAATGGCATCTTGCATCGGCTTAGTGAAAGTCTTGAACTCTAGGGGATTGATTCCACCTCTACCCATCTTGGTTTGACATTCTTTACCTAATATGAGATCTACATACTTATAGTCATTCAAGTATATTTGTCCTTTTTCAATAACTTCATCACTACTGGAAACGAAAGAGTAACCGGCCTTTAAGATAGCTGAACCATGTACGGCAGGATAATCAAACGTATTTCCTGCAATAACCTGTGTTTCGTAATTCCCATAACTGTCTCCGAATCCCGAAGCATCATCGTCCATCCATGGAATGGAACGGCGGTATTCTTTCATCTTACCGATATAACTGATGTCTTTTATATAAGGCACGCCATGGTCTAAATCATCAAGGAAGCCGGCTAGTAAAGTATCGGCAGGTGCAGCAGCTGTAAAATCTGCCGGTGCACTGATCCGGTTGAAGCCATTTATCACTAATACTGTACCTTTAGTATTGAAAGCACGTCCGGCTGATAAGATTTCTGAAGGGAAACTCTTACCGCCCTTGTTGACTGCTACTACTTTGTAACTGCATACAACACCTGCCGGAAGGGGGGCACGATAGCTATTCTTATCTACTAATACACCATTATCGAAATCACCGTCATCAATACGGGTATATACGATGTATTTTTCTGCGATAGCTGTGGGTTCCAAAGGATCGGCAACCGGTTGCCAAGTCAGTTCAACTTCATTCTCATTAATTATGCGTAAAGCCATGTGGTCTACAGGAAGAGGTTGAACAACGTATTCCATCTTGTATTGTGAACAAAGGAACTGCAACATACCTTTATAGATAGCACGACTTACAGTGAAGCGGAAGCGTGGGTCCAATCCATAGCGCATATCAGCGAAGTTCTGGTGGGAAAGCAGTTCCAATAACATGGTCGGCACACGAGGTACGCGGGCTTCGTAATAAGATTGGTTCCACATACCGCGACGGGTCCAGTCCGGTTCATATTGTGTGCGGATATCCCGTACGATATTAGATTGAATTAAATCTGTCAGTTCGTGAGACAAATAGCGCGATGCTCCGTTGGAGAATACTTTATTATATGCATCTGTATAATAGATACCTAGTGTTCCGATGATCGAATCATTCAATGTCGTACCTGCATCGGAGTGGAAGGCAAAGGCCATATTCACCGGAATATTCAACCCTTTTTCTGTAGGATTGACCGATGAACCACCGGCGAGATAATTCACCCAAATGCCACGGCTTTTATAATCATCCGTGTAGTCGTTCTTACCACGGCTATCAGAATATATACTGTCCGGCATACCGGCCCATTGCAACCAATAACGCGCACCCTCGCAGAAGCGGGGATACCCACTGACCTCTGGTTTGAATGAAGAATGAAGAATGGAGAATGAAGAATTGGCTGCGCTACCTTCGCCTTTCAGGTTTTGGGTGTCGGAGCTTTTCAGATTTTCAGTTGCCCCTTCGCTGGATACACATCGGGCTATGTTCCCCATGCCGCCACCAATTTTTACGGCATCGGCAGTAACTACTTGACCGGCTTTAGACGAAAGATTGCTAAGAGTAACTTTGCACTCATCACTCTTTCCTGCATTAAAGCCAAAAGTTCCAAGATAAATCCAAGTGCCGCCACCCATTTGCTGGTTAACTTTATACTGGGTTACACCACCTTTGTGATAAACCGTATAAAGCGCATCGTCGGCGCTGTTTGGTAATGTCCGGTAAGAAACATATACGGCATATTGACCGGTTTCCGGAATTTCAGGAATCCATTCGGCAGTACTTTCTTTCCCCTTCTTGATAGTTTCGATGGTGCGGAAAGTACCCTCATTGAACGGATTTTCAAAATCAATATATTGGTTACGCAAATGTGCGAAACCATTACCTTTACCCTGCATCCATACTTTATCGGCAATCTTTTCTGTATAAATGGATTGATTGTTGAGACAACCGTCATTATCTATAATAATTTCTTCTGTGCGGGTGTCACGTTCGCGGGGCATTAATACGTATGCACCTGCATTTTCCAACATTGGAACAAGGAAAGGCAACACGTAACTTTGGGTATACAAATCTTCTACTGTTTGGAAGATACGTGCACGTTGCCATTCCCAACGGGTAAGTTTCGGTTCATAGTAATAACCGTGGCTTTGCCACAAAGCTATATGACGGTTCTGTAACCCATTTGTGGGGGCATAGGGCGCAGAAACTTTCGTCACTAAAGGCTTTGTTATAGTAGGATTGAATGTTTTTGCTTTCTTGTCTTTTTTACTGCGTAAAGCTTGGGGAATCAGTTCTTCAATAGTGTGATTGTTTGTACGGATTTGCAGATTGTACTTAGCAAATTCAGTTGGTAATAAAGAACTCACACCTTTGTAAATATTGGCAACATTGTCTTCTCGAAAAGGAATATATGCACAGTTCATATTCGCGAACAACTGTAATGTATTTCCTTCTACCGCTACAGAGTCAATCTTTATACGTCCTACAGAAATTTCCTTTCGTGCGGTGGCATCCAACAATCTCCCGATCTCCTGACGGGTTTCCGTCGGAAGCTCTTGCGCACCTCCCGTTTGGGGGAGAAGGGAGGTGGCGAGCAAACAAAGTAAAAAAAGACGTCTTACATTCATGATGATGCATTAAGTTAATTGTTCTTTATTCTTTTTTCTAATCAATAGGCATAGTCCGAGTGCGGTAATTAGTGCATTAATAATAAGTAGTTCAAAGCTGATCTGATAACCATTGAACCATTTTTCGCTATTGCTTTGAAGAATGTAGCAGATAATGGGAGACATTACTGCAACTATAGGTACCCAGCGGTCGTAAACAGGTTTCTTGCAGGCCATTCCAAAAACAAACATGCCTAAGATAGGACCGTAAGTATAGGCAGCAAGGCTGTAAACAGCATTGATTGCGCTATCATCATTCATCTCGTAGAAAATAATGATAACGATAACCATCAGTAGAGACATTACGAAATGTACAAGCTTGCGAGTTAGGGTCAAGTCCTGATCCTTTTGCTTTTCATTGGCTTTCAGTATATCAATGGTAAATGAAGTGGTAAGGGCAGTCAGAGCTGAACCGGCAGCTGAATATGCGGCGGCTATCAGTCCGATAATAAATACGATGCCTATAAACAAGGGAAACCCATCACTCCAGGCTATTTTTCCGAAGAGTGCGTCACCCGCTATCTTGCCTTCATTTGCCAGGTGAGTATCAGCATACATACAAAGCAATGTTCCTAATACAAGGAATAGACCAATTACAAAGATTTGTATGAAAGAACTGAGAATCATGTTCTTTTGTGAATCGTGGAAGTTCTTGCAACTCAGCGTGCGTTGCATCAAGTCTTGATCCAATCCGGTGGCAGCTACAATCATAAAGATACCTGCAATAAATTGTTTCCAGAAATAATGTCCGCTGTTAGGATCGTCAAAGAAAAAGACTTTGCTGGTTGGATGACTGGCTACAGCTGCCGGTAATTCGAGGAAGCTCAAGTTGAGGCTGTCTGCAATGAATATGATACAGCAAACCACTGACAGAATAAGGCAGAATGTCTTTAAGGAATCCGTCCAAATCAATGATTTTACACCTCCTTGGAAAGAGTATAACCAAATCAATGCAACGGTTAATACTACATTGAGCGAAAATGGAATATGCAATGGGTTGAAAACCAGTGTTTGTAGTACCACACATACCACAAAGAACCGTACTGATGCTCCCAGCATTTTAGAAACAAAGAAGAACCATGCACCTGTGCGGTAAGAAGAAAGTCCGAAGCGGTTCTCTAAATAACCATAGATACTAACAAGGTTCATTTTGTAGAACATCGGTATAAGTACAAGTGCAACGACAACAGCGCCTACAAAAAAGCCAAGAACCATTTGCATGTAAGAGTATCCTCCTGCAAGAACAGCGCCTGGCACAGAGATGAATGTCACACCTGATATACTGGCACCGATCATAGCAATAGTGACCATATACCATGGTGATTTACGGTTCCCGGTGAAGAAACCGGCATTGTCTGCCTTGTGCCCCGTAATCCAGGAGATTACAAAAAGAAGTGCAAAGTAGAATGCGATTGTCGCAAGTACGATCAAAGCTGTTGTCATAAGTTTTAAATTAAGAATGAAGAATTAAGAATGAAGAATTGCCATGCGGTTTGTTTGTATTACAGTGTGGTGTATTGTGCAGCTAAATTCTTCATTCTTCATTCTTAGTTCTTCATTAAATTAGTTTTTTATTAAAATTACTCTTTGTAAAGAAGGTAAGGCTTGCGTTGTACCTTGAACTTTTCTACATCCTCTTTCCACCTTGCTTTGATTTCGTCAGCACTTTTACCTTCTTTTATCATTTTGCGTACATAATCTGTACCTACCAATAGTTCAAAGAAAGAACGGAAGAAGTGGTCACCCATATTCAGATTCTTATATGCGTCGATTACATAGCTCAAATCAATTCCACGTTTCCATATATCTTCGTCACTCATAGAACTCAGGTTTACGCCATGACAAAGCTTATTGAGCTGGGGTGGATTCTTTGCTCCGGAAATGCTGCGCGGAGTGAAGCTATACTTGTATCCTGTCATGTTAGGATGTCCATACACCTGAAAAGGCAATGAAGTTCCTCTACCCAAACTGACCGGAGTTGCTTCAAAGTAACAGGTCGAAGGGTATAGATAGATGGATTTCATGTTTGGCAAATTGGGAGATGGAGGAATAGGTAACTTATACATCGTTTGATGTGTATAATTCTTGCAAGGTATAACCGTGAGGTCGCATACACGAGAAGCCGGTAGCCAGCGTTCGCCATTGACCATCAGTGCAAGTTCTCCTAAAGTCATGCCATGTACAATGGGAATTGGTAACCAGCCCACTCCGGATTTGAATTTCATATCCAGTATCGGACCATCTACATAGTGTCCGTTTGGATTGGGACGGTCTAAAATAAGTACCTTGCGGTTGTATTCGGCGCAAGCATCCATCAGTCTGCACATAGAAGCGTAGTAAGTATAGAATCTTAACCCTACATCCTGTATGTCTACAATCAGAATATCGAATTTACGCATAGAGGCATCGCTTGGCTTTCCTAAATTTCCGTCGTAAAGGGAGAGAATGGGAACTCCGGTTTTTTTGTCTACAGAGCTGGATACATGTTCGCCCGCATCTGCATCACCCCGAAAACCATGTTCAGGTGAAAAGATGGCTACTACATTGAATTTATTTTCCAGCAGGATGTCTAGCAAATGTTTGTTTCCTATCATTCCTGTATGATTGGAAAAGATCGCAATTCGTTTGTCTTTCAGGATAGGAAAATACTCGGAAGTCTGTTCATCACCTAAAATAACTCGTTCTTCTTGTGCCCGACAAAATAGGGAACTACATAGGACTAATGTTAAAAGTAGCAGTTTCTTCATAATAGTATTATTAAGGAGGATATTAACTGCAACAAAGATACACTTTATTTTAATATCAAAAACACTTATTTGGGAAAATTTAGTATTATCAATTTTAATTTGCAAATTGCGGGGCATGGGTCTTGTTGCCGTATTTGAGAGAAGCGCTTGCTTCAAAAAGTGATTTTTGGATGATTACTCATAATGTAATAGCATATAATAACGCCCACTTATTTTTAAACAAACAGGTGGGTGTTATCTCTTTCTTTAAATCGAAATAAAAGAAATGTCCGGTTCGCTTGCCGAATATTTATATAAAAAATTTCTACTTCTTTGTTTAGAAATCAATCTTGTTGTGAGTTATGTAGTATTTTTAGTTTATTGAACAATGAGATTTCTGACATTGATAAATTTGCATGTAGTAGCTTATAACGTTATGATTTTTACTATTGTAATTCGCTCTCCACAACCGTTTGTGTAGTGGCATTCAACCGTATAAGTTCCCACACCACTTGCAAAATCAATTAATGTATAACTTCGCCCTTGCATATAAACCACTCCATCGGATACTTTCCATTGAAAATCATGAGCTTTTGAATCTTCATAGTTTCTCAAGGAGAAGTCTGTATTATCAAGAGTTTCGATATAGGGACCTGGATTGTAGCGGTTGTATAAATTAACATAACGGCTTGCAGCATTATAACTGTAACCATCAGGGAGAGTTACTGTTGCAGATAGTACAATCAGTTTGTCTGTATTCGAGATGTTTGTAACAATGTAAGGATTACCTGTAAAGGAATTTGGTGATAGATACGATTCATGGTCGTATCCAGTGTGATTCCAGGTGACACTGGCACCAGGAGGGACATTTATTAAGGTGAATGTTTGCTGTGAAGTATCACATATATCATCAGGACCAAAAATATAGCACCCATTATAAAGAACCCTGATAGCTACAGTATCATATTTGGAGAACCCTACCCAGCTATTTCCTCCGGTATTGCCATTCATTACTGAAGAAGGATCAGGGTTGGTTCCCGAATTAGGGGTTCCTGGAACACCGATTCCTGTTGATTCTGATAATCCGCTCCAATTTGTATGCCTTAGCCCTAAATTATGTCCTAACTCATGTACCAAGAGAAAGATTTTTTGTGACAACGATAGATAGTTGTAATTTGTGTTTATTTTCACTAAATTACCAACTCTTCCATTTGAAGGCCATGTGCCTTGTCCTAGTGTAGATGAGCCAATACTGGTATCTTCCTTAATCAGAACATCGTAATTGGAGGAAACTTCTACAAAATGAATATTACTGCCAATATTATTATATGCAGAGGTAGCTTGTAAAATAGCGTCCTTCCAATTAGAAGTGCTATAAAGTGAAGCGTCTATTTTAAATTTAATCGCAACATTGGTGTTACTTACAAGGGGAGAGGTGTAGGCTTGTCTTGTAGTAGCTACTTGTAACCTGTTATTACGATACTCCTGAATTGCACTTTTTCTAATTGCAATGTCCCCTTCAATAACATAACAGGAGTCTGATATTACAATCTCGGTAGTATCAAATCCTAATGAAGATATGATATCAATATCTGTTTTGATATTTGGAACTTCGGTATTTTGAGAATACTTATCAATAGAGTCGTTATTCTCACAGGAGACAATCATTGATACTGATAGTACAAATATCAGTTTAAATAAGAGGGTGTTTTTTCTCATAACATATTGATTTTAAACTGTAAGAAATGTAAATATACTCACGATTAGAAAACGAATCATATTCTTTCTGAATCTTGTAATATAATCATCGTTTATTTACCGGACTAATATTCTTTTTTGTGTCCGACGAAAATAAACATAAGCACTCACCTTTTTTATGTTATGGACATAAAATGAGTGAGCGCTTAATCAAGTCCTAAAAAAGAAACTTCTGTTATCTAAAATTTAGTGTCCATTTACCAACCTGGGTTTTGCTTCATACTTGTGTTAAGAGTCAACTGGGCAGTCGGTATTGGATATAAATAGTGCTTACTTTCGTATATGCGGTTTTGATCGTCAGAAGCATCAATATAATTACCTTTCAAAATCTCCTCAGGATTGGCTACATTTTTTAAATTAGCACCCAAGAATACATTTGGATGATTCTTGCTATCCAACAGTTGTAGTTGATGCCAACGGATGAGATCCCAATAACGGTACCAGTTGTCAAACATTAGCTCGCAACGGCGGCAACGACGGATTTCCCATATCAAACTGCTTACATTCATATTATTAGCAGGATCGGCTTCTGGTTCAGTAGACATGTCTGGTAAACCGGCACGAGACTGTAACTTGTTAATGGTGTTGTTCAAGTCTGTTTGTGTCAGAGTACCTAGTTCTGCTTTAGCTTCAGCATAATTCAAGTAGATAATGGAGAACCAGTAAATGGGAGCATCGGTATAGGCTGTATTGATTTGATTACGATTGTAGAGATCTAGGCTCGTGTTGTCATATTTGGCCACACCATAGCCTGTTGATGAGGTGAAAGGAGCCACACCTGCACGGCTATAAGCATGTCCTCTAAACGCTAGTACAGGGTCGATAGTAGCGGCTAGACGCTTGTCACGTGTTGCAAGTACGGAAACCAGTGAATAGTTATTATCGGTGTCCAGTTCAGCTGCATCATTTTTATTCATTGTTGTTGTAGCTAGTGGTTTGCCATCCAAGAATAAATAATTGTCGAAAGCATCCTTTGACATGCCGTGTGTCCCACTAGTATTCACTGTGTAATCAATGAGAGAGTGCATGAATGCGTCCTTGGAGTAAGGTTTGTAGAAGATGATTTCAGGGTTGCTGGAAAGGTCTATTGAGTTATAGATAGATTGGTAGTCCTCTCTTAACTTATAACTCTTTGCCATTAATGCCTCGCAGGCAGATACGCACTCTTGCAAGAACTTCTGTGCGCGGTTGGTGTCGGCAGCTTTTCCATTTTCAGCTTGCGTACGATATTTGCTAAATGTACCTTCCCATAAACAAACGTCTGCTTTCATAGCAAGTGCCATATCTTTGTTGAAACGTTGTTTGTTGGTGCCGGTCATGTTGGTGCAAGCATAGTTTAGATCTTCTAAGACGTTATCCATTACGACGTCACGGTCGGTACGATCGGCTTGAAGAGCTTCTTTGTCACTTGGATCTACGACATAATCTATCCATTGTACGTTACCATACATGCGAACTAACTGAAAATATTCCCATGCGCGATTTAGGCGAGCGATACCTTCATAGTTGGCTTTCGTTGTTTCATCTAGTGTAGAAGACCTTACACCGTCAATGATATAAGCGGCTCGACGAATTTCGACAAATGGATCTGACCAGTTAGGTGAAGCGGAAACGATATTTGTATAAGTCCAAGTATGAGAATCGTTATCTACTTGGTCATCACTTAACGTTTTGAAGTAGAACCAGCCACCCCCACTTCCATTTCCGTAACCGGAATAGTTGTTGAGGAAAGTGTTGCATTGGTTTTCTAAATTGTCTGTATTACTCCAATATGCGGGAGTATTAGAGAAAGTGTCCAATGGCTCTTTGTCAAGCAGATCATTGCAACTTGTCAAAGCCATTAATGCTAAAGTTCCGTATATAAATAATTTTTTCATTGTTTCTAAATTTTAGCAGTTACTACAATGTTACTTGAATACCAAATGAGAAGGTGCGGGTGATAGGCGCAACGCGTCCCCAGGTACCGAAGCTTCCAGTGCTGTTGGATGAAGGATTGGCATTCACTTCCGGATCGACCGGCAGATCGCCACTGCCTTTGTGAAGCAGGAAGAGGTTACTACCACTGAAGTATATACGTGCCTTCTCTATGAATGCCTTACGAGTCCAATCTTTAGGAAGGGTATATCCTACAGTTACGTTTTTCAAACGAAGGTATGACATGTCGGTCAGATAGCGGCTTTGCGGATAGTAGTTATGGCAACCTTTGGCAATACCTGATATTGTTCCGCCCCCTTCATTGCCAGGATAAAGGCGTGGATAAGCATTGCTTTGTTTAATCTCATAGCCTGTAATTTGAGTCCAGTCGCTATTGTATAATACTTTATTGTAGTTGGTCTGATTCTCATAGATGGCTAAATCGGCAGCACGCATCATCGGGAAGTTAAAAGATGAAATGGTCCATTCGTCACGCTTACCTACGCCTTGGAAGAATAAGTCGAGATCAATTCCTTTCCAAGCACCACCAATGTGGAAACTGTATTCGTAGCGAGGCATTGAGTTACCAATGACTTTCAAGTCACCATGATCGTTTGCAGTACCCTTACCACCATCAATTTTCTTGTCACCATTCAGATCTTTAAATTTGATATCGCCTGGGCCATAATGGAAGTTGTCTCCTTCCAAGCTTGACTGATTTGCTACACCATCCTTATAATTCCATGAACCGTCTTCGTTTTGGCTGGTGAAGTCAGATTCTTCGAAATAACGTTCGGTCTCGAATCCCCAAATGTCACCGTAATTTTTGCCAGAATAGTAGGTGTTTAACAATTTGCTGTCATTAGTCCATTTTGTAACTTTTGTTTTGGCATCACTTAAGTTGAAGTTGGCATAAACAGTCCAGTCATTGAACCGATGATTCCAATTCAGATTCAGTTCCCAACCTCGTGTACGTAAATTGCCGGCGTTGGCATAGGGGGCATCGGCACCTAGTGTGTTTGGCAGTACCTCCGAGGGAGCTAACATATCACGCGTTTCGCGTTGGAACCAGTCGAAATTCACACTTAAATCGTTATCAAGGAAACCTAAATCCAAACCTATATTTGTGGTACGGATGCGTTCCCAACTCAATGATTGTGATACTAAGTCGGGCATATTATACATGGTCAGACGATTGGCATTGGCGCCATTCCCATCTACCCAGTTAACATAACCGGTAGAGGCATTATTTGCACGTTGGCTGATGAGCTCAACAAACCGATAATCGCCTACGGCTTCATTACCGATTTCACCGAAAGAGGCGCGCAGTTTAGCATTGTTTACAATGTGCTTCAAAGATTGAAAATAAGCTTCTTCTGAAAAACGGTAGCCGATGGATGCAGAAGGGAAGAATGCCCAGCGATCATTGTTGGGAAAACGAGATGAACCATCATAGCGACCGTTCAGCTCTAGCAAATAGATACCTTTGTAGTCGTAGTTGATACGTCCAAAGTAGCCAGCAGATGCACGGTCATTGTGTTTCCAGTTTACGCTTTGTCCATCTTGGTTAGCCAAGTTCAGTTCGGGATAACTTTGGTCGAAAAGCCCATTACGGTCGCCGTACAAATATATATAATCTGTCTCTTCAGCGTTAGCACCTACCATAATATTTAAGTTGTGGCTCTTGGCAAATGTTTTTGCATAGTTGATATAGGCGTTTAACGTCCAGTTGTTTTGGCGGGAAGTGTCACGCCAAATAGAAGTACTGCTTTTGCCTACAATATAAGAAGGAGCTTTGAATGTCCCCCAGTTATCCATACCAAAGACAGAATAATCAGCTGAGCCACTATTCATATTTTGAATGGTGTAGGTAAAGTCTGCGTTCAGTGTCAATCCCTTGATGATTTCAGCTTTCAAAAAAGCATTCATGCGGGTGAGATCTGTGTTCTCCTTACGGTCGGCAGCTTGTTTCTGCTGTGCAATGGTCTTGAAATCATGACCGTCTATTGTACCGTAAGGACCGAAGAAGCTACCCCATCGCCAAAGGTATTGATAAGTATTTTGCCATGTATCGGGACGTTGGTAGGTTTTGCGTGTGTAATTGAAGCGTGCTCCTACTTGCAGCCAGTCGTAAATATCAGTTGTTACATTGACCGAAGCATTATATTTCTTCAATTCATCAGGGTGAATCTTCATGATACCCTGTTTGTCATCGTAGCCGAATGAAAGGTAATAATTGGTCTTACCGCTTGTTCCCTGAATTGATACGTTATGGCTTTGTGAAGGAGCTGCCTTGTTGTAAAAGATTCCCTGAACATCCCAGTCAGCGTAGAGCAAACCTTTGCCGTTTTCAAATAACAAATAATCGCCCACGTTATCCATACTTTGGAAAGGTTTCATTTCACGATAACCGCTCTTGCCGCCATGTTGTCTTTGCCAAGCTTCAGCATAAGGTAACATTTGGTCGAAGTACATTCCGAACAGTTCGGGCATACCTTCGCCAGCATTCTTCTTGGCTTCGATACCTGCACGGAGTTGAGTGGGAACACTTGGATAATCTGGAACATAGGTTGACTGGTCCCAAGCAAAGTTATTGCTATAGTTTATAGTAACTTTGTCTTTCGGTTTAGCTCCTTTGGTGTTTATTAAAATTACACCAAAAGCGGCACGTGCTCCATATATTGAGGTAGAAGCAGCGTCTTTAAGTACGGATATGCTTTCAATGTCTTGAGTGTTAAGGAAAGAAATGTCATCCATCGGAACACCATCAACTATGATCAACGGATTGCTGACTTCTTCATTACTCAATGTGCCTAAACCACGGATACGCATAGAAGAAGTGGCATTTATGTCACCTGAGTTGTTCAGAATTGAAAGTCCCGGAACGGCACCCTGTAAGGCTCTCGCTACATCCTGTTGTGGACGACCTTCCATTGTTTTGGACAAATCAACGGTAGAAACTGCACCGGTCAGATTTGCTTTCTTTTGTGTACCGTAGCCCACAACCACTACTTCATCCAATAATTCTGAATCTTCTTTCAAAATGATTTTAACCGTTTTGCTAGCCTTTATTTCCTGAGTTTTATAACCAACAAACGATATAACCAATGTTGCATTGGGTTTTACATTCAATGAGAATTTTCCGTCAATATCAGTTACAATACCATTGGTAGTTCCTTTTTCTACTACACTGGCGCCAATAACCGGTTCACCGGTAGCATCTGCGACTAGACCTGTCACTGTGATGGTTTGTAATTGTTCTGTTACGCCAAACGAACTTTCCGGATTGGTTTGGGTAGCCATCATATTACCGCTGCTTAGAAGCAGTGAACTAATAGCCACTGCTGTGAGGACTCTTTTGTTTGTTAATCCTCGTTTTTTGCGTTCTTCATTCATAAACGATGATGATTTTGATGTAAATTAATAAGGTTTCTGTAATCAAGGTAAGGGGATAATTAAGCTGAATAGCTTTAATTATTCTTATAAATCGACTGCTCTTTCTCCATAGGCTTTTCTGTATTTAAAGGTTCATAATTTTATGCATTATATCTCTTCATTTCTTGCATTTACCAAGTTCTCGTGGAACTACATGCTTATAAAACGCTCATTGCCAATATGCAAATCATTTAGTTCGTTTATGCCAAATACAGGCTAACTGCATAAAAAAAACGAACTTATAGTATTACTATAAATTCGTTTTTAATCAGAACTTTATATTAGTTTGTCAGGGCTGATACCGGGTAGTCGTCATTGGACCGTCTTCATCGCTGAACAATCTATATAGTATAGGGTCTTGCAGCAAATCCTTTAGTGAGTGTAGTTCTCCATCTACCAACACTTCGTCACGAATCAATCGCACTCCATGACTATAATCTACATATCCGATGCCGTGAGCCGCACTTAATGGCTGTATGGGTTTGCCATCTTGATAATGCCAACCGTAAATGAATAACCTGCCCGGTTCTTTGGCGATCCTATTTGTTATCACGATATCCTTTTTGTGTCCGGATATCAGTGTATGCAAAGGTTGGCAGTTGGCTTGTCGAGCAGATTCTATGATGGAATCGTGACGGGCAAATACCGGTATGGTAGTCATTGTAGAGTCCGGAGTCATAGGATGAGGGATTAGTTTTATCCGACTGTGGCAATGGATAAAATCGGAAATTTTCCGAGTAGGTAAGATTGCTTCATACAATTCCGCCAGTTTTTGAGCAGTTCTTGGCAACATAGGGATGCGAAGAAAATCCGTGTCAGTGCCGATTGCCAAGAAGTCAGGTAGTACACATAAAGTTACTTTGTGCCGTATACCCTCGGCATCTTGTAAACTATCTGTAAGATATATGGGCTGCCGGAATGAGTCCGGGAGATTTCCATCTGCAATTTCCTTGTAAACAACTGAATCACGTTCTTCCGCACTCATATTCATTACTTGATGAATAAACTGGCTACCGGTAACAGCTTCTTTTTTTCGAGGAGGAAACTTGAAAACAGAAGGCATCGTTATTGAATCTTGCCGATACGCGCCATAAACCTTTTCTCCCATGAAACGGTAACCGTAGCCCTCGTATTTTGTTCCCGAAAGCACTGATTGTATATACCCATTTCGTTCCACCAATACCGTATGATATATTTTACGTTCCGGGTTTTTCCTGGAATAGAACTGAATCCGCCGATTGTCTGCTGTATAATAAATGATGCTGTCATTTTCAGTCTTGTTCCATTTAAGCTGTTTCAGATTCTTCTTCAAGTATTTCCGCATCAAATAGGTACGGTGCCAGGTTCCTCCTTTTTTTGACACAAACGGTTTCCCATTATACAAGGCATTAGCATCGTCGTAACACGCTACAAATAGTCTGTTCCCAGGAGCGGCTTCTAACCAATTTCTTAATTTTGCTCCATATCGTATGTCATCCCAATTGTAATTGCTATCGATAAAAGATATCTTTTTTATGTAAGCCGGAATTTCAGGATTGGCATCCATAAAGCCGAAAATGAAATTTCCTCCTCCACTGTGGCTGTTTAATTCTATATGTGGATTGTAGTCAGAAAATAACTCAAGCAAGTATTCCACTACTTCTTTTATTTTCCGATCCCCCTCTAGTTTAGCTTTTCTCCAACTTCCCCAACTCTTGGTGTCTGCTTCCAGATAGACTGTCACCCAATTGCAAGACTGATCCTGTTTTCTGATGTATCGTGTTTGTGCTCCGATATGCTGAATGTGGTAATGCCAGTCATCACCTTTGGCTGGCAGTTTTCCAATGGTCCAGTCGGTGCTGTTGCCGTTTGGCAATGCATATAATACGAGCTTCGTCGGTTTACTTTTATCAAAATCAGCCTTTGAAGGGGCATTGATTTGAATCTTGATTCCTGGATTATAAACAAAATCCATGATTTGTTCTTCAAAATAAGGACTGATTACAAAGCCTGATAGTCCAGCAGCTTCTTGCGCCTGACTAAGAAGATAGCAACATCCGATGAGAATTAACAAAACACTTTTCTTCATGTTGGTAGATGTCAAAGTAGATTAACTAATACTTCTTGCAAAGTCCCATCACCACAGGATATTTATCTTTTAGAGATGACTTCAACATTATCCTGTACATCTCCATGGCGATCATATAATGTCAGGCATATTTTGTTGTCATTGGCTTTCAGAAGCAAGGCACCCACAGTTTTGCCTCCCTCAGACCAACGGAACTTTATTAAATCCTTGTTATCAGTCCACTCCTTGAGCGCTTGTCCCCGTTCGTTATCCGAAGAAGGAGTTTGGATATAAACGGTTCCTTTGCTTCCATCGGTCTCGACTCCTTTGTAAAGCGCATTGGTGCGTACATAGATATGGTTATTTCCGCTGATGGCTAAATCGACACCGTATTCGTCGAACAAATTGTTCCAGCGTTCGTATTGCGATGTGCGGCCATCGTTTCCGTAAAACCATTGATAGTGTTCCATAACAATGATAAACTTGCTGGGATTAGACTTTATCGTTTTCTTGACCCAAGTTTGTGCGGCGGCGAGTCCTTCTTCGCTTCGCATACTTTCGCTGTTGAGCATTATAAACAATGCGTTACCGTATTTAAAGTAATAGCAAACTCCCTTTTCACCTTTATAACCGTTCTGGGGATTGTTATTGGCATAGTGAAAATAATCGTTGGAAAGTCGGGTAGATTTGCGATCCATATTGTCGTGGTTGCCATTTACGCCTGCCCACATATATTTTGAAAAATAAGGTTGACTATACAAGTCCCGCCAGAAAGAATAACTGCCACCCCAAGCGCAGATATCGCCTGTATGTAAAATGAGATCAAAATCACCGCTGTTACATTTCTCAAGCGTGTTTATCATTTCCATAGCCGATTCAACACGCTTTGGAAGAGGTGTATATGCATGAAAATCGGAGATGATGGCTGCACTCCATTCTCCTGACAATGGAGCCGTTTTGAAGTAGCGGATTTTCCCCGTCTGATCGTTGCCGCACCGGTACATATATTCTGTATCAGGATTAAGGTCTTTCAGTTCGACAGTATTACGCAAGAAACGTACATTTTCATAATAGTCTTCGCCGGAAGCTTTTTTAGAAAAAAGGCTGTCGTAAGCTGTGCAAAGTTCTTGCTGTGCTTTCACTTTTCGAGCTTGCTCCCAATGAATGTCGCTACGCTTTGTATACGTGCAGTAGCTCTTTCCGCTACCTTTATCCGTGTGCCAGTTTATTCGGACGCGATGGGTTGCGGACTCTCCAGGGTTGGTTATTACTGTGTATTCACTTTCAGTAATATTCTGTGGCGTGTTTTGTGCCGAAATTGTGTGTGCGATGCTTAATACCATCGCTGCGATGATGATTGATATACGTTTCATGATATTATGAATAAGGAAAAGTTAATGCCAACAAAGATATGTTTTGTTTTAATATCAAGAACGTTTATTTGGGAATATTCAGCGTTGTTAATCTTGATTTGCAAACAAACGGGGTAAATCTCAGCTAATTCATTGATACGATCACAAAATTTCATAGGCTCACTCCTTTACGTCTGTAATAGTTACAGTGGTTACGAAGTTAATTAAAATCTCTAATAATGCAATTTTCTTTATATTTCATTCTTCTCCTCAACTAGATTAAAAAAGAAAGAGCTATATTTGCAATAATTCCTTTTTAAAAACGGGAGGACTTAGGATGATGAAAATGATACCTTACGGATTGACCGACTTCGTTCGCATCCGTACAGAAAACTATTATTACGTAGATAAAACATCTTTTATAGAGAAAATAGAGATGCAACCGAGTTATCTCTTTCTGATTCGTCCCCGACGATTCGGTAAGAGTATGACCCTTGCTATGCTCGAAACGTATTATGACATCCGTTATGCCAATCGTTTTGACGAAATATTCAAAGGACTCTATATCGGCGAACATCCCACAAAACTGCGTAACCGTTTTCTGGTGATGCGGTTCAATTTCAGTGCCGTAAGCGCTAATCCCGATAAAATGGAAGCTTCCTTTTGCGAACATTGCTGTAGTCAGATGCTTGCTTTTTGCTCTAAATATGAAGATTTGCTCGGGAAGGAGATTCACAAAGTAATTCGAGGTGCCGAAGAAGATCCGGGTGGTTTGCTCAATCGCATTAATACGTATGCTACCGACCGCGGCAACCTGCCCATCTACATGCTGATTGATGAGTACGATAATTTCACAAATACCCTGCTTTCTACATACGGCACTCAGCATTATAGGAAAGCCACTCATGGCGAAGGTTTTATCCGCTACTTCTTCAATGTGATAAAAGCCGCTACTACCGGTCCCGGCTCTGCGTTGGAACGTCTGTTTATTACAGGTGTAAGTCCCGTTACAATGGATGATGTGACCAGTGGATTCAATATCGGAACGAATATCACCACCAATCCTCTGTTTAATTCTCTGGTAGGATTCAGCGAGAAGGAGTTGAGGGAGATGCTTGCCTATTATCAGGAACAAGGGGCATTGAGAGCTTCAATAGATGAACTTATTGAAGCTATGAAACCTAATTATGATAACTATTGTTTTAATAGGGACTGTGTAAGCGATTGTATGTTCAATTCGGATATGGCACTTTATTTTCTAAATTCATATATTCATACTGGAGCAATACCCGATGAGATTGTCGATCCCAACATCCGCACCGACTTCAATAAACTGGCCTACCTCGTACGTCTGGATCATGGCTTGGAAGACAATTTCTCCGTTATCAAACAGATAGCCGAAAAAGGTGAACTGGCAACAAACATAGCCAGCCACTTTTCAGCCCTGGAAATGACGAATCCGGTCAACTTCAAGTCTTTGTTGTTCTACTTTGGACTGTTGTCTATCAAAGGAGTTGTAGGATTGGGCATGCCGGTGCTGCATGTACCCAATATGGTAGTACGTGAACAATTGTTCCGTTTCTTACTGGACGGGTATGCCAAGCATGATATATTCCGTATAGAAACTTACCGACTGGAAGAACTGATGATGGATATGGCGTTGACCGCCAACTGGAAGCCTCTGTTCGAATATCTGGCCGATGCCATCCACCGCCAAAGCCGCATCCGTGAGTATATAGAAGGCGAAGCCCATATCAAAGGCTTCCTGCTTGCTTATTTGGGTATGTTCCGTTACTATGAACTTTATCCCGAGTATGAACTGAATAAAGGTTTTGCCGATTTCTTCTTTAAACCGAATCAGGCTGTACCCGTGGCTCCCCCCTATACTTTCTTGTTGGAAGTGAAGTATTGTAAAGCCGGAACTGCTGATACTGAGGTACATGCTCTTGCCCACGAGGCTCGCGAGCAACTCCTGAAATATGCCAATGACGAACTGGTAGAAGAGGCTCGAAGAAACGGAAAACTAAAGCTCATTACTATAGTATGGCGCAGTTGGGAGTTGGCGTTGCTGGAAGAAGTAGAATTCTGACGTAAAAGTTGAACTCAGGAAAGGATAAGGCATCCATTGCATTTTCCTGTAATGCAAATGGATGCCTATTGAATCCAAATTGAGAAAAGAATAAATATTCTTACTTATTTATGGTTCGCTAAATGAATAGAAGATGCGTTGATTTCTGCCTTCGCTATCTTTGTATTCTACCCAAATCCAATCAGGGCGGGAAGGCATAGGTGCATCACCCAAATAGTCAAATGCCGCACCTGCTTCATCAGGGTATTGATATAAACAACTCCAACCGTCTCCGGAAATAAACCATTTAAAATTGGTACCTTCAGGTTTATTTTCTAAATAAGCATAAAAGGTGCCTACCCCTTCTGAATACCCGGCAAGATATATATACGGTTCACTTATAGCTGCTGTGGAATGATCCAAAGTTGGGACTTCTACATTAGCTGCTACATTCGTTTGACAAAATGCAAATACGCATACAATAAAAGTAAATAGAAAAGTTCTCATGGCATCGTTTTTTTAAGTTATTAAACAAAGATATATCAGATATTGCTTTGTTATTCTCTATCGTAAGCATTATTTGGTTATACTCTTGTTACATTTATTGCTGCCAGCCACCGGTTTGAGTCAGAACAAACCCCTTGTTCTTATAACTTGCGATGATACTGGAGCCAACAGGCGCCAGATAGTTCTTGTCCGTAAAGGTATTCCTTGCATCGGCATTGATAGGAATTGCATAGCCTACCATATCAGCCTGATTACTACCGTTCCACACCACCTTCGTTCCGTCTTCCTTCATAACAGCCATACCGGCTTCCTTATTGGCATCATCCAATTTTTCGGGAAATTCATTCGGCAGATTAACCCAAGAACCTAGCATTGTTTCAGGATGTTTCTTGTTGTCCATGTAATCCAACTTAAACCAACGGCGAATATCATTCAGACGTTGTGTTTCGAAGGCGAATTCCATGCGCCGCTCACGACGAATTTCCCACATCAACGGGCTGACATCAGCATCGCGTGCCGGGTCATTAGCAATAGAAGCAATTTTCAAAGGAGCAGTTTTCTGTACACCACTGGCAATAGCTTCTTCATCCAACGGACGGTTACGAATAGCATTAATGGATTTATCCACGTCGTCCTGAGTTACGGCTGCACCTCCTAAAAATTCCGCCATGACTTCTTTTGCCTCAATCCAATTCAGCAAAATTTCCGAAAGACGGAGACAGGGAGCGTCGGTAACATTGACATTGCTTTCGTATTCGTCAGGACGATTGGCATTGTCGTTATAATAAGTGGTTCCCTTGCGACTAATGTACTTATTCAGATAAATATAAGTAGATGAGTGTTTCCACGAGAAGTTCAAGAAGGAAGCTTCCAAACGGGAGTCACGTGTTTTTATTAAGTCCTTCATGGCAAAGCTTCCGGCATTTTCCACATCGGATATTTGATAAGGTTTGCCGTCATTACAAATAAATGAGCGGAGCAGTGCCAGGTTGGCATTCGAACTTAAAGTTTCTTCGCCATTAGAATAGGAGGCTAAACAATGGGTTACCTTGCCTGCTTCATAATGACGATAGAAGATAACTTCCGGATGACCTGCCAGATTATCACTGGCAAAGATGGAACGAAACTCTCTTGAACAGCTCCACTTGTTGCTATTCATAATAAATTCAGAAGCTTCTAAACAGAGTTGCAAATATTTCTTTGCATTCTCATCACTCAAATTGGATTTCTCTTCCAGTGAATTGTCTTTGTGATAATGTTGCCAAGTTCCTTCAAACAACATAATGTTGGAAGTTACAGCTGCTACTACATATCGATTGATATTCATGGAACCGTCGTTTATACGTACATTCTCCATAGCATACTTCAAATCGTCATAAATGGCATTTGCCACAGTGCTGCGCGGGTCTCTATCCTTGTACATGGAAGCCAAGTCGGTTTCATCTACGGGAGCATCCCAGTAAGGGACGTCTCCGAAAGTCATCACAAGACGATAATATTCATAAGCACGGAAGAATCGAGCAATACCCATCCAATGTTTATAAGCTTCCTCAGAAAGATTACCTTTATGCAACTCTAAACGATTAATAGCTATATTGGTTTTACGCACCCATGCAAAATCCCATTGACGACCACCATATTCAGCGCCGGCCCATGTATCCATATCGTACTTACCATTATTATTGGGCACAACAGCCGTGAAATTAGTTTGTTTACCTGCATTGGCAAAATCGTCGCAGAATGTATAGCCTCTTACTGCCGTAAAATTTGTACCATACCCACTATTATATCCTGTAAAGTAATAAGGATAATAGTAGTTAAAGTAGAGGCGAAATTGGTCTTCACTCGTCCAGTATTGATCGTCCGTGTATTTAGTTTCGCTAGGTCTGTCCAATACATCGGTGCAAGAAGCGAAAAGCCCCAGACATATGATAGAAAATACTGCTATAATATATTTTTTCATTGTTTCCTAAATTTAGAAGGTTAATTGAATACCGATTGACATCGTACGGAAAGAAGGAGTACCGATACCTACACGGCCACCGGCATAATCGCTGGTGCTACTGTTAGTCAAATATTCGTAATCCGCAGTTTTCAATACGGCAGCTTCGGGATCCACCGGGGTTCCATCCATATGATCCCATGTGAAAAGGTTCTCGCATGAAGCATAAATACGTGCTTTTTGGATGAAGGCTTTCTTGGTCCACTGAACGGGAAGCGTATAACCAATGGTGATATTCTTCAAACGCAAGTAGGACATATTCAATAAATAGCGATCCGAATAGCACATATTGAACGAATTGGTTCCATTACCCATATTGACTGCACGTGGATAAAAAGCATCTGTGCGGTCTTCTCTCCAGTAGTCGGTACTAAATCGTTTGGCGATAGCGCCATCACCTGTATTGAAACCGGCAAGTGTCAATGAGGAAGACCCCCACATGTCGCATTTACCCACTCCTTGGAAGAAGAGCGAAAGGTCAATACCTTTCCAGTCGGCACCCAAACGGAAACTATACTGATATCTTGGAGTAGAATTACCGATAACCACTTTGTCACCGTGATTGTCGATAGTGTTATCACCGGCAGTGATTTCACCGTCACCATCAAGGTCTTTGTACATCACGTCACCCGGACCAAAGACAAGACTACCTGACTGTAAATACGCTTGATTGTGAGCGTTAGGATCTTTTAGCTTGTTGATTTCCACTCCTGCACCTTTGCCGGTAGTCACAGTTTCTTTGACTAAATTACCGTCGGCATCGTAAACAAAATCATCTTTCTGATAGAGACGTTCTACTTTGTATCCCCAAATGTCACCGTAACGTTTGCCTTTATAATTTTCACTCAAACCGTTCACGTTACCATAGTTGTCAATGATGGTTTTGAAGTCACTCAATGTGGCATTGGCTGTAATACGCAAGCCGTTTTTGAATTGATGGCTGTAGTCAATACCAATTTCCCAACCATCCGTATGCAAGTTACCATAATTACCCTTCAAAGAGGATGTGCCGTAAGAGAATGTTAAATCTTGGTTTGGTACAATCATATTCTCTGTCTTACGGCGGAACCAGTCGAACGTAAAGCCCAGTTCACCATTCAAGAAACGAGCATCCAAACCGATGTCGAGTGTAGAGATATCCTGCCAAGTGATGTCACGAGCCACTGAAGTAGGTGTGCCTACATAACTAAGTAAATTACCGTCTCCGCCAATCCAGCTAACAGTAGAACCGGAAGAAAGAGTAGATACATAGAGTGAATTAGGTATAGATTGGTCACCGATTTTGCCCCAAGAACCACGTAACTTCAAAGCTGATACAGCTTCCTTGATAGGCTCCATGAAAGCTTCCTCACTAACACGCCATCCTGCGGAGAACGAAGGATACCAACGCCAGCGCTGGTCGGCACCGAATACCGAAGTACCATCATAACGAAGATTGGCTTCTAATAAATATCTGCCTGCATAGTCATAATTGATACGACCGAAATAGCCTAATTGGGCATTCCAATCCTTGTTGCCCCATACATACTGATCGCCGGTAGCAAAGTTAAACTGAGGATTTTCCACGTCGTTCACTTGTTTTCTACGAGCTTGGCTATACTCCATATCGTAGGTTACACGGTTCATACCGAGCATGAACTTTAGGTTATTGTCTTTCAAAAAGTTCAGTTCATAGGTAGTATAAACGTTGATTGTGTTGCGCATTGAATTTTCAGTATAGCGATCCAGTTGGTCAACACCTGAACCGATGCCAGTATAGGTGCTCATCACTAAATCGTAAGCCGGCATATCTTTACCATAGTAATTCACCATTACAGGTTTACCATTAGCGTCCAAACGCGGTGTTGCACCACCCCAAGTATCGGCAGCTGTGAAACGGGTACCAGGACGTAACCAAATATATTCCTGATTGGCATGTGAATAGTCAAAATCCGCAGTCCATCCCTTTAAAATATTCAGATGAATTCCCATATTGATATTGGTATAATTATGAGTCATCTTAGCGGTATTTGATTGACTGAATTCAGAAGCCGGACTACGTAACTCTTGACCATTTTCGTCATTGCCCATCGGATATATGTCACTCCAACGGTAGCAATAGTACCAAGGGTCAAAAACACCTGTAGAATTGTAAGGGTAGCTCTTTTCTCGTTTCGAGTAGATAGCACCTGCTTTCAGGGTAACCCATTTATTGAGTTCGGTAGTCAGATTGATGGATGCATTATAACGCTTAAAGTTGTCTTCTTTGGCGGCTTTACTCATACCGTCTTGATCCAAATAACCCAAACCGATATTGAAAGTCGTTTTTCCACTCTTACCATTTACGGAAAGATTGTGAGTCTGAGCCACAGCTACGTCCTTTATCATATAATCGTACGGATCATAATGGCGTACACCGATTTTACGACCGTTGGAGTCAAGATACCAGTCGCGTCCATAGACTACTGGATCATTCTTACCAACATTTCCACTATAGAGTTTCTCCCACTCTTTGGAGCGCTCAATGCCTTCACGAGTAATATAGAAAAAGGCACCAGCCAGTGTACCGCCGGTACGTTCGGCCGCATCCATAATATACTCCATACCACTGATACCACCTACGTTGCTATCCTTGGCAACAGTCTGGAAAGCAACGTTTCCGGAGTAATTGACAGAAACTTTGTCAGTCTTAGCACCTTTTTTGGTTGTAATCAAGATCACACCAAATGCTGCCTTTGAACCATAAATTGAAGATGCGGCTGCATCTTTTAATATGGAGATGGACTCAATATCGTCAGGGTTTACCAGGCTAATACTGGGTATTTCTACGTTATCCATCAAGATAAGCGGTTTAGAGTTACCTTCCAATGAAGCTACTGCACCACGAATTTTAATATTAGGATCTGTACCAACTTCAGAACTAGGAATAGTTATAGTTAGCCCCGGAGTAGAACCTTGTAGTCCACGACCTACATCTGCAATGGGACGGCTGTCTAGGGTTTTGTTTACATCGACCGTAGAAACGGCACCAGTTAAATTTGTTTTCTTTTGTGAACCATAGCCTACTACAACTACTTCTGATAACATTTCGCTATCTTCTTTCAAAACAACTCTCATTGTTTTGGCTGCTTTTACTTCTAGTGTCTGATAACCTACATAAGATATTTTAAGTGTAGCTCCCGGCTTTACTTTTAATGTGAATTTACCGTCAAGGTCAGTAATTCCACCATTGGTTGTACCGTTTTCCACTATACTGGCACCAATAATGGGTTCACCTGTAGCATCTACAACCAAACCTTTAACGGTCATTGACTGTAATTGTTCTGTAGTTTCCGAAATGCTACCCGAAGTCGTTTGAGTAGCCATCACATTACCGCTACTTATTAACAGTGAACTTATTACCACTGCCATGAGGAATTTGTTATGTGTTAATCCTCGTCTTTTGCGTTCTTCATTCATAAACGATTGATGATTTTGATGTTAATTAAATAGGTTTCTCTAAAATCAGGATAGGAGGAATAGTTAAACTGAAATGGTTGTAACTATTTCATATTAATGCTGTTTTTCACCATAGGCATTCTCTTTATTTAAAGGTTTGTAACTTTATATATTATCTCTATTTTACTTCTAACTGCCAGTTCTCGTGGAACTTGTTGTCAGCTATTCTATGTATATTGAAATAGTTTAGTTCTACTAGAATGTATAAGGAGAGCCCATATAATGAAAAGACTTTCAAAATATGATTGATACATTTACAACTGAGAAAGTTAAGTTTAAATTATAAATGACAAATTTGGCATATGAATTAGCAATCAAATTCTATTTAGAGTTTAGTGCTCATTATATATTGCAAGGAAATGAAGTAAAATATTGGTTTGATAGAACCTAGGTATTATTAAAGAGGAAAAATAATGAGTGATGATTGAATGTAAACTCAGAGTACAAAGAACTTTTTTTGCCATTAGTTCTTGCAAAGATTAAAAAAAGCTATATATTTGTATTCAATTCTAAATCCAACTACTTATGAAACTAATAGCAGAAAGTGGGTCTACAAGAACTGAATGGGCTTTGGTTGAAGATAATCACCTCATACAACGTGTTTTCACCGAGGGATTGAATCCTTTCTTTCAAACAAGAAGAGAGATAAGCCGAAGTGTGCGATTAGGCCTCCCTGAAATATTCTTCAAAAAGAAACTGGAGCAAGTGTACTATTATGGTGCTGGCTGTACCTCACATGAGAAAAAGAATATATTAGGAGCTTCATTAGTAGCCCAGTTTAAAACTCCCATACAAGTAGAAAGTGATCTACTTGCGGCTGCTCGCGGTTTGTTTAAATGTGAAGCCGGTATTGCATGTATTTTGGGAACCGGCTCTAATTCATGCTTTTATGACGGGAAGATTGTAGTAAAGAATGTAAAAGCCGGCGGTTATATTTTAGGTGATGAAGGCAGTGGCGCAGTAATGGGAAAATACTTCTTGTCAGATGTATTGAAAGGGCTGGCTCCCAAGGATGTTATGGCTGACTTTTATGAAAAGTTCCGCATTAGTCCTAATGAGGTAATGGAGTCTGTTTACAATCGTCCGTTCCCCAATCGTTTCTTATCTACAATTTCATACTTCTTGGCTGATTATATGAATGACGATTATGTATATGAGCTGATAACTAGTAATTTAAGAAGCTTTTTCACTAGAAATATATGCCAATACGATTACAAGAGCTATCCTATACGCTTTGTTGGCTCATTAGCATATAGCTATTCAGATGTCTTAAGAGATGTTGCTCATGAGTTTGGGATAGAATTGGAAGTTATAGAAGAAACTCCAATGAGTGGATTGATTGAATTTCATTCATTGAATATTGAAGAACCTTAAACTCGCCTATATTATAAGGTATAAAATACTCAAATTTGCAAAACAATAAATATAAAGTTAAAAATATGCAAATGAGTGTTCATGATATTAAATAATAATATATCTTTGCTAAGTCGGAACAAGCGAAAGATATTCTCTTGGTTTTGACGCCTTTGTTAATAACAAACTTTATCTCTTAAAATCGCTTACAAAGTTAGGTAATACGAAGTTAAGTAATTAGAATATATTTAATTTTAGTCAATACGTACTAAGTTCCACGAGAACTTGGTAAATGCAAGAAATGAAGAGATATAATATATAAAGAGATATAATATATGAAGTTATGAACCTTTAAATAGAGATACGCCTATGAGAAATTGAGAAACATTTGGAAAAACAATAATTTTCTGATTTATTATTCCCCCTTACCCTAATTTTGAGAAACTATTTTAATTTAATAAAATCATCAATCACTTATGAATGAAGATCGTAAAAGACGAGGATTGGTTAATAGCAAACTCCTCACTGCGGTAGCAATCAGTGCGCTGTTTTTAGGTAGTGGTAGTGTGATGGCTACACAAACAATCTCTGCCGGCTCGCATGGAGTATTGGAGCAGATGCAAACTATTTCTGCGACCGTTACAGTTGTAGATACTAAAGATGAACCAATTATTGGTGCTAATGTCATTGAGAAAGGCACCACTAATGGTGGTATTACTGACTTGGATGGAAAATTTAAAATGAACGTGAAGCCGGGAGCTACGATACAAGTTTCTTTTGTGGGCTATACAACTCAAGAAGTAAAAGCGGCTCCTACTTTGAGAGTTATCTTGAAGGATGATACTGAATTACTTGATGAAGTTGTAGTTGTAGGTTATGGTTCACAGAAGAAAGTGAACTTGACTGGTGCTGTAGCTTCTGTAGACGTTAATAAAACTATTGATAGCCGCCCTATTACCGATATTGGACGTGCCCTTCAAGGAGCGGTGCCGGGATTAACTGTTACGACAAACTCCGGTGAAATAGGTGGAGCACCTACTATTAAAATTCGTGGTAGTATAGGGTCTCCAAATGGTGATGCCAAACCATTGATTCTTGTGGATAACGTAGAAGTGACTGATATTTCTATGGTAAATCCGGATGACATTGAAAATATTTCTGTATTGAAAGATGCTGCTTCGGCTTCTATTTATGGTGCACGTGGTGCATTCGGGGTATTATTGATTACAACTAAATCGAAGACTAAGCACGAACGCCTCTCTGTAAAATATACCAATAACTTTGCTTGGCGAACACCGACCAAAACACCCGAGCAACTTCCCGGATGGGAGCAAGCTGACATCAACTTGAAAGGTGTGATTAACCAAACAAAAGGTGCTACTGCTTTTTACAATGTAGTAGGTAACATGCGTGTAGATGCAACTCACGTACAAAAGATGAAGGATTATTGGGAGAAGTACGGATATGGCGATCAGTTTGGTCGTGAAATGGAAGAAGGACGTGATTTCGAGTTCCGAGATGGTGGTATGTTTTTCATACGTACTTGGGACTGGTATGATGAATATATCAAAGATTGGTCTCCACAGCAGAATCATAGCCTTTCTATCAATGGTGGTAATGGAAAAACCAACTATAATGTCGCTTTGGGCTATTTTTCTCAAGATGGTATGATGAAAATAAACTCAGACGATTACAAGCGTTACAATGCGAACGTTTCATTGAATTCCGAACTGAACAAATATGTGTCTGTACGTACCGGGTTGATGTTTACCCGCTCTGATTATGACAAACCGTTTAATTATGCCAGCGATCTCTATGACCAGATGTATTATTTGTATCGTTGGCAACCGATGATGCCATATGGTACTTACGAAGGAAAAGAATTCCGTAGCGCCTTAACTGATTTGAAAACGGCTCCTACTATCACGAAAGAACGTGAATATCTCCGTTTGACCGGTGGGGTTACAGTGAAACCTATTAAAGATTTGACCATTGATGTGGATTTGTCTTATAGCTCGGTCGAAACTCGATTGAAAAAGTATGGAACACCTAGTTTAACAAGTGGATATAATATCTTCTCTGCACAATCCTCTCTTGATGCTTTGCGTGGTTCATATGGTAATTATAACTCAATCGGTACTTACGATTATGTTCGGCAAGAAACCGGACGTACTGAAAATTTAACGGCTAACTTTATCGCCACGTATTCCAAGCGTTGGGAGGATCATGATTTCAAGGTGATGGGTGGATCTAACTTAGAGAAAAGCGAATATAAATATTACTGGGCTCAACGCAAGGGGCTGCTTGATCCTAGAAAGCCGGAATTGAATATGGCTACGGGTGAACAGACAACAAGTTCAGAACACACATGGTGGTCTGTTGCCGGTTTCTTCGGTCGTATCAACTATTCATTTAAAGACCGCTATATGTTGGAATTTAATGGGCGTTATGACGGTTCTTCCCGTTTCCCTTCCGGACAACGTTTTGGCTTCTTCCCCTCTATGTCTGCCGGTTATCGTATTTCTGAAGAAGCATTTATGGAGTCCTTGAAGCCTTATTTAAGCACGCTGAAGTTACGTGGCTCTTGGGGTATGATTGGTAATCAGGATGTAGGCACTGATCGTTATATCTCTACTTTGTCAACCGCTACTGATAGTTGGATTATCGATGGAAAAAAGGTTTCATCTACAGGGAAACCGACTATAGTGTCTTCTGAACTAACTTGGGAAAAGGTTACTACAATTGATTTGGGTTTAGACGCTCGTTTCTTCAATGATGCGTTGGGAGTAACATTCGACTGGTATAACCGTAAGACCAGTGACATCTTGACTACAGCTAACTTACCGCAAACGTTAGGTGCTGTCGCTCCGTTTGAAAATATGGGTGCTATCCAAACTAAAGGATGGGAAATAGCTGTTGACTATCGCCATACGTTCAAGAATGGTTTGCATTTTGGTGTGACTGCTTCTATTGCTGATGACAAAACTGAAGTTACCAAATGGACACACAATACCAAATTACCCTCCTATGGTGCTACCGGTTGGTGGAGTACTGATGCTTATAAAGAAGGTATGATCTTAGGTGATATATGGGGATTGCAGTTCGATCGTTTCTTAACCGAGGCGGACTTTAATGCAGACGGTTCTATGAAAGAAGGTTTGCCGGATCAAACACAGGTATTCCCTGCTGGTTATGAGTTTGCACCCGGTGACGTGCTTTACAAAGATATTGATGGAGATGGTAAGATTAAGAGACAGTCAAACATAGATGAAAAAGGTGATTTAAGTGTGATTGGTAATGCCTTGCCGCGTATGCAATTTGGTTTGAATCTGGATGCTTCTTATAAGGGATTTGATTTTAGTGCATTCTTCCAAGGAGTAGCAAATAGAAAATTGTGGGCTGCGGGTAATCAGGTGTTGCCGGGATTCACTACTGGTGAACCATTCTATAAGGGTGCAGAAGATTATTGGACACCCGAAAATACGAATGCTTTCTACCCTCGTCCGATGGATTATAAACAAAGCCAATCAGGAAACTACAGTTTGAACGACCGCTATTTGCTGAATATGGCATATTTGCGTCTCAAAACCTTAACAGTAGGTTATACATTGCCTAAAACTTGGTTGAGCAAATACAAAGTACAAGGTTTGCGCGTTTACTTTACTGGTGAGAACCTTTTCACTATTGACGGCTTGAAACCGGCCATTGACCCGGAAACAGGTATACGTACTGCTGGTACATCCAGTGATTCACGTAACTTTGGTCGTAGCTATCCGTATCAGAAGACGGTATCATTCGGTATTCAGCTTAGTTTATAATTTAATAGTTATTACAATTATGAAAAAGAAAAATATATTATATATTGCCTGTGCGTTGACGATGGCTTCGCTCTGTAGTTGTGAGGATTTCTTGGATAAAGATCCGCAAGACAAGCAGACAAATGACACATATTGGCAGACTGAAACTTCCTTGCGTACTTATGCTCAAGATTTTTATTCTTCGTATTTTAAAGGGTATAATATTGACTATACTGTATTTGGCGGTTTCTTCTCGGGAGACAACTATACAGATGATTACATCAATCTGAATAATGCGAATACTTATAATGGAGGGTATATTTATTTCCCGACTTCTGCTACTACGGACTGGAATAGCAAAACGGCTATATGGAAGGATAACTATGCTATTGTCTATAAGGCAAATGTTATGATTGAAAAAATTCCGGGAATGAATATTTCGGAAGAGGCAAAGAATCACTGGACAGGTGTAGCACGCTATTTCCGTGCAATGGCTTATAGTGAATTGGCAAAAACTTATGGTGGTGTTCCTTTCTATGATAAGGTGACCGATCCGGCTGATGAGAATCTCTATAAAAATCGTGATTCATATCCGTATGTGGCACAAAAAATTCAGGACGATTTTCAATTTGCATTGGATAATGTACGGGTGGATGATACCAAACGTCAGGTAAATAGATATGTGGTTGGTGCATATATGTCACGCGAATTGCTGTATCATGCTACTTGGCTGAAATATCATGGTACTACGGTAGGACCTACATCGGAAAAAGTAGGTGATGCTGAAATCAAGAATCTGCTGCAAGGTGCTATTAATGGTGCAGAAGTAGTGATGAATTCTGATAAGTATGCTATTGGAAATACCTACAATGCTTTGTTTACTACCGATGATCTGGCTAATAATCCGGAAGTGATTTGGTATCGTGAATATACAAGTGGTCTGCAATGTAATGCTTTGATGTCTTACAATGGTCCGGAAGATCAGACCCAAGGTGGTGTTACGGAAAACGTAATCGAAAGTTACCTCTGTACTGATGGTTTGCCTATTGGGCAGTCTCCGATTTATCAAGGTAAGTTGGATCCTAGTATTCAGAAATCATTCCAAAATCGTGATCCGAGACTCTATCAAACAATTGCCGATAGCTTGCGTATCATGAGTGCACTTGGTACGAAATACACTGAGGGAACCTCGCCAACTGGTTATCCGGCAAAGAAATTCTTGAATGACGAATGGTGGGCTGCCGGTTTAGACTATTGTACTGGCATTCTGAGTCCTGCTGATGCACCTTGTTTTCGCTATGCTGAAGTGCTGCTGAATTATGTAGAAGCTCGTTATGAAATAGCCCAAGTTGGTGGTGCTGCATTTGCACAGAGTGATCTGGATAAGTCCATCAATCAGATTCGTAACCGTAAGTTGACGAAGTGGGGTGATAGTAAAGCCATAACAATGCCAAAAGTGCAGTTAGATGGTGGAAACTTGAGCGTAAATGGAGTAGTTATCAACGATCCGGCTCGTGACACAGACGTCAATCCTGTTTTGTGGGAAATTCGTCGTGAACGTCGTATAGAGTTAATTATGGAAGGTCGTCGTGGTGAGGATCTTCGCCGTTGGGCTAAATTTGAATACTTGAATTCAGAAGATGAAAACGGTCTTCCTAAAAAGACAATCTTGGGTGCTTATGTAAATATGGCGGACTATCCAACTATTTCAGCAAAAGATAGCGATGGTAATAGGGTGTTGTTCTTATTTGATCCGGAAGATCCGACTAATAAGGATTCAGATAAGGGGTATATCCATTATTTGCGTGAAAAAGAACTTCGTATATTCAAAAAAGGTGAGTTGAATTCGGAACGTTATTATTTACGTGCGATACCTGTAGAGCAGTTGACTATCTATGAGAATAAGGGCAAGGAACTTACTCAGAATCCGGGTTGGTAATCGGTTGAAGTGAATGTATAAAATAAAAATAGGTGTGTATCGTAAAATGAATACACACCTATTTTTTTATTTGTTTCTTTTATTTATAGCGCTTTTTCCTTTACCAAATATTCTGCAATCTGTACCGCATTCAGCGCAGCACCCTTCTTAATTTGGTCGCCTACAATCCAGAATGTCAATCCGTTTTCGTTAGTAAGATCTTTACGAATACGACCTACATAAACGGGATCTTTGCCTGCAAGGAACAACGGCATCGGATATTCCTTTTCTGCCGGATTATCCATCAGAACCAGACCTTCACCTTTAGCGAATGCTTCGCGAGCTTCTTCCAAAGAGATAGGACGTTCTGTTTCAACCCAGATACTCTCTGAGTGTGAACGTAATGCGGGAACGCGTACGCAAGTTGCACTAACTTTTATGTCAGAGTGCATAATCTTACGAGTTTCGTTAAACATCTTCATCTCCTCTTTAGTATATCCGTTTTCAGTGAATACATCGATCTGAGGAATAAGGTTGAATGCCAACTGGTAAGCAAACTTATCAACAGTTACAGGTTCGTTTGCCAATACCTGACGATACTGTTCGTACAATTCGTCCATAGCAGCTGCACCGGCGCCGCTGGCAGCTTGATAGGTAGAAACGTGTACGGTCTTTATATGAGAAAGCTGTTCGATGGCTTTCAGTGCTACTACCATTTGAATCGTAGTACAGTTAGGATTAGCGATAACGCCACGCGGACGGTCTTTTGCGTCGGCAGCATTTACTTCGGGTACTACCAAAGGTACATCGGTATCCATTCGGAAAGCACTTGAATTGTCAATCATCACAGCACCGTACTTGGTGATTGTTTCAAGATACTCTTTAGAGGTACTGGCGCCTGCGGAAGTGAAAGCGATATCGATCCCTTTAAAGTCATCATTGTGTTGCAAGAGTTTAACCTCGATCTGTTTACCGCGGAAGGTATATTTAGTACCGGCACTGCGTTTAGAACCGAACAATACTAACTCGTCCAACGGGAAATTCCTTTCATCGAGCACTCGCAGGAACTCCTGTCCCACGGCTCCGCTTGCTCCAACAATAGCTACTTTCATTTTTCTTTTGTTTTTAAATAGTTTATAATATAGTACATCCTATCTCTGATTTGATAGAATTGGTTGCAAATTTATAACAAAATGCTGTATAACACCCAATAAAGTGAAAAGTTTTTCGTTATTTTGCATTCAAAACCCAAAACTTGCAATCTATGGATTGGTTTGACTTTAGCTTACAACTCCCGATTACTGACCCTACATGGATATTTCTCCTTGTACTTCTTATTATATTATTTGCACCTATCTTGTTAAGTAGACTTCGTATTCCGCACATTATCGGTATGATATTGGCTGGACTTGTTATTGGTGAACATGGCTTTAATATCCTGGCACGTGATAGCAGCTTTGAACTTTTTGGCAAGGTAGGATTGTACTATATCATGTTCCTTGCCGGTTTGGAAATGAATATGGGGGACTTCAAGCAAAATCGGACGAAAGCCGTTGTATTAGGATTATTGGCTTTCATTATTCCGATAGGTATAGGTTTGATTACGAATATGACATTGCTACAATATGGAGTGATAACTTCTGTTTTATTGGCAAGTATGTATGCTTCACATACCTTGGTAGCTTATCCCATTGTCATACGTTATGGAGTATCACGACATCGTAGTGTGAGCATTGCAGTTGGTGGTACTGCGGTAACAGATACACTTACTTTGCTGGTCTTGGCGGTAGTCGGAGGACTATTCAAGGGAGAATCGGATGGCTTGTTTTGGGTATGGCTGGTTGTTAAAGTAGTCTTTTTGGGAGCTTTGATTGTCTATTTCTTCCCACGTATAGGGCGTTGGTTTTTCCGGAGATATGATGATGGTGTGATGCAATTTATTTTTGTATTGGCTATGGTTTTTCTGGGAGCCGGGCTGATGGAGTTTGTGGGGATGGAAGGTATCTTGGGTGCTTTTTTGGCCGGATTGGTTTTAAACCGTCTTATTCCGCATGTATCTCCTTTAATGAACCATCTGGAATTTGTGGGGAATGCACTTTTTATTCCTTATTTCCTGATTGGGGTAGGTATGCTGATAGACATACATGTGATATTTGGCCAAGGGAATGCGTTGAAAGTGGCTGGTGTGATGATAGTTGTGGCCTTGACGGGTAAATGGATTGCTTGTTGGCTCACTCAGAAAATATACAAGATGGGGGCTATTGAACGTGAGCTCATGTATGGATTGAGTAATGCACAGGCAGCGGCAACTTTAGCAGCTGTTTTGGTGGGATATAACATTATTTTGCCTGGTGGTGAGCGATTATTGAATGATGATGTTTTGAATGGTACTGTCTTGCTGATACTTGTGACTTGTATTGTTAGTTCATTTATAACTGAACGGGCAGCACGGAAGATAGCGATGGATGAGGCGCATTTGGAAGAGAACCAGTCGGTGGAGCAAGAGAAAATATTAATCCCGGTTGCTAATCCTGATACAATAGAGGACTTGATAAATCTGTCTTTACTTATACGGGATTCGAAGCAAAAAGACAATTTATTGGCTTTGAATGTTATCAATGATGATAGCAGTTCGGAAGCTGCGGAGCTTCGCGGAAAGCGCCATTTGGAGAAAGCAGCCATGATAACGGCTTCTGCAGGTGTATCTTTGAAGCAAATTACACGTTATGATCTGAATATTGCTTCCGGGATTATTCATACAGCTAAAGAATATGTGGCGACGGATGTAATTATTGGTTTGCACCGCAAAGTCAATATCGTAGATTCGTTCTTTGGTATGCTTGCCGAGAACTTGTTGAAAGGATTGCATCGAGAAGTAATCATAGCTAAATTTTTGATGCCTATCAATACGATAAGGCGTGTAATTATTGCGGTACCGTCCAAGGCTGAATATGAAGCCGGTTTCCAAAAGTGGGTAGGGCATTTCTGCCGTTTGGGCGAAACCTTAGGTTGCCGTGTACACTTCTATGCCAATGAGGAGACTACTGCTTATCTTCAGGCACTTGTTAAGAAGAAGTATGGGCAAACATTAACCGACTTTTCTCGTTTAGATGACTGGGGCGATTTGCTGATACTGACCGGGCAAGTGAATTACGACCATTTATTAGTCATCATTAGTGCGCGTCGTGGATCTATCTCTTATGACAGTTCATTCGAGAAGTTGCCTGCACAGATAAGCAGGTATTTTGCTAATAATAGTTTGATTGTATTGTATCCCGATCAGTTGGGTGAACCCCAGGATGCTGTATCTTTCTCCAATCCGCGTGGTAATAATGAATCGCAACATTATGAGGAAGTAGGCAAATGGTTCTACAAGTGGTTCAAAAAATAGTGATTAGTGTTTAGTGATTAGTGATTTGTTGAGATGAAAGAGTGGCAACAGAGAACTCAGCTTTTGCTGGGAGATGAGAAGATGGAACGGTTACGCCGGGCACATGTGTTAGTAGTGGGTCTGGGAGGAGTAGGCGCATACGCTGCTGAGATGATATGCCGTGCCGGAGTAGGGCGGATGACGATAGTGGATGCAGACACGGTACAGCCTACTAACATAAATCGCCAGTTACCTGCTTTACATTCTACTGTAGGTCGGAAGAAGGCAGAGGTCTTGCGAGCGCGATACAAAGATATTAATCCGGATTTGGAGTTAACGGTATTGCCCGTTTTCCTAAAAGACGAGAATATTCCCGAGTTGCTTGATGCAGCCTCTTATGATTTTATTGTGGACGCTATTGATACGCTCTCTCCGAAATGCCATTTGATAGTGGAAGCGATGAAACGTCATATAAAGATTGTATCGAGCATGGGTGCCGGTGCTAAGAGCGATATAACCCAAGTGCGTTTTGCCGATATTTGGGAAACCTATCATTGCGGATTAAGCAAAGCTGTTCGTAAACGACTTCAGAAGATGGGTATTAAACGTAAATTACCTGTGGTATTCAGTACCGAACAGGCTGATCCGAATGCGGTACTGCTGACGGATGACGAGATGAATAAGAAGTCGACATGTGGAACAGTGAGCTATATGCCGGCAGTTTTCGGCTGTTATCTGGCAGAATATGTAATAAAAAGACTGTAAAATGATACAATTAGAAAATATAACGAAGAGTTTCGGCAGCCTGCAAGTGTTGCGGGGGATCGATATGAATATAGATAAGGGTGAGATTGTCAGTATAGTAGGTCCTAGTGGTGCAGGTAAAACTACTCTTTTGCAGATTGTGGGTACATTGGATATGCCGGATAGTGGTTCGGTAACTATAAACGGTACCTTAGTGAATCGTATGAAGGAGAAAGAATTGGCTGCATTCCGTAATAAGCATATTGGCTTTGTATTCCAGTTTCACCAATTATTGCCAGAATTTACGGCACTGGAAAATGTAATGATTCCAGCTTTTATTGCCGGATTAGGGCAGCAGGAAGCAAAAGCTGCTGCTACAGAAATATTAGAATTTATGGGACTTACTGATCGTGCAAGCCATAAGCCGAATGAACTTTCAGGAGGTGAGAAACAACGTGTGGCAGTAGCACGTGCACTGATTAATCACCCGGCTGTGGTATTGGCGGATGAGCCGTCCGGTAGTTTGGATACCCATAATAAAGAAGAACTTCATCAACTATTTTTCGATCTCCGCAACCAGTTTGGACAAACTTTTGTCATTGTAACCCATGACGAAGGATTGGCACAGATTACTGATCGAACTATACATCTTATTGATGGAGAAATAAATAAAGAAATTAGAGATTAGTGAAACAAACGTAATGGCTAATCTTTTCTAAATCAGTCTCCGAGAATTCTTCATAAAGAGTGAAAGGCTTTAAACTGTGGAGTGCTCCTTTCTTTTTACGATATTCCACAAATGCTTTTGCCTGATAAAAGTTGATGTATGGATGATTTCGGAGACGTTCTATTCCAATATGGTTCAAGTTTATAAGGCGAATATCTTTGGAGTCAATGCTGAACCATGATTGTAGCTGATGATAATCCAGATGAATATCTTCCAGTTGTTCGATACGATAGAAACCTCCTAATTGTTGACGATAGGTGGTTATCATGCGGGCAATACCACTGCCGATACCCGGTATCTTTTTTAGCTCTGTAGTGTCAGCTTTGTTAAGATCAATAACAGTGCCTATGGGATATTTGTAGGAGTCAGGTTGAGGATTGATCTTATTGTCATTTGTTGATAGATATTTATATAAGTGGGGTGTGTCTTTAACTGTATCTTCGGGGGCAATATAAATATACGGCAAGAGTGCTTCATATTGTTCTCCTGTTAATCCGTATATCTTTTTGAAGTCTTCCGCTTTACGAAATTTGCCACCTTTACGGCGATACTGTAATATGTTTCGTGCCATCCATCCCGGTAACCCTAATTTGCAAAAAGTAGCAGAATCTGTAGTATTGGGATCGAATGGATTTAAGGCAAGGATTTGTGGCTTTTTGTAACCGTATTTAGTATACTTTGTTTTCCGTTGCTTTTCTTGTTCTTCAATTGAAGAGATAAATGCATTATATTCTGCTTCTGCAATAGCCTGTTGCTTTAAATCCTCTTCAGAAGGAAATTGCATGTCTTTCCAATAAGAATAAAAATACCCGGAGAGAAAAACGAGTACAATGCCGGTAGCCAGAACAAGTATTCCACGCCTTTCTCCTCGGGAGAAGTAAAAGAAATTTTTGAGAGGGTTTTGCATCTCTTTATTTTAGAAAACCTAATTCATTGATGAATACGATTGCGATACCTATCGGTGCAATATACCTCAAAATGAATATTAATATTTTGTAGATAGGGACCTTTAGAGTTCCGTTATTGCTTATTTCATCCCATACAATTTTCTTGTTCAGATACCAGCCGGTAAAGATGGAGATAAAGAATCCACCCAAAGGCAACATAATTTTGGCGGTAACGAAATCGAATAGGTCGAATAAATTCATTCTGAATATAGTGTAATCTTTGCCGACTCCAAGAGAGAGTGAACAGAATACCCCCAAGACAATACAACCGGTTGTAACCAGTAAGGCAGCTTTACTGCGTGTCAGCTTGAACTCTTCGTGTAAATAAGCCGTCACCACTTCGTGTCC